>DASVQX010000012.1:0-109154 GCA_036388915.1 Pyrinomonadaceae bacterium
CGCCAAACGAGCGCCGGCCGCCGCGACTTTGAAACGGTGCCGAAAGTTTAGCTCACGCGCGGCCGTTTACGAAACGTCGGCCGCCGGCGCGCCGGCCGGGGCCGCGCCGAGGGGCTGCTCGTACGTGCCGGCGAGGACGCCGCGATTGCGGCCGGCTCGCTTGGCCTGATAGAGCGCCGCGTCGCTCGCGGAGAACAGCTCGCGCTCGGTGAGCGCGTTCGAGGGGCACGCGGCGACGCCGAGGCTGACGGTGACGCTGCCGACCTCGGTCAGCGGATGTTCGGCGACGGCGAGGCGCACGCGCTCGGCGACGACCGAAGCCTTCGCGCCGTCCGTCCCCGCCAGAAGCAGCGCGAACTCTTCGCCGCCGATGCGGGCGGCCGTGTCGTTGTCGCGCGAGAGTTCGGCGAGCACGTCGGCGATGAAGCGGATGACGCGGTCGCCGGCCGGGTGGCCGTGCGTGTCGTTGACGCGCTTCATGTGGTCGATGTCGAGCATCAGGAGCGCGCACGGCACGCCGTAGCGCCGCCAGCGCTCGACCTCCTGCCCGAGCGCCTTGCGGAAGCGGCGCCGGTTGGCAAGCCCCGTCAGGTAGTCCTGATCGGCCTCCGCGCGCAGGCGGTCAACGGTCAGGCGGTGCGCGACGAGTTGTGAGGCGCGCGCGGCCAGGAGCGCGAACTCTTCGGGGAGTTGGAAGTAGTCGGAGGCGCCCGCCTCCATCGCCGCGCCGCGCCGCTCGCCGGTCGAAGGGTCAAGCCCGGCGAGCACGACGGGGACGGCCACCTGCTGGTCGGAGAGCATCCGCGTCAGCTCGGCCGCGCTGATGCCTTTGAGCGCGGCGTCGGCGACGACGACGTGCGGGCGCGTGCGCTGGAGCGCGACGAGCGCCTTCGCCCCGCCCGCGACGCCCGCGACGACGAAGCCGCGCTCTTCCAGCCCGGCCACGTGACCGGCGAGACGCGGGTCGTCCGTGACGAGCAGGAGGCGTCCCTGGTCGCGCGTAGGCTGGCGGCGGCCTGTGGTTCTTGCTGTTGCAGTCATTTGGGGGAACTCGGGCGCAAGTACGCGTCGGGCATCAGGGGGGCGGCGGGAGGTAAAGTCGGGGCACACGTTTTCGGCGAAGTTCCGAAACCCCTTGCCAGTTCGACGCCAGCATAACCGATTGGGTGGGATGGGAGTCAAGTAAGAAGTAGACAGCAGTCGGTAGTCAGTAGTCAGTAGAAAAACCTTTTCAGCCGGGCGGCCGGGCTGTCAGCCGCAACGTCCGTCGGGCGGAGCCTACTGTCTACTATCTACTTCCTTGATTCGTTCGACGAAGCGGCGCATAAGGCGGAGGCTTTTGCGGCCGGGCGCGGTCTCGACGCCGCTGCACACGTCAACGGCGTGGGGGCGGACGGCGGCGACCGCTTCGGCGACGTTGTCGGGTTTGAGTCCGCCGGCGAGGATAAGTCGGGGCACGGCTTCACGCGTGCGGCGCGCGAGCGACCAGTCGAAGGTGTGACCCGTCCCGCCCCACTCGCCCGCGACGTAAGCGTCGAGCAGCACGGCGTCGGTCGGGTAACCGGCCGCCGACTCTGGCGTGTAATCCGCGCCGACGCGCAGCGCCTTGATGGTCGTCAGCCCGCGGAGCGCGCGGCAGAACTCCGGCGTCTCGTCGCCGTGAAGCTGGGCGGCGCCTAGTCCTGCCTCGACGGCGATGCGCTCGACCGTCTCGGGCGCGGCCTCGTTGACGAAGACGCCGACGCACTCGACGCCTTCGGGCAGGCGCTCGACGACGCGGCGCGCGTCCGCGGCCGTGACGTAGCGCGGGCTGCGCGCGTAGAAGTTGAAGCCGAGCAACTCGGCCCCGGCTTCAATGGCCGCCAGCGCGTCCTCAAGATTCGTGATGCCGCAGACCTTAACCCTCGTCATTCGTTGTCCCCGAAGTGCCGCCCGCCCGAAATCTCAAAAACCCACGCCGGTCAGAGACCGCAGCGCCGCCTCGGGACTCTCGGCGCGCATCAGCGTCTCGCCGACGAGGAAGGCGCCGAAGCCGTGGGCGCGCAGCCGCTCCACGTCCGCGACGTCGCGGATGCCGCTCTCGCTCACGAGCATCAAGCCCACGGGCGCGCGCGCGGCCAGCGCGACCGAGGTTTCGAGCGAGACCTCGAACGTGCGCAGGTCGCGGTTGTTGACGCCGACGATTCGCGCGCCCGCTCTCGCCGCGCGTTCCAGCTCGTCGGCGGTGTGGACTTCGACGAGGGCGTCCATGCCGAGTTCGTCTTCGGCGAGACGGAGCAGCGCGGCGAGCGTCTCGTCGTCGAGCGCGGCGACTATGAGCAGCAGGGCGTCGGCGCCGGCCGCGGCCGACTCGAAGACCTGATACTCCTCGAAGACGAAGTCCTTCCTGAGCACCGGGAGCCGCACGGCCGCCTTCACCTCCGCAAGGTCGCGCAGCGAGCCGCGGAAGAAATCTTCCTCGGTCAGCACGGAGACGGCCGCCGCGCCGCCGCGCTCGTAGGCGCGCGCGGTCTCGCCGGCGGAAGCGCCCGCGCGAATCTCGCCCTTCGACGGCGACGCGCGCTTAAACTCCGCGATGACGTTGACGCGCCCCGCCTCCCCGACCGCCGCGCGCAGCGCGTGCCGCCGCGCCGACTCCCTCGCCGCGAAGGCCGCGCTCCGCACATCTTCGAGAGAGCGCGCGGCGCGTGCCCCGGTCACGCGTTCGCGCTTCCGCTCGATGATCGTTGACAGAAAATCTTTCGGCTTCATCCCGACTCAACCCTTCGACGCGCGGACGAGCGCCTCAAGCTTTTCGAGCGCGGCGCCGGTGTCGATGCTCCGCTCGGCGAGCCGCGCGGCCCCGCGCAGGTCTTCTGCCTCGCCGCCGACGAAGAGCGCGGCGGCTGCGTTGGCGACGACGAGCGAGCGCGCCGCGTCGCGCCGCTCGCCCGAGAGCACCGAGCGAATCACGCGCGCGTTCTCGACGGCGTCGCCGCCGCGCAGGGCGGCGAGCGTGGACGGCTCAAGCCCGAAGTCCTCGGGCCCGACCTCGAAGACGCGCACCCCGCCGGCGGACGCCTCCGCGACCTTCGTGCGCCCGTCGAGCGTGACCTCGTCCAGACCGTCCAGCCCGTGCACGACCCACGCGCGCTCCGTCCCGAGCGCGCGGAGCGTGTGCGCCAGCGGCTCGACCAGCGCCTCGTGCCACACGCCGATGATTTGACGCGGCGCGCCCGCGGGGTTGGTCAGCGGCCCCAGCAGGTTGAAGGTCGTGTGCACGCCCAGCTCGCGCCGGACGCCCGCGACGCGCGCCGTCGCGCCGTGGTAGAGCGGCGCGAACATGAAGCAGACGCCCAGCGCGTCCAGACACCCTTCGGAGACTTCGGGCGCGGCCGTCACCTCGACGCCGAGCGCACCGAGCACGTCGGCCGAGCCGGAGCGGCTGGTCGCGGCCCGGCTCCCGTGCTTGGCGACGGGCAGGCCGGCGCCCGCGATGACGAAGGCCGCGGCGGTCGAGACGTTGAAGGTCTTGGCCGTGCTCGAACCCGTCCCGGCCGTGTCGATGAAGCGCGCGTGGCGACTTCGTATGCGGACGGCGCGGCGGCGCATGGCGGAGGCGAGACCCGCCAACTCCTCGACGGTCTCGCCTTTGACGGCCAGCGCGACGAGCGCCGCGCCGATCTGCGCGTCGGTCGCCGCGCCGTCGAGCAGCGCGTCCAAGAGAGACTCCGCCTCGTCGCGCCGCAAGTCCTCGCCGCGCATCAGCCGCAGCGTGAAGTCGCGCAGCGGCGGCCCCGCGCGCTCGTCCCTGCGCGCGGGCGTCGGCAAAAGCCACGACGGCAGCGTCCTCTGTCTGCTTGCTTCGTCGCTCATCGGCTTACAGCTTCAGGAAGTTGGCGAGCAGGCGTTTGCCCTCGGTCGTCAGGATCGATTCGGGGTGGAACTGGACGCCCTCGACTTTGAGGCGGCGGTGGCGCAGACCCATGATGACGCCGTCGGGCGTCGTGGCCGAGACTTCGAGACAGTCGGGCAGACTCTCGCGCTCGACGACGAGCGAGTGATAGCGCGCGGCCGCGAAGCGGTATTCGAGACCCTCGAAGATCGTCCGCCCGTCGTGGCAAATCTCGGCCGGCTTGCCGTGAACCGGCTCGGGGCCGCGCACGACGCGCCCGCCGAAAATCTGCCCGATGGCCTGATGGCCGAGGCACACGCCGAGCACGGGCACGTGGCCGGCGAGCGCCGCAATCATCTCCAGAGAGACGCCCGCCTCGTCCGGCGTCCCCGGCCCCGGCGAGACGACGACGCGGTCGGGGCGTATCTCGTTCTCGACCTCCCTGACCGTCACCTCGTCGTTGCGCCGCACCTCGACCTCCGCCCCAAGCTCGCCCAGATACTGCACGAGGTTGTAGGTGAACGAGTCGTAGTTGTCTACCAGCAGAACCTTCTCGCCCATCTCAAAAACTCAAACTTCAATTTCAACTCTCAAATTCTAAATTCTTCAGCCCTTCTTCTTCGCCCCCGCCGCGCGGAGCAGTTGCAGCGCCTCCGGGCGTCGCGCGTCCGAGGCGTAGGCGAGGGCGGTCTTGCCCGTCTTGTCCTTGAGCGCGGGGTTCGCGCCGCGTTCGAGCAGGAGTTGCACGACGCGCGGGTTGCCTTTGAGCGCCGCCGTCATCAGCGGCGTGCCGCCGCCCCCGTTGACGATGTTCGGGTCGGCGCCGCGCGCCAGAAGCTTCGCCGTGATGTCTTCGCGGTCGTAGTAGACGGCCCACATCAGCGCCGTGCCGACCTGCTCGTCCAACTGGTTAACGTCGGCGCCGGCGTCGAGCAGCAGATCGACCACCTCGCCGCGATCCTTCGAGACCGCGTACATCAGCGCGGACGAGCCTTTCGTCTCCGGGTCGGTCGTCTGCGCGTTCAGGTCGGGCTTGAATTCGAGGAGGGTTTTGACCGTCTCGTCCGAGCCGTTCAGGACGGCGCGCATCAGCGGCGTGAAGCCGCGCCGGTCGCGCCCGTTCACGTCGGCGCCCTTCTCAAGCAGCGCGCGCACGGCCTTCGCGCGGTCGTTGCGCGTGGCGAGCAGCAGCGCCGTCTCGCCCTCGGCGTTGCGCGCCTCGGGGCTCATCCCCGCGATGAGGAAGAGCTTGACGCCGACCTCCTTCCCCTCCTTCGCCGCGTTCAGGAAGTCGTCCTCTTTGTACGCGTACCCGCGCAGAAAAATCTCGCGCCGCGCCGTCTCGGGGCTGACGGGGCGGTCGCCCCCGCCGCCGCCGCAGGCGTTGAGCGAAAGGCAGAAGGCAAAAAGTGTCAGGCCGTAGGCAGTAGCTTTCACAGTCCCCTCTCCGCCATCCGGATTGCGTTCAAGACGGCGCGCGCCTTGTTGACCGTCTCCTCGTACTCGCGCTCGGGCACCGAGTCGGCGACGATGCCGGCGCCGGCCTGGACGTGCGCCGCGCCGTCGCGGACGACGACCGTGCGGATGGCGATGCACGAGTCGAGGTTGTCGGCGTAGTCCACGTAGAGCACCGCGCCCGCGTAGACGCCGCGCGCGTCCGGCTCCAACCCGCCGATGATCTGCATCGAGCGCACCTTCGGCGCGCCGGTCACGGTGCCGGCCGGGAAGCAGGCCGCCAGCGCGTCGAAGCGGTCGCGGTCGTCGCGCAGGCGCGCGCGCAGAGAGGTGACGAGGTGCATCACGTGCGAGTAGCGCTCGATGGTCATCAACTCGCTGACCTCGACCGAGCCGTAGTCCGAGACGCGCCCCAAGTCGTTGCGCCCCAGATCGACGAGCATCGTGTGCTCGGCGACCTCCTTCTCGTCGGCCGACAACTCCTCGCCGAGCAGCCAGTCCTCGGTCTCGGTCGCGCCGCGCTTGCGCGTGCCCGCGATGGGGCGGTAGTCGAGCCGCTGACCCCGGCAGCGCACCAGCATCTCGGGCGAGGCGCCGACGACCGACTCGCCCCCGAGCCTGAGAAAGTACATGTACGGCGACGGGTTGGTCGCGCGCAGCGCGCGGTAAATCTGGACGGGGTCAACGACGCACGGCTTCGAGAATCGCTGCGAGAGCACGGCCTGATAACAGTCGCCGGCCGCGATGTGCTCCTTGATTTGGGCCACGCCCGCCTCGAAGCCCTCGCGCGTCCAGTTCGACTCGAAGCCCTTCCCCGCCTCTTTGACGCCGCCGCCGTCGTCCGCGTTCCCGCCCGGCGCGACCGCCGCGCCCGCGAGCAGCCCCTCGACCCGCGCCGTCTCCTCGACCGCCTCGTCGTAGAGCGCGCGCAGGCGTTCGCGGTTCTCGCCCGCCTCCTCGGTCATCACGACCGACGTGATCTCTATCTGCTGGCGCACGCGGTCGAAGGCGAGCACGGTGCGGAAGAACATGAAGACCGCGTCGTCGCGCCCCGCGCCCGGCTTCAAGTCGCCCTCCAACACCGGCTCGAACCAGCGCGCCGCGTCGTAGGCGAGGTAGCCGACCGCGCCGCCCGCCATCGGCGCCAACCCCGGCCGCCGCGCCAGACGCCGCGCGCGGAAGTAGTCGCGCACGAAGTCGGTCGCGCGCACGCCGCGCAGCTCTTCCGTCAGCTCGCCCATCTGGACGAGGGTCGTGTCGCCGCGCCCGCGGACGACCAACTCCGGCGCGGCGCCGATGAAGGAGTGGCGCGCGATGCGCTCGCCGCCCTCGACCGATTCGAGCAGGAAGGCGTGCGACGCGCCCTCGGCCACGCGCAGGAACGCGCCGACCGGCGTCTGCAAGTCGGCGAGCACGCTCCGCACGACGGGCACGACGTTGCCGCGCGCGGCCTCATGCTCGAACTCCTCGAATGTCGCCGGCTGGATTCCAATCATGGAAAGTTATTTGAGCTTCAGCCGACCATCCGGTTCGAGGCGAGCCAGTGGCCGCCGTCCACGACGATGACGGCGCCGTTGATGAACGCGGCGGCGTCCGAGCAGAGGAAGACGGCGCACCGCTCGATGTCGCGGATGCGGCCGAAGCGCCCGAGCGGGATGTTGCGCCGCAGGCGCTCCTTGACCTGCTCGGGGACGAGCCGGGTCATGCCCTCGGTGTCCTCGATGGGGCCGGGCGCGATGGCGTTCGAGCGGATGCCGTGGCGCCCCCACTCGACCGCGAGGTTGCGCGTCAGCGCGTCCACGCCCGCCTTCGCCGCCGAGACGTGGAGCTGCATCGGCGTGCCGACGTAGTGGAGCGTCGCGCTGATGTTGAGAATCTGCCCGCGCCGCTTCTTCAACTCGTCGAAGGCCGCGCGGCAGACGTTGAACGTGCCCTTGAGGTCGATGTCCACGACCGTCCCGAAGCCGTTGGGCGACAGTTCCTCGGCGCTGCACAGGAAGTTGCCGGCCGCGCCGTTGACCGCGATGTCTATCCCGCCAAAGCGCTCGACGGTCGCGGCGACGGCGCGCTCGACGGCCGCGAAGTCGCGCACGTCCGCCGCCACGGCGAGCGCCTCGCCGCCGGCCTCGTTAATCTTCGCCGCCGCCGGTTCGAGGTGTTCGAGCTTGCGGCTGACCAGGGCGACGCGCCCCCCGGCCTCGGCGAGCGCGCGCGCCACGCCGCCCGTGATCCCCGTCCCGCCGCCCGTGACGAAGGCGACGCGCCCTTCGAGTATCTTTTCGGCGAAGATGTTCCCGACAACTTCACTCATGCGGCCTTCAAAGCCTCCTTCAAGGTGAATCGCCCCTCGTACAAAGCCTTGCCGACGATGACGCTATCGACGCCGCACTTCGTGATGGTCTTCAGGCTCCGCAAGTCTTCGAGCGACGAGACGCCGCCCGAGGCCGTCACCCTCAAGCCCGACTCGCGCGCGATGGCGCACGTCTGTTCGAGGTTCGGGCCGGCGAGCATCCCGTCGCGCGAAACGTCGGTGTAGACGATGCGGTCAACGCCCGCGTCGGCCACGCGGCGGGCGAGCACGGCGGCGGTCAGGCGCCCGCCCTTCTCCCAGCCGTGCGTGAGGACGAGGCCGTCGCGCGCGTCGATGCCGACGCAGACGCGGAAGCCGAAGAGCTGGACGAACTTCTCTAACGTCTCGGGCGACTCGGCGGCGACGGTGCCGACGACGACCTGCGCCGCGCCGAACTCGATCATCTGCTGCACGTCCGTGACGCTGCGCAGGCCGCCGCCGAACTGCACGGGGATGCCGACCGAACGGATAATGCGGCGGACGACCTTGCGGTTCTGCGAGTTCCTGTCGGCGAACGCGCCGTCCAAATCCACGACGTGAATCATCCGGGCGCCCGCGTCCTCGAACCCCTTCGCGATCTCGGCGGCCTCGCCGTCGTAGACCTTCACGTCCTCGCGCCGCCCCTGCGTCAGGCGCACGCACTTCCCGTCCCTCAAATCGATTGCCGGAATGATGAGCATCGTTGATGCGTGAACCGTCAAAGGCCGTGAACCGCGAACCGTAAGCCGTGACGAGAGAAAAGCAGTCCTCTTCTCGTCACGGCTTACGGTTCGCGGTTCACGGCTTTTTCGGCGTCGGCGTCGCGGCCGGCTTCCCGTCCTCGTCGGCGACGTTGGGCGTGATGGGGAGCGGGACGGGCGCGCCGTTCTCGTCCTCCTGCTGCCCGCCGCCGGCCTGTTCGTTGACGGCCGCGGCCCCGGACTGCGCCTCGCCGTTGTCGGGGTCGAGGCGGAGCGCGCTCTGGTAGTCCGCGAGCGCCGCGCGCGTCTGCCCCGCGGCGCGCAGCGCGTTGCCGCGCCGCACGTAGAGGCGCGCCAACTCGTCGCGCGTCTCCTCGTCCGCAGGGTTGCGCTCGGCCTGCCGCTCAAGCCGCTCGATCTCCGCGCCGAGTCGCCCCAAGTCGGCCGGCGCCGCGTCGCCCGCGGTCGCGCCCGGCGTCGCCGACGCCTGCGCGCCCGCGCCGCCGTCGCCCGGCCGCGCTTCCCTCCGGCAGCCCGCCTGAAGCGCGGAGAGCGCGAGCAGCAGCGTGAGCGCCGTGGCGGCCGCCGCGCGTCCTGTGTCCCGGCCCGTCTCCATAGAAATTCAGCCCCCCTGGACGAACGGGCGCGACTGCACGATGTAAATCTGCCCGCGCATGTAGACCCACTCGATGTCCTGTTCGCGACCGCCGAAAAGATTCTTGATGCGGCCGGCCGCGCGCACCAGTTTTCTCACCACGTCGTCGGTGAGCACCGCCCGCTCGCCCGAGATGGGAATCTCCTTGACGCCGCCCGCCTCGTCGAAGGTGAGCAGGCTCTCCTCCTCCGAGCGCGTCAGAACCTTCACCTGATTGGCGCGCGGCAGGAAGAGCAACTGCTCTGGGATGCGCTTGCCCTCGACGACCTTGATGCCGAGGCCCCGCTTGGCGCTGATGTAGATGGCGCCGCGGTTCTCCGAGTCGAACGGGTCGGTCGTAATCATCACGCCCGCGCTGTCGGCGTTGACGCCCTCCTGCACCAGCACGCCCATGAACGCCTTCGAGTGGTCGATGTTGGCGCGCTCGCGCGCCTCGTACGCCTCGAAGTTCCAGAGCGACGCCCAGACGGTCTTGACCGCCTCCAAGAGCTTCTCGTCCTCCTTGACGTTCGGCACGGTGTCGTAGAGGCCGGCGCCGTTGAAGTTCGGCAGGTCTTCGACGTTCGACGAGCTGCGGACGAACAAGCCCTTGCCCGCGTACTCGGCGCGCGCCTTCTTCAAGAGCGCCGCGCGCAGCTCGTCACTCACCTTCCCCGCCTTGAACCGCTCGCGCATCGCGGCCAGACGCTCGCGCCGGTAGGGCGGGTCGTGGACGAACCGCTGGTCGTTCATCATCTCGAAGACGGCCTCTTCGAGCTTGTTCTCTTTGACGAACCGGTCGTAGTAGTAGATCGGGATGCCGAAGCCCGCCGGCACCGTCACGCCCAGCAGGCGCGAGCGCGCCACCTCGCCGAGGTTGGCCGACTTCGAGCCGTAGGCGTCGGCCATCCGCGCGCGCTGCTGCGCGAGGTCGAGCAGCCGCCGCTCTTCGAGGTTGAAGCGCGGCGTCATCACCTTCTTGAGTTCCGCGAGCCGCTTCTGATACTCGTCGATCTGGTTGAGGTCGGCGCGCTTGATGGAGTACTTGTCCGGCATCGTCTCGAACGAGACCCACCAGCCGTCGTACTGCTTCAGAAGCTCGTGCGCGTCCTTGATGTAGGCGTTGGGCACGCCCCAGCCCTTCACCAGCAGGTTGATGTGCGAGAGCGGCGTCGAGGGCTTCGAGATGATGACGCCCGCGACGGGCGGCAGGCTGAGCGGCACCTCGTTCAGCACGAGTATCTCGTTCGAGCCGATCTCGACGTGGTCGTCCA
This sequence comes from Pyrinomonadaceae bacterium, assembly GCA_036388915.1. GTDB lineage: Bacteria > Acidobacteriota > Blastocatellia > Pyrinomonadales > Pyrinomonadaceae > QHXN01. The sequence goes on from DASVQX010000012.1 coordinate 10,268, forward strand.
GCTTGTCGATGACGTGGATGCGGCCGAGGCCCTTCGCGACGTTGAGCGCCTGGTACTCCTGCTCGCGCGCGATGTCGCTCTGCGTGACGCGGTCGAGCCCCGCGACCTTCGCCGCCTCCTGCTCCTGCCTCAAAGAGTTCGGCTTGTAGGCGACCGGCTCGAAGAAGGTCTTCCCGATCACGTCGGCCGTCGTCTTAATCAGTTGGGCGGTCGCGAGGTCGCCCTCCCAGTACTCGAAGGTGTAGCGCTTGACCGGCGCCTGCCACGCAACCGTGCCGAGGATGAAGCGGCGGTTCTCGTTGAGGTAGTTGTTCTTGAAGAACTCGTAGCCGCGCTCCAGCGAGAGGTACGTGCCGTTAACGAAGTCCTTGTGGAAGCGGAAGCGCTGCGAGTTGACGTAGTAGATTTTGTTGCCGTCTTTGCGGTCGATGACAAAGATGACGTGCGGCAGCGCGTAGGGCTGGTCGGTGTAGACGCGCGCCAGCTTGTCGAACTCGTCGCGCGACTTGAGCGCCGGGAGCGAGCGCTGCGTCGTGCTGGCGACGGGCTTGCCGAACTTCTTCTCGCGCTGCGCGTGGACGGCCGCGGGCGCCAGCGCGAGCAGAAAAACGGCGAGGCAGAGCGCCGCGTCCCGCGTCCGTGTGAACTTCATGAACCCTGTCCTCCCTGAATTAACTTCGCGCCTTCGGTCCTCAGCAATTCTACCAGATAGTCAACGTGGCGGCGTTCGGTCAGGAAGCTGTTGACGTTGATGCGCAGCGCGCGCCGGCCGTGCAGGACGGTCGTCGCCAGCCACGCGCCGCCCGAGCGCTCGACGCGCTGTTGCAGGGCGCGCTGCAACTCGTCCTGCTCGGCCGGAGTCTTCGCGCGCGCCCACGCCGGGAGGAAGCGCACGCAGCAGAGCGCGGTCTCGACCTCGCCCACGCGCTCGAACTCTTCCAGCGCGTCGAAGCGCGCGGCGAGGTGTTCGACCAGCTCAATCTGTCTGTCGATCACCTCGGCGTAGCCGCGCACGCCGAGCGACTTGAGCGCGGCCCAGACCTTGAGCGCCATCCCGCGCCGCGTCCCCAACTGGCCGTAGCGGAAGAAGTCGTACTCGACATCCGCGCCGCCGCGCTCCTCGCTCAAATACTCGGGCGTGATGTCGAAGGCGTCGCGCAGTACGCGCCTGCCGCCGCGCACCAAAAGCGCGCCGCACTCGAACGGGACGAACATCCACTTGTGCGGGTCGAAGGCGATTGAGTCGGCGCGCTCCATCCCGCGCAGGCGCGCGCGGTGCTTCTCCGAGAAGGCGAGCGCGCCGCCGTAGGCCGCGTCAACGTGGAACCAGAGCTTGAACTCGCGCGCGATGTCGGCCAGCTCGTCCAGCGGATCGACGACGCCGGTCGAGGTCGCGCCCGCCGCGCCCGCGACGCAGACGGGCGTGTTCCCTGCGGCCAAGTCCTTTTCGATGCCTCGGCGCAGGAGGTCTGTGCGGATGTGGAAGCGCGAGTCGGTGTCTATCTTTCGCAAATTCTCGCGGCCGAGGCCGAGGATGTCCACGCTCTTGACGAAGGAGTAGTGGCACTGTTCGGAGGCGTAGACGACGAGGTCGCTGGCGCCGTTCGTCCGCAAGCCCCGGTCGCGCGCGCCACGGACGGCGCGGTCGCGCGCGCACTTGAGGCCGACGAGGTTGGCCTCGGAGCCGCCGCTCGTCAGCGTGCCGAACGCCTCGGGGCCGTAGCCGACGAGTTGGCAGAGCCAGCGGAGCACCTGCGCCTCGACGACCGAGACCGATGGCGAGTTGCGCCACGCCGCGCCGTTCTGGTTGATGGCCGAGGCGACCGCGTCGGCCCAGACCGCGACGGGGAGCGGCGTCGGGTTGAAGAGGCCGAAGTAACGCGGGCTGGGGATGTTCATCGCGTGCGGGATGAGGTCGCGACGCACGCGCTCGAAAATCTCGTCCGCGCTCGTCCCTTCGACCGGGAGGGCTTCGTCGAAGAGCGCGACGAGTTCTTCGGGCGTGGCGGTCGAGCAGACCGGGGCGTCGTCGAGCGCGCGCGCGTAGTCGGCGACAAGCTCGACCGCCGCGCGCCCGAGCCGCTCGTGCTCGGAGGCGAGCGTGCGCGTGTCTGGGACGCGACTGTTTTTTGCTTCGGACATCCGCTAAGCTTCTTTATCGGTGTTCGGGGAGATGGACGAACGAAAACTATCATCACGCGGCGAGTTTGACAAAGCGCTGGCGCGGCACTCGACCGGCCACGGCGTTTCGCTCGACGCGGAGGCACGCGCGCGGCTCGGCGATTACTTCGGGCTGGTCGCGGCGTGGAACGCGCGGCTCCACCTCGTCGCGCCGTGCGCGCCCGAAGAGTTCGCCACGCGTCACGTCCTCGAATCGCTCGCGGCGCTCGCCTTCCTGCCGACGGGCGCGACCTTCGTTGACGTAGGCTCCGGCGCCGGACTGCCCGCGCTCCCCTGCCTCGTCGCGCGCCCCGACCTCAAGGCCGTACTCTTTGAAGCCAACCAGAAAAAGTCCGTCTTCCTCCGCGAAGCCGTCTCGCGGCTCGGGCTGTACACACGCGCCCTCGTCGTCGCCGAAAGGTTCGAGCGCGCCGAGCCGCCCGAAGCCCACGCGCTGACCTGCCGCGCCATCGAACGCTTCACCGAAACCCTTCCCGCGCTCGTCTCTTGGGCCTCGCGCGTCCCAACGCTCTTGCTGTTCGGAGGCGAGAGCCTGCGCGCGAGTCTCGAAGCCGAAGGACTGTCGTTCGACGCCGTCCGACTGCCCGAGTCTGAGCGTCGTTTTCTTTTCGTCGTGCCCCGCCAAAAAAATTCTTGACTATCTTCGCGCTGGGATATAACGTCTGCACCGCGACAGTCCTTAAGCCGTGTTCGTTAGTCTCACTTCGTCTTCCCCAACTTCACGCTCGATGACGCTCGGGAATTTTTCATTCGCTTCTTGGCGCCCTCTTTTTACCTAAAAGAGCTCTGCGACGCTGCGTGCGCGCGGTTCACCCCGGCGCGCACGTCTCGGCCCCTGACCGCGTGTGACTTCACGACATCTCAAAGGAGGAATTCCCCAATGAAAAGTGTCTTACGCCTTTCGGCGCTCGCAGCCAAGCTCGGGCTGCTCGTCGTCGCCCTGCTCATGCTCGTCTACCCGGAGGCCATCTTCGCCGCCGGGGGCTACGCCAAGTGCAGCAACGGGTCGAGGGTGGGCTGTAGCGGCTACCGCTGCGTCTGCACGGACAACGCCGGCTGCACCGAGTACGACCAGTACGGCCGCATCGTCCGCGTCATCTCCTGCCCCAGCGGGACGGAAGAAGGCGGCGGGGGCGACGGCGGCGGTGACATCGCGCCGATTCTCGACTAATCTCGACCCGGAGCGATCCGACCCCTAAAGGGAGCACATGTAATGCGTGGCACGCTCGGCTGCCGGCCCGCCCTGTCGAAAGGCGTCGAACTCTTGAGAAGGCTTCTCGCGGCGACTTCATTGCTCGCGGCGGGCGGCGGCCTGTGTCTCGCGCAGCGCGTGCCGCACCCGGGGCAGCGGGCGCAGGAACCGGCCGCGGGCCGGCCGGCTGTCGCGGAGGTGGCCGAGTTGGCAGCGCAGGCGAAGGAGTTGGACGAGCCCGCGTTACGTGTGCTTCTGAGAACACAGCTCGCCGCGTTCCTCTGGTCGGGCGAGGCGGCTGAGCAGGCGCGTCAGGCGGAGGCGCTGGCGACACAGGCGCTTGAAGATTTACATGCGAACAGAGCGCGCGTGCCGAAGCTCTACTTCAACGCCTTCCGCAGGGACTTGTTCGCGCTGCTCGAACAGCATTCGCCCGCAACGGCGAAGGCGCTATCCGAGCGTTTAGAGTCGGGCGAGGAAGGCGGCGACGACATCGCCACGGCGCTAGAGATGCTCGACGGCGGGCAGGGCGCGGAGCGCGCCGTGGAGAAGGTGCGCCGCACGCTGAGCGGCGGGGCGAGCTTCGTCTCACCCGCGCTCGTCTTCTTTCTGAGCAGGCTCGACCAGACGCAGCCGGCGGAGGTGAACCGGCTGCTGGCCGACATCCTCGCCGCCGGCGAGAGGCGGCCCGGCTCGCTCTCGGTGCGAGACCTCGGGCGGCTCAAACACTTCTACTTCTTCAGGGTCACCACGCCGCCGGAGTTAAAGGCGCGCTTCCTCTCCGCCGCGCTCGCCGCGACAAGGGACGCCGCCGCCTGGCCCGAACAGGAGCGCGTCGCCGAGGCGTATCATCTGCTGGCCGGGACGCTGCCCGAAATCCAGAGGCTGCTCCCCGCGGCCTACCTTCAGGCGAGCGCGCAGTTCGGCCTGATCTCGGCGCGGATGCCGCGTCAGACGGTCGAACAGATGGCCGCCGCCGAACGCGTCAACGAGAGCCCCGACCGCCTGAACCAGTTGACGACGGAAGCGGCGGCGGCCGACTCCGCCAACGCCAAAGCCGGCCTGCTGACCGACGCCGCGCACGCCGCCTTGAGGAAGGGCAAGTTCGTCGAGGCTGTTGACCTCGCCCTCGGCGTCAAGTCAGAGGGCGAAATCCACGAGCTTTGGCGCAACCAGTTTTTGCGCGACGTGGTCGTCAGCGCCCTCGCGAAGAAGGACGCGGAGGCGGCCGAGTACGCGTCCGAAAAAATCGGCGCCCCGGCGGAACGCTCGGGCGCGCTCCAGCGGCTCGCGCTCCACTATCACGAGGCGGGCGACGTGGCGCGCGCGTGGGGCTTCATGAACGGCGCGCTCAAGCTCATCGACACGCTCGACGACGAGCGCAGGGCGATAGCTCTCCTCAAAATCACCACGGTCTTTATGAAGGTGGACAGGCAGAGGGCGCCCGAAATCGCGCGCGAGGCCGTCAAGAGTCTTGAGAAGGTGGTGGGGCCGAGGCCGGAGGACAAACCCGGCGGCGAGGCGGACCAGAAAGCGGTCGAGAGGCTGCTGCGAATCGCGTACGCCCTGACGCCCGTGTTTCGCGTGCTCGCTCAGTTCGACGCCGCCGAGGCGGCGAGCGTCGCGGCAAATATCGGGCGCCGCGAGTTCAGAACGTTCGCGACCCTCGGCGTCGTCACCGCCAACGGCCGCAGGTAGACCACGCCGCGCGCAGACGGAAGAGGGGCGGGACTTCAATTGAAGTCCCGCCCCTCTTGTTTAGTCTGAAGACCGCTTTAGCGGATGACGCTGATGGTGATGAGCTGTTGGCCGTTGATGACGTACTCGGCGGGCGGAAGCTCGGTCTCGCCGACGGGGGAGAGCACGGTCGGCGTGTAGCCGCCCGAGGTGCGGTCGCTGTTGAGCGTGGCGACGAACGAGGGCGGGAGGTTCGGCATCTCGTCGGTGCCGATGACCGCGCCGGTCGTGATGCGGAAGAGCTTGACGTAGAGCCGGTCGTTCTTCTTCATCTTGTTGATGGCGCCGACGAGCTGCCCCAAGTCCTTCGGGACGAAGCTCTGCGCGGCCGAAGCCTGCTGGAGCGTGCCGCCGTCGCCGACGAAGAGGACGAGCTGTCCGGGCGGCACGTCGGCCGGAATCTGGACGGGGATGCGCTGGACGAACTGCTTGCCCGACTCGGTGCGGACGTAAGCCTGCACCTCGACGGTCTCACCCCTTCGCGCCTCGTTGCGGTCGAGCGCGATGCGGTCGAGCGTGGCGACGCGGCGCGAGTCGGCGGAGGCGATGTCGAGCGTGATGGGGCCGAGTTCGACGCCCTCGAAGCCGCTCGAAAGCAGAGCCTGCACCGGCGCCGCGACCGAGCCGGCGGCCGAAATCGCCGCGCCCTGCATCGAGAAGCGGCGCTCCAAAGTTATCGGCTCCTGCCCCTTGACGTCGATCTTGCCGCGCACGCTGACGGTCGAGTCGCCAAGGCTGCGCTCGCTCGAAGTGAGCGTGCTGTAGACCGTCATGTTCAGCAGGAGCGGCGTCAGAAATTCGTCGTTGGCGACCTCGTAGCGGAACGTCTCGACGTGGCCGCGGCTGGTGTGGAGGTTGATGGTGACGGGAATCATCTTCGGCGCGCGCCCCAAGTTGCCGTAGATGCCGGTCGAGCGATCCTGCGAGATGGCGCCGACCATCTGGCCGGGCACCGTCAGCTTAAACGAGTTGAGCGTGTTCGGGATGACCGTCACGACCTTCGACTCGGACATCGGCATGTCGGCCGAGCCGAGGCTGAGGAACGGGTGGCCGAAGGCGTAAATCTGCCCGCCCTCGCGGTGCGTCACCGTGCCCGAGGCCGCGACCGAGTAGTCGCCGCGCACCAGCTCGACGCTGATGGACGTGCCGGGCGCGAGCGTCTGGTCGGTCACCTTCCCCAGAGGCGTGATGGCCGAGGCGCCGCCGACGCCGGCCACCGGCAGGAGTCCCTGCGACTGGAGCTGCGTGCTGAACTGCGAGACCGACTGCGGCGTGAAGCCGTTGAAGACGAGCGGCGTCGCAATGGGCGCGAACTGCTGGCCGAGGAGCGCGGCGAGGGGCGAGCCCGTCGCCACCGGCGCGACGAAGCTGACGCCGCCGGCCTGCTGCGCCTGCGGGAGCTGCGACTTCCAGCCGTCGCCCGTGAGCTGCGAGTAGGAGACGGCGCGCGACTCGCGCTGGAAGCCGAGCGAGTCGCGTCCGCCGCTCGACTGGCCGCCCTGCTCGAACATCTCGATCATCTGCCTGATGGGCGTGATGCCGGCGATGGGCTCCTTCGCGAAGGGGAAGGCGTAGGCGATGGCGCCGACCAGCTTGCCGTCGATGTAGACGGGCGAGCCGGACATCCCGGCGAAGACGCTGGTGCGCTCGACCTCTTTGCCCGTGAGCCGCGCGATGATGACCGACTTGCGCGGCGCCGGGAAGCCGGGCAGCACGCCGAGGACTTCGAGGCCGAACTCCTGCGGCTCGGCGCCGGCGAAGACCGTGCGTGCCGTACCCTTCTGCCCCGCGCGAACATCTTCGAGCGGGTAGTACTCGACCTTCTGCGCCGCGCCGGCGGCGGTGCTCTGCGCCGGAACCGTCACCTGCAAAGTCAGGAGGAGGGCGAAAAGGAGGAGGGCGTTTCTTCTCATTAAGGTACCTCGGACGGGCTCAAAGGAAATCTCTTTACGGAAGCGGCTCGCGCGGCGCCTTCGACTATAGCTTTGCCATTCTCGCAGGGTCAAGCCGCATCTTGTCCAAACAAGGATGTGGCCGGAAGCTCCGGGGTTGCTTGAGTTTAAATCCCCAATCGCAAGGTTTTTCCTCAACAACCCCTTTAGCCAGCGCCCCGGCAAAGGGTACACTCAGTTCCGGGCATGGAAGAGATCGAGGGATTCATTCTGGCCGGCGGGCTTTCGAGCCGGATGGGCGAGGACAAGTCGCGGCTCCGGCTGGGCGGGCGGACGTTCGTCGAGCTGGCGGCCGGGGCGCTGCGCGCGGTCGCGCCGCACGTGAGCATCGTCGGCTCGCGGCCGGGCGTCGGGGGGCACGGCCTCGCGGTCGTCCCCGACGTTTACGAAGACTTGGGCGCGATGGGCGGCCTGCACGCGGCGCTGGCGGCCTGCGGCGCGCGTTGGGCGGCGGTCGTTTCGTGCGACCTGCCTTTCGTCACCGCCGAGCTGTTCGCGCGCCTCGCCTCGCGGCGCGACCGCGAAGCGGAGGCCGTCGCGCCGCTTCAGGAGGACGGTCGCCCCCAGCCGCTCTGCGCGCTCTACGCGGCCGACGTGTGCCGCGCCGCCGCCGAGGAACTGATACGAGCCGGCGAGCTTCGACCGCGCGCGCTGCTCGACAAACTCCGCACGCGCCGCGTGGCCTTCGACGAACTCTCCGACCTCGAAGGCTCGCGCCTCTTCTTCGCCAACGTCAACACGCCCGAGGATTACGAGGAAGCGAAAAAGCAGAGGTTAGAGGTTGAAGAATAGAGGCTAGTGGAAGACAGTTTTTCTACTAGCCTCTAACCTCCAACCTCTAACCTCTAGCCTCTGATTCCTTTTCCCTTTACAATGGTGCCATGCCTCCCAGACGCCGAACAGGGCGGAAAGCTTTCGCGGCGCTGCTACCCGTAATTCTGCTGTTGGTGGTCGCCGTCGTCGGGCTGACCGCGTGGCTGGTCTACTCCGCCACGCGGCCGCCGATTCGCGCCTACCTCGTCACGCCCGAGAAGTTCGCGCGCCTCAGCGACCGCGGGGTCAAGGCCACCGAGGAGACTTGGCAGAACCGCGACGGCACGCGAGCGCGCGGCTGGCTGGTGCGCGGCGCCGAAGGCGCGCCCGGCGTCGTCCTGCTCCACCGCTACGGCGCCGACCGCTCCTGGCTCCTCAACCTCAGCGTGAAGATTAACGAGACGACGAACATGACGGTGCTGCTGCCCGACCTGCGCGGGCACGGCGTCAACCCGCCGGTCGCGGCTTCGGCCTTCGGCGCCGCGGAGACCGAAGACGCGCTCGCCGCGCTCGACTACCTGCGCGGGCTTAAGTCTCAGCAGGGGCGTCAGCTCGTCGGCGCTTCGCTGGGGCTGTTCGGCGTCGAGGCCGGCGCCTACGCGGCGCTCGCCGCCGCCGTGCAGGACAAGTCGGTGCGCGCCGTCGCGCTCGACTCCGTTCCCGACAGCCCCGACGAGGTGCTGGCGGCGGCCGTCAAAGACCGCACGGGGTTAGACAACGCGGTGCTGCGCGCGCTGGCGCGGCTCGGCACGCGCGTCTACTACTCCGGGCGCTTCAAGAACACCGCCGCGTGCACGCTGGCCGAAAGTTTAGGCGACCGGCAGGTGCTCCTGCTCGCGGGCGAAGGCTCCGGCCACCTGCGTCAGACCACCGAGACGCTCGTCAACTGCTTCGGCTCGCGCTCGAACGTCGAGGCGCACACGGACCTCCCCTTCACCGGCAACACGCTCGCCTCCGCCTCGCCCGAACAGGACGAAGCCTACGACCGCCGCCTCATCGACTTCTTCGACCGAACCCTACGTCAACCCTAACGCGCCCTGACGTGGACGAGCGCGTAGCGGCCGTTGTCGGCGACGCGACGCGCTTCGAGCGTGGGGTGTTCGAGAAGCTGGTGCTCCTCGCGCAGGCGGACGACGGCGAGCGCCTGACCGCCGCGCGCGCGCGCGAACGCTTCGACCTCGAAGGCGCCCTCCAACTTCAAAGGCTCGCCCCGCTCGTCGTAGGCGAGGCGGCCGGCGGCGTAGAACTCGGTCGTGCGCTCGACATCGTGGAGGTTGACGATGGGCAGCGCGCCAAGCTCTTCGGCCGACGCCTCGGCCAGCTCGCGCCCCAACGTCTCCTTCCGCGTCGCGCGTTCGAGCACCCCGCTCGCCACGATGAGCGCGACCGACAGCAGCGTCGCCCCCACGACCGCGACCGCGCACAACTCCCGACGGCGCGGAAACAGAAACGACGCCAGCCCCGCCAGCCCCGGCGCGAGCACCAACGCCGCGACGTAAGCCACCGGCACCCCGCGCATCGAAGCGCCGAACGCCCCCTTGTGGAAGATGAGGAACGCCACGCCCGCCGCGAACGCCCCGAGCGCGAGCAGCCCCGTCAGTCTCATCAGCAGCACGCCGCCCGTCCCGCGCAGGTACCTGTGCAGACAGTCGCCCGCCAGCAGAGCCGCGCCCGGTATCGCCGGCAGCACGTAGCCCGGCAGCTTCGACCCCGACGTCGAGAAGAAGACGAGCGGCACCGCGAGCCACGCGAAAGCCAGCACGCGCAGCTTGCTCCCCGCGTCCTCGGCGCGCGCGTTGACGCCCGCCGCGCCCGCCAAGCCGCCGAACAGAAAGAACGTCCACGGCAGCGCCAGCCCCAGCGTGATGGGCAGGTAGAACCAGAACGGCTGCGGGTGGTGATACCTGTTCGAGAGGTAGCGCGCGAAGTGGTGCTGGACGAAGAACTCGTCCACGAACGCTTGCCCGTGGCGGGCGATGACCGGCGCGTACCACGTCGCCGCCGCCAGCGCCGCGAGGGGCGCGCCCCACAACACGCCGAGCCGCAACAGCCCCGGCCACCGACGCCGCAGCACGAAGTAGAGGATGACGACGCCCGCCGGGATGACTACGCCGACCAGCCCCTTCGCCAGCAGCGACGCGCCGACAAACAGGTAGAAGCCGACGAGCCACGTCTTGCGCCCCGCGCCGCGCTCGACCTCCGAGCCGTAGAAGCAGGCGAGCGCGCCCGTGACGGTCGCCGTCAGAACCGTGTCAAAGCTCGACGCGCGCGCGAAGACCAACAGCCCCAGCGTCGAAGCCGCGACGCCCGCGCACGCCAGCCCCAGCCCGCGCAACCCCTCGCCCGAAACGTACTCGGCGCGCCGCGCGGCCACGCCGACGAGCAGCACCGTCAGCACGCCCGAGAGCGCAGAGCCGGCGCGCGCCGAGAACTCGCCGACGCCGAACAGGCCGTAGGCGACCTTGGTCAGCCAGTAGAGCAGCGCGGGCTTCTCGAACCAAGTGTGCCCGGCGAGCGTCGGCGTGACCCAGTCGCCGCGCGCGTACATCTCGCGCGCGACCTGCGCGTAGCGCGGCTCGTCCGGCCCGAGCAGCGGCACCGCGCCCAGCCCGTAGAAGTAGACCGCGCAGACCGCCGCGAAGAGCACGACCCACGCGCGCTTGGCAAGCAGGAAACGTTGCAAGTATAGTCACCCGGAAAAGGGATAAAAATTAGACGGTAGACAGTAGTCAGTAGTCAGTAGGTTTGGCAAGCGCGCCGCCGCGTCGAACGCCGCCGGCTTTAGTCACCCGCCTCCGGCTGAATTTCAAACCAACTTATACTGAACACCGACTGCTGACTTTAAACTACCGTCTACCGTCTACCGTCTACTGAGCACTCATGACAACTCTCCGCACAGCCGTCGTCGGCGTCGGGCACCTTGGGCGCCAGCACGCGCGCATCCACGCGGCGCTGGCCGCCGAGGGCAAGTCGAGCTTCGTCGCCGTCTGTGACACCGACGAGGCGACGGCGCGCGAAATCGCCCTCGAACGCGAAGTCCGCTGGACGGCCGACTGGCGCACGCTCGTCGGCGAAGTTGACGCCGTCAGCCTCGCCACGCCGACCGAGTCGCACGCCGAGATCGCCTGCGCGCTCCTGGAGGCGGGCGTCCACGTCCTCGTCGAAAAACCCATCTCGCGCACGCTCGAAGAGGCCGACCAAATGATCGCGGCCGCCGGGAAGGGTCGCGCGACGCTGATGGTCGGCCACCTCGAACGCTTCAACCCGGCGCTCGTCGCGCTCCGCCCTTACGTCCGCCACCCCGTCTACTTCGAGATTCACCGCGTCGGCCAGTTCACCGCGCGCTCGCTCGACATCGACGTGGTGCTCGACCTGATGATTCACGACCTCGACGTGGTGCTCTGGCTCGTCGGCCACGACGTTGAGGTGACCGACGTGCGCGGCGTCGGCCTGCCCGTGCTGACGAACCGCGTGGACGCCGCCAACGCGCGCATCGAGTTCGCCACGGGCGCGGTCGCCAACATCACCGCCTCGCGCGTCGGCACCGAGAAGATTCGCAAGATGCGCTTCTTCCAGCCGCACGACTACATCGCGGTTGACTACGCCACGCGACGCGCCTCGATCAGCAGCCTCGCGCCGCCCAGTTCCACCGGCTCCTGGCCCGGCGTGCAGGTCAAAAACCTCGACGTGGTTGACGTGGAACCCTTGCGCGCCGAGATAGAACTCTTTCTCGAAGCCGCGCGCGACGGCCGACCCGCGCCCGTCACCGGCACGGAAGGGCGGCAGGCGCTCGCGCTCGCCGAACGCCTGCTCGCGCGCATCCACGAACACCCGGTCATCGCCGGTTTGAAGATGCAGTTTTAATTTTCCAGATGGCCGAACGAACCAAGGGCGCACCCAACCACGAAATCGACGCGCTGCTCGCCGAACGCATCGAGGCCGGCGATTTCCCTTCCGCCGTCTACCTCGTCGCGGAGCGCGGCGCGGTGCGCTTCAGCGGCGCCCTCGGCGACGCCGTGCGCGAGCCTGTGCGACACGCGGCGACGCTTGAGACGGTCTTCGACCTCGCTTCGCTGACGAAGCCGCTGGTGACGGGGATGCTTTTGGCGCTGCTCGTCGAGCGCGGCCGCGTAGGGATCGACTCGCCGGTCGCCGACTACCTCCCCGAGTTCGGCGCGGGCGGCAAGAACGTAATCACCGTCCGGCACCTGCTCACGCACACGTCGGGTCTGCCCGCGTGGCAGCCGCTCTACCTGCTCGCGGGCGGCGACGGCGGGCGCGCCCTCCAAGTCATCTCTGCGCAGCAACTCGAACGGCCGCCGGGCGAGCGCGTCGTCTACAGCGACCTCGGCTTCATCACGCTCGGGCTGCTGGCGCAAGCCGTCACGTCCGAAAGGCTCGACGGGCTGGCGCGACGCGAAATCTTCGAGCCGCTCGGCCTCGCGCGAACCTTCTTCAACCCGGAAAAGTCTTTGCAGACCGAGGTGGCCGCCTCTGAGTCGGGCGGGAACGCCTACGAGCGCGGGATGTGCGAAGCCTCGCCGGGCGCCGCCGCCGAACCGGGCGCGCGCTGGCGCGACCGCACGATCTGGGGCGAGGTGCACGACGGCAACGCCTTCTTTCTCGGCGGCGCGGCCGGGCACGCCGGCCTCTTCTCGAACGCGCGCGAGACGCTGCGGCTGGCCTCGCAGTTCCTCCCGCGCTCGTCCTCGCTCTTGAGCGCCGACATCTGCGCGCTCTTCCGCGAGAACATGACCGAGGGCTTGAACGAGGCGCGCTCGTTCGCGTGGCAGCTCGCGGCGACGCCCGAATCGACGGCCGGCCCGCGCCTGCCGCCCGACTCGTTCGGACACCTCGGCTTCACCGGCACGAGCTGCTGGATCGACCCGACGGCGGAGCGCGTCTTTATCCTCCTGACCAACCGCACGCACGCGCGCCCGCTCCCCTTCGCCAACATCAACGGCGTCCGCCGGCGCTTCCACACACTCGCGGTCGAGGCGTTGGAGGGGCATGAGACAGCGGGAGCCGTCTAGCCGCCGCGTCACGTTCGCCGAGGCGCTGCGCTTCTGGGTCAAGCTCGGCTGGATTTCGTTCGGCGGGCCGGCCGGACAGATCGCCATCATGCACCGCGAGCTGGTCGAGCGACGGCGCTGGCTCTCGGAGGAGCGCTTCCTGCACGCGCTCAACTACTGCATGATGCTGCCCGGCCCCGAGGCGACGCAGCTCGCCATCTACGTCGGCTGGCTCCTGCACCGGACGCCGGGCGGCGTCGCGGCCGGCGCCTTCTTCGTCATCCCTTCGATACTCGTCCTCCTGCTTCTCTCCTACGTCTACGCGGCGCACGGCAACACCGCCTTCGTCACGGGGCTGCTCTCGGGCTTCAAGCCGGTCGTCGTCGCCATCGTCGTCGAGGCCGTCGTCAAGATCGGCGGCCGCGCGCTCAAACGCCGCGCCCACTTCCTTCTCGCCGCCGTCTCGTTCCCCGCCATCTACTTCCTACACGTCCCCTTCCCCGCCATCGTGCTGCTCGCCGCGCTCGTCGGCTTCGCGGGCGCGCGCCTCTGGCCGTCGGCGTTCGTCGCCGAGGAGAAGAAGAAAGCCGACGGCGGCAACGCGTCCGTTGAAGTTGAAGAAGAAGACCTGCCGCTCGTCATCGACGACCACGCGCCGCCGCCTCCGCACACACGGCCGTCGCGCGCGAGGGTTCTGAGAGTCCTCGCCGTCGGGCTCGTGCTCTGGCTGCTGCCTCTGCTTCTGGTCGCGGCGTGGCTCGGCACCGGCGGCATCCACGCCGGCGAGTATTTCTACTTCACGAAGGCCGCGTTCGTGACCTTCGGCGGCGCCTACGCCGTGCTCGCCTACGTGACGCAGGCGGTGACGGTCGCGCCCTTCGACTGGCTCTCGCCCGCGCAGGCCGTGGACGGCCTCGCGCTCGCCGAGACGACGCCGGGACCGCTCATCATGGTCTTGCAGTTCGTCGGCTTCATGGCCGGCTGGAACCACCCGCCCGCCGGCATGAGCCCCGCGTTGAGCGGGACGGTCGGCGCGCTGCTGACGACCTACGCCACCTTCCTGCCCTGCTTCGTCTTCATCTTCGTCGGCGCGCCCTACATCGAAGTCATCCGCGGCAACCGCGCGCTGGCCGGCGCGCTCGCCGGGGTGACGGCGGCAGTCGTCGGCGTCATCCTCAACCTCGCGCTCGTCTTCGGCGCGGCCGTCATCTGGCCGCAGGGCTTCGCGGCCGGCCCCGACTGGTTCGCCGCCGCGCTCGGCGCCGCCGCCTTCATCGCGCTCTACCGCTTCAAGCTCGACGTGCTCTGGGTCGTCTTCGCCGGCGGCCTCGCGGGGCTTGCGCGCGCCTTCCTCTTCCGCTGAAGCGCGTACTTACTTTGAAGCGGGGTCTATTGTAGAATCCTCACGGCGCGCTCCCCTCCGTTCAAGGCGTGCGGTACCCGAGCACTAAACCCCGATGCGTTCCTCCTTCCACAGACTTTTCGCCGTGACTCTGCTGAGCTGCGCCCTCGTCTCGCCGACGCTCGACGTCAGGGCGCAGGACGCGCAGGGTCAGCCCGCGACGCGCCCGCGACGCGTCGAACCGGCGTGGCCGACGACCACGACGAGCGACCCCGCCGCCTCAATCCCCGACGTGGAGCCGGAGCCGCTCCGCATCACTCAGGAGCCGCTCGTCCGCGTCGGGCTCGCGACCGGCGCGCGCAGCGTCACCGTCTCGACCACCGCCCCCGCGCTCGTCGCCAACGAGGGCGGCGAGCAACCTCTGCCGCTCGAAGTCGCGCGCGTCCGCGTCGAGCCACGCTCCTACCCGCAACTGCCGCAGCCCGGAACGAACGACATCGCAAAGCCCGGCGGCTCGACCGGGACGGCACAAACCGCGCGGCGCGCGAACCCTCCCGCAAGCGAGACGGCGACGGGCGGCGGCGTGCGCCTGACTTCGCGCGCGGTCGTCCCCGCGCGCGGCGAGGCGCTCTACGCGCCCGGCTCGACGAAGCCGCTCTTCGACCTGCGCGCGCCCGTCGTCTTCTCGTCGGTTGACCCCGAGCTACACCCCGTCCGCTACAACGAGAAGCCGTACCGCGGCCGGCTCGAAGTCTTCGCCAACACGAAGGGGTCGCTGACGGTCGTCAACGTCCTTTCGCTCGAAGACTACGTGCGCGGCGTCGTGCCGAACGAGCTTTCGCCCGGCGGCTGGCCCGAGCTGGAGGCTCTGAAGGCGCAGGCCGTCGCGGCGCGCACCTACGCCGTCAGCAACCTCGGCCGCTTCGCCGCCGACGGCTTCGACCTCACGCCCGACACGCGCTCGCAGGTCTACGGCGGCCGCTCGACCGAACACCCTTTGACCGACCGCGCCGTGCTTGAGACGCGCGGCCGCGTCGCGACCTACAAGGGCGCGCCGATTAACGCGCTCTACACCTCGACCTGTGGCGGGCGCACCGAAGACGCCGAGAACATCTTCGGCGGCGCCCCGGTCGCCTACCTGCGCGGCCGCGAGTGCGCGCTCGAATCGGGCTCGCACTTCGCGCCCGTCTCCGTTCGTACCTCGCGCGAGCCCGCCACGCTCAAGTCGGCCGAGCACGCGACGAGCGCGCGCGACGCGGCGCTCCTGGCCGTCCACGGTTTCGGCGTGCCGGCGCGACTCGGCGACGAGTGGCTCGCGTCAAGCGTGACCGCCGAAGAGGTGCAGGGACTTCTCGCGCGCGTGGCCGCGCTCGCGCGACAGGCTCCGCCGCCGGTCGGCGCCGACGCGGCGCGCCCCGCGGGCTTCGCCACCGCGCTCGCCCTCGCGCTCGACGGCGAGAGTCGGGGCGCGACGCTTCTCAACAGCGCCGACGTGGAATACCTTCTCGCCTTCCGCGACGCCTCCGACGTGCCGCAGCAGAACCGCGCCGACGTGGCCGCGATGATGCGCGAAGGCCACCTCGCGCTCCTCCCCGAAGGGACGCTCCGGCCGCGCCAGCCGCTCACGCGCGCGCGCGTGCTCCGCTCGGTCGCGCACGCGCTCGAAGCGCGGGGGCTGGCGCGACTTCAGAAGGCCACGGCGCGCGTGAGCACGGGCGGCGCGCTCGCGCTTCGTCCCGCCTCGGGGAAGGACGCGCCGGCCGCCGTCTCTACGGACGCGCACCTCTTCCGCGCCTTCGGCGAAGCTCTCTTCGCCGTGCGCGAGCTTGAGCTGGTGGGCGGCGAGGCGCTGACCTTCCACACCGGCGCGGGCGGCGTGATCGACTACCTCGAAGCGCGCCCCGCCCCGAACGGCGCGGCCGCCGACCGCGCTTCGCAGTACACGCAGTGGTCGGAGGCGCTGACGCCCTCGGCCGTCCTCTCGCGGCTCGGGCGCTCCGTCTCGGACGTGGGGACGCTGCTCGACTTGCGCGTCAGGCGGCGCGGAGTCTCGGGGCGCGTGCTCGACCTTGAGGTGGTCGGGACGGGCGCGACGGCGCACGTGCGCGGCGGCCGCGTCCGCTCGGCCCTGAAGTTGCGCGAGCAGCTCTTCGTCATCGACCGCGAGTACGACGAGGGCGGCCGCGTCTCCAGGTTCATCTTCAACGGGCGCGGCTGGGGGCACGGCGTCGGCATGTGTCAGGTCGGCGCCTACGGGCTGGCGCGCGCCGGGCTTTCGTACGAGAAGATTCTCAAGTCCTTCTACACCGGCGTCAGCGTCTCGAAGCTCTACTGAGAAGAGATGCGTTTCTCCCGCACACAACTCCTCGGGGCGCTGGCGCTGCTCGCGGTCGTCTGGCTCGCCGTCGCCTTCCGCCTGCTCTTCCCTTCTTCGTGAGTCCAGACCCTAAGACAGAGCGGCCCGTCTTGGCGGTCGTCGGCCCGACCGCCTCGGGCAAGAGCGACCTCGGCATCGCGCTCGCCCTGCGGCTCGGCGGCGAGGTAGTCAACTGCGACTCGGTGCAGGTCTACCGCGAGATCGAGATCGCCACGGCCAAGGTCCCGCCCGCCGAGCGGCGCGGCGTCCCGCACCACCTCATCGACTTCATCCCGCCCGAACGCACCTACACCGCCGCCGACTGGGCGCGCGACGCGCTCGCGTGCATCGACGACATCGAGTCGCGCGGGCGCACGGCGCTGCTCGTCGGCGGCACGGGGTTCTACCTGCGCGCGCTCCGCGAGCCGTTCTTCGAGGCGCCGCCCACGGACGCCGCGCTCCGACTCCGCCTCATACGTTTGCGCGAGCTCCGTGGCGCGGAGCACCTGCACCGCCTCCTCCAAAGGCTCGACCCCGAGCGCGCCGCCCGCCTCGCCGCCCGCGACTGGTCGCGCGTCCAGCGCGCGCTTGAGCTGCGTTTGCAGACCGGCGAGAAGCTCTCGGCGCGCCTCTCGCACCGCCCCGCGCCGCCGCCGCACGCCGCGCGCCTGCGCGTCTTCGCGCTCAATCCGCCGCGCGAGGAACTCTACCGCCGCATCGACCTGCGCGCGGAGGCGCACTTCCGCGACGGCCTCGTCGAAGAGGTGCGCGGCCTGCTCGCGCGCGGGGTGCCGGCGGAGTCGAGCGCGCTCGGGGCGCACGGCTACCGCCGCGTCGTCGAGCACCTGCGCGGCGCGCGCACGCTGGCCGACGCCGTCGAGCAGACGAAGCTCGACGTGCGCCACTACGCCAAGCGCCAGTTGACGTGGTTCCGGCGCGAGCCGGGCGTCGAGTGGGTCGAAGGCTTCGGCGAAGACCCGCGCGTGCAGGAAGAAGTCGCGCGAAGGCTCGGCCTCGGATGATTCACCGAGTAAATTTCCGCCGGTGATGTCGCCCGTAACCGTCACGCGCGCGCCGCCGTCTAAGAGTTGGTTCCACGAAACTTTGTACTTTGCAGCGGTCGGGTGTAAGCTGTCCGAACCCAGGGTTCACTCAACATTCAAGCGGGGGCGTCAGTGGACACAAAATCGACTCCACAGAACATACAGGACGCGTTCCTGAACACGGTGCGCCGCGAGAAGGACACCGTGACGATCTATCTGATGAACGGGGCGAAGCTGACGGGGCGCATCCGCAGCTTCGATAAATACTCCGTGCTACTCGAATCGGCTTCGCAGGAGCAGCTCATCTTCAAACACGCGATCTCGACCATACAGCACGCGCGCCGCCAGACGGGCGAGCACCGCCCCCCTCACGCGGCCGACCACGGCCACGAGCACGGCGGCGATTCCACGGGGCGCTCCGAGAGCTGACCCGCCCGGATCCCGCGCTGCCGCCGCACCTTCAGGGAGAAATTAGAAAATCTTGGCCTCCGCTTTCATCACCTTCGAGGGCATCGACGGGTGCGGCAAGTCCACGCAACTCCGCATGCTCGCCAGCGAGTTGCGCCTGCGCGGTCAGGAGGTCGTCGTGACGCGCGAGCCGGGCGGGACGCCCTTGGGCCTGCGCATCCGCCAACTCCTGCTCGACTCCGAGGAGCAGGTTGACCCGCTCGCCGAACTCCTCCTCTACGCCGCCGACCGCGCGCAGCACGTCCGCACGCACGTCCGGCCCGCGCTCGACTCGGGTCACGTCGTCCTCTCCGACCGCTACGCCGACGCCACGGTCGCGTATCAGGGCGCGGGGCGCGGCTTCCCCGACGAGCTGGTCGCCGAGCTGGTGGCGCTCGCGACCGGCGGGCTGATGCCGCACCTGACGCTCATCTTCGACCTCCCCGTTGACGAGAGCCAGCGGCGTCAGGCGCGCCGCAGGAGCAAAGGGGAGAAGGCCGACCGCCTCGACGCCGAGGACGCGGCCTTCCACACGCGCGTCCGCGACGCCTACCTCCGCATCGCCGCCGCCGAGCCTGCGCGCGTCCGCGTCATCGACGCCTCCGGCTCCGTCCAGGAGACGCAGGGGCACGTCATGCGCGCCGTCATGCCGTTCCTGGAGAATAGACAGTAGTCAGTAGTCGGTAGCCAGTAGGGCTTCCGCTTTGAGGGCGTTGACGCTGGCATACTGGCCGTTCAGCTATAAAGTTTTTTCTACTGTCTACCGTCTACTTCCTTCTATGTTCGACACACTGGTCGGGAACGAGCGCGCGAAGGAGACTTTGCGCAGGATGCTGGGGCAGGGGCGCGTGCCGGGCGCGCTGCTGTTCGCGGGCGACGAGGGGTTGGGCAAGAAGCATTTCGCGTTCGAGCTGGCGCGCGCGCTCAACTGCCGCACGCCGCGCGGCGCCGAGGCGTGCGGCGTGTGCCCTGTCTGCGCGCGCGTCGGGCGCGTCCAGTACCCGGCGTCGGACGAGCGCGAGGAGCACAAGAAGGTCGCGTGGAGCGAGCACCCGGACGTGGGCGTCGTCGTCCCCTACAATCGCAACATCCTCGTCGATGCCGTGCGCGACCTTGAGCGCGAGAGCAACTTCCGCCCCGTCGAGGGCAGCGCGCGGGTCTTCCTCATCGAGCACGCCGAGAGCATGAACGAGTCGGCCTCGAACGCGCTCCTCAAGACGCTGGAAGAGCCGCCGCCGACCACGCACATCGTGCTCGTCACGTCGCGGCCGTCCGCGCTGCTCCAGACCATCCGCTCGCGCTGCCAGACCGTGCGGTTCGCGCCGCTCGCCGCCCCCGAACTTGAAAGCTATCTCGTCAACAACGGCCGGCGCGCAGGCGAGGAGGCGCGGCTCGCCGCGCAGCTCGCCTCGGGGCGGCCGGGCGTCGCGCTCGGGCTCAACCTCGACACCTACCGCGCGCGGCGCGACGCGATGTTCGGCGTGGTCGAGGCGCTCGCCTCGGGCGGCGACCGCGTGCGGCTCCTGCGCGCGGCCGAGGAGTTGGGCGACGCCAAGAACAAGGAGGAGTACGAGCCGCGTTTGGACGCGCTTGAGATACTCGTCCGCGACCTCTGGCTGCTCGCGCTCGGGGGCGACGGCGGCCGTCTGGTCAACGGCGACCTGCGCGAGCGTCTGGCGCGGCTCGCCGAGGGCGTCCCCCCGCCGCGCGCCGCGCGCTGGCTCACGCGCATCGAGGAGCTACGCGGCCGTCTCGCCGTCAACGTCAACCGCCGCGCCGCCACCGACGCGCTCTTCCTCACGATGTCGGCCGACTGAAGGGGCCGAGCGCCCACCGTCGCTTGACCGGCGCGCGCGAAAGTAATATTTTTCCGACTCTCGTCGGACTCGACAGACTCCGCAGACTCACGGGTGAATTATGAGCAACATCTCGAAGAAGATTGAGGTCGCGGCGAACGTCGCGATTCTGGTCGTCGCGCTCTTGTTGGGCGTCGTCCTCGTCAAACGCTACCTCCTTCCGAGCCCGCCGCCGGTGCCGCAGTCCGAGGAGCAGCGGTTGAAGCCGGGCGACAAGCTCGCCCTGGCGGACGTGGACTGGGGCCGGAGCAAGAAGACGCTGGTGATGGTGCTCTCGACCAACTGCCACTTCTGCACCGAGAGCGCGCCGTTCTACCAGCGGCTCGCGCGCGAGAAGTCCGGGCGCGACGACGTGAGGCTGCTGGCCGTCCTGCCGCAGAGCGTCGAAGAGTCGCGGAAGTACCTCGACACGAACGGCGTCTCCGTCACGGAGGTCAGACAGGCACAGCCCGGCGCGGTCGGCGTGCGCGGGACGCCGACTCTCATCATCGTCAACTCGTCCGGCGCGGTCGTAGACTCCTGGGTCGGCAAGCTGCCGCGGGACAAGGAGGACGAGGTGCTGAAACGCCTCATGGCCGCGGAGGCCGGCGACTGATTCTCGCCCCGACGCTTTCCGCATTTAACGAAAAGAGCCGGCCCCTAAAATGGGCCGGCTCTTTTCGTCGGGCGAGAATTTCGCCCCGGTTACTTAATCTGAACCAACTCGGGCACGACTTCGGGTTGCGCCGACGCGCCCTCTTTGACCAGCTTCTCGGCCTCGGCGACGAACGCCTCGACGATGTCGGCGCCCGACACCTTACGCATGGGGCGGCCGTCCTTGAAGATCATGCCGACGCCCTTGCCGAAGGTGACGCCGAGCTGCGAGTCGTGCGCCTCGCCGGGGCCGTTGACCTCGCAGCCCATGATCGAGAGGTGGAGCGGCTCCTCGATGTGCGCCAGACGACGCTCGACCTCGGTCACGATCTCGACGAAGTTCTCAACGTCGAGGCGCCCGCACGTCGGGCAGGCGACGACCGTCACGCCGCGCTTGCGCAGCTCCAAAGACTTCAGAATCTCCCACGCGACGCGCACCTCCTCCCACGGCTCGGCCGCGAGGCTGACGCGGATGGTGTCGCCGATGCCTTCGTGGAGCAGGATGCCGAGGCCGATTGCGGACTTGATGGTGCCGCCGAAGGGCGTGCCCGCCTCGGTCACGCCGAGGTGGAGCGGGTAGTCAACCTGCTCGGCGAGCAGGCGGTAGGCGGCGACCGTGCGCTTAACGTCCGAAGCCTTGAGCGAGACGACGATGTCCGTAAAGTCGAGGTCTTCGAGGATGCGTATGTGGCGGAGGGCCGACTCGACCATCGCCTCGGGCGTGGCCGTGCCGTACTTCTTCAATAAATCCTTTTCGAGCGAGCCGCCGTTGACGCCGATGCGGATGGGGACGCCGCGCTCCTTGGTCGCGCGCACGACCTCGCGGACGCGCTCGATGGCGCCGATGTTGCCGGGGTTGAGGCGGAGCTTGTCCACGCCGGCTTCGAGCGCCATCAGCGCGAGCCGGTAGTGAAAGTGTATGTCGGCGACGAGCGGCACTTGGGGGACGCGGCGGCGAATCTCTTTGAGCGCGACGGCGGCGTCGGCGTTCGGGACGGCGACGCGGACGACCTCGCAGCCCTGCCGCACCATCTCCTCGATCTGCCGGACGGTGCCCTCGACGTCGGCCGTGTCCGTCTTCGTCATCGACTGGACGACGACCGGCGCGCCCCCGCCGATTAACACGTCCTTGACCCTCACCTGTCTCGTTTGCTTCATGCCTGTCCTTACGACCGTCTCAATCTCAAAGTTGCCTGACGCCTAAACCGTGAACCGTAAACCGTGACGAGAGGGAGGCCGCTTTCCCCTCGTCACGGTTTACGGTTCACGGTTTACGCCCTCTCACTTCGTCTGCGTCGCCGCGGGCTTCTCCCTGCCGCCAAACCAGCGCGGCGCGATCTTCGTCACGTCGTTGATGATGACGAAGCCCATCAGCAGGAGCAGGAAGACGAAGCCGACCTGCTGGATGCGCTCGCGCATCCGCATCGAGAGCTTCATCCCGACGAACGCCAGCACCCCGTCGAGCAGGAGCATGAAGATCATGCCGCCGTCGAGGACGGGTATCGGGAGCAGGTTGAAGATGCCGAGGTTCAGGCTGAGGAAGCCGAGCATGTCGAAGACGCCGCCCCAGCCGTAGTTGTTCGCCGCCTCGTAGGACGCCTGCGCGATGGCGATGGGGCCGCCCACCGCCTCGCCGATGGCGAGGTTGCCGGTGAAGACCTGACCCAGGGCCATCCCCGTCAGGCGCAGAATCTCGACGTTGGTGTTGACCGCGACCGAGGCCGCCTCGCCCACGCCAACCCTTTCGAGCTGCGCCTGCGGCGGCGGCTGGAAGTAGACGCCGAGCGTCTTGTTGTCGGGCTTGCGCTCGGGCGCGGTCAGCTCGACCCGCCCGCCCTCGCGCTCGACCGTCAGGCGCACCCGGCCGAGGTGCGTGCCGATGTACTCCCTGACCTGCGCCGAGTTGCGCGCCGGCTCGCCGTCCAGGGCGACGAGGCGGTCGCCCGGCTTGAGTCCCGCCTCCGCGGCCGCCGATTCGCCGACGACCTCCCTGATGACGACGGGCTGGACGCCGAGGTCGGGCAGGAAGTCGAGGTCGCCGATCTCGTGCCCGCCCTCCTGAATGACGGTCGGGCGAATCGAGAGCGGCACGCGCTGGCCGTCGCGCTCGACGACGAAGGGGATCGACTGCGTCCGCTTGACCGTCGCCACGACGTTCATCCAGCGCCACGTCGGGTTCTCCTCGTTGTCGAAGGCGACGATGCGGTCGCCGGGACGGAGGCCCGCCGTCTCGGCCGCGCCGCGCTGCTCGACCTGGCTGACGACCGGCGAGGGCGCGGCCGGCACCCCGACCGCCAGCGCGCCGACGAACGGGATGGCGAGCGCCGTCAGGACGTTCATCACGGGGCCGGCCACGCCGACGAGGAACCGCTGGTAGCGCGGGCGCAGGTCGAAGCGCTCCTTCGCCGGAATCTCTTCGGCGTCGCCCTCCTCGATGCCGGCGTTCGAGTCGTCGCCGCCGAGCTTGACGTAGCCGCCCAAGGGGATGAGCGAGAGCCTGTAGTCGGTCGTCCCCCAGCGCCGCCCCCACAGTCGCTTGCCGAAGCCGACCGAGAAGGTCTCGACGCGGATGCCGAGCATCTTCGCAACGATGAAGTGGCCGAACTCGTGGAGGATGACGGCGGAGCCGAGGATGAAGACGAAGGCGAGCAGGGCGAGCAGGTTCATAAAATCAACTTCTTTTCTGTCTGGCGCCGGGGCCGCACAAAAAATTAGAGGCGGAGCCACCCCGCCCGGTTGTACCGAAAAAGTTTACGTGCCGCGTCCGCGCCCGTCAAACCTTTAAGAATTTGAAACTCCGAATCTGAGCTTTGAAATCAAAGATGTCAGGCGACGGCCTTCGAGCCTTCGGCGAGCCGCGCGATCTCCCCGCGTGCGGCGGCGCGCGCCTCGCGGTCAACCGCGAGCACCACGTCGAGGTCCGTGACGGCGCGCGTCCGGTGCGCGTCCATCACCGCCTCGATCACGCGCGGGATGTCGGTCAGCCGGAGGCGTCGGTCGAGGAAGGCCGCGACCGCCTCCTCGTTTGCCGCGTTCAAGGCCGCCGGCAGCGTCCCCCCGGCGCGCAGCGCGCGGTAGGCGAGTTGCAGACACGGGAAGCGCTCGAAGTCGGGTCGCTCGAAGCGGAGCGAGCCGAGCTTCGCCAGGTCGAGCGGCGGGAGCGCCGTGGACGGGTGGCGCTGCGGGTAGGTGAGCGCGTACTGGATGGCGTGGCGCATGTCGGTGACGCCGAGCTGCGCGATGACCGAGCCGTCCACCAGCTCGATCATCGAGTGGACGACCGACTCGGGGTGGACGACCACGTCGATCTCGTCGGCGCCGAAGCCGAAGAGCCAGCGCGCCTCGATGACTTCGAGACCCTTGTTCATCAGCGTGGCGCAGTCGATGGTGATCTTCGCGCCCATGCTCCACGTCGGGTGGCGCATCGCCTCCTCGACCGTCGCGCCCGCCATCGCGCTGAACGGTTTATCGCGGAACGGCCCGCCCGAGGCGGTCAGGATCAGCCGCCGCACCTCCTCGCGCCGCTCGCCGCGCAGGCATTGGTGGAGCGCGTTGTGCTCGGAGTCAACGGGCAGAAGCTCCGCGCCCGAGGCCGCCGCCGCCCTCGTCATCAGCTCGCCCGCGATGACGAGCGTCTCCTTGTTGGCGAGCGCGACGCGCTTGCCCGCTTCGAGTGCGCGCAGCGTGGGCACGAAGCCCACGGCGCCGACCGTGGCGCTCACGACCGTCCGCGCCCCCGCGTGCGTCGCCACCTCGATCAGCCCCGCCTCGCCCACGGCCACGCGCGGCGAGGGGACGCCCCGCCTCTTCAACTCGTCTTTCAGGCGCGCGGCGCACTCGTCGTCCTCGACGGCGACGAGGTCAGGCCGGTGCCGCTCGACCTGCGCGGCCAGCCGCTCGACGTTGCGCCCCGCCGCGAGCGCCATCACGCGGAAGCGCCCGTCGCGAAACGACTCGACCACGCTCATCGTGTTGCATCCGATCGAGCCGGTCGAGCCGAGTATTGCTATGCCCTGTGTGTCCATTGAAAAAGCCGGCGCGCGGAACGACCGGGCGCTGGCGCACTCCCCCGCCTCGCAAGGCGACTAAGGCGTTCCGTTCCCGCGCTGAGTCATAATCCTCTCCACGGTATTCGCGAGAGACTTTTGAGCCTCGGCCATTTCCGCGAACTTCTCGTCAGTCTTAGCAGCCAGCACCGCTAATCTTTCCTCGTTATCCACAAACCTCTTCTCGTATCGTTCATCATTCTTCATTTGCATTTCGATGAGAATGTTTATCTTCTCGTCCTGCTCGCGCGACTGCTGGCGGGCGCGGAGGCCCGCCTTAATCATCAGCTTGACGATGCGCTCCAAGCGGTCAAGTCTCTGCTCTTCCGTCATCTCCGTGAACCTCCCAGACTGTCAGTGTGCCGGCGCGCGGCACCAACTGGCGGGTTGGTTCGGGCTAACGCCAATAGTACAGGGCGAAATAGTAGATGAGCGGCGCGTTGAAGAGCAAGCTATCGAGCCGGTCGAGGAGGCCGCCGTGGCCGGGGAGAATTTGCGCCGCGTCCTTGGCGTTCGAGCCGCGCTTCAGGGCGCTCTCCGTCAGGTCGCCGACCACGCCGAGCACGTTCATCACCGCCGCCAGCCCGAGCGCCGCGCCCAGGCCGAGCTCGGGGAAGAACCAGTAATGCGCCAGCG
The DNA here is from genome assembly GCA_036388915.1 of Pyrinomonadaceae bacterium. GTDB lineage: Bacteria > Acidobacteriota > Blastocatellia > Pyrinomonadales > Pyrinomonadaceae > QHXN01. Next base: position 35,514 of record DASVQX010000012.1, read on the forward strand.
CCGCCGCCACGAGGCTCGCGGCCATCCCGCCGACCGCGCCCTCCCAAGTCTTGCCGGGGCTGACCGTGGGCGCGAGCTTGTGCCGGCCCAGCGCGCGCCCCGTGTAGTACGCCCCAGAGTCGGAGCCCATCAGGACGAGAAAGAAGTACGCGAGCAGGTGCGTCGAGAGCGTCTTGTCGATGAGCGTCGCGCTGACCCAGTAGCCGGCCTCGGGCGGGAAGACCTGCCCAAACCCCGTCCGCACCGCCAGCAGGTGCGCGCCGAGGAAGGCAACGTAGAACACGCCGAGCACGGTCGAGCCGACCGACAGCACCATCTTGTCGAACGGCGCGCCGCGCAGCATCTCCGCCGCGAGCGCCGCCGCCACGAACAGCGGCACGACGAGGTAGAGCAGCTCCAGCCAGTTGAAGATGAAGACGACGAAGAGCGCGGCGGTTGCCGCGTAGCCGACGACCACGTCCGGCCTCGCCCCGACCCGCTTCGCGAGGAACCAGAACTCGTAGAGCGCGATGACGGCGGCCGCCGCGACGATGACGACGAAAAGGATTTTGAGCGGCGGGAAGATGATCGAGGCGATCAGGACGGGGAGCGCGATGGCGGCGGTGATGAGTCGAGAGTTCATGTAGGTGGCGAGACGAAAGCCCTGCTGGGTACTGTGACTACTGTCTACTTATTCACTTCGCGCTGGCGACCAGCTTGAGCCCGCCGAAGCGCCGGTCGCGCCGCTGAAAGTCTACGACCGCTTCGAGCAGTTCGGCGCGGCGGAAGTCGGGCCACAGGGTCTCCGTCACGTAAATCTCGCTGTAGGCGGCCTGCCACAGCAGGAAGTTCGAGATGCGCAGCTCGCCGCTCGTGCGCACGAGCAAATCCAGCTCGGGCAGGCCGCGCGTGTAGAGGTGGCGCGAGATGTCTTCGTCGGTCATCTCCTCGGCCGGGCGACCCTCGGCGGCGAGCGCGCGCGCGGCGGCGCGCACGGCGTCCACGATCTCGGCCCGGCCGCCGTAGTTGAGCGCGACGCTCAGAACCATCCCCGAGTTGCCCCGCGTGCGCTCGACGGCGCGGTCGAGCTCGCGGCGGACGCTGTCGTGCAGACCCTCGATGCGGCCGATGGGCTGGAAGCGAATGTTCTGGCGGCCGATCTCGTCCAGCTCAAGCCGCAGGTAGCGCTTGAGCATCCGCATCAGCGCGTCCACTTCGAGGCGCGGGCGCTTCCAGTTCTCGGTCGAGAAGGCGTAGAGCGTGAGCGCGCCGAGGCCCAGCCGCGCGGACGTGTCCACGGCGGCGCGGACGGCCTCGACGCCGGCGCGGTGGCCCGCGACGCGCGGCTGCCCGCGGCGCGCGGCCCAGCGGCCGTTGCCGTCCATGATGACGGCGACGTGGCGCGGCAGCCTCGCCCAGTCGATCTCGGCGAGCAGCGCCTCGTCGCGCGACCCTCTCTCCACGATGTCGGCGAAGTCTGAAAGCATAAGGGGTGGGGCGAGTCAGTCGGCGCGCCCGCCGCGCATCTTAATCGCAAACCACTCTAAAATGCAAAGTCGCTAGTCGTAACGAACCTCGACGAGCGTCAGGCCGTGGGCGGGCGCGGTGGCGAAGGCGTGCGGGCGCTCGCCGGTCTCGACGGCGCGCCGGACGGCCTCGGCGTCCGCCTCGCCGCGCCCCGTGGCGAGGAGCGCGCCCGCAATCGAGCGCACCATGTAGCGCAGGAAGCCCTCGGCGCTGACGCGAATCGAGACGAGGCGGCCGCGGCCGCGCGCGCTGTGGTGCTCCGAGATTTCGAGCGCCGTCAACTCGCGCACGCGCGTCTTCACGTCCGCCTGCGCCGCCGAGAAGGCCGTCCAGTCGTGCCGGCCGACGAAGAGCCGCGCGGCCTCGCGCATCGCCCCGAGGTCGAGCGCGCGCGCCTCGTGCAGCGCGTAGCGCGACCAGAAGGGCGAGGAGTAACGCTCGTTGAAGACGCGGTAGCAGTAGGTCTTGCCCCGCGCGTCGAAGCGCGCGTGGAACTCTTCCGCGGCGGCGCGCGCCTCGATGACGCGCACGTCGCGCGCGAGATTGCCGTTGAGCGCCGCCGCCAGCCGCTCCGGCTCGAACTCGCGCGCCAGACGCGCGCTCGCCACCTGCGCCTCGGCGTGGACGCCCGCGTCCGTCCGCCCCGCGCCGTGCAAAGAGACCTCCGCGCCTTCCAGCAGCGAGAGGGCGCGCGTCAACTCGCCCTGCACAGTCCGCCTGCCCTCCTGAATCTGCCACCCGGCGAACTCAGTCCCGTCGTACTGGATTGTCAGGCGATAGTTCATAAGGAGGTGGAGAGTAGTCAGTAGAAAACAGGGGCGGCCGAATCTTCGGGTGTCGGTGTCAGCGACGGCAACGCGGAGCGCTACTGATTACTGCCTACTGCTTTCTGCTCCCCGGTTTGACCGCCGGGACTCCTTCGGCGCAGAGCGTGCAGTCGGCGGGCGCGACGGCGGGCACGTCGAGGGTCGCGAGGGCGACGCGCGGGACGCCCACGTCGGAGCGTCCGCCGGAGCGGTCGATGATCGAGGCGGCGCCGACGACGAGCGCGCCGGCCGCGCGCAGCGCGTCGCACGTCTCGCGCGTCGAGCCGCCGGTGGTGATGACATCCTCGGCGACGAGGACGCGCTCGCCGGGGCGCACCGTGAAGCCGCGCCGCAGCGTCATCCTCCCCTCCTCGCGCTCCGTCCAGATCGAGCGGACGCCGAGCGCGCGCGCCACCTCCCAGCCGATGACGATGCCGCCGATGGCGGGGGCGGCCACCGTCTCGACCTCCCCCGCGCCGAACTGCCCGGCGATGGCGCGGCCGAACGCCTCGGCCTCCGAAGGGTGCTGGAGCACCAGCGCGCACTGGAGGTACTGCGTGCTGTGAAGACCGCTCGTCAGCACGAAGTGGCCTTCGAGCAGAGCGCCCGTGCGGCGGAACCTCTCGACGACTTCCTTTTGCTGCATCCTCTCGTAACCTTCACTTTCCCGCGCGGCGCGGCTACAATCGCGGCGCGATGCAGACCTTCCGCAACCTCGTCCCGGACGTGCCGGGCACCCCGCTCGTCGAAGAGGCCATCAGGCTGTTGCACTCCAACGGCGGGCGCGCGCCCGCGACCGAAGTCTGCGCCTGCGTGCTCGAACTGCCCGACCTCGAACCGTCGGTCGCCGCCGCGCTCGTCGCCGAACTCATCGGCGACGACTGGCGCCTGCGCGTGGGCGACGACGGCGGCGTGGTCGAGGTGCTCTGCGTTGACGACGAGTGCCGCGCGCTCTCCGAGACCGACTTCGTCGTCTTCGACATCGAGACGACGGGGCCGAAGATGCCGCCCTCGCGTGTGATGGAGATCGGCGCGGCGCGCGTCCGCGACGGACGCATCGTGGACGAGTTTCAGACGCTCGTCAACCCGCTCATGCCCATCCCGCCCTTCATCGTCGGCCTCACCGGAATCCGCGACGAGATGGTTTCGGGCGCGCCGACCTTCGAGGAGGTCGCCGCCGACTGGCTCGACTTCGCCGACACCTCGGTGCTGGTCGCGCACAACGCGATTTTCGACGTGCGCTTCATCAACCACGAGGTCGGGCACGTCTTTCCGGGTCGGCGGATGATGAACTCGCACATCTGCACGGTCTCGCTCGCGCGGCAGGTCATGCCCGAGCTGAAGAGCTTCCGGCTGGGCGCGCTCGCCGAGCACTTCGCCGTCCCGCACCGCACGCGCCACCGCGCGGGCGACGACGCGCGCGCCACCGCGTCCGTCTTCATACGCCTGCTCGAACACCTCGACGAGAACGGCGTCCGCGACCTCGGCGGCGCGCGACGCTTCCGCAAGCAACTGCCGCGCGCCGAAGGCAGCGGACAAGCCTCCGGGGCCGGGAGCGCCTGAAGCCTTCAGTCGGCCGCGGGCGTCTCCGCCTCGGCCGGCCGCCCCTTCTTACTCCCGAGGAATCTCTTTAACAAGAACGCCGCGACGATGAGCGCCGCGAGGCCGAGGCCGACCGCCGGGTAGTTGTCGGCGAGCAGGTCTTTGGCGCGCTCGCCGTAGCGGACGGCGAGGAAGCCTTCGAGGAAGAAGCGGAAGGCGCGCCCCACCGCGACCGCGAGCGCGAAGCGCAAAACGCTCAGGCGGAAGACGCCGGCCGTGATGACGAAGAGCTTGAACGGGAACGGCGGCGGGAGAATCGAAGCGACCAGCACCGAGAGCACGTCGTAGCGGTCAACCATCTCTTTGACGCGCGCCTGCTTATGCGGCGAGAACTTCTCCAGTGCCTTCCGGCCGGCGCGGCGCGAGATGTAGTAGAGGATGAGGCAGCCCACGACCGACCCGGCCGTCGCCCCCAGCGCGTAGAGCGGCATCCGCGAAGGGTTCTGCGTCGAGAGCAGGAGCATCACGGCGTCCGGCCCGCCCGGAAGCGGGATGAGCGCCGAGTCCAGAAGCGCGATGGCGAAGAGTCCGAAGACGCCGAAGGGGACGAGAAAGTCTTTGACCGCCGTCAGCCCGTTCGTGATTTTACGTATGAGCCACTTCAAAGCTTAGTCCGCCGCCTCCCCTTCCGGCTTCGCTTCCGGCTTCCCTTCCGTCGTCTCCGTACGCTCTGCCTCGGCCACCTCGACCGCGCTCCGGCGCGGCGTGCGGATGTGCTTGACGAGCACGTAGCCGCCGACGCCGGCGACGAGCAGCGCGCCCACGCCGCTCAGGATGTAAAGCCCGTTCACCCTCATGAAGACGAGCACGCGCTCGCCGTAGAAGACCGCCAGCGTGCCCTCGACGATGTAGCGGACGCTGCGCGCGATCATGATGGTCAGAATGAAGCGCCAGCGCGGGTATTCGAGCGCGCCCGCCGTGGCGACGAAAATCTTGAACGGCATCGGCGGCGGCAGAAGCGCCGGCACCGCGAGCGCGAGGAAACCGAAGCGCGCGTACGCCTTCTCGACCCGCGCGATGTTCTCGGCGCTGAAGCGCCGACGCATCACGGCCTGACCGCCGCGCCGCATGATGGTGTAGAGCAGAAGGCAACCGAGGACGGAGCCGGCGGCGGCGAAGAGCGGGAAGTAGAAGACCGACTTGGGGTCGCTGTAGCAGCGCGCGACGACGAGGTAGTCGTTAATCTCCGGCAGGCTCAGCAGCGACGAGTCGAGCGCGCCGATCAGAATCATCGCCGGCCCCGCGACGTAGATCGGCACCTCGCTGATGAAGTCGTGCAGCCAGAGGACGAGTTCCTTCATCCACTCGAACATGGGTTCGAGTTTAAAGTCCGAAGTCCGAAGTTCAAAGTCGAGACCGACGGCCGCGACCCTGAAGCTCGGACTTTAGACTTTGAACGTCGAACTTTTTACTTGACGGGTGTGAAGACGGAGGGCGTGTCGTAGGTGACGCCGAAGGTGACGCCGGAGCGCGGGCTGAACTCGGTCAAGCCCTTGATGCCGGCGGCGTCGAAGCGCAACCCCGCGGCCTTGACCTGAAGCCCGAGGCGGAACTCGCCCTGCGACTCGGTGCCCAGGGGCGCGCCGCCGCCGCGCGTGTTGGCGCGGCCGTTGACCTCGGCGGCGATGTTGACGGTCTTGTTGACGCGGAAGATGCCGCCGAGTCCGTAGAGCAGCATGTCGTTCTGCGTGAAGAGCCGCGTCGGCGCGGTGTAGATGCCGAGGCCGAGGTTGCCGAACGCGTTGAGGCGGCCGTCGCGCCCGAACTTCTTGCCGACGAGCATCATCCCGAAGGCGTTCGTCTGGTTGAGGCCGATGCCGCGCGCCTCGTTCGAGTTCGGCAGCTCGACGCCGAACTTAAAGCCCAACGAAGGCCCGCGCCGCGTCTCGTTGCGGAGCTTAATCTTGGTCGCGAGGCGGAAGTCGCCGGTGTCGTTGGTCGAGTTGATTCCCGGCGCAATCTCAAGCGGGATGGCGCCGGGGTTGCGCGTGTTGATGCTCAGGAAGTTCTGCGCCACGCCCTCGATGGAGAACTCGACGTTGGGCGAAAGCCCGACGTGGACGCCGATGACGCCGACCCTCGTCAGGTCGCCTGTCAGCCCGGAGGCCGGGAACTTGGCGTCCTGCATGAAGTCGATGCCGACCTGCACGCGCAGCGAGCCGGGCTGTAACACGTCCACGTCCTCGGTCAGGAGCGGGCGCTGCTGCGCGCGCGCCGCGACGGCCGGGAGCGCGAGCGCGAGCGCCAGCGCGAAGAAGGAGCGGACGAGCTGTGTGCGGCGTGACTTCATGTTTGCTAGACTTGACCCCGGAGAATCTTTCAACAGGCGCGAGGATTGTAACGGCCGTCCGTATGACCGTCAACCAAAACACCCTCGCAGCTTCCGTGACGCTGAATTATCAAGATGGAGACCAAGCCTCTACTCATCGGCGGCGAGTGGCGCACGACGGCGCAGACGCGCGAGGTGCGCTCGCCCTACAGCTCCGAGTTGCTCGCACACTTCTCGGTCGCGTCCGAGCGGGAAGTCGAAGAGGCGCTGGCGTCGGCCTCGGGCGCCGCCGCCGAGATGCGTGAGCTTCCGCGCCACCGCGTCGCCGAGTCGTTGCGCGTCATCGCCGACGGAATCAAGGCGCGCGCCGAGGAGTTCGCGCGCACCATCGCGCTCGAAGCCGGCAAGCCGATCAAGACGGCGCGCGCCGAGGTCGAGCGCGCCGTGATGACCTTCACGCACGCCTCCGAGGAGGCGCGGCGCTTCGCGGGCGAGGTCGTCCCGCTCGACGGACAGGCGACGGGCGCGGGGCGCACGGGCTGGACGGAGCACTTCCCGCGCGGCGTCGTCTTCGGCATCACGCCCTTCAACTTCCCCCTCAACCTCGTCGCGCACAAGGTCGCGCCCGCGCTCGCCTCGCGCAACGCCATCGTCGTCAAGCCCAGCCCGCGCACCCCGCTCACAGCGCTCCTGCTCGGCGAAGTCTTCCTCGCATCGGGCCTCCCACCCGCCGCGTTGCAGGTCGTGCCGATGGAGGTCGAGACGATTGACGCCGTGCTCGAAGACGAGCGCGTCGGGATGATCTCGTTTACGGGGAGCGCGGAGGTCGGCTGGCTCCTGCGCCGGCGGGCCGCGCGCATCCCCGTCGCGCTCGAACTCGGCGGCAACGCCCCCGTCGTCGTGGACGAGACGGCCGACGTTCCTTACGCCGCCGAACGCACCGCCGCCTCGGCCTTCGCCTACGCCGGACAGGTCTGCATCTCCGCGCAGCGCGTGCTCGTCCACGAATCCGTCGCCGAAGACTTCACCGCGCGCTTCGTTAACATCGCCGAATCGCTCAAGGCGGGCGACCCGCTCGACGAGGCGACCGAGCTGTCGAACATGATCGACGAGGCGGCCGCGCGGCGCGCCGAAGGCTGGATCAACGAGGCGGTCGGCGCGGGCGCGCGCCTGCTGTGCGGCGGGCGGCGCGAAGGCTCGCTGCTCGCGGCGACGGTGTTGACGGACGTGCACGCCGAGATGCGCGTCTGCTCCGAAGAGGTCTTCGCCCCCGTCGCCACGCTCCAGACGTTCACTGATTTCGGGGAGGCGCTGGCCGAGGCCAACGCCACGCGCTACGGCCTACAGGCCGGCGTCTTCACGCGCGAGACGGCGCGGGCCTTGCGCGCCTTCCGCGCGCTCGACTTCGGCGGCGTCATCGTCAACGACTCGCCCGCCTTCCGCGTCGATAACATGCCCTACGGCGGCGTCAAACTCTCGGGCGCCGGCCGCGAGGGCGTCCGCTACGCGATGGAGGAGATGACCGAGCCTCGCCTCATCGTCATCGACCCCGAACACTGACGGATGCTCCAAGCCTGCGACGAGTGTTTTACCGTCCGCCCCGTTTCGCGTAAGATGCACGCGCGTTCGACACCTTCCCTTTGAGGACCCGAAACCCGATGAAAGCAAACCGTCTCGCCTCGCGCTTCGCACTGGCGCTGTCGTTTCTCCTCTCCGCGCTGCCGTCGCCGGCCGCCCTGGCGCAGACGGCCGCGCCGGCGCAGGCCCAGCCGGCGGTCGTGCGCCTCGCGGGTCTGAAGGGCGGCGTAAAGGTCAGGCGCGACGAGCGCGGCATCCCCTACATCGAGGCCGCCGACGAGTCGGACTTGTACTTCGCCCAGGGGTTCGTGACGGCGTCCGACCGGCTTTGGCAGATGGACCTGTTCCGCCGCACCGCGCGCGGCGAGCTGTCCGAGATTTTCGGCCGCGCCACGCTCGAAGACGACAAGCGCCGCCGCGCTTACGGCTTCGCGCAGGTGGCCGAGGAGAGCGCCGCGCAGGCCGACCCGCGCTCGCGCGCCGTGATGGAGGCTTACGCGCGCGGCGTCAACGCCTACATCGACTCGCTCGACGACAAAGCCCTCCCCGTCGAGTTTCAGATTCTCGGCTACCGCCCGCGCCACTGGACGCCCGCCGACTCCTCGGCCGTCGGCAAGAACTTCGCCGAGGCGCTCTCGACGACGTGGGTGCTCGACGTCTCGCGCGCGCTCTTCGCAGACCTCACGCCCGAGAAGGCCGCCGCGCTCTTCCCCGAGACTTCGCCGCTCGACCTGCCCGTCGTCGGCTCCGACAAGTCGGACAAAAAGAGCGCGCCGCCCTCGAAGAGTCGCACCGCGCTTCCGCCGAGCGACACCACGGCCGAGCTGGTCGCCGAGCTGGCCTCGATTCAGGAGACCGAGGCGCGCACGCGCGCGCGCGTCGGCCTCTTCGCCGAGGATTTGGCCGCGAGCAACAACTGGGTCGTCTCGGGCAAGCGCACCGCGTCGGGCAAGCCCCTGCTCGCCAACGATCCGCACCTCTCGCCGTCGGCGCCGTCGATCTGGCACATGGTGCACCTGAGCGCGCCGGGTCTGCGCGTCGCGGGCGTGACGGCCGCCGGCGCGCCCGGCGTCATCATCGGCCACAACGAGCGCGTCGCGTGGGGGGTGACCAACCTCGGGCCGGACGTGCAGGACGTTTACCGCGAGAAGTTCGACCCGGCCAACCCGCGCAAGTACATGACGCCCGCGGGCTGGCGCGACGCGGAGGTGCGCCGCGAGGAGATCAAAGTCCGCAAGTCGCCCGTCGGCACCGAGACCGAGGTCGTGACGCAGGAGGTTTTGGTCACGCGCCACGGCCCCGTCGTGCTCCAACGCGGCGGCGACAGTTTCGCGCTGCGCTGGACGGCGCTCTCGCCCGCCGCCACCGAGTTCAACGCCTTCTACAAGCTCAACCGCGCGCGCGACTGGAAGGAGTTTCAGGAGGCGCTCAGGGACTACGGCGGCTCGACGCAGAACTTCGTCTACGCCGACGTGGAGGGGCACATCGGCTACTACGGCGCCGGCCAGATTCCCGTCCGCGCGAGCGGCGACGGGAGCGTTCCCTACGACGGCTCGAAGGACGAGGGCGAGTGGAAAGGCTTCATCCCCTTCGCGGAGCTGCCGCACGTCTTCGACCCGCCTTCGGGCATCATCGTCACCGCCAACAACCGCGTCGTGGGGACGAGCTACACGCACTTCCTCACGCACGTCTGGGCGCCGCCCACGCGCGCGCGCCGCATCTACGACCTGCTCGCCGCGAAGCCGAAGTTGACCGCCGAAGACTTCCGCGCCGTGCAGGGCGACGCCTACACCATCTCCGGCGCGATGTTCGCGCGCGAGGCCGCGAAGGTCGCGCGCGCCGCCGGGCTGGACGCGAAGGACGAGCACTGGCGCACGACCGTCCAACTCTTCGAGTCTTGGGACGGCCAGCTCACGCCCGAGGCGCGCGCGCCCCGGCTCGCGGTCGAGATGTCTACCGCTTTCCGTAACAAGATTCTCGCGGGCGCGCTCGGCGCCGAGCGCGCCGCGCAGTACCGCTGGCCGACCAGCGCGAACCTGTTCGACCGACTGATACAGGAGCGGCCGGCCGAGTGGCTTCCCAAAGAGTTTGCGACCTACGCCGACTTGCTCGACGCCGCGCTCCGCGACGCCAGAAGCTCGCTCACGACCCGGCTCGGCGCGGACGAGACGAAGTGGACGTGGGGCGCGCTCGTCGTTACCTTCCCTCACCCGCTGGCTAACGTCCCCGGCATCGGCGCGCCGTTCAAGGTCGCGCCCTTCCCGCAGCGCGGCGGCGGCGGACTCTTCGCCGCGCCCAACGTCGGCGCGGCCGTATCGATGCGCTTTATCGCCGACGCCTCCGACTGGGACAAGACGCAGCACGGCATCGCGCTCGGCGTCTCGGGCGACCCGCGCAGCCCGCACTGGGCCGACCAGCTCGCCGACTGGCGCGCCGCGACCCCGCGCGTCTTCCCCTTCACGGCGGCGGCAATCGCGCGCGCCGCACAGCCGGCGCTGACGCTTGAGCCGAAACAGCAGTGAGCGCGGGCGGGAGGGGCGACGAATCGGGCGAGAGCCTGCGCGTCTTCTGCGCGGTCGAGCTGCCCGAAGAGGTGCGCGAGGCGGCCGCCGCGCACGCCGCTCGCCTGCGCCGCGACTTCCCCGACGCGCGCGCCAGTTGGGCGCGCGCCGGAGGTCTTCACATCACTTTGAAGTTTTTGGGTGAGGTCGAGAGCGCGCGAATCTCAGACTTGTCACGCGCGGCGGGCGCGGCCGTCGAAGGCTTCGCGCCCTTCAATCTGTCAATCGAGGAGGCGGGGACGTTCCCGCCGCGCGGCGCCGCGCGCGTGCTGTGGCTCGGGGTGCGCGACGAGTCGGGAGGACTGGCGCGCCTGCAACGCCGACTCGAAGACGAGTGCGCCACCGCCGGCTTCCCGCGCGAGGGGAAGCAGTTCAACCCGCACCTGACCGTCGCGCGGCTGCGCCAGCCGAAGGGCGCGCACGAACTCTCCGAATCACACAGGCGCTCGACCTTCGGCCCTCACTTCTTTGAAGTCTCCGAACTCGTCGTCATGCGCAGCGAACTCGGCCCCGGCGGCTCGCGCTACACTCCGCTCTCACGCCACGCGCTCTAAAATCAACCGTTCGGCAGTTGCCGTTGGCGGCCGGGCGGGAGTTGCTGGCCGCCTCCGCCGCCTTCGTCGCGGCGCTTCTCGCCCGTCTCGGCGAACATCTCCTTGATGACGCCGACGCTGGCGAGCATGGCCGAAGTCTCGACCGGCATGAAGATGACCTTCGAGTTCTGGCCGCGCGACATCTCCTTCAGGCTCTCGATGTAACGCTGCGTGATGAGGTACTGCGCGGGGTTGCCGTGGTCGAGCATCACGCGCGAGACCTGCGAGATGGCCTCGGCCTCGGCCTCGGCGTTACGCAGACGCGCCATCGCCGCGCCCTCCGCGGCGAGGATGGCCGACTGCTTCTCGCCCTCGGCGCGTGTCACGGCCGCCTGCTTCTCGCCCTCGGCGCGCGTGATGGCGGCCTGCTTGTCGCCCTCGGCCTGGAGGACGAGCGCGCGGCGCGTCCGCTCGGCCGTCATCTGCTTCTCCATCGTCACGCGCACGTCCTCGGGCGGGGTGATGTTCTTCACGTCCACGCGCGTCACCTTCACGCCCCACTTGTCGGTCGCCTCGTCCAGCCCGATGCGGAGCTTGGCGTTGATCTGGTCGCGCTGCGAGAGCGTGTGGTCCAAGTCCATGTCGCCGATGACGGCGCGCATCCCCGTGATGGTCAACTGGACGATGGCGCCGATTAAATCCGCGACCTCGTAGACGGCCTTGATCGGGTCGGTGATCTGCCAGTAGACGACCGAATCGACGTGGATGGTCACGTTGTCGCGCGTGATGACCGGCTGCGGCGGGAGGTCGATGTACTGCTCGCGCAGGTCGATGGAGGAGAGCCCCGGCCGCACGTTCGTCCAGTAGACGCCGCGCGGCTTGTCGAGGAACGGGACGAGGACGTTGAGGCCGCTGGCGCCGACGCGGCTGAAGCGGCCGAGCCGTTCGATGAGCATGACGGTCGCCTGCGGGACGATCTTAATCGCCTTGGACGCGACGACGAGCGTGGCGATGCCGATGAAGAGCAGGAAGAAGAGAATGCCGATTTCCATGTGACCTCCGATAAAATCTCAAACTTCAAATTCGAGATGTCAAATTCTTTTCAAGCCCCGCTTGTCGGGCGAGACTATAACGGATTGCCGCGCGCATTCGGAAGGTTTTCAAACGTCAGGGGCCGGCGCCGGCCGCCCAGCGCCGCGTCGAGCACGCGCGCCGCGTCGAGCACGCGGCGCTCCTCGTAAGGGCGGCCGACGACCTGCACGCCGACGGGCAGCCCCGACGCGCACGCGCCCGCCGGCACGCTCGCCGCCGGCAGGTCGAAGACGTTCGCCGCGTGCGAGTCGGAGAAGGCGCGGAAGGTGGCGACGCTCCGCCCCTCGAACTCAAGCCGGCCGAACTCCTCATGCCTGAACGCCGGCACGGCCCCGACCGGCGCGACGAAGAGCGGCGCCGTCTCCATCCAGCCGAGCAGCGTCCGGCGCACGCGGTCGCGCTCCTCCCAGGCTTTGAGAATGTCTTCGAGCGCGGGCTCGCCCCAGCGCGCGCCCCTTTCGATGATGACGCGCGCGGCGCGCCCGGCCTCGTCTTCCCTGCCCTCGTACGCGCGGCGTATGAACCGCTGCGTCGCGTACTCGAAGAGCGAGAGCCACAACTCGGTCGCGACGGCGACGCCGGGCGGCACCGCCTCGAAGACTTCGGCGCCCGCCCCGGCCAGCGCGCGCGCCGCGTCATTCACCGCCGCGCGTGTCTCGGACGACACGGGCACCGCGCCCGCGTCCGTGTAGAAGGCGATTCGCGTCCCCTTCAAACGACTTGCGGCCGCGTCAACGTTTTCCCGCGCCGTCTCACCTTCAGTTTCTAAACCTGACGGCTGCCCGGTCAGGACTCGGAAGAAGAGACGGAGGTCTTCGGCGGTGCGCGCGAGCGGGCCGAGCGTCGCGCCGAGCGAGTGGAGTCCGGAGGCCGGCGGCAACTGTCCGCCGCCGGGCACGCGCCCCGCCGTCGGCTTCAACCCGAAGACGCCGCAGAAGTGCGCGGGGATGCGCACCGAGCCGGCGAGGTCGCTCCCGAGGCTTCCCGCCGTCAGACAGGCGGAGACGGCCGCCGCGCACCCGCCGCTCGAACCGCCCGGCGTGCGTGCGGGGTCGTGCGGATTGTTCGTGCGCCCGTAGACGGGATTCTCCGAAGTGTAGTCGAGCGCGAACTCCGGGCAGTTCGTCTTCCCCAGGATGATCGCGCCGGCCGCGCGCAGACGAGCGACGGCGGGCGCGTCCGCCTCCGGCACGAACCCGGCGCGCACTCGCGACCCGCACGCCGCCGGCATCCCGCGCGCGTCAACCGTGTCCTTCACAGTTAAGGGGACGCCGTGGAGCGCGCCCGTCGCCTCGCCGCGCGCGACCGCCGCCTCCGCCTCGCGCGCCTGTTCGAGCGCGTCGGGCGCGAGCGCCACGACTGCGTTGAGACGCGGGTTCAACTCGTCAATCCGGCGCAGGTACGACTCGACCGCCTCGACCGGCGAGACCGCGCGCGCGCGAATCCGTCGGGCGAGTTCGGCGGCCGACAGCCGTGTCAGTTCTTCAGACAGCGCCGCGCACCTCCAACTGTTTTAAAAACCTCTCGACCGCCGCGCCCGAGCGCAGGTGGACGAGCTTCTTTCCTTCCCCGTACTTCTCAAGCAGCGCCAGCACCTTCGGCCGCGTGCGCTCGGGGTAGTTCCAGACCCACAGCAGGAACTTCATGTCGAACTGCTCGTGGCACCCTTCCGCCATGTCCGGCCGGGTACCCTTCCTGTACATCAAGACGCGCTTGAACACGCGCCACACGCAGACCGCGCGCGGCAGGTCGAGGAAGACGACCGTGTCGCACGCGGCGAGCCTCGGTTCGAGCGTGCCCGAGAAGTTGCCGTCCATGACCCACGAATCGCGTCGGCACAGCTCGTCCACCTTCCGCGCCCACTCGTCCTTCGGCGTCTCGACCCAGCCGGGCCGCCAGTGCTCCACGTCGAGGTGAATCACCTCCAGCCCCAGCGCCTCGCCCAGCCGGCGCGATAAAGTTGACTTGCCGGCGCCGCCCGATCCTATCACCAGCACGCGCTTCATTCCCGCTCCACGCCCGCCTTCTTCGCCCTGCGCGACGGGGCGGCTGCGACGGCGGCCGGTTCGCCGTCCGCGCCCGACGAGTCGTGCCGCTGCAACAGCTCGACGAACTTGCGCGCGGCGGTCGAGAGCGCGCGGTCGCTGCGGTAGACGGCGCCGACCGCGCGCTCCCACTCCGGCTCGGCGAGCGGGACGACGGCGAGCTGCCCCAGGCGTCGCTCGTCCAGCACCGAAGGGCGCGGGACGACCGCGACGCCGAGGCCCACTTCGACCGCGCGCTTGATCGTCTCGATGTTGTCGAACTCGGCGGCGCGTTGGACGGTGACGCCGTGCGCGCGCAGTATCCGGTCGGTCGCGCGGCGCGTCGGGATGTCGCGCTCGAAGTGGACGAAGTTCTGCCCCTGGAGGTCTGCGGCCTTCAGCTTTTTGCGCGCGGCGAGCGGGTGCTCGGGGCGGCAGATGAAGACGAGGCGGTCGGCGGCGAGCGGGACGATTTCCAAGCCACGACGCTTCTCCGGGTAGGCGACGACGCCCACGTCCACCGCGCCGCTCTGCACGTCGCGCACGACGCGCGTCGTCCGGCTGTACTCCAAATCGATCTTGGCGCGCGGGTAGAGCGCCATGAACTCGCGCACGACCGGCGGCAGCTCGTGCAGCCCGATGCTGTAGACGGTGGCGACGCGCACCGTCCCGCCCACCGTGCCCGAGAGCTGGCGCATGTTCTCTTCCAGACGGCCGTAGGCCGAGAGCACCTCGCGGCTGGCCTCGAAGAAAGCCTCGCCCGCCTGCGTCAGGTGCAGCTCGCGGCGCCCGCGCACGCGCTCCAACAGCCGGCGCTTGAACCTCGATTCCAGCCCGCGCACCTGCTGGCTGACCGCCGACTGCGTGACGAAGTTGCGCTCGGCCGCCTGCGAGAAGCTGCGCGTCTCGACGAGGTCGCAGAAGATTTTGAGCGTTTCGATCTGCACCGCTTTTATAAGAACCTCTCAGATGTTTGCCCTACATTTTTCATTTTATCTTATATGGCCACTGAACTACACTTGACGCTAACGGAGCAGGTCGAAAATGGCTACACAGCGGACAGGCACGGCGGCGCGGGGCGGCGGCGAGACGTACGCGCCCGAGTTGACGCTCGGCGAAGCGCGCGCGCGACTCTTCGCCGCGGGCGGACTCGGCGAGGACGGCGGCTACGGCGCCGGATGGGTCTGGCTGAAGATGTGGCGCATCCCGTTCGCCTTCCCGAACACGGCGGGGCGGCGGCGCGCGGTCAAGTTCCACGACCTGCACCACGTCCTGACCGGGTACCCGACGACGTGGCGCGGCGAGTTCGAGATCGCGGCGTGGGAGGTGGCGGGCGGCGTCAACCGTTACTGGGAGGGCTGGGTGCTCGACCTGCTCGGGTTCGCCGCCGGGCTCTTCGTCTGGCCGCGCCGCGTCTACCGCGCCTTCATGCGCGGCCGGCGGAGCGCGAACCTCTACTTCGAGGCGTGGGACGACTCGATCCTCGCGCGGCGCGTGGGCGACGAGCGCCGACGCCTCGGGCTGGACGCCGAAACCGACCCCGAAGCCGCGCGCCCGACGTGGCGCGACCGCGCTGCGTTCGCCTTCTGGGCCGGGGCGAGCCTCGCGGCCTACTTCGCGACCGGCGCGCTGATGCTCGCCCCGGCGCTCGCGGCGCTCGCGTTCCTTGGCCTCTGGCTCTGGCGTTAGACCGGCTGCTGCGCCCGCGAGTGCGGGACGTTTTGGCGCCGCTCGGCGCGCGATTGCTTTTCGGCGAGGCGTCGTTATAATCATGGCCGACCTACCAGACTTTTACGTTTCAGCGACGCGGCCCGCGCCACGCCCGCACTCGGGGCGTCCGTCCGAGCGCGCGCGCCGCGAAGGAGAGGCAATTCCGACATGGCCGTCCGTCTGAGTAGCACGTTCGTCTTCCGAAAGCTCCACCAGTTGACGGGCATCATCCCGCTCGGCGTCTTCCTGCTGGAGCACTTCTACACCAACTCGAAGGCGATGACCGGGCCCGCCGAATTCAACAACGCGGTGCGCGACCTCCAGTCCATCCCCTACATCATCTTCATCGAGATCGCGGGCATCTTCGTCCCGCTCATCTACCACGCGGTCTACGGCCTGTTCATCACGTGGGAGGCGCGGCCGAACAACCTCGCCTACCCCTACCCGCGCAACTGGTTCTTCACCATCCAGCGCGTGACGGGGCTGATCCTCTTCTTCTTCATCCTCTTCCACGTCCTGAACTTCCGCTTCGGGCTTATCCCCGGCCTCAACGAGCGGTCGGTGGCGCACTTCCCGAACGAGGCTTTCGGCATCGTCAGCCGCGAGTTCGCCAACCCCATCATCTTCGTCCTCTACCTCGTCGGCATCGTCGCGACCGTGTGGCACCTCGCGAACGGGCTGTGGCTCTTCGCGGTGGACTGGGGCATCGTCATCGGCGAGCGCGCGCAAAGGCTGACGGGCTACGCCTGCATCGCCTTCGGGCTGCTGCTGCTCGCCGTCGGCGTCAACGCGCAGGTGGCTTTCGTGAGGGAGGGCGGGCTACTCGGACTGATAGGACTGGCATAACGACATGGCAAACACTCAGCTACGCGTGGCGATTGTCGGGGGGGGGCTGGCCGGCCTCGCCGCCGCGATGAAGATCGCCGAAGGAGGGCACGCCGTAGACCTCTTCTCGGTCGTGCCGGTCAAGCGCTCGCACTCGGTCTGCGCGCAGGGCGGCATCAACGGCGCGGTCAACACCAAGGGCGAGGGCGATAGCCCCTGGAAGCACTTCGACGACACGGTCTACGGCGGCGACTTCCTCGCCAACCAGCCGCCCGTGCAGAAGATGTGCGAGATGGCGCCCGCCATCATCTACCTCTTCGACCGCATGGGCGTCCCCTTCTCGCGCACGACCGAGGGGCTTCTCGACTTCCGGCGCTTCGGCGGCACGCTCCACCACCGCACGGCGTTCGCGGGCGCCTCGACGGGTCAGCAACTCCTCTACGCGCTCGACGAGCAGGTCAGGCGGCAGGAGGCCGAGGGGCGCGTCAAGAAGTACGAGCACTGGGAGATGCTCTCGCTCGTGCAGGACGGGCACGGCGTCGTGCGCGGGCTGGTCGCGATGGAGCGCTCGTCGCTTGAGCTGAAAGCCTTCCCGGCCGACGCGGTCATCATGGCGACGGGCGGGCCGGGACTCATCTTCGGCAAGTCAACGAACTCGATGGTCTGCACCGGCTCGGCCGTCTCCGCGTGTTATCAACAGGGCGCGCGCTACGCCAACGGCGAGTTCATACAGGTCCACCCGACCTCGATTCCGGGCGAGGACAAGCTGCGCCTGATGTCGGAGTCGGCGCGCGGCGAGGGCGGGCGCGTGTGGGTGCCGAAGGCGAAGAACGATAAGCGCCAGCCGTCTTCGATACCCGAGTCCGAGCGCTGGTACTTCCTCGAAGAGAAGTACCCGGCCTACGGCAACCTCGTCCCGCGCGACATCGCGACGCGGGAGATTTTCCAGGTCTGCCTCGACGGCTTCGGCGTCTACGGCGACAACCAGGTCTATCTGGATTTGACGCACATCCCGGCCGAGACCTTAGACCGCAAGCTCGGCGCCATCTTAGAAATTTACGAGATGTTCGTCGGCGACGACCCGCGCCACGTCCCGATGCGCATCTTCCCCGGCGTCCACTACTCGATGGGCGGCCTCTGGGTTGACTTCGAGCAGCGGACGAACATCCCCGGACTCCTCGCCGCGGGCGAGTGCGACTACTCGATTCACGGCGCGAACCGTCTGGGCGCGAACTCGCTCGTCAGTTGCGTCTACGGCGGCTTCGTCGCCGCGCCCGCCGCCATCGAGTTCGCCAAAAACGTCGAGCGCAACGGCGCCGACGGGTCGAAGATTTACGACGACGAGCTGCGGCGGCAGCAGGAGATCAACACGGGGCTTCTCCAGCAGAAGGGGTCGGAGAATCAGTACGTCCTCCATGACGAGATGGGCAAGTGGATGACGGACAACGTGACGGTCGTCCGCTACAACGACAAGCTGAAGGCGACCGACGACAAGCTGCTCGAACTGATCGACCGCTACCGGAGCATCTCCCTCAACGACTCGAACATGTGGGCGACGCACGCGCTGCCGCACGCGCGCCAGCTCTACAACATGCTCCAACTGGCGCGCGTCATCACGCTCGGCGCCTTGAACCGCAACGAGTCGCGCGGCGCGCACTACAAGCCCGACTTCCCCAACCGCGACGACGAGAACTTCCTCAAGACGACCATCGCCGAGTTCTCGGGCGAGGGGCCGGTCTTCTCTTGGGAGGCGGTCGATGTCGGTTTAATCGAGCCGCGCAAGCGCGACTACACGAAGGGCAAGCAGGCGAAGGCCGCCGCCGGCGGTCAGGCCGAGCAGTCGCCGTCGAAGGACGGGGCGGCGCAGGTGCCGGCCTCCGGCTGGGAGCAGAAGCCGCCCAACACTTCAGGCCCCGCCGTGTGGGGTCAGGATAAGGAGAAGGTTGACCGCGCCGTCTCAGGCGAGGTCGAGACGCGCCGCGAGCGCGGCGACTCAGTCGAGGACGCGGGCGGCAAGAACCCTTAACGCACGGTTTTGGTGAAGGCCATGACGACACACACGGTCACCTACGTGACGCCCGAAGAGTACCTCGCCGCCGAGAGGTTGTCGGAAACCAGGAGCGAGTATCTCGACGGAGGCGTCTATCCGATGACCGGAGCGAGCCTGAATCATGGCCGGATTGTTGTCAACGTTGCCACCGAACTTGCTCTACAGTTACGCGAACGCGATTGCGACGTTCTGGTAACTGACATGAAAGTCCGGCTGCAAGAGTCTAGAAAGTTTTTCTATCCGGACGTTGTTGTCCTGTGTGGCGCGCCGCGCTTCCACGATGAGCGGAAGGACACCATCACCAACCCCGACATCGTCGTCGAAGTCCTCTCGCCGAGCACGGAGGCTTTCGACCGGGGCGCGAAATTTAAGGCTTACCAGACGATCGAATCGCTGAAGGAGTACCTGCTCGTCGCGCAGGAGAGACCTTTCATCGAACAGTTCGTCAGGAGTGAGACCGGGAAGTGGGAGTATGCGGCGGCCATCGGGCTCGAAAGTTCGCTGGCGCTGCCTTCAATCGAGTGTAAGTTGGACTTGGGCGCAGTCTACAAAAGGGTGGAATTTTAACTGATGAGCGCACAAACAAACGCCGAAGAGCACGTGCAGGGGTTGAGGAACCCGCCGCGGGAGGTGGTGCTTCGCATCCGCCGCCGCGAGCGGCAGGACGCGGAGGCGCGCTGGGAGGAGTTCGCCATCCCCTACCGCGCCAACCTCAACATCATCTCCTGCCTGATGGAGGTGAGGAAGAACCCGGTCACGCGCGACGGCCGGAAGACGACGCCGCCCGTGTGGGACATGAACTGTCTTGAGCAGGTCTGCGGCATCTGCACGATGGTCATCAACGGGCGCGTGCGCCAGTCGTGCTCGGCGCTGGTGGACAACCTCGACCCGCACAAGCCGATCACGCTTGAGCCGATGTCGAAATTCCCCAACGTGCGCGACCTCGTCGTTGACCGCTCGGAGATGTTCGACCACCTCAAGCGGGTCAAGGCGTGGATCGAGATCGACGGCTCCTACGACTTGGGGCCGGGGCCGCGCATGTCGCAGGAGGACGTGGCCGAGCGCTACGCCTACTCGCGCTGCATGACGTGCGGCTGCTGTCTGGAAGCCTGCCCGCAGTACGGCGAAGGCAACTACATCGGCCCGCAGGCCATCGCGCAGGTGCGCTACCAGAACATGCACCCGTCGGGGAAGATCACGCGCGACGAACGCCTGACGGCCATCATGGGCGACGACGGCATCACCAACTGCGGCAACGCGCAGAACTGCGTCCGCGCCTGCCCGATGTCCATCCCCTTGACGAAGGCCATCTACGAAGAGAACCGCGAGACGGTCATCTACGGCCTCTTCGGCTGGCTCAGGAAGTAAGGCAGTAGTCTGTAGTCTGTAGGTAAGAGTAGAGGCGGCGCGTCCAGGCTGAGCAGTGAGACGCGCCGCCTCTGTTTTTCTACTGCCTTACTTCCTCAGAAGAGCTGCCCTGCTCACTATGCTTAACGCCCGACATCACCCGCCGCACCGAGCGATTATCTGAGCATGACAAGCAGCATGTCGGCGGTCGGGTGCATGCCGTTGTTAGCCCGCCCGCTATTTTATACCCGCTTTCTGCGATTCTCGTTTCTTCAGGCTCACGGAGGCCCCCGAGATATACATCCTCATCACTAAGAACCTGGACTTGTTGGGGTTCGGCTGAATCGTATCGATGGTGCCGCTGATGGATGCCTCCTCCCCGTCGTGGCCGGCGAGGTCGAAAGTTTCTTTGAGCTGCGCGTACTCGAAGGCGTGGATGGTGGTGCCCGCCTTATTCGTCGCCGTGACGACGAGTTGGTCTTTGCCGCCCTCGACGGGGCAAATGAAATTGAGGTCGCCTCTGCAATGCCGGGCGATGGGGTGGTACGGTAAGACTACCTCTTTCCCGATAAAATCTTTCAACGATTGCCCCAACTCGTCGAAACTCATCCCCCCTTCGGAGACCTTCCCGGCGGCGGCATAAAGGTAGATGTAACGGAGGCGCGGCAACCTTTCGTCATCTTCTTTCAGTTGCTTGAGAAACTTCGATGAGAGCTCAACCGCCGTGCCCCACTCCTCGTTACTGACCGCCACCAGCACGGACCTCCACTGCGCCTCCGACATTCCGCCGGTGGGTTTAGGCTGTTGGGCGACAGCCAACAGGCAGGAGGCACTGAGGAGAGTCATCGCGAAAACAATTCGGTTCATCCCTAACCCCCGATGATTTACTAAGCGGGCTAACGCCCGGCATCACCCGCCGCCCCTAACCATTGAGATACATAAGAGCCGTCGCGTCGGCGGTCGGGTGCATGCCGTTGTTAGACAGCGCCCCGCAGGGAATCATTTTTCATCGAAATAAGTGATTACACGGTACATCATCATCCACGGCTCAGCAGTCGGCTTGCCGCTGGCGTTATCGGGCTGAGTATATGTATCCAGCCGCTCGAACCAATTACCCTTTGAGTCATACTTGTAAGTGAACATATGAGAAAAGCTGTATTCGCCGTCGTCACTGTATCTCGCCTCTTTGGCAAGATTTCCTTTCTCGTCATAGGAAAACTCTGCTATGCCATTAGGTGAGCCGTCCGCCCTGAACATGCTTTTCTTAATCCATTGTCCCTTATCGTTATAGACGAGAACCGCCTTGAAGGGTGGGATTACTCGCCCTTCGACATAGGAAGTTGTCATGGCGACAACGGTGCTCTTTTCCGGCTCGTATGAATAGACGGTTTTGAGAAATGGCGTGCCGTCGCCATTAAGACTGGTTTGCTCTTTTAAGCGTCCGCCGTCGTCATAGGCGAAGGTGATGGAATCTCTGCCTCGGCCCGGCTTCGCCAGGGAATAGCTAACATGTTTGAGGAGCCTTCCCTTAGAGTCGTAGACGTAGATGACCTTTGAGTCTAGGCGCACTATCTGCCCGCTATGAACCTCTCTATTCGAGCTGTGAGACAGTGACTCAACCAGCCTGCCCCGAGCGCCATAAGTTTCGACGACCGTATCAAAGGGCATTTCCTCGCGCTTCTCAACCGACAAGATCGTGCGCACCGAACCAGCTACGATTTCTTCCGGCTTACAATACTGACACCACATTCCAGCCGGGGATGGAACACCCTGAGCCAAAGATACGATAGGGGAAAGCACCGCCATTAAAATTGGCGCGAGGATCATCCTCATCCCAGAACCCTCCGTAAACAAAAGCTGTCTAACGCCCGGCATCAGCGGCGCGCAGAGGCCATTGCCGATAAAAGACATGCCGGATGCGCGTCCGCTGCATGCCGGGCGTTAGGCCGCGCCGGTTCCAAATCAGAACGATTGCGTCGCCAACTGTCTCGGCCATGATTTCTACGAGAAGTTCTCACAACCATTTATGGAAACTCTGCCGTCTATTTTGGCCCTTGTTAGAGATGTGCAGTTATATTTACGGCTCGAACACTATCTTCGTTACCGGATGTACTTCCCAAATCGTGGGCATACGACTCTTTAAACTCGCCGGCCCGAGTTTCCCGCTTGAGGCATTGCCGATGTTAAAGAACAGTGACCCCTCGATCTCCAACGGAATCGGTGGGTCGTAGAAATCATAGGAAAAACTTGGCAGGCTATCACCGAAGAACGCTTTACACGCATCGCGGGCGGCTCTTAATTTCAAGAACTCTTGGCTGTTCGGCGATGGTAACCCGGATACGACTACCGTCATGTACATCTGCGGTTGAGCGCCCGGGGCGCGGCCTATAACTAAATGAAAGTCGTTGTCATCCTCCTTGCTGGCGGCATAAAGAAATGCCCGAACCTGTACATTCCGCTGCTCCTCGGCAACACGGCCTGAGCCTGCGTCGGTCGTTATCGGCGAGGTGCGAGATGTCATTGCTTTCTCAGAGGGCAAGGAGTCAATGAGATCTTTCAAGTCGTTAAACTTTTCGAGAGGCCCACTGCCGATGGATAACTTGGCAGTTTTTCGCTCAACACCCCGATAAATATCATCCGCCGAAGGCGCGATTCCAACACCGGACTCTGGAAGCGAAGGCAGCCTGTCCCCCGCCTTTTGCTTAATCACTTCAAGCTTGCTCTCGGGAATCTTAATAAAACCGGCATCTGCTAAAAATAAGAGGTTAGCGGCGGCTTGCTGCTCCTTCTCGTTTCTATTCCCCGTGGTTTTGATTGCGTCCAATACCAAGCTCGACTCCAGCTTTTGACGCTCTTGCCTTTCGGTCGCGATTTGCTTGCTCGACTCAATATTATTGTTCTGGTATCCATTCCAGACGGTTCCCAGAAATCCCACAAGTGCCGCGAGTATGGCGGCGCCTACGGGCGTGAGCAATTGTGACCGAATGGAAGGTGTATTCCGGCTCGCCTCGAGTTGCTTGAGTTGGAATTGCTGTTCTCTCCTTTTAATACGGACTTCAATAGCTAATCGTTGTCGCTCAAGCTTCAGCTTTTCTTTTTCTATTTCTTGCATCTGTCCGTCCCAATCAGCTTTATCCAGCTTCTATCTCCACTGCGATAGCGCGGTCTGACGCCCTGCATCACCCGCCGCCCGAACGATTGCCGAAGATGACAGGCGGCGTGTCGGCGGTCGGGTGCATGCCGTTGTTAGGCAGGCAGTGTTAAAGACTCACCGGCTCATTTATTAAGCGCGCCGCGTTTCGCGAGATAGCCCTCCCGGCTGAAGACGCTCAGCGATGGGGTCTTCCCCGAACTGTCCTTTGCGGCTTTGACCACGACCTTGATGCGATGCCACTTGCCGTCCTCGGCCGGTCGGGACGGCTTGTAGCCGATGGTGTATTGGCGGCGCAGTTCCAGTGACATGTGCTCGAAGATATTTTCGTATGTTCCCACTTCGCTTATCCCGGGTGTCTTACCGCGGTCGTATACCCTGCCGCCGGTCTCCGACGCGAGTTTACGCGTATCGCCACACGCGTCGTAGAGCGCCGAGCCACCACCGCCATCGGACGCGTAACGTAGCGGCATCACCACGTAGACTTGCGCCATGCCCTCAAGCAACGCGCGGCGCACCTCGCCGAAGCCGCGCCGCGATGCATTGTCCTCGCAGTCACTGATTAGGACGAGCACCGGCCTGTGGCGGGCCTCACGGCCGAGCTTCTCCGCGGCCGCGTAACAGGCGTCATAAAAGGCGGTCTGCCCCTTCGGCCGGGCGACCTCGGTCTTACCCGGGAGGGACTCGCCGTCGCGCGTCCAGTCCGAGAGAAGTTCCACGCCCTTGCTGAACCCCATGAGGAAATATTCGTCACTCGCATTACCCGCCCGGATGAACTGCGCGAGCCCCGCTCTGATTCCCGCGTTCATTTTACCCGCGTCCGCACGGTTAGGCTTCATCGAGCCGGACAGGTCATAAACGATGCCGACGCTCAGCGGGGCGCCGCCTTCTGCGAAGAAGGCGATCTCTTGGGGGATGTCGTTGTCGTACACTGTGAAGGCGGCCTTATCCAACCCCCCGACAAGGTTGGGGGATTTAATGGACTTGTCAGAGACGGTGACGCCGAACGTGATTAGGACTTGGGCGGCGCGCTGGTCTGCGGCCGGAGGAGTGCCCGGTCGCTGCCGCGGATAGGCCAGGCTGATGATGGTCAGTGTCAGGAACAGTATAGCCGGAGGTTTTCTCATAGGGGTTTATGACCCTCGCAGATGAATATTATTGTGCGGGCCGACTTTAGCCTAACTACTATTTTGCCGAATGATTCCGTCGAACTACGTGACAGGGCGTGAAAGGCCGAGTGGTTCGGCAAAACTTCTCGCCGCGCGTAGCAGGCGCGGGTTGTCGCCGTAGTGCGGCCGGTTCGCCCGGCTCATATGTTCGCGGGCGGTGCCGCCGCCCTTTACGTGCACGACCTTTTTACGCGACGGGCGCGGGCGGCGACAAGTGCCGCCCGCGCCCGTCGGCCTCTTAATTCCCTTCCGGCACTGTCTCCTTGCGCTTGCGCGTCAATCCCCTCTTGCGCTCGCTCTTGCGCGTGTAGCCGAACGCCTCGTAGAGCGCGCTGTCGGTCCCCTCGGCCGCGTCGGCCAGCACGCCCGCGACGACGAGCTGCGCCTTGCCTCGGAACTGCGATTCAAAGGCTTAAAATCACGATTCAAGAAGCCGGAACCGCGATTCAAGAGCCTGGTTTTGTCATTCAGACGCCGGGACGGCTGCCGCGAGAGTCGAGACGCAGGCGTGCGACGGTCGCGCCCCAGCCGCCGGCCTCGGGCGGGGCGTCGGCGAAGTGCTCGACGAAGGGCGTGCGCGCCAGCACCGTGCGGACGGCCTCGCGCTGGACGCCGACGCCCTTGCCGTGGATGATGCGGACGCTGCGGAAGCCTTTGAGGTGGGCCTCGCGCAGGTACTCCGCGACGACCGCGCGCACCTCGCGCGGCGGGATGCTGTGCAGGTCGAACACGTCCGTAATCTCCAACGCGACCGGCTCGGGGAAAGGGTCGAAGGGGTCAACGTCGCCCCCCTCATCCTCAAGCGGCGTGTCGCGCAGCGCGCCCGCGCCGAACAGCTTTTTGAATAGCGCCGAGAGTTTCATACGAAGGTCATAGCCGCCCTCAAGCCTATCTTGACACCCGCCGGAGGCGCGACCTACACTCGCACTCTTCCAACAACGACAATGTGCGCGCCGGGACGGGCGCACCGGCTGCGTGAGCGCGACACAGCCTCGGGCGTCAAATTATGCCTTAATCCGTCGCGCGGGCGCTCTACGGATTCAGAATATTAAGGGACGAAAGGGAGAGAGACACAGATGGGCAAGCGAAACAAGGTCACGGTGGTCGGCGCCGGCAACGTCGGCGCCACCGCCGCACACTGGCTGGCGTCGAAGGAGTTGGGCGACGTCGTGCTCGTGGACATCGTCGAGGGGATGCCGCAGGGCAAGGCGCTCGACCTCGCGCAGGCCGCGCCGATCGAAGGGTTCGACTCGGCGCTCGTCGGCTCGACCAACGACTACGCGCTGACGGCCGGCTCCGACGTGGTCATCATCACCTCGGGGCTGCCGCGCAAGCCCGGCATGAGCCGCGACGACCTCCTGAAGACCAACGCCGGCATCGTGTCGAGCGTCGTGGACGAGGTCGTCAAGCACTCGCCCGACTCCATCCTCATCATCGTCTCGAACCCGCTCGACGCGATGTGCCAGGTGGCGCTCAAGCGCTCGGGCTTCCCCAAGCACCGCGTCATCGGCATGGCCGGCGTGCTCGACTCGGCGCGCATGCGCTGCTTTCTCGCCGAAGCTCTGGACGTGTCGGTCGAGAACGTGACGGCCTTCGTGTTGGGCGGCCACGGCGACACGATGGTGCCGCTCCCGCGCTACTCGACCTGCGCAGGCATCCCCGTCACCGAGCTGATACCCAAAGACCAGCTCGACGCCATCGTCAAGCGCACGGCCAACGGCGGCGCCGAGATCGTCGGGCTGCTGAAGACCGGCTCGGCCTACTACGCGCCGTCGGCCGCCGCCGTCGAGATGACCGAGGCGATACTGAAGGACAAGAAGAAAATCCTCCCGTGCGCCGCCTACCTTCAGGGCGAGTACGGCATCAACGACCTCTACGTCGGCGTCCCCTGCAAGCTCGGCGCGCGGGGCCTCGAACAGATCATCGAGATTAACCTCACGGCCGAAGAGCGCATCGCGCTCCAGAAGAGCGCCGCCTCCGTGCAGGAACTCATCAACGTCCTCGGCATATAAAGGTCAGAACCACCCGCGGTAGCGGGTGGACGTGCGCCTCCCGGCGCACCCGTATCACGAAGGGCCACCCGCTACCGCGGGTGGTTCTGACCTGATTGCCGTGAAGTCACTACTGCCGCTGCTCCTCTTTTTCTCGTTAACACCGGCCGCGGCCCACGCGCGCCAGCCCTCACAAGTTAAGCTCGTCCCGAAGTTCCCGCTGCCGCAGAGCGGACTCCGTCTCGAACGCCGGACGCGACCCGGCGCCTTTCTCGACGTGCTCGGGCGCAAGTCGGCGGTCTTCGGCTACGAGCACCGCCAACTCGAAGCGTGGACTTACCCCGTCCAGCTTCTCGACCAGTTCGAGCTCTCCTTCCGGCTCGAAGGCTACCCGCTCGAACTGCGCGGCGCGGACGTGGCCGCCTCGATTGACGTGCGCCCGGAGGCGACCGCCGTCACCTACTCGCACGCCGCCTTCACCGTCCGCCAGATCATCTTCGCGCCGCTCGACGAGCCGGGCGTCGTCATGCTCCTCGACGTTGACTCGGCGCTCCCGCTCACCGTCGTCGCGCGCTTCCGCCCGCGCCTGCGTCTGATGTGGCCGGCGGGGTCGGCCACGCCCTCGCTCTCCTGGGACGAGAAGCAGCGCGCCTACTTCATCTACGAAGAGACCGGGCGCTTCGCGGGCGTCGTCGGCAGTCCCGCCGCGCGCGACGTGTCGGTCATGCCCTATCAGGAGGAGCCGCGCGACGCGCCAGCCGAGTTCCGGCTCGACGTGTCGGCCGCCGACTCGAAGGCGGGCTTCGTCCCCGTCGTCATCGCGGGGAGTGTGAAGGGGCGCGAGGACGCGCGCGCGACCTACGCGCGTCTGCTCGCCGGCGCCCGCGCGCTCTACGAGAAGAACGTCGCGCACTACCGCGCGCTGCTCGAAGAGACGACCGACATCTCGACGCCGGACGCGCGCGTTGACGAGGCGTTCCGCTGGTCGAAGGTCGGCATCGACAAGGGCTTCGTCGAGAACCCTCTGCTCGGGCGCGGGCTGGTCGCGGGCTTCCGCACGGCGGGCGAGTCCGAGCGCCCCGGCTTCGCGTGGTTCTTCGGGCGCGACGCGCTCTGGACGGCGCTCGCGCTCGACTCCTACGGCGACCACGCGGGGACGCGCGCCGCGCTCGACTTCCTCAAAAAATTCCAGCGCGCCGACGGCAAAATCCCGCACGAGATTTCGCAGAGCGCGTCGCTGGTGCCTTGGTTCACGGACTTCCCTTACCCCTGGGCGAGCGCCGACGCCACGCCGCTCTACGTCATCGCGCACGCCGACCTCGCGCGCGCGGGCGGCGACCTCGCGTACCTGCGCGCGAGTTGGGACTCGATCCTCAGAGCCTACCGCTTCACCAAAGCGACGGACACGGACGGCGACGGGCTGATTGAGAACACAAACTTCGGTCACGGCTGGGTCGAGGGCGGCGCCCTCTACCCGCCGCACGAAGAGATTTACATGCAGGGGCTGTGGGTCGAGGCGCTCGGCGGCGTCGAGGAGATGGCCGAAGCCCTGAAGGACGAGAAGCTCGCCGCCGAGGCGCGCGAGGCGGCCGAACGTACCGCGCGCGCCGTCGAGGAAGTTTACTGGCTCGACGCGCGTGGCTTCTACGCCTACGCCACCAACCTGCCGCGCGCCGAAGCGCGCGAGGCCGACCCCGGCCCGAACCGCGCCGCGCGTCAGCAGCGCATGAACGAGCAGGACAAGTCGAAGCTCTACGAAGAGGAGACGGTGCTGCCGGCCGTCCCGCTCTGGTTCGAGGCGCTGGAGGACGGGCGCGCGCAAAGTGAGATCGACCACTTGGGGAGCGCGCGACTTGCGACCGACTGGGGCGCGCGCATCCTCGCCGACGACAGCCGGCTCTACGACCCGCTCTCGTATCACAACGGCTCGGTCTGGCCGCTCTTCACCGGCTGGGCTTCGTTAGGCGCCTACCGCTACGGGCGTCCGCACGTCGGGCTTCAGGCTTTGATGTCGAACGTCCTGCTCAGGCGACAATGGGCGCTCGGCTACGTGACCGAGCTTCTGTCGGGCGACTACAACGCGCCCTTCGGCCGCTCCTCGCACCATCAGGTCTGGTCTGAGGCGATGACGCTCACGCCGCTCGTCCGCGGGCTGCTGGGGCTGGAAGTTTCCGACCTCGGCCGGACGGTCAGCTTCGCGCCGCAGCTTCCCGCCGACTGGCCCGCGGTCGAGGTGCGCCGCCTGCGGGCCGGCGCCGACACCTTTGACCTCTCGCTCGCGCGCGGCGGCGGCCAGATGACGATCAAGATTCGCCCGTCCGGCGCCACCGCCGCGGACGAGACGAAGCGGGGCACGACTTTCGTCATCGCCCCCGCCTTCCCACTCGACGCGCGCGTGCGCACGGTGCGCGTGGACGGCCGCCCGGTGGCTTTCAGCGTCGAGAGGATGGGCGACGTTCAGACGGCCGAGTTCGCCGTCGAGGTGCGCCGCCCCGTCGAGGTGCGCGTCGCGTACGACGAAGGCTCGGACGTGAGCGTCCCCTTCGAGCCGCCCGCGCCCGGCGCCCGGAGCGAGTCGCTGCGCGTCCTGCGCTCGACCGCCGAAGGCGGCGCGCTCCGCCTCCTGCTCGAAGGCTTGGGCGGGCGCACCTACACGCTGCGCCTCAAGACGCCGCACGCCGTCGGCACCGGCGACGGCTTCGAGGCCGAGCGCGTCGGCGCCGACGAGTACCGCCTCAACGTCACCTTCGACCCCGCCGCCCGCGGCTACGCGCGCCGCGAGGTCGTCGTCCCGCTCGACAAACGCTGAAACAGAAACCCGGCCCCTGAAGCCGGGAGCGCGCTCACGGCGACAGGCTGCGTACTTCATCGTTTCCGTTTGTTCGTGGCATAATGTTTTCCGCACCCGATGAAAGAAGAGTCGCAGGCGAGGGAGACGCTGAAGTCTCTGGCGGAGGACGTGGCCGAGGCTGCATCGTACCTGCGCGAGCTGGGCGTCGAAGGGCTTGAGGGCTTGAGCGCCGAGGCGTTCGCGCCGGCCGCGCCGCCGCGCGAAGAGAGGCCGAAGCCGCCGGTCCCGCCCGCGCTCAGGCGTAACGCCGGCGCCGAGCGTCCAACGCTTCCGCCGCCCCCCACGCCCCCGAGAACGCTCCCCCCGCCGCCCCCTCAACCGAGTCAGGCCGAAAGGCCGAAGGCGACCGCCGCCGCCTCTGCCGAGTCGGTCGAGTCGCCGGACATCCTCTACCAGTCGGCCATGCCTAAGAGACCAGTCCGCAAGCCTTCACCCGACCCGCCCGCGCCGCGCGAGACGCTCTTCGGCGACATCACGCCGCAGGACGACCTGAGCCTCGGCCGCCCCGGCGAGACCTTCGAGGACATACGCGCCGACTGCGGCGAGTGCGTCCGCTGCCCGCTGCACCAGGCGCGACACACCATCGTCCACACCGAGGGGCACACGACCGCGCGCCTGATGTTCATCGGCGAGGCGCCGGGCGCCGACGAGGACGCCTCGGGGCGACCCTTCGTCGGCAGGGCGGGCCAACTGCTCAACAAGATCATCGAGGCGATCGGCCTCAAGCGCGACGACGTGCTCATCGGCAACGTCAACCGCTGCCGCCCGCCCGCCAACCGCCAGCCGACGACCGAAGAGGCGCGCACCTGCAAGCCCTTCTTGCTCCGCGAAATCAACATCGCGCGCCCCGACGTGATCGTCGTGCTCGGCAACACGGCGATGAAGAATCTGCTCGACACCAAGGCGGGCATCACGCAACTGCGCGGGCAGTTTCAGGACTACCGCGGCATCAAGGTCATGCCCACCTTCCACCCGGCGTATCTTCTGCGCGACCCCTCGAAGAAGCGCGAGGTCTGGGACGACATGAAGAAGGTGCGCGACTACCTCAACGAGACGAAGGGCAAGAGGCCCGAGTAACTTTCGCACGCGATGCAGGACTCACTCTTCAGCGCGCAGGCGCCCGAGTCGAAGGAGACGACGGGGGAGGTCAGCGAAGAACTCCTCCGCCGCGCGAAGAGTCTGCCGCAGTTCAAGGAGCGCATCTTCATCTTCGGCGAGGGGAAGACGGGCGCGAAGGCGGCGGTCGTCGGCGAGTCGCCGGGCCCGCCCGACATCGAGTCGGGGCGACCCTTCATGGGGCCGGCCGGTCTGATGCTCGAACGCATACTCGGAAGCATCGGCCTCGCGCGCTCCGACTGCTACCTGACCAACGTCATCAAGGTCATCAGTCAGGGCGACGAGATAACGCCCGAGTGGCTCTCGTTCTTCACGCCGTACCTCCACCGCGAGCTGGCCGCCGCCCGCCCGCGCGTCATCATCGCCTTCGGCAACACGCCGACGCGCGCGCTGCTCCGCACCAAGAAACCGATCTCGCAGATGCGCGGCGAGTTCCACGACTACGACGGGACGCCCCTGATGCCGACCTTCAACCCGGCGTATCTGCTGCGCGACCCGACCAAGAAGCGCGAGGTCTGGGAGGACATGAAGAAAGTCCGCGCGCACCTCGCGTCGGGCTGAGACGGTTCAGATTCGGCGACACGAAAAAAGGGGCGGCGACACGGATGTCGCCGCCCCTCCCCTTTTGTCGGGTGGTTTACTTGAACTTGAAGTAGGCGGTGTGCGTCGAGCCGTCGGTCAACACGATGGTGAAGACGCGGCAGGTGCCGGCCCACGACTTCTCGGTCTTCCAGTTGTACGTGTAGACGCCCCCGCTGTACGAGAGCGTGCTGTTGCCGGCCGTGTTCGTCTCTTCGAGCACGTTGACCGGCACGTTGTCCGCGCACCCGACCTGCTGCGACGCGGGGTAGCCCGCGGCGAAGATGTTCAGCCCCTGGTTACCGCCCAGGGAGAACTTGATCGGGATGCCCTGTCCGGCCTTCACCTCGTTGAGGGCGGGCGGGTTGCTCACCGGCGAGAAGAATCCGGTGAAGTTGTAGACGACGTTGACCGTCCGCGTCGCCGTCCCCGTGTTGCCCGCGGAGTCGGTCGCCGAGTAGGTCAGCGTGTACGTCCCGACGACGGCCGTGTTCACCGTGCCCGAGACGGAGACCGCGAGCGCGCCGTCGCACGTGTCGGTCGCCGTCGCGCCGGGATCGACGAAGGCCGAACCCTGCAAGACGGTCGCCGGGTTGGCCCCGCTGACGGTGACGACCGGCGCGTCGTCGTCGTTGACGGTGACGGTCTGCTGGCACGAGGCGGAGTTGTTCGCCGTGTCCTTGGCCGTCCAGGTGATGGTCGTCACGCCCTTCGGGTAGGGCGCGTTGAGCGCCAGCGCGTCGCTGCGCACGCCGTTGACGGTGACGTTCGGGTCGTTGTCCGAGACGGTCGGCGTCCCGACGTTGACCGTGGCGTCGCAGGAGCCGGCCGAGGTGCCGGTCGTGATGTTCGCCGGGCAGCTAATCAGCGGCGTCTGGTTGTCGTTGACCGTCACGTCGAAGCTGCACGCGGCGGGCGAGCCGATGCCGTTGGTCGCCGAGCACTGCACCGTCGTCGTGCCGACGGGGAACGTGTGCGGCGAGGTGATGGTGGTCGCGCCGACCTTGCAGTTGACGGTCGGGGCGGGCGAGCCGCCGCCCGTGACCGAGAAGGCCACGGAGGCCGAGAACTGGCCGGGGTCGGTGTTGGCGTTGATGTTCGCCGGGCAGGAGATGGTCGCGGGCGCGCCGACCGGCGTCACCGTCGGGTCGCCGAAGGCGCCGGTGGCCGGGTCGTCGGTCAGGACGCTGACGCCGCCGTCGGCCGTCACCTCGCCCTGGTTAGAGACCTGCGCCGCGTTGATCGAGTTGTTGATGGTCGCCTGGAAGGTGATGGTCATCGACTTCCCTGCGGGCAGCGTCCCGATGGCGAGCGAGATGGTCTCGCCCGAGAAGGCCAGCGGCGCCGCGGCCGGCGCGTACGTCAGCGGTTCGGCGGCCGCCTCGCGCGCGGGGCGCACGACCACGTCGCTCAAGGAAGAGCCGAGCGCGACGCTCCCGGCCGCGTAGCGGTACGAGAGACCGCCCTGCCGCAGCTTCGAGTTGGCGCGCCAGGCGTCCAGCCCCGGAAGCGGCTGGAAGAGATCGTCCGGGCGCGAGCCCGAGAGGTAAGCGAAGCCGCGCGCGGCCTTCGCCGCCGGGCCGCCGAGCGCCGCGAGGTATTCCCTATTCGCGTTCGTGCGGAACATCGCCAGCGGCGGCGCGGCGCAGGCGACGCCGTAGTTGGGCGAGCCCGTCTGCGTCACGGCGGCGTTGTTGTTGGCCGCCGACAGCGCCGCCTGGGTCGCCTGCTCGACGTTGAGCGCTCCCGCCGTCTCGTTGAGCGTGATCTGGCCGGAGGCGCCGCCCGCGAGGGTGTTGCCGGTGGCGTCGAGGCAGAAGGTGCTGCCCGCGTTCTGCGTGATGGCGATCAGCTCGGCGACGGCGTTCGACGTGCTCGTGTCTATGGTGTTGTTCGTCACGGTCGCCGAGAACGAGTTGGTGTTCAGGACGCGCATGAAGACGCCCGGCGTGTTGGTGGTGCTGCCCGAGCCGCCGTTGCCGTTGAAGATGCTGTTGTCGGCGAGATTCAGGTTGAGACTTTTCCCGTTGGGGTT
Organism: Pyrinomonadaceae bacterium; assembly: GCA_036388915.1. Classification (GTDB taxonomy): domain Bacteria; phylum Acidobacteriota; class Blastocatellia; order Pyrinomonadales; family Pyrinomonadaceae; genus QHXN01. Next base: position 68,309 of record DASVQX010000012.1, read on the forward strand.
GCGGTTCTCGACGCGGATGCCGTGCTCGCCGACGCCGGTCGTGCCGACACGGGCGCCGCTCGTCCCGACCGTGTTGTTCGTGATCTTCGCGGCCACGTTGCTGCCGTTGAAGTTGCTGCCGATGTCGAAGAAGATGCCGACCCTCTTGACGTCGGTGATCTGGTTGCCGTCGATGACGACCGTGCCGCTGACGGCGGTGCTGTCGGCGAGGAAGACGTCGATGCCGCGGCGGCTGGAGCACGGCAGCGCCCCGCACGAGCCCGGCGTGTTGTCGCCGATGTTCGTGATGGTGTTGTTCGTGGCGGTGAAGGAGAGCGAGTTGCCGGCGAGCGTGCCGTTGCCGTTAACGTCAACGACGCCGGACGTGTCCAGGGCCGTGCGCGCGACGTTGTTGAACGTGTTGCCGGCGACGAGGACGGCCGCCTTGCCGCCCTGCGCCACGGCGGCGTGGACGGTGTTCTGCCCCAGGATGGTGCCGCTCTGGAAGGCCGCGTTCTGGAAGGTCGAGTTCTGCACCGTCAGGTTGACCGTGGCCGTCGAGTTGGCGTTGGCGCCCGCCGCGTGCGCGATGGCCGCGCCGACGAGGTTGCTGAAGACGGAGTTGCCCTGGACGGTCAGCGCCATGTCGGCGTTGTCGTAACCCCAGATGAAGATGCCGTTGCCGCTGCCCGCGGCGGGCGTCAGGTGGGAGAACGTGCTGGCGTCCACGGTGAAGGTCATCGCGGCCGGGGCGTTGTTGATGATGCGCAGGCCGTCGCGCCCGGAGGCGTCGAAGTCCGAGATGTTCGTGCTGGTGATGCTGTTCGTGCCCGAGAGGTTGATGGCCTGGATGCCGTGGCCGCCGGTGCCGCTCGCGGTGGCCGTGCCGGAGGCGGTCACGCCGGGGTTCTGGATGGCGACGCCGAAGAGCGAGATGTTCGACGAGTTGCGGATGTCGATGCAGTCGTTGTCGCAGTTCGAGATGACGCCGCCGTTCACGGCGAAGGAGCCCGTGTTGTCCTTCAGGAAGATGGCGTCGCCGTTGCCGTCGTTGTCGGGGATGAAGTCCAAGTTGGTGTCGATCTGCGCCTGCGTCAGCTTGGTGTTGCTGATGGTGGCGCTGCCGAAGGTGACGGCGCCCGCGGAGTTGCGCAGGTTGATGCCGTAGCCGGTCGAGTCGTTCGGGTTCGGGATGGTCGTCGCGCCGAAGGCGAGCGCGCCGTCAACGTTGTCGAGTTCGACGCCCGTCCCGCTGCGGCCGAGGATGTCGGTCTGACCGAAGCTCAGGTTGGAGCCCGCGCCGACGTTGGTGATAAGGATGCCGACGCCGGCCGCGCCGCTGACGCTCGTCGCGCCGCCGGAGAAGACCGAGTTCATCGCGACGTTGGTCAGGCTGACGCCGGTCGAGGTGCTGTTGGCCGAGGAGATGGCGTCGAAGGAGGCGAGGGGCTGGCCGTTGTCGAGGCTGAGCGCCCGGCCGGCCGCGTTGATGGTCGTCTCGGCGACGGCGAGCGTGCCGTAGCCGGAGCCGGAGAGTCCCGTCCCCGTGGTGTTGGCGATAGTAAGGCCGCGGATGAGGTTATTAGTGGCGACGCTGACGCCGCTCGTACCGATGACCGGGTCGGAGCCGCCGGTCGCGGGCAGAGGTGTGCTGTAGGACGGGGGCGTCAGCCCGGTGATCGTCGCCAGCGAGGCGCCCGCGCCCTCGCCGATGAGCGCCTGACCGGATTGCAGCGCGAGGCCCCCCGAGTAGGGGCCGTCGTAGAGGAAGATGTTGTCGTTCTGGTCGTCGGCCGCGACGGCGTCGAAGCTGCCGGCGCCGGTCAGCGCGTTGAAGGGCGAGGTCAGACGGCCGTCGCCGCCCGCCGCGGCGGAGGAATCGACGAACCAGATCATGCCGCCGACGTTGACGGTCACGGTCGCGGTGTCCGGGGCGCTGTCGCCGTCGGTGACGGAGTAGGTAAACGTGTCCGCGCCCTCGAAGCCGGGGGGCGGGTTGTAGGTGAAGCTGCCGTCGGCGTTGACGGTGACGTTGCCGCCGGCGGTGCTCGTCGCCGGGCCGCTCGCGGTCAGCGTGTCGCCGTCCGGGTCGGAGTCGTTGGCGGTCAGGCCGCTCCCGGCGGGGACGTTAATCTGGACGTTGCCGATGGCCGTGTAGGCGTCGCCCGCGGCGACGGGCGTCGTCGTGACCGAGCCGGGGACGAAGGTCGTGTTGGCGTCAACGGTGTCGCTGAAGTTGACGCCCGTGGCGTCGCTGCCGCTGTTGGTAATCTGGACGGTGTAGGTGATGGTGTCGCCGGGGACGGCCTTGCCGTCGTTGTCGGGGTCGGGGAACGCGTCCGTTTTCGTCGCCGAGATGATCGGCGCGAAGGCGACGGGCGCCGCCGCGGGGCGCGCCGCCGCGCCGGTGCCGCCGCCGAGGGGCGCCCCGGCGCCCGCGCTGAAGGCGCCGGGCACGAGCGGCGTTAAGAGGGAAAGAGAGATTGCGAGAGAAAGAAAAGAGGCGAGGCGAGAGTTCCGGGGGAAAGCTTTCCTGAAGGCTTTCAGTGTCATGGATTTCTCCTAGAGGGGTTGGTGGATAGGGGTTCCCTCACGAACCAGGGCATGGCGGAGGGGGATTTGGACAGCGATTAGTCAATTGTTACCTGCGGGAGATTACCGGCGGTAGAGCGGCCTCGGTGCGAGAGCAAGGGCTAGAACCAATGTTTGTGGCCGGGAGACTTTATACAATACCGCCGCGCCGGTCAACATCCAACGTGACCGGAAGGCCGCGGCGCGACGCGCGGACGTGTTCGCCGCCGCCGCGCTTCAACTTTTCCGCGATTCACGCTAACGTAAGCCCCTGTGCGACAACGCCCCGCTTCCCCTCCGATGCCCACGACGAACGAGCGACGACAGACGGACGCGACGGCGGCGGCGACGCCGCTCTACGCCGAGGTCGCGCTCCCGCTGCGTCTCGCGCAGACCTTCACCTACAGGCTCCCGCACACGCTGGCCGCGGACGCGCGCGTCGGGGCGCGGCTGCTCGTCCCCTTCGGGCGGCAGCTCGCGACCGGCTACGTCGTCGCGCTCCACGACGCGCTCGACCCCGCGCTCGGCCTCGAAGACTCGGAGATTAAAGAGGCCGAGGAACTGCTCGACGCCGAGCCGCTGCTGACGCCCGAGGTGCTTGAGATCACGCGCTGGATCAGCGACTACTACGCCGCGCCGTGGGGCGAGGTGCTGAAGGGCGCGCTGCCTGCGGGCTTGAATGCGGGCGTCGATCAGGTCGTCACCATCACGCCCGAGGGGCGCGACGAGCTGGCGCGTCTGCCCGAGCGCCGCGCCTCGACCGCGCGCGCGCGCCTGCTGCAAATGGCGACGGTTGACGGCTCGATCACGCTGCGCGAGGCGGCGCGCGAGTTGGGGCAGGCGCGCGCCTCGAAGGCCGCGCGCGAGCTGACGCGCACGGGCTGGGTCACCGTCTCGCACAGGCAGAGGGGCGCGCAGACACGCCCCAAGAAGAGGAAGGCCGTCCGCCTTCTGGGACCGGAAGAAGCGGCCGCCGACTCCGTCTCCGACGGCGGCGCGAACGGCGGGCGCGCACTGACGCCTTCGCAGCGGAAGGTCGTCGAGACGCTGGTGTCGGGGGGTGGCGAGATGCTCTTCGCCGAGCTGCTCGAAGCCGCGCACGCGAGCGCCTCGACCATCCAGACGCTTGAGCGGCGCGGGCTGCTCGAAGTCTTAGTGCGCGAGGTCAGGCGCGACCCGCTGGCGGGAGCGCGTCTGCCCGAGCGCGACGAGCTGCAACTGACCGACGCGCAGGAGACGGCGCTCGCCGAGATCAACGAGGCGCAAGAGCAGGGCGGCTTCAAAGCCTTTCTACTCCACGGCGTGACGGGGAGCGGCAAGACCGAAATCTACATCCGCGCCATGCGCGAGGCTCTGAAACGCGGGCGGACGGCCATGATGCTCGTCCCCGAAATCGCGCTGACGCCCGTCTTCTCGCGGCGCCTGCGCGCGCACTTCGGCGACGCCGTCGCCATCTTCCACTCGTCTCTGACGCCGGGCGAGCGGTTCGACGAGTGGGGGCGGCTCAAGCGCGGCGAGGCGCGCGTCGTCATCGGCACGCGCTCGGCGGTCTTCGCCCCCGTCCGCGACTTGGGCGTCATCGTCGTGGACGAAGAGCACGAAGGCTCGTACCGACAGCAGGAGTCGCCCTACTACAACGGCCGCGACACCGCCGTCATGCGCGCGCACAAGGAGCGCGCCGTCGTCGTCCTCGGCTCGGCCACGCCCTCGCTCGAATCTTTCCAGAACGCGCGGCAGGGCAAGTATCGCTACCTGCAACTCCCCACACGCATCGCCGGACGCGCGATGGCGCGCGCCGAGATCGTGGACATGCGCGAAGTCTTCCGCGAGAAGGGCAAGCCCGCCGTCTTCGCGCCCCAACTGCTCGAAGCCATCGAGGAGGCGCACGAGCGCGGCGAGCAGTCGATAGTGCTCCTGAACCGGCGCGGGTATTCGAGCTTCGTCCTCTGCCGCTCGTGCGGCGAGCGCATCAACTGCGCCAACTGCGACGTGACGCTCACCTACCACCGGAGCGAGCGCGGCCTCGTCTGCCACTACTGCAACCTGCGCCAGCGCACGCCCGAAGCCTGCCCGGCCTGCAAAGGCCCCTTCATGTTCTTCATCGGCGAGGGCACCGAGCAGATCGAGGAGATTCTACAGACGCGCTTCCCCGCCCTGCGCATCGCGCGGCTCGACCGCGACACGACCGCCCGGCGCTCGACCTACGAGCAGGCCATCCTGCGCTTCGGCGCGGGCGAGCTCGACATGCTCGTCGGCACGCAGATGATCGCCAAGGGGCACGACTTCCCCAACGTGACGCTGGTCTGCGTCGTCTCGGTGGACGCGGGACTCGCGATGCCCGACTTCCGCTCGGCCGAGCGCACCTTCCAGCTCATCACGCAGGTCGCCGGGCGCGCCGGGCGCGGGAGCCTGCCGGGGCGCGTGCTCATCCAGACCTACCACCCGCACCACTACGCGCTCCGACACGCCTGCGCGCAGGACTACGAGGGCTTCTTCGACGAGGAGATTAACTACCGTCGGAATCTGAGTTACCCGCCCTTCGTCGCGCTCGCCTCGCTGCTCGTCCACGGCGACGACCTCGCGCGCGTGCAGGCGACGGCCGACCTCCTCAGGGGCGCGCTCGACCGCGCGAACGCCGACCGCGCCTGCCGCGTGCTCGGCCCCGCCCCCGCCCCGCTCGCGCGCCTGCGCGGCGAGCACCGCATCCAGCTCCTCCTCAAGTCGCGCAGCCGCCCGCGCCTCCGCACGCTCGTCGAGATGGCGCTCGGCGAAGCCGCCAACACGCCGGGCTGCGACCCCGGCTCCATCAACGTCGAGATCGACCCCATCAACCTCATGTGAGCCTGACGCCGGGGCGCGACCCTCTTTTGAACTTTGAACTTGCCCTATGCGATAACTCTCCGCATGAAACTGTCCGAGCTGGCGCGCCTGACCGGCGCGAGCGTCGAAGAGAAGTTTAACGAGGTCGAGGTCAACGGCGCCGCCGGGCTAGACGAGGCCAAGCCCGGTCACGTCACCTTCCTCGCCAACCCGCGCTACACGCCGCGCGTCCAGACGACGCGCGCCACGGCCGTCTACCTCGCCGAAGGCGTCGAGGCCGGCCGCGAAGACATCGCCGTGCTCGTCACCCGCGACCCTTACCTCGCCTACACGCGCGCGCTCCGCCTCTTCCACCCGGAGCCGGAGGTCGAGCCGGGCGTCCACCCGTCGGCCGTCATCGACCCGAGCGCGCGGCTCGGCGTCGGCGTCGCGGTCGGCGCGTGCTCCGTCATCGGGCGCGACGTGACGGTCGGCGACGGCGTGCGCATCTTCCCGAACGTGACCGTCTACGACGGCGTCCTAATAGGCGAAGGCTCGGTCATCCACTCGGGCGTCGCTCTGCGCGAGGGGACAATTTTGGGCGCGCGCGTGGCCATACACAACAACGCCGTCATCGGCTCGGACGGGTTCGGCTACGCGAAGGACGAGGAGGGGCGCTGGCTGAAGATTCCGCAGACGGGCAGGGTCGTCGTCGAGGACGACGTGGAGATCGGCGCCGGCACGACCATCGACTGCGCCTCGGTCGGCGAGACGCGCATCGCGCGCGGGGCGAAGATCGACAACCTCGTCCAGATCGGCCACTCCTGCGCGGTCGGCGAAGACTCGCTCGTCTGCGCGCAGGTGGGACTCGCCGGCAGCTCGCGCGTCGGCCGCCGCGTCATCCTCGCGGGCCAGGTCGGCGTCGCCGGCCACCTCGAAATCGGCGACGACGTGGTGCTGACGGCCAAGAGCGCCACGAGCCACAACGTCCCCGCCGGCAAGGTTCTCTCGGGCATCCCGGCCTTCGACAACCGCGAATGGCTCCGCTCGACCGCCGCCTTCCGCCGCCTCGGCGAGATGCAGCGCACAATCCGCACGCTCGAAGCACGACTCGCCGCGCTCGAAAAGGACTCGGCCGGCTCGTAATTTCCCCAAACGACGCGCGAACTCCCGCAGGAGGCGGCCGGGTCGAGACTTCCACAGAAATGTTCTTGACAGGGAGAGGTCTCTTGTGGAGAATAGAAATTGAAATCCAATTTCAACTCATGGAGATTGGAAATCGAGAAAGATATCTTCTGAGGAGTTGTTCAAAGCTATGCAGTTTGGAGGCAACACGGCGGCGGGTCTTTCCCCCGAACGCGCCGGCAAGCAACAGAAGGTCGAAGTGTCGTTCGAGCAGCAGGAGGACGGCGCGTGCGTCGCCCTGCGCTACCTGACCTGGACTGACGGCCTCGGCTGGTGTTGTCAGAAGACGATTCGCGTCGAGGAAGCTCAACTCGACGAGCTGCACCGCGCCATCACGGTCGCGCGCCACCGCGCACGCCGCCAGCGCGCCGATGCCGGCGAGCCGACGCCGCCTGCGCAGGTCATACAGTTCCCCTCCCTCTCGTAACTTTTGGGACGAAAACCAAAGGCGGCGGCCGCGTGCTTCTGACACGCGGCCGCCGCCTTTTCCTTCGTACTCTAATACTTAGCCGACCTGTCGCAGCGTAATCCTCTCGCGCGTGACGTTGGCCTTGCGCTCGCTCGTCAGCTTCTCGAACTCCTCAATGTGCTTCTGCTCGGACGCGATGCGCTCTTCGAGGAGGAAGCGCGTGGCCATTTCCGCGTCGGTGCAGGCGCGCCAGGCGCCCATGTACGCCTCCATCGCCGCGCGCTCAAGTTCCAAGTCCTGCCGGAGCATCTCGCCGAGGTCGGTTGACTGCCGTATCTCGCCCGGCTCGACCGTCGGCACGCCGCCGAGCGCAACCACTTTATCCCCAAGCGTTTCCGCGTGGTCGCGCGCCTCCCCGCTCAGGTCGCGGAAGAAGCCGCGGAAGACCTCACGCTCGGGACCCGTCACGAGAAAGCTGTGTTGCAGATACTGGATCACGCCGGCCAGCTCAAGCCCCAACGCCCGGTTTAGGTTGTCGATCAACTCTTCGTTCGCCATCAACGTCACCTCGAAATTTTGAACGCCTGTCAGAGGGATGAAAAACTTGGGCTGATGATAGCCACGCCGGGCGAGTCTGTCAACGTATTTGTTGAAAACAAAGAGCTTGGCAATGACATTCAATTTCAACTTGCGCCGGGACGGCGCGGAAGATGGGCCGTGAACCGACGTTTCGAGGGCGTTTACGTCACGGCGCCGCCGTCAACGATGATGACCTCGCCGTTCATAAAGCTGTTGCGCTCGCTGACGATGAAGGCGGCGACTTCGGCCAGTTCGGCGGGGCGCCCCATGCGGCCGGCGGCGGCCCAGAACTGGTGCATCTGGATGAGGCGTTCGGGCAGCTCGTGCGCCAATTCCGTATCGAAGATGCCGGCGGCGATGGCGTTGACCGTGACGCCGAAGGTCGCGGCCTCACGCGACAGGCACTTGGTGAAGCCGATGACGGCGGCCTTCGACGTGGCGTAGTGGACGGCCGTGGGCAGCGCGCGGATGGCGCCGATGGAGGTGATGTTGAGAATGGCGCCCTTGCGCTGCCTTATCATCTGCTTGTAGATGGGCTTGGTCACGGCGAAGAGGCCGTTGACGTTCGTGTCGATGATCAAGTCCCACGCGCGGTCGGTCGTGGTGGCGAAGTTGTCGCCGCGGTTGATGGCCGCGTTGTTGACGAGGATGTCTAATCCGCCCCACTCCTTCACCAGCTCCCGCGTCATGTGCTTGAGGCCGACGCGGTCGGTGACGGAGATTTTGAAGGCTTGCGCGCGGCGGCCGTGGGCCTCGATTTTGGCCTTCGTCACTTCGGCCAAGTCCTCGCGCGAGTGGTAGTTGAAGGCCACGTCGGCGCCCTCGCGCGCGAAGACCTCGCAGAGCGCGGCGCCGAGGCCCCGCGTCCCGCCGGTCACGAACGCGCGCTTCCCTTCCAGAAGAAGACTCAAGGTCGCGGTCTCCCGTTCGACACGAACGCGCGCCGAGCCGCTGGCGGCCTCCGGAGCGCGGGTTTTGTTAATTACTAGAGCGGGTTCGATTAAAGCTTAAACGCGGAGGGCGCGTCAACTTGGGGTGGGGCGCGGGCGAGTCCCGGCGTGCGTCAGGCGGAGCGCGCTTCGAGCGCGGCCGGCTCCTCCTCCTGCGCGAGGGACGCGGGCAGGAGCGCCGCAATCTCCTCGACGATGCGGCGGGTCGCGTCGGGGAGCGCGAGGCCCGCGGTCGCGGCGCGCAGTCCCGAATAGTAGCGTGAGTCCTCGACCATCCGGCGCACCTCGGGGACGATGTCCACGGCGCGCTTGAGGAGGACGCCGGCGCCGCGCCCGGCGAGCAGCGTCGCCGCGCCCGACTCCTGCGGCATGGGCGGCGTGGTCGCGTCGGCGATGATGGGGACGCGGCAGGCGAGCGCCTCGAAGGTCGTCAGGCCGCCGAGCTTCGAGACCATCACGTTCGCCGCCTGCATCAGGCGCTCGACCTCCTCGGAGTAGCCGATGACCTTGACGGGGAACTTCGCCGAGGCGGCGATGGACTCGGCCTCCGTGCGCAACTCTTCATTTTTGCCGGCGAGGAAGATGGCCTGCACGTCCAGCTCGCCGCGCACCAGTTCGCGGAAAATCTGCGGGATGTTGCCGCCGCCGACCCAGCCCGCGTTGACGAAGACGGTGAACTTCTGCGGGTCGAGCCCCAGCTCGCGCCGCGCGGCCTGCGCCGAGCGTTCGTCGGGCAGCTCGAACTTCGGGTGGACGGGCATCCCCGAGACCTTGATGCGCTCGGGGCGGACGCCGTAATCGATGAGCTGCCGTTTGGCCTCGTCGCTCGCCACCAGGTAGAGCGACACGTCGTCGCAGGCCCAACCCTTCCAGAAGCCGTAGCAGGGGTCTGTGACGACGGTGACGAGCGGCACCGTGCCGGCGAGTCCCAACTCCTTGAGCACGCGCGCGAAGGCGTGCTGCGTGAGCGGGTGGACGCTGACGACGACGTGCGGGCACCACTGCTCGAAGAGGTCGTGGACGTACTTGAGCGAGCGACGGTAGAGCGGTCCGCGCGACTCGGGGCGGAGGCGGTTGACGAACCAGTAGAGGTACTTCATCCAGCTCTGCCGGTTGCGCAGCACCCAGTTGTAGCAAGCGACCATCCGCGCCGAGAGGTGGTGCGAGTCCTCGACGGCGCGCACGACGCGCACGGCGTAGGAGTCGCCCCCGACGAATTTCTGGACGCCCGCGACGATGGCCGCCGCGGCGGACTTGTGACCGCCGCCCGTGTCGGACGAGATGATCAGAATTTTCGGGACTCTCGCTTTGGACATCGTCTCGAAAGCTCGGGCGACGCGGCGACGCGTCTCAGTTATGCTTCGGCTGCTTGGCGCGCGGCCCGGCGTTTTTTAAGATTTCCGCCGTCCGCTCCGCGAAAAACTCCATCTGCTCTTTAAAGACCTCGCCCGCGATCTGCCCGGCGCGCGGCGCGTAGAGCGCGGCGTTACGCCGGAGCAGCTCGGCGGTCATCGGCTGCCACGTGTCGGCGACCTTCGAGCCGAGCGGCGTCTGCGAGAAGGCGATCAACTCGCGCAACTCCTCGGGCGTGAACTCGGCCGCCACGGCCGGCGCGCGCTTGAGCAGCGAGCGCTGAACGTCGGCGAAGACGACGCCGGCGCGCATCTCGGCCGTCAGGCGGTCGAGCCGTGCCTTGTCCTCCTCGGGCGAAGGCGAGACCTTGAAGAAGCCTTTCTCCTCAAGGACGGCGACGAGGGACTCGCGTAGGTTTTTGAAGGTGATGTCGAGCAGCTTCCGCCCCGCGGGCGTCCGCGCGAAGTCGGCGAGGCGCGTCATCTCCCCCGCGTCGAGGTACTTCCCAAAGACCGGCGCGCACAATCCGACGAGGCTCTCCTCTGTGAGCATTTCGCCGACCACGCGCGGCTTGATGCCTTTGAAGACGCGGTCGCCGAACTCGCGGATGAGCGCCTCCATCTGCGCGGCCTCGCCGGGCGTCAGCGGCTCGAAGAGGCGCTTCTCCCTGTAGCCCGCGATGACGGCGTCGGGCCAGTTCTTCTGGTAACGCCCGACCATCTCCTCGAAGACTTCCGCCGAGTGCTGGCGCGCGGCCGACGCCTCCAAAAGATTCCTGACGGCGGCCGTCTTGTCCGGCGCCGGGCCGCCCTGCCGCGCCGCCGCCGGCCGCGCGCCAGCACCCGCCAACGCGAGCAGCGCGAGCGACCAAGCGAAGGCCGCTCGCGCGCGACTCGAATGTCTGTCGGTTCGCGTCATGTCGGGAAGGCGCCCGCGCGCCCTTTAAGCCTTCACCGCGAGGCCGTCGGTCTGCTCTTCCTTGCGCGCCAGCTCCCGGCTCGCCTTCTTCATCTCGCGCTCAAGGCGCTTGATCTGGATGAGGTGCTTCGGGTTGAACGGCAGGCTCGGGTAGTAGCTGTTCGACTCGTGCGTGCAGAAGCAGCCGTTCGCGACCTCCTTGCGCCGGGCCTTCATCGCCTCCGAGCGCCAGAGCGACTGGAAGTTCCAGTCGTGGTCGCGCAGGTTGCCGACCGCGTCCTTGTTCTCGCACGAAGAGACGGTGCCCTCGTCGTAGATGACGGCGCCGGCCGTGCCCGCGTAGCAGGTCATCTGCGCCTTCTGCTCGCGCTGCGCGCGGTCGATGAGGCCGTGCATGTAGATGTCGATGGCGGCCTTGAAGAAGCCGGCGTCGCCGCCGTAGTTGTTCTTCAGGACGGCGTGGCGCGAGTCGTCGTCGATCATCCGCGCGAGCTTGGCGTAGCGCTCGTGGTCGATGTCGAGCTCGACCGGGTCGGCCGACGGCGGCCGGATGTAGTTGAAGTTGACCTTGTCGGGCTTCAGCTCGTACTTCAAGAAGTCGTACCAGTCGAAGATGGTGTCCTGGTTCGAGTGCATGAAGCAGGTGCAGGTCTGGATGTCGAGCCGCGGGTGCTTGCGCTTGATCTCCTGGAGCTGGCGCGCGGTGTCGATGGCGATGTCCCACGAGCCGGGCTTCTGCCGAATCTTCTCGTGCTGCTCCTTGAGCCCGTCGATGCCGAGCGCGACCGTGACGTTGAGGTCGGGGCACTCTTCGAGCAGGCGCGTCACGTCCGGGATGATGCGCTTCTGAATCTGCCCGTTCGACATCAGGTAGACGGATTCGAGCCGGTTGTGCGTGTAGAAGGAGCGGACGATCTCGGGCAAGTCCTTGCGCGTGAACGGCTCGCCGCCGGCGAGGATGAGCACGCCGAGGTTGCCGCCGAGCGTCTTGGCGATGTTCTCGATCTCGTGCGTCTTCATCTGCAACTTCTTGCGGGGCCGGTCGTCCAGCTCGTCCGTGAAGAAGCAGTGCGTGCACCGCATGTCGCACACGCTCGTCACCAGAATGTTCAACAGCACGGGCGCGAAGGGCTGACCCACCGCCAGCTTCGCGTACCGTTTTAAAAGTTCTCTGGTCGTGTAATCCATATAATTCCTTCGGGCCGCCGGCCGGCTAAATCAAGCGTAACAGATAAGAGATTTATTCACGACTGTCAACGCACCGGGGCCTAGACCGGGCGGAAAGTGTTAGATGCCGGCGGCCGGCCGCGAGTAGGCCGCGAATTTCGCGCGGGATGTGGGAATTTCGGGACGACGCGGCCGCCGTTCATGTAGGTTCGCGCATAAAGTGAAATTCGCTCTGCGCGGCGCGGCCTTCCGCGACCGGGCGACCTCGGCTCCGCCGCAAATTCTCAAGCCCCGCCCGCTACACGGGCGGCGGCTTTGTCCAGTCCGAGCCGGCATTTCAGCAGGAAGTCTTCGGCGTCGCGGTTGGCGAAAGTCAACGTTCCGGGGGTTCTTTTACACACGTCGCTGGCGACGGCCTGACAGCCGAGGTGGAGCGCCTCGGCCACGCTGATGCCGTAACCGTCGGAGCAGGTAGGCCGCACCATCAGGTCGGCCCGGCGGAACAGAGGCCACAGCTCCCTCTGCCCGGTTAAGAAGAAGAAGTTATCTTTAATGCCAAGCTCATCGATTCTGAGCTTAATCTTTTCGAGGTAAGTCGCGTCCCCTACTTCGGCCAGGGCGAAGATGAGACCGACGTTCGGGTAACTCTCTTTCAAAGAGGCCACCATCTCGACACACATGTCCAGCCCGTACAGATCGACGCCGTGGTAAAAAATGATCTGGAACGCGTTGGCCGCGATGAGCGGGCGCCTGCTCGCGGCGAAGTCCAGCACCTCGGCCGGGTAGGTTGCGAGAATCGCCTCCTCGTCTTCCAAAGGGGGTGGGATGAACGGGTCCAGACCCCTCACCTCCCCCTCCGGGAGCGTGACCCCGTGCTCCCGGTAGTATGACTCCAAGTGGGCGCCGCAGAGTACGAGACCTTTGCACCTGCGCAAAAACGCGCCGTAAAGGCGAATCTTCCAACCGGCCCAACGTTCGAGCTGCCGCCAGTTCGAATCAACGACCTCAGTCCTGCTTGCCATGCCCGTGACGAGCAACATCAACATCACGTAAATCTGCTCCACGTGGTCGGCGATCAGGTCATAACGGCCCAAGGGGACTAAAAGCAGGCGGGTGTAGTAGGCCACGCGCGACATCCTCGTAGGGTCCAACACGAACACGTCGTGCCCGTCCCGCTCCAGCAGTCGCTTGTGCCGGGAGAGGTACACGCTCACCCCGCCTAAGGGGGGCGGCAGCGGGCCGATCAACAGTATTCTCATGTCGAATACTCCTTAACAGATTGACATGGCGGACTGGAGTCTCCGTGTCGGAGGAAAAGCCGGGCGTGCGCACATTCTACACGCCGCGGGCTGCTTGTCCCTACCAACCGAGCATCCGTAGAGCGCGCAAAGAGGTCGTTGCCTTCGCCGAGCGCGGCCGCCCTCTAAACAGTTCTAACAAGCTGTTGACACCCCGCCCCTCCCCTAATATCCTTCCCCGCGCTCCGCGGCCGTTCGGCTTAATCGGCGGCTGAGACGCGCCGGCAGGACGCCTACCCGGAGTCAGGCCGCCCGGCGGGAGGGTGTGACACTAAGCGGATGAGGATTCAGGAGATAAAACGGATTTACAGCGACTTCTCCAGCTACTACGACAGGGAGGTCAAACGGGAACTGCACTACACCGCCTACCTGAGGCTGCCGGAACTCGTCATCGGCCACCTCGATTCCGCGGCACCCGAAATCCTCGACCTCGGGTGCGGCACCGGCCTCAGCTCGTTATTATTCTTTAAGTCCGGCTGCCGGGTGACCGGGGTGGACGCCACCCGCGCCATGCTTGAGCGCGCCGGCAGGCTGCCTTTCCGGAAGCTGATATGCCAGGATTTGGGAAAGGACTTGAAGGTGAAAGACCTGTCTTTCGACGCCGCCGTGATGATCGGGGTGATGGAATACATCGACGACCCGGCCGCGCTGCTGGCGCGTGTGAGAAGAAAGCTCAGGCGGGGCGGGGTCTTCGGGCTGACGGTGCCGCAGAGGAGCAGCCTGTACAGCGAAGCCGGGCTGAAGTCGTACTACAGGAAGGAGGTGGAGCCGGCGATGGCGGAGGCGGGGTACACGATTATAGGGCGCGAGCGGATAGTGGGGATACAGGAAGGCGTGAGGCGGACATACTTCTGGAACTACGTGTTGAAGTGCTGAAGGCAAATTCGTATGACCACACCGCCCGCCGCCGCCCCGCTCGTCGTCTGCCTCGAAGGCCCCAGCGCCGTCGGGAAGACCTCGCTGGCCGGGGCGCTCGCCCGCGTGTGTGGCGCGGCGGTCGTACCGGAACTCGACGCCTCGGGCGCGCCCGCACTGGGCCGCTCCGCCGCCTGGTTCGTCGGGCGCCACGCCGAGCAGTACCGGCTCGCACGCACGCTCGCCGCCCGTTCCGTCTTCGCCGTCCTCGACGGCGACCCGTTCAAAGGGCTTTGGTACAACTGGGCCTACGCGGAAGAAGGGTGGGAGGGCGTGGACGCGGTCGCGCCGCTCTACCGCGCCGAGATCGAGGCGGGCGCGCTCGCCTTCCCCGACCTCTACGTGGCTCTGACCGCCAGCGAGGGGCAACTGCGTGAGCGCCGTGCCGGCGACCCCACGCGCTCGCGGCGCAACTTCGAGAAGCACCTCCTGCTGGCCGGGCCGCTGCGGCGCTACTTCGGCGCGTTGCGGGAGGCCGCCCCCGAGCGCGTCGCGGTCGTCGAAACATTAGAGCGGGGCGAACTGGTCGGCCGGGTGGTAGGCGCGCTGGAACGTCTCCCGCCGGGCCCGCCCGATTCACTGAGGCTCCTTGACCACATGGCCGGGTGGCTGCGCTCGCACTCACCGGCCGCCTGACCGTCCGGCCGGGGGCGGGTCGCCTCTTGTTGATGTCCGCGGGAGGCGTGCTTTAAGTAGTGTCCTAATTTGAAATTAGGGCATGAATATACTTGGCCCACCTGTGAGGAGAATTTGTTGGAACTAGTAGACACAAGCTCGGTTATTATAGTTGCAGCTCAAGCAGAAGCGGTTCACTCCCGTCGCACATGCCGGGGAGGCGACGCCCGCGAGGTGAGTTTTTATTCACGGGGAGTGACCGTGGCGGCATGACGGACGGGACGCCTCCCGGTTGGGCCAGTGTAGTAGTCTCCGCGGCCGCACGGCCGCACGGGTGATGCTTATGAAGTATGCCGCCGTCACACTCCTGATTGCCGTGCTCACCACCTCCGCCGTACTCGCCCAATCCCCTCGACGGGTGAGTCTCCCCTCGCCTCAGCCGAAGGGTCAGGCGAAGATGGTGGAGGTGCCGGTCAAGCCGCATACCGATGCGCTGCTCCGCATCTCGGTGAAGGCCAGTTGGCTAACAGACTCAAGCCGCTTTTGGATCAGCGCCACCGTCGAGAACATTGGTGACCGGGACATCGACACCTTCGCCATCCGCAGAGCAGCCGTGGGGCCTGAGGGACCCGTGGACGGCTGGCTGCCTGGCAAAGCCTCGCGGCACGGCAAAGCCTTTCGGCCCGGCCAGGTGGTCGTGACGAAGCCCGTGGGGCCATACCACGCGAGCTCGTTACCCCCCCTGCACACCTATGAACTCGTCTCCATCGTGTTCACGGACGGCACGAGCTGGTGCGCCGACGTGTGCCCACCCACGACCGAGGTCCGTGCCGGGCATCTGGTGGGCAGGCGCGCCGCCGTCGAACGCCTCCGGGAGCTGTTGGCGGAGGGCGGCCCCGACGCCGTGATTAATGCACTCGGGGAGATGGTGGCGGACGACTACCCCGACCCCACGGTGAGGGCGGCCGCGGAGGAGTTGATTAACGTCGTACTGCCCGGCGGGCACACGCCGGCCTGGGAGGTTGGGTTCCGTTCTGCCAGGAAGTCGTTGGCCTATGACTTCAAGAGATACGTGTTGTACGGCACGGGGCCGATTGAGAGTAGGCTCGGGCAAGCGTTCCAGTCGGAGGGGGCGAAGTAGAGAGCGCCTGACTGCCCTCGGGTGATATGGCGTAGGTGAGCCGACTATATTATTGTCGAATTGAAATTCGGCCAACTCCCGTGATGGTTGCCGGCAAGTCCCCGATGTCAGGCGCGCCGGGCAGTTCGAGGACGCGCCATGACTTCACGGCGACGGAAGCAATCAACCCATCGTCCTCATCTTCAACCTTTCCGCCTTTCCTGACGGCCGGCGTCACTCGCCGGGCCGAGTACCGCACGATCACCTATTTCTAAGGGCCGAAGAGAAGTGGTAAGACGGATAATCGCGCAGCGGACGCGGCCGTCGGGCATCCGCGGCAAAAGACCTTAGAAAATCATTGACACCGCCCTCCCCTAAGTAATAATCTCCGCCCGTCTCATCCCAAGGGGTATCGCGCACTTCGCCGATTGGCTAGCGAGTACCACTCCTTCGTTAGCCTCACGTCCGTCGCCTTCAAAACCTTCCCTGGTCTTTCCGGCCGTGGTAGAGGAGCAGCAGATGAGCGATAACATTAACCGGGCCGACGTGTCCGTAAACCTGAGGGACGTTTACGGCCAGAGCATTTCGGACGAGGTCGAGATCACCTTCTACAACCAGAAGGTGCACAGCCTGAGTCAGAAGTTCACGGTCAAGTTTAAGGGCGCGCCCGCCGTCCTGACGGGCGTGCCCGCCTTCCCCACGGGGCTCGCCGAGGTCTTCATCAAGCCCAAGAGGTACCGCTACAAGAGCATCTTTATCAACGTCGTCGGCGGGGACAAGAACGCCATCAACGAAGACCTCTTCGTAGACCCCGACAAGGCCCGGCCCACGCTGATGGATTTCGACGACCTGCCCTCGAAGCTTTACGGCGCCGACCTCCGGCGGATACTCCAGAAGTCGAAGGTAGATAAAAAGACTTGGGACGGGCTCGACAAGCGGAGCCGCGCCACCGTCCTCAATCTCTGCGCCAAGATGCTCAAGGAGATGACGAAGGACGGCCAGACCGTCATCAGCCAGGTGGAGAGCATCGTCGGGACGATGCTCGACAAGAATCACCGCGAGCGCATCTACGCCGGCGTCAACGACAAACTGATCGCCGCGCTGCGCAAGTCCACGCAGCGGTTCAGGGGCGTCTCCAGCGCCCTCCACCACTTCCCCGCCGGGTGGGGGCCCGCGAGCCAGCCCGACAGCTTCAAGACGCGGGACTCCGCGGGCAACGTCCAGTTGACGTTCGCCACGAACGCCGCGGGGGCGTACCTCGCCGACATCGACCTCGACGACCACTCCGGCGTCGAGCACGCGGCCGACGTGCTCAGGCACAAGATAACGGGGAAGGACACGGACCCTTACGACATCCACCAGATACTGGTCTACTTTCAGCAGCTAGACCCCGGCTACAGGCTCCTGTAGCACCCGCCCCCGCCGCGAACCGGCGCCGGAGACGGGCTGTTCGCCTGCCGCCGAGAGGAGCGCATCAGGATGAAAAAGGACTTCGACGCGGTCGTCATCGGCTCCGGCTTCGGCGGGGCGGTGATGGCTTACAGGCTGGCCGAGGCCGGGCTGAGGGTCTGTCTGCTCGAACGCGGCAAAGCCTTCCCGCCGAACTCGTTCCCGCGCGACCCGCGCGGCCTGAGGGACAACTTCTGGGACCCCAGCGAGGGTCTCTACGGGATGTTCAACTTCTGGTCTTTCAAAAGCTCGGGCGCCATCGTGTCGAGCGGCCTCGGGGGCGGCTCGCTCATCTACGCCAACATCCTGCTCCGCAAGGACGAGAAGTGGTTCGTGGACAGGCAGCCGGGCGGCCGCTGCTACGAGCACTGGCCGGTGAAGCGCGCCGACCTCGAAGAACACTACGACCGCGTGGAGCGGATGATGAACGCGCAGAAGTACCCGCTCGACCACCCGCCCTACGACACCACGCAGAAGACGCTCGCCATGCGGGAGGCCGCGCAGAAGCTCAACCCCGAGGGCCGGCCGGGACTCCGCTGGCAACCGCTCAACCTCGCCGTCAGCTTCCGCACGCGCCCCGCCGGCCACCCGGACGCCGACGCCCCCGACAACCCGCCGCTCGTCGGCGCGGCGCTCGAAGAGGCGCGCCCGAACTACCACACGGTCACACAGGGGCGGCTGATGCAGCGCTCGACCTGCCGCCTCTGCGGCGAGTGCGACGTGGGCTGCAACTACGGCAGTAAGAACACGCTCGACTACAACTACATCACCGAGGCGCTCCACTGCGGCGCCGAGATCAGGACGCTGTGTGAGGTGAAGCGCATCGCGCCGATAAAAGACGGCGGGGGCTACTCGGTCGCCTACATCACCCACGACCCCGTGCGCTTCGGTGGCCAGAAGGTCAACACGGACGACATCCGCTCCTGCCCCAAGACGGTCATCACGTGCGACCGTCTGATACTCGCGGCCGGCACCTTCGGCACCCCCTACCTCCTGTTCAAAAGCCGTGACGCGTTCCCCAACCTGAGCGGGCAACTCGGCACGCGCTTCAGCGTCAACGGCGACCTTCTCTCGTTCATCGTCAACGCGACCACGACGCGGGACGGCAAGGCCGTGCCGCGCCCGCTCAACCCGAGCTTCGGCCCCGTCATCACCGGCGCCATCCGCTACGGCGACACGCTCGACGGCGACGGCGACGTGGGCAACGGCTTCTACGTCGAGGACGGCGGCACCCCGGCGATGCTGACCTGGCTGTCGGAGGTCTCGGGCGCGGCCGGCTACCTGCGGCGGATCGTACATTTCATCAAGCTCAACCTCAGGTTCAAGCTCGGGCTCAGCAACGACACCGACCTCGGGGGCGAGATCGCCGAGTTGCTGGGCGAGTGCGTCGCCTCGCGCAGCTCGCTGCCGGTGCTCACGATGGGGCGCGACTGCCCCGACGGCCGCCTCTTCCTCGCCGGCAAGTATCTCGACTGCGACTGGCACGAGGGCCCGTCGCTCTCGGGCCGGCTGAAACGCGCCTTCGGGGTGAAGGCGCCGGCCTCGGCCGGCGGCGGCTCCGAGGAGTACTACGCGCGGGTCAGGCGCGAGGTGGCGAAGATCGCGGAGGCGCTCGGCGCCAAGTACATGGACAACCCCGCCTTCAAGTTCAACTTCCATCAGGTGCTCACCGCGCACCCCCTGGGCGGCTGCCCGATGGGGAGCGGCGAGCAGGACGGGGTCGTCGATTCTTACGGCGAAGCCTTCAACTACCCCGGCCTCTACGTCGCCGACGGCTCCGTGATGCCCGGCCCCGTCGGCCCGAACCCTTCGCTCACCATCGGCGCGCTCTCCGACCGCTTCGCCGACCACATCATCGACCAACACAAAGGAGTGACGACATGAGCGCCAACCCTAACGGCGACGGCAAGAAGCGCTCGCTCATCCTCGCCGGAGGCGGCGTCAAGGTCTCCTTCCAGGCCGGGGTCTTGCAGGTCTGGCTCGACGAGGCGGGGCTGAAGTTCGACCACGTGGACGCGGCGAGCGGCGGCGTCTTCAACCTGGCGATGATGTGCCAGGGGATGACGGGGCTGGAGATCGCCGACAGGTGGCGCAACACCAACCCGCGCGCCGGCATCTCCTTCAACGGCTCGGAGCTGGCGAAGATGCTCTACGCCGAGTCGCTCTTCACGCTCGACGGCTACCGCCAGCACGTCTTCCCCGGCTGGGGTCTCGACTGGGGGAAGATTCGCGCCAGCCCGCTCGACGCCACCTTCAACGTCTTCAACTTCAGCCGCAAGGAGCTACAGGTCGTCGAGCCGAAGGAGATGACCGAAGACCTGCTCGTCGCCTGCGTCTCGCTCCCGATGTGGTTCCCGCCCGTCCGCATCGGCGGCGAGACCTACATCGACTCGGTCTACCTCTCGGACGCCAACATCGAGGAGGCGATCCGCCGCGGCGCCGACGAGCTGTGGGTCATCTGGACGGTCAGCGACAAGGACGAGTGGAACCCCGGCTTCGTCGCCAACTACTTCCAGATCATCGAGACGAGCGCCGTCGGCCACTACCGCGCCATCCTCAACCGCATCGCCCGGAACAACGAGGCCGTCGCCTCGGGCGGCCGGGGCGAGTTCGGCCGCCACATCGAAGTCGTCGAGCTGAAGGCGGACGTCGCGCTCCACTACCTCATCAACTTCAGTCAGGATCGCCTCGCCGAGGCCGTCAACCTCGGCGTCAAGCGCGCACGCGAGTGGTGCGAGGAGCGCGGCATCCCGCTCAAGCCGCACCCCGGCGAGTTCCCGACCGACGTGCACGAGGCGCACACGAAGGTCTCCTTCACCGAGGAGATGAAGGGCTTCATGACCTTCGGCGAGACGGACTTCGAGCGCGGCGCGCGCCTCGGCAAGGAGAGCGGCACGTCCGTCATGTTCCACCTGACCATCACCGTGGACGGCGTCAACCGCTTCGTCACCGACCCCGACCACGACACCGGCGACGTGAAGGGCTACGTCGAGAGCGAGGCGCTCGGCGGGCGGCGCGAGGTGGAGGGGGCCCGCTTCAACCTCTTGGTGGACGACGCCGACCCGGCGCGCAAGCGCATGTTCTACCGCCTCTTCTTCCGCGACGGCGAGGGCGCCCCGCTCACCCTCAGCGGCTTCAAGGACGTGAAGGACGACCCCGGCTTCGACGTGTGGAAAGACACGACGACGCTCTACACGCGCATCCTCAAGGGGCACGTCTCGGAGGCCGAGGAGGAAGCGGCGCGGCAGAACCCCACGCGCTACGAGACGGAGATGGTCGTCGCCTCGGGCGTCATCATCATCCACTTCTTCGACTTCCTGCGGCAGCTCACGACCTTCCGCGCCGAAGGCCCCACGCTCTCCGACCGCGCCGCGGCGATGGCTCGCTTCGGCGCGCTCTTCATGGGCAAGCTGTGGGACGTGTACGCGCGCAACGTCCTGACCTCCAGCCCTTTTTAGACGAGCCGGGACGCGACGACGACCTTCCCGCGCCCCGGCCGACGAACCCGACGGAGCCTGACATGGTCGAAACGACGCCGCCGGTGGTGCTCGAAAACAGCGCCGGCCAGGACGCCAAAGACCTCGCCCGGAAGGCGGCGCTCCTCGCCTCGACCGAGATGGCGCCCGTGCAGGGGACGGTCGAGGTGGACGTGCCGGCCGCCGTCCTGTGGGAAGCGTTCCGCCACGGCGACTGGTGGCCGCGCTGGAACAGGTGCTTCTTCTGGGTGCGCAACCGCGACCTGCGGCTCGGCGACAAACTGGTCTGGGCCTTCGAGCCGATCCGCCCCCGGTACCTCTACAAGATGTTCGCGACGGCGAACATCGTCGAGCTGGAGCCGGGGCGCAAGGTGACGTGGGAGGTGACGGTCCTGCCCGGCTTCTACGCCCGCCACACCTACCACGTCGCAGACCTCGGCGGCGGGCGCAGCCGCTTCGGCTCGTGGGAGCAGGCGACGGGGGCGCAGCTCAGGTTCGCGCCGACGAAGAAGTTCTGGGTCACGCACTTCACCTTCGTCAAGGATCGCTCGCTCGCAGGCGCCGAGGGTCTCGAAGCGGCCTACAAGCGTGACGGGAGGATTACGAAGGACTCCTTCGGGCCGCGCCGCTACTGGAAGTTCTGGCTCGCCGTCCTGCTGGCCCTGCTGCTGCTCGCGGCCGGGGGCGCGGCCTTCTGGTTCTACCGCGCCTACATGCGCCCCGAGCGCGTCTCGCTCGCGCCCGGCGTGGAAGTGATTACGGCCGGCGGCGGCAACTCGCTCGTCGTCAAGGACGGCGGAGACGTCCTCGTCCTCGACACCAAGTTCCCGCCCGCCTCCGGCTGGCTCGGCGGCCGCGTCGCCGACGACTACGGCCGGGCCACCCTCGTCGTCAACACCCATTACCACTACGACCACACGCAGGGGAACACCGACTACCCCGGCGCGCGGATTTACGCGCACAGGGCCGTGCCCGACCTGATGCGGCAGTTCGACAAAGACTGGTGGGAGAAGCACCCGGCGGGCGTCCCGACCGAACTGGTGGACGGCGAGGCGCGGCTCCGTGTGGGCGCGCAGGAGGTCGTGCTGACGCACCCCGGCGCCCCTGCGCACACCCGCGGCGACCTGTGGGCCTACCTGCGGCGCGGCGACCGCGAGATCGTCGCCACGGGAGACATCGTCTTCCACACCTACTACCCGTTCATGGACTTGGGCGCGGGCGGGATGGACATCGCCGGCTTAATCAACGCCGTCCGCGCGCTGGCGGCCACCCACCCGGCCGCGACCTTCGTCCCCGGCCACGGACCCGTCGCCACGGCCGCCGACCTCAACCGCTACGCCGATTACCTACAGGCGCTCGACGATGAGGTGGCGCGCGCCCGCGCCGAAGGGCTGACGGAGGATCAGGCCGTCTCGCGCATCGACCTCTCGCGCTGGAACCTCTCGCGGCTGCCCTCGTTCCACGGCGGGCACCTCTGCTGGGCGACCGCCGAGATGAACGTCCGCTGGGTCTATCAGCTACAGGCCGGCACGCGCGAGCAGCGCACCGCCTGCACCTTCTAAGCCGGGGGCGCGCCTCCGCCTCTTAAAGAGAAGCAAGGAGAAGCGATGACCGGAACCAGACCCCGGCAGGACGAGGCGCTCGACGCGGCGCTCCGCCACCCGTTCTTCGGCGCCCTCTTCAACCGCCGCTCGCGCCGCATCAGCCTCGGCGTCCAGTCCGTCCCGGCCGGCAGCCTCTCCTACACCTCCGAGCAAAAGCCGCAGCCCCTCGACCCGCTCGAAGAGGCGCTGCTCATCGCCGCGACGGGCACCACCGGCGTCACCATGCCCGACATGCCTTTCACCTCCGAGGACGGCAAGCCCCTCGTCGGCTCGCCCATGCTTGAGGTCAACGGGCGCGCCGCCAGCAGCCCCGACAACGCGCAGGCCGCCCACTTCTTCATGATCAACGACTCGGGCACCTACTTCCTGCGCGCGCCCGAGGGGGTTGACCCGTACCACTTCCGCGAGGGCGTCACCCCCGAGAAGTTGATCGCCCACGCCGAGGCTTGCAAGGTCAAGGTGCTCGACGGCCGGCTGGAGTTCCCGCGCGTCTACCCCTGCTACATCGGGCGCAACAAGTACGTCTCGAACCTGCCGGGCACGACCCTCTTCGTCCCCGTCCTCGACCTCACCAAGCAGTACATCAACGGGCTGATGTTTCTGCTCTCGCAGCCGGACGGCTACCGCCCCGCGTTTTTAGACGACTGGAACTTCTACCGCTGGGCCGGCGTCAGGAAGTGGGTTCGGAGCGGCTTCCTCAACAAAGACCTGCCGATCCCGCTCGGCTACATGAACACCTTCCGCATCCACGTCGAGGCCGACCTCCTCGTCCAGAACCTCCTGCTCACGATTCAGGCGATGGGGCTCGGCGGCTGGGTGCACGCCGCCTTCGTCGGCCCGCTGCTTCTGGGCGACGAGGAGTACGCACAGAAGTACGGCCCCGGTCTCGGCTTCCGCTTCGTCAAGGCGCGCCGGTTCAAGCGCCTGACGCGCTTCATGGTGCCGCCGCCGGCCTGGCGCGACAACCCCGTGGGCAAGGACGGCCTCATCGAGGGTCACTGCCCGCCCTACTTCAAGAGCATGGACGACGCCGTCGATGACCTCCTCAAGCACAAGTACGGCCCCGGAGGTCTCTACAAAGACCCGAGGCACCTCGCCAGGGTCTTCAAGCCGGGACTGGCCGAGCGCTTCGTCGAAGAGGTGCCGCACTACTCGGAGGAGGTCGTCGCCTGCGTCAAGGACATCTGCAACTACATCTACGACACCTACGGGCGGTTCCCCGCGCACGTCGATGCGATGCACGTGCCCGGCGTGTGGGTGCAGGCGCACCACACCGACCTTAAGTATTACGACCAATTCTACGACGGGGGTTACAGCGAGACGCAGCGCACTCACCAGCAGCTCTGGCACGGCGCCGGGTGAGGACACCGAAGTACGTCTTCAAGGGATTATAACCGAGAGGTGGTTCTCGCAAGAGAACCCGCCCGACAGCACGCCGCAGCTCTTCCTTGTCGGTCAAGGCCGCTCGTCTCCCGCCTGCCCGACCGCCCCGCGCCCGCCGACGGCGAGGCGCAAGATGTTCTCCTCGGTGCAGTCCTCGCGCCCCAGGACGCCGGTGACCCGCCCCTCGTGCATGACGGCGACGCGGTCGCTGACGTTGATGACCTCCTCCATGTCGCTGCTGATCATGACGATGGAGACGCCCGCCTCCGCGAGCCTGCGCATGAGTTCGTAAATCTCGGCCTTCGCGCCCACGTCGATGCCGCGCGTCGGCTCGTCGAAGATGAGCACCTTCGGCTCCAGAGACAGCCACTTCGCCAGCACGACCTTCTGCTGATTGCCCCCCGAGAGGTTCCCCGCCAGCGCCTCGACCGAGGGGGCCTTGACGTTCAGGCGGCCGCAGACCTCCTTTGACCCCTCGCGCTCGCGGTCGAACGAGATGAGCCCGCCCCGCGCGTACCGGCGGAGGGCGGGCAGCGTCACGTTCTCGCGTATCGGCATGTCGGTGATGAGGCCGGCGGTGCGCCGGTCTTCGGGCACGAGGTAGACGCCGTGGCGGATGGCGTCCCGCGGCGAGCGGATGACGAGCGGCCGCGAGTCGAGCTTGAGCCGCGCCTCGGCGGCCTGGTCCACGCCGAAGATGGCCTGCGCCGCCTCGCTGCGCCCCGCGCCGACCAGACCCGCGAGGCCGAGAATCTCGCCGCTGCCGACCTCGAAACTCACCCGCTTGTCGGGGTAGCGCGCCGTGCGCAGCGACTCGACCTCGAAGTAGCGTGGCCGCTTCTCGCCCTCCGGCCGACGGTAGAAGCTCTCGATGTCGCGGCCGACCATCATCCTCACCATGCGGTCGTGCGCCAGCTCGCCGCGGCCGAGTTCGCCGGCGTTGGCCCCGTCGCGCAGCACCACCGCGCGGTCGGCGATCTGCTTGACCTCGCCGAGCCGGTGCGAGATGTAGATGACGGCCACGCCCTCGGAGCGGAGGTCTTTGATGACCCCGAGCAGCCGATCGGTCTCCGAGAGCGTGAGCGACGAAGTCGGCTCGTCCATGATAAGCACGCGCGCGTCCTGCGACAGCGCCTTGGCGATCTCGACCATCTGCTGTTGCGCGATTGAGAGCCGGGAGAGCGGCGTGCCGGGCGCGACGTTCAGGCCCAGGCGTTCGAGCTGCTTCCCGGTCTCCTCCTCCATCCGGCGGCGGTCGATGAGGCGCAGCGGCCCCCAGCGCGTCGGCTCGCGCCCGAGGAAGACGTTGGAGGCCACGTCGAGGTTGTCGAGGACGTTAAGCTCCTGGTGGATGAAGGCGATGCGGTGGCGCGCGGCGTCGGCGACGCCGCGCAGCGCGGCCGGCGCGCCGTCGATGAGGACCTCGCCCTCGTCGGGCCGGTGGACGCCGCCGAGCACCTTCATCAGCGTGGACTTCCCCGCCCCGTTCTCGCCGAGGAGCGCGACGACCTCGCCCGCGCCCAACTCGAAGTCCACACCCTTGAGCGCGTGCACGCCCGCGAAGCGCTTCACGATCTGGCGCATCTGTATGATCGGAGTCATAAGAAAAGTAGACAGTAGTCAGTAGCCAGTAGCCAGTAGAAAAGCCTTCGTCATGAGTCGTCAGCGTGTCGGCGTCAACGGCCGCGACGCGGGGCGCTACTGACTACTGGCTACTGTCTACTTCCCCACTCACCTCCCGCGCAGCGCGTTGACTTGCTTGGTGAACTCCTCGACCGTGTCGCGCTTGACGACCTTCGTCTCGACGAACTTCTGCCTGTTAGCCGGAATCTGCGAGCGGTCGCCGGAGAGAACCTGCGCCATCATCTTGATCGCCTGGTAGCCGAACTCAAAGGGCTGCTGCACGACCGTGCCGTGGATGGCGCCTTCGCGGATGCCCGCGAGCGTCTCGGCCTCCTCGTCGAAGGCGACGATTTGCACCTGCCCGACCTTGCCCGCGTCGCGCACGGCGTTGAGGATGGCCGGGCCGTTGTAGCTCCACAGCCCGACGAGCCCCGCCACGTCCTGATGCTTGACGAGCGTGTCGGCGACGTTGGCCTTGGCGCGCACGCGGTCGGTGTCGTCGGTGCGCGTGTCGATGACGGTCACGTTCGAGCCGGCGAGCGCCTCCTTGAGGCCCTGCAGGCGCTCGGCCGCGTTGCGCGCGTCGAGCATGCCGACGAAGACCATGATCTTCCCGCCCTGCGGCAGCGCCTCCCTGACGAGTTGTCCCGCCTGCCGGCCGGCCGCGACGTTGTCGGTGCCGACGTAGCAGGCGCGGTCGCTGTTGGGCGCGTCGGAGTCCTGCGTGAAGACGAGCGTCTGCTTCGCCGTGTCGTTGATGAGCTGCGTCTGGTTGTCCGGGTTGACCGGGCTGATGGCGATGCCGCTCACGCCGTTGACGAGCAGGTCGTCGATGATCTGCCGCTGCTCGGCGGCCGTCCCGTTGGGCGGAATCTTGAACTCCACCGTCACGTCCGCCAGCTCCGCGTCGGCCTTCTCGACCCCCTTACGCGCGATGGTCCAGTAGTCCGAGGGGTTGTTGGTGACGAACGCGAGCTTCTTCGCGCCGCCGCCCGCGCCGCCGCCGGTCCCGCCCGGCCCCGCGCTCTGCGTGCAGGCGGCGGCGGTCATGAGCAGGCAAGCGCAGGCGAGCGCGAGCGATTTTTTAAACTTCATCTTGATTCTCCTCACCCTTAAAATTTGAACCGAAGAGTGCTTGTGATGTGCCGCGGCCCGCGGAGCCGTTCAGGCGACCTTCACGCGCGCCGAGCGCCGCTGGAGCATCTGGTCGGCGATGACGCCGACGAGGATGACCGCCCCCATCACGGCGAAGTTCAGGCTGGAGGGGATGCCCAGCAGGTTGACCAGATTCTGGAGGACCTGGAGGAGCGCCGCGCCGATCAGGATGCCGACGATGGAGCCCTCGCCGCCGCGCAGACTGCACCCGCCCAGCACCGCCGCCGCGATGCCGTAAAGCTCGAAGAAATTGCCGTGAGTGGAGGGCGAGATCGAGTTCGTGTAGAAGGCGAAGACGATGCCCGACACGCCGACCAGCGCGCCCAGGATGACGTAGGCGCCCATCACGACCGCCTTCGAGTTGATGCCCGAGTAGCGCGCCGCCGTCTCGTTCCGGCCCACGGCGAACAGGTAGCGCCCGTAGACCGAGCGGTGCAGCACGACCCACATGACGACGCTCACCACGACGAGCAGCACGAAGGGCGTCGGGACGCCGAGGACGCTCCCGGTCGCGAGGCTGCGTAGCGTCTCGAAACCTTGGGCCGAGCCGAAGCCCTTCGTCTCGTCGCCGGCGACGAAGCGCGCGAGGCCGCGGTAGAAGAGGAGCCCGCACAGCGTGACGATGAAGGGCTGGACGCCGACGCGCGTGATGAGCAGGCCGTGGAAGGCGCCGAGCGCGGTGGCGACCGCGACGACGGCGAGGACGGCGAGCGGCCACGGCCACCCCCACTCGGTCAGCATCATCGAGAGCAGCACGCCGAGCAGCGCCAGCACCGAACCGACCGAGAGGTCGATGCCCCCCGTGATGATGACTATCCCGAGCCCGATGGAGAAGACGCCGTAGGCGCCGATGAGCCGGGCCATGTTCTGCAAGTTGGCCGGCGCGAGAAATCGCGGGTTGAGCGCCGCGACGACGACGCACAGCAGCACGAGCAGCAGGAAGATTCCGAGTTCTTTTTTCATCTCATTCTACCGGCCGCGGGGCCTCGCGCGGCGGCGCGGGCCGATAACGGCCCGGCCTCCCGCGCGCGCGTGATCTCAAAGACGGTGGACGTATTGCTGTGGGACTGTGGGCTTCCGGGGCGCGCCCTTCGCGCCTCCCCGTGCCCCGGAGCGTGGGACGTTGAAATGCTCTCCGGCGCGGGCGCCCCGCGGGCCGGCTTAAATGGTCCCGAACCTGACCGAGCGCGTGTCCTTCTCCCTGCCGGTCGGGACGGTCAGGGGCTGGTAGAGTTCGGGGCGCCTCGCCTGCATCCACCGCCGCCCCGACGAGGTCGGGAGCGCCTCGGCGTCGAGGTCGGCCACGACCATGTCGTCGTCGGCCTTGCCGGACTCCGTCAGTATCTCGCCGTAGGGGTCGAGAATCATCGCGTTGCCCGTCCTCACCTCGTCGTCGTCCACGCCGACGCCGTTGCTGAAGAGCAGAAACATGCCGTTGTCGTGGGCGCGGGAGGGGAGCCAGCGCATCAGCCAGCCGCGCCCCTTCGGCCCGCGCATCTCGGCCTCGATGGCCGCCGGGTCTTCGGCGCGCCGCTCCCAGAGCGCCGGGTCGATGGCCCCCATCGCGCGCGGGCTCCGCGAGCGGCAGCCGCCCGTCTGGTGCGGCGCCAGCAGCACCTCCGCGCCCATCAGCGCCGTGACGCGCGCGTTCTCGACGATGTTGTTGTCGTAGCAGATCAGGACCCCGACCCGGCACCCGTGCGGCGTGTCGAAGACGGTGTAGGAGTCGCCCGACTTCATGTGCGGCCCCTCGAAGGCGTGGAGCTTGCGGTGGCAGGCGAACCGGCCGTCGGGCATCGCGACGACGTAGCTGTTGTAGAGCGACCCGTCCTCCGCCCGCTCGATGAGACCCGCGCCTATGGTCATGCCGTGCTCGCGCGAGAGCGCGAGCAGCGCCCCGGTCGAGGGGCCAGACGGCACCGGCTCGGCCAGCGCGTCAACCCCCTCGCGCGACAGGTTGCGGACGTGCCAGTATCCGGTGATGCACATCTCGGGGAAGGCGATCAGCTCGACGCCCTCGCGGGCCGCCCGCCCGACGAAGGCTTCGACCTTGCCCAGGTTGGCCTGCTTGTCACCGGGGGAGTGGTGAAGCTGAACCGACGCGACTCGTATGTTCCTCATGTCGATTTGTGTACGGGATGACGCCTTGGGTTTATGGGACGGGCGCGGCGCGTCAGAGCTCGACGAGGTGCTTGTCGTACCCGGCCGCGACCAGCTCCTCGTAGGCCGCCCAGACCTCTGCGGGAATCTCCTGCGGGATTTGAAACCCCCTCGCCGGGTAGAGCCTGATCCGCTGTAGGTCGCCGACCATGATGCCGACCACGTCGTCCTTCGACAACTCGGGGTTGGTGTAGTCGTCCAGATACTCGTCGAGGGAGACCTGCGGCGAGGTGACGACCGCCGACTTCTCCGGCCAGAACTTTCTGAAGGTGGCGTAGCAGCGGCGCTCCATGTAGGGCTTCTGCACCAGAATGAAATTTTCCGGGTCGAGACCCTTCTCCGCCAGCAGCCTCTTCGTGAAGACGACGTTCTCGCCCGTGTTCGTCGAGCGGTTCTCGATCAGGATGCGCTCGCCCGGCACGCCCAACCCGACGGCGATGCGCGCGAACTGGTCGGCCTCCGGCTCGCTCCACATCCCGCTCGTGATCGAGCCCAAGCCCCCCGAGAAGATGAGCAGCGGCGCCCAGCCTTCGAGCAGTAACTGGGCGCCCCTCTCGGCCACCCTCCTGTCGTAGCTACAAAGAACCAGAATGGCGTCCGCCTTCCTGAGGCGTTGGTTCATGCGGTGGTAGTGCCAGAGCCTCTCGGCCAGCCCGTGTGTGCGCTCGTCCATCTCGACCGTCAAATCAGGTTATTGCCCGAACGTCCGACGCGGCATCTTGACTCAAGACGGCCGGGGCGGCAAGCCTGCGCGCGTGCGGAGAGAAATTTCCGTCCCGCGCCGCGACCGGCAGCGCGGGGCGGGGCAGGCGGCGCGTCGGAAGTTGTTGACTCGCGCGGGAGACGGGCCTACCATACCGCCACCGTAAACGCCCACTTACGTCTCCGGGCCTATCCCGCGCCCGTCCCTTTAGGCTGAGGTCATGAAACTGGCCGGCCGCGAGCTGGAAGAGATACTCAGGCTGAGCGAGCAGATTCGCAGGGCGGCGGAGTCGCTCGGCAAGTCGAAGAATAACTAGACCCGAATGAGGCGAAAACTTATTCTCGCGGCGGCGCTCTTGTGCTTCCTCACGGCGGCGTGGTGCGTACCCCTCCGGCCCGCCGCGGCCGCGCGGACGCGCCGGCCCAACATCGTCTTCGTCATCACCGACGACCAGCGCTGGGACTCGCTCGGCGTCACCGGCCACCCGTTCGCCAGGACGCCGCACATCGACCGCCTCGCTCGCGAGGGCGTCCTCTTCCGCAACTCCTTCGTGACCACCCCGCTCTGCTCGCCGAGCCGCGCCAGCTTCCTCACGGGGCAGTACGCGCGCCGGCACCGCGTCGTCAACAACGACCGGCTCGGCCAGGACGTTATCAGCCACACGCTCGAAACCTTCCCCCGGCGCCTGCGCGAGGCCGGCTACGAGACGGCCTTCGTCGGCAAGTGGCACATGGGGTTCGACGACTCGCGCCGCCCCGGCTTCGACCACTGGGTCAGCTTCAAGGGGCAGGGCGTGTACCTCGACCCCGTGCTCAACATCGACGGCCGCCAAATCCAGTTCGACGGCCACATGACCGACATCCTCAACCGCCGCGCGCTGGAGTTCGTCGCCCGCCCGCACGCGAAGCCGTTCCTGCTCATCCTCGCGCACAAGGCGCTCCACGTCCCCTACCTGCCGACGAAGCGGCACGAATCGCTCTACGCCGGGGCGCGGTACGTCCCGCCCGCCTCGGCCGACGAGGACTTGTCGGGGAAGCCGGCGCTGCGGCGCGCGGTCGAGCCGGTGGACTGGGCGGCGGTCGAGGGCGTCGCGCCCGAGCCGCCCGAGTCGCGGCGCGGGCGGGGGCGTGACCGCGACTCCGTCGTGCGCGACCAACTGCGGACGCTGGCCGCCGTGGACGAGGGCGTCGGCCGGCTGCTCGACGCGCTGCGCAAACGCGGGCAGCTCGACAACACGGTCTTCGTCTTCACGAGCGACAACGGCTACCTGCTCGGCGAGCACGGGCAGTTCGACAACAAGCGCTTCGCCTACGAGGAGTCCATCCGCGTGCCGTTCATCGTCCGCTACCCGCCGCTGGCCGCCGCGGGGCGGACGGTCGAGGCGCTGACGCTGAACATCGACGTGGCGCCGACGCTCGTCGAACTCGCGGGCGCCGATCCGCTGGAGGAAGCGCAAGGGCGGTCGCTCGTCCCGCTGCTGCGCGGCGGCGCGCAGGCTGGCTGGCGCGACTCTTTCCTCGCAGAGTATTTTCTGGAGAAGGTCGCGCCGCGCGCCCCCGCCTGGCAGGCCGTGAGGACGACCCGCTGGAAGTACATCCGCTACACAGAGCTTGAGGGGATGGACGAGCTGTACGACCTTCAGAGCGACCCGCACGAGACTCGCAACCTCATCGACGACCCCGCCGCCCGCCCGGACTTGGCCCGGATGCGCGAGGAGCTAGATCGGCTGCTGCGGGCGGCGAAGTGAGCCGAGCCGCAACGCTCACGCCGCGGCCCGTCCGCCCGACGCCGGCGGCGAGGCGATGAGGACGCCCGCCCCGCCGTCCGCGGCGCGCACCTCGTAAGCCCCCGCGGCGCCGGCCACGAGGGCCGTCTCGTACCGGCCGAGCGTGACGGCGTCCCCCCCGCTTCGCACGCTCACCGAGCCTTCGGTCGCGGTGATGACGTGAAACCTCAAGCCCTCCGTGTCACCCGCGAATGACCCGCCGGCGCCGAGCCGCAGCGCGTCGAGGTCGAAGTGCGGGCACCTGATGAGCGGCGCGGGTGTCCCCGGCGAGACCTGAGCCACGAAAGGCTCCGGGTTCTTGCCGGGGTCGGTCACGGCGGCCGCCTCCTCAATGTGCAATTCCCTTCCAGCGCCCGCCGGCCGGTCCCAGTCGTAGACGCGGTAGGTCGTGTCCGACGCCTGCTGCACCTCGTAGAGCAGGAGTCCCGGCCCGAGCGCGTGGAGCGTCCCGGCGCCGATGTAGAGCGTCTCGCCCGCGCGCACCTTCATCCGCCGTGCCACGCCGCCGACGCGCCCCTCACGAATCGCGGCCTCCAGCTCACGCCGGGTCGTGCCCTCTCTGACGCCCGCGATGATCTCGGCCCCGTCCTCGGCTTCGAGGAAGTGCCACGCCTCCGACTTCCCGAACTCGCCCCGCCCGACCATCCTGCCGGCCTGCTCGTCGTCAGGATGCACCTGCACGGAGAGCCAGTCGGCGCAGTCGAGCAGCTTGACGAGCAGTGGGAAGCGCGCGCCGTAACGCGACGCGACGGCGGCGCCGAGCAGGCCGTCGCCAAGCTCCGCGACGAGGTCGGCGACGGCGCATCCCTCCCGAGGCCCGCCCGACACCCTGCTCATCTCGAACGCCACCCACGCCTCGCCCACGGGGGCGACGCCCGGCGCGAGCCTGCGCCCGCCCCAGACCTTCTCGCGCAGTTGCGGTTCGAGTTTGAATAACGTCTGTTCCAACTCCCTGCCCTTCGCGGCCGCCCGCCTCAGCGCGCCGAGAACTTGTAGACGGTCGTCGTCCGGTACCTGCCGCCGCGCCTCAACACCGCCGAGGGGAAGGCGGGCTTGTTGGGCGAGTCGGGGTAGTGCTGCGTTTCGAGGCAGAAGCCGGTGCGGCGGCCGTAAGGACTCCCGCCCTTGCCCGCGCCCGTGTCGAGGTAGTTGCCGGTGTAGAGCTGCACGCCCGGCTCGGTCGTCCAGACCTCCATCGTCCTGCCCGTCGTCGGCTCGTGCGCGAGGGCCGCGCGCCGGAGCGTCCCGGCGCGCCCCCTGACGACGAACGTGTGGTCGTAGCCCGCGCCGAACTTGATCTGCTCGTCGTCGGCCTCGATGCGCGCGCCGATGGCGGCGGGCCGCGTGAAGTCGAACGGGGTGCCGCGCACGGGGCGCAGCTCGCCGGTCGGGATGGCGGTCGAGTCGGTCGGGAGGAAGCGGTCGGCGTAGAGCGTGAGGCGGTGGCCGAGGATGTCGCCGCTCCCCTCGCCCGCGAGGTTGAAGTAGGCGTGGTTGGTCAGGTTGACGACCGTGTCCTTGTCGGTCGTCGCGCTGTAGTCGATGCGCAGCTCGTTCGAGTCCGTGAGGGTGTAGACCACCCTCACGCTCAGGGTGCCGGGGTAGCCCTCCTCGCCGTCGGGGCTCACGTACGTCAGTTCGAGCGCCGACCCGTTGCGAACCTTCAGCGGGCGCGCCGTCCAGAGCACCTTGTCGAACCCGCGCACGCCGCCGTGCAGGTGGTTCGGTCCGTTGTTAACGGCCAGCTTGTACTCGACGCCGTTCAGGGTGAAGCGCCCGTTGGCGATGCGGTTGGCGTAGCGGCCGACGACGGTGCCGACGTAGAAGTTGCCGGCGAGGTAGCCCCCGACATCGCCGAAGCCGAGCACCACGTCGGCGAAGCGCCCCGCGCGGTCGGGGACTTTGAGCGAGACGAGCGCCCCGCCGTAGTTGGTGATCCTGGCCTCGGCCTTGCGGCGGTTGGTCAGCGTGTAGACTTCCACGTTCCTGCCGTCGGGAGTCTTGCCGAAACTACCCTTCTGCCGGGCGGCCGCCGGCGTCGCCGGCCCGCACATGAGAACGAGCGCCGCGCACGCGGCCGCCAGCAAAAGTATCCTTCCCGTTATCATCTCGATGGGTTCTCCGATAGCGCGGCCTCGTCGCCTTCGCCGGGGCGGATCGTCTCTCCGACGGCGAGGCGCATGACGTTCTCCTCGGTGCAGTCCGGCCTCTCAAGGACGCCCGTCAGCTTACCCTCGTGCATGACGGCCACGCGGTCGCTGACGCCGAGTACCTCCTCCATGTCGCTCGAAATCATCAGGACGGCGACCCCCTCGGAGGTCAGACGCCGCATGAGGTCGTAAATCTCGGCCTTCGCGCCCACGTCGATGCCGCGCGTCGGCTCGTCGAAGATGAGCACCTTCGGCCCGAGCGAGAGCCACTTGGCGAGGACGACCTTCTGCTGGTTGCCGCCCGAAAGGTTCCCCGCCCTCACCTCGACCGAGGGGGCTTTGACGCCGAGCTGGTCGCAGTACTTCTGCGAGACACGGCGCTCCTCGCCCGCGCGGACGACGCCGGCCGTCGAGTAACGATTCATCGCGGGCAGCGTCACGTTCTTGCGTATCAGCTCCTCGACGTTCAGGCCGCAGCGCCGCCTGTCCTCGGGGACGAGGTAGATGCCGCGCCGGATGGCGTCTTGCGGCGAGCGGACGACGACCGTCTCGCCGCCGAGTTCGAGCGAGCCGCCGACGGGCGGCTCGACGCCGAAGACCGCGTGCGCGACCTCGGTGCGCCCCGCGCCGACCAGACCCGCGAGGCCGAGTATCTCGCCGTCGCGGATGTCGAACGTGACGGCGTGACGTGGATACCTTCTCGTCCGCAGCCCGCGGACGCCGAACCGCGCGGGGCCGACTCCGTCGCCGCCGTGCGCGTAGAAGCTCTCGATGTCTCGCCCGACCATCATCTTCACCATGCGGTCGTGCGTTATCTCTTCGCGCCCCAGTTCCCCGGCGTTGCGCCCGTCGCGCAGCGCCACGACGCGGTCGGCCAGCTCCTTGACCTCGCCGAGCCGGTGCGAGATGTAGATGACGCTCACGCCCTGCGCGCGCAGCTCCTTGACGACCGACATCAGCCGCTCGGTCTCGGTGAGCGTGAGCGACGAGGTCGGCTCGTCCATGATGAGGATGCGCGCGTCCTGCGAAAGCGCCTTAGCGATCTCGACCATCTGCTGTTGCGCGATGGAGAGCCGGGAGAGCGGCGTGCCGGGCGCGACGTTCAGCCCGAGCCGGTCGAGGTAGACCTTGGCGTCCGCGTACATCCGCCCGCGGTCGATGCGGCTGAAGAGACCGCCGCGCCGCGGCTCGCGCCCGAGGAAGATGTTGGAGGCCACGTCGAGGTTGTCGAGGACGTTGAGCTCCTGGTGGATGAAGCCGATGCGCAGCGCGTTGGCGTCGGCGACCGAGCCGACGCGCGTGGGCTTCCCCTCGATGAGGACTTCGCCCTCGTCGGGGTGGTGGACGCCGCCGAGCACCTTCATCAGCGTGGACTTCCCCGCCCCGTTCTCCCCGATGAGGGCGACGACCTCGCCGGGGAGGACCCGCAGGCTCACCCCGTCCAAAGCGATCACGCCGGGGAAGCGCTTGCCGATCCCCCTCATTTCCAGTACCGGAGTTGTCATGTGTAGCAGTCGGCGTCCCCGCGCGTTAGCGCGCCACTATACAGAAGAGCCGTGCGGTTTGCATCCCACCTCTCGCGCTACTCGCCCCGGACGGGGACGCTCGTCGCGCGCAGGTTCCACCCCTTCAACTCGACAGGCCGGAAGGGCGATCGGTAATGGGTCATGGATTAAAAAGGGAGACTGGCCGGCGGCGCGGCCGTGCTATCTTATCTCAACGTCATAAAGCTAGTCCCGGTCTTACCCGTCCGCAATTCACCGTCAAGGAGAGACGCATTGATGCCGCTCGCGTCAAGAGTTTTCCTGTCGCTGCTGCTGGTCTGTTCGCTCGCCGCGGCCGACGCCCCCGGCCAGTCCGCCAAGCCCTCACCGCCCGACCTGACGCGCGAGCCGACGCTCTACGTGGTCGGCTACGCACACCTCGACACGCAGTGGCGCTGGGAGTACCCGCAGGTCATCAACGAATTTCTCCCCCGCACGATGCGCGACAACTTCAGGCTGTTCGAGAAGTACCCCTCGTACGTCTTCAACTTCAGCGGCTCGAACCGCTACCGCATGATGAAGGAGTACTGGCCCGAGGACTACGCGCGCGTTAAGCGGTACGTGGCCGCGGGCCGCTGGTTCCCCGCCGGCTCCTCGGTCGAGGAGGGCGACCCGCTCGCCGCCTCCGCCGAGTCAATCGTCCGCCAGATACTCTACGGCTCACACTTCTTCCGCCGCGAGTTCGGCCGGACGAGCGCCGAGTACATGCTGCCCGACAGCTTCGGCTTCCCGGCCTCCTTCCCCTCCATCATCGCGCACGCGGGGCTGAAGGGCTTCTCGACGCAGAAGCTCTACTGGGGCTCGGCCGCGCCCGTCGGCGGCCCCGGCTCGGTGCACAAGACGCCGGCGGGCGTGCCCTTCAACGTCGGCGTCTGGGAGGGGCCGGACGGCCGCGGCGTCGTCTCGGCCTTAAACCCGCGCCCCTACGACTCGAACGTCCGCGAGGACTACAGCAAAAGCCCGCCCGCGTCGGCCGCGAACCCCGCGGTGGGCTACTCCCCGCAGGACTGGCCCGCGCGCATCCGCCGCAGCGGCGAGACGGGCGGCCTCTTCGCCGACTACACGTACTTCGGCGCCGTCGGCGACATCGGCGGGGCGCCCTTCGAGTTCTCCGTCAAGATGCTGGACGCGGTCGTGCGCAGGCAGAAGGCGGTCGTCCCGCCGCCGCCGCCCGCCATCCCGTCGCCCGACGCCGCCGGGCCGTTGGTGCAGGTGGGCGACGGCCCCGTCCGCGTCCTCTCGGCCACCGCCGAGCAGATGTTCCTCGACATTCCCGAGGGGGTGAAGTCCCGTCTGCCGCGCTACAAAGGCGAGTTCCTCCTGACGCAGCACTCCGCGGGCTCAATCAACTCGCAGGCGTACCGGAAGCGTTGGAACCGGCACAACGAGCTGCTGGCCGACGCCGCCGAGCGCGCCTCGGTCGGCGCCGCGTGGCTCGGCTCGCGCCCCTACCCGCTGCGAAGGCTGAACGACGCGTGGACGCTCGTCATGGGCGGACAGTTTCACGACATCCTGCCGGGCACCGCGACGCCCAAGGCGTTCGAGTTCTCATGGAACGACGACTGTATCGCCATGAACCAGTTCGCGGGCGTACTGGAGAGCGCGACCGAAGGCGTCGCCGCCGGGCTTGACACGCGCGCCGAAGGGACGCCCGTCGTCGTCTACAACCCTCTGAACGTCCGGCGCGAGGACGTGGTCGAAGCGCACGTCAAATTCAAGGGCGGCGCGCCGCGCGGCGTCCGCGTCTTCGGCCCCGACGGCCGGGAGGTGCCCGCGCAAGTGTCGGGCGAGCGCGACGGCGCCGCGCGTGTCCTCTTTCTCGCCGACGCGCCCTCGGTCGGCTACGCGGTCTACGACGTGCGAGCGGCCGACGCCCCTGCGTCATCGGCTTCGCCGCTCAAAGTCTCAAACTCCTCGCTCGAGAACGCACGTTACCGTCTGACACTAAACGCGGACGGCGACGTGTCGAGCATCTTCGATAAGGCGACGGGCAAAGAGTTGCTCGCGGCGCCTGCGCGGCTCGCCTTCCAGACCGAGCGGCCGCGCGACTGGCCGGCGTGGAACATGGACTGGGAGGATCAGCGCAAACCGCCGCGCGGCTACGTCGCGGGCCCGGCGAAGATTCGTGTCGTCGAAAGCGGGCCGGCGCGCGTCGCCGTCGAGGTCGAGCGCGAGGCCGAAGGCTCGAAGTTCGTGCAGACCGTCCGACTGTCGGCGGGCGACGCGGGCAACCGCGTCGAGTTCGACAACCGCGTCGAGTGGCGCACGCGCGAGGCCGCGCTCAAGGCCACCTTCCCGCTGACGGCCGCCAACCCGCGCGCCACCTACAACTGGGACGTGGGCACGGTCGAGCGCGGCAACAACGACGAGAAGAAGTACGAGGTGCCTTCACACCAGTGGTTCGACCTCACCGACCGCTCCGGCTCGCACGGCGTCACCGTGCTCTCCGACAGCAAGTACGGCTCCGACAAGCCCGACGACCGGACGCTGCGGCTCACGCTGCTCTACACGCCCGGCATCGGCCCCGGCACCGGCTGGGAGTACGTCGATCAGGCCACGCAGGACTGGGGCCGCCACGAGTTCACTTACGGCCTCGCCGCCCACGCCGGCGACTGGCGGCGCGCCGGGACCGACTGGCAGGCGCAGCGCCTCAACCAGCCGCTCATCGCCTTCGAGGCCACGCGCCACGCGGGCGCGCTCGGCAAGTCCCTCTCGCTACTTGAGACGGGCGACAGCCGCGTGCGCGTCCTCGCGCTCAAGCGCGCCGAGGAGTCGGACGAGTTCGTCGTCCGACTCGTAGAGCTTGACGGCAAGACGCTCCCCAGCGTCAGGCTCCGCTTCGCGGGCGCGGTCGCCTCGGCGAGGGAGGTTGACGGGCGGGAGCTGCCCGCCGGCCCGGCCGACGTGAGGGGCGGCGAGCTGTTGACCTCTTTCGGTCCCTACCAGCTACGCACCTTCGCGCTCAGACTCGCGCCGCCGCGCGCGGGGCTGAAGGCGCCGCGGTCGCAGCCGGTCGTGCTTCCTTACGACATGATCGCGGCCGGCCCGCACGCCGCGAGGCAGCCGGGCGGCTTCGACGCGGCGGGGCGCGCGCTCCCCGCGGAGATGTTGCCGGCTGAGATAAATTACGCGGGCGTCCGCTTCCGCCTCGAAGGGGGCGCGGGCGGCAGGCCCAACGCGCTCGTCCCGCGCGGCCAGACGATCCGCCTGCCCGCGGGCGAACACAGGCGGCTCTACATCCTCGCGGCCTCGGCCGACGGCGACCGCCGCGCGGCCTTCCGCGTCGGCGACCGCCGCGTGGAGCTCGACGTGCAGCACTGGGGCGGCTACGTCGGTCAGTGGGACAACAGGCTCTGGAAGCCGGGGCCGTTCCACCCGCCGGCCTCGAACGGGGACGCGGCCGAGCGTTTCAAAGACCGCGTCAACCCCTACGCCGAGATGACGGGCCTCACGCCCGGCTTCATCAAACGCGCGCCGCTCGCCTGGTACGCCTCGCACCACCACCGGGCCGACGGCGTGAGCGAGCCTTACGCCTACTCGTACCTGTTCGCCTACGCCGTCGAGCTGCCGCCGGGCGCGCGGACTTTGACCTTGCCCGCCGACGAGAGCCTCCGCATCATGGCCGCCACGGTGTCGGACGAGCGCGAGAGCGCGCGCCCCGCACGGCCGCTCTACGACACGCTTGAGCGCGACCCGCGCTGAGAGTCCCGGAGCTTACTTCATCGCCGGGTCGTCGCCTCGGCGGGCGCCACGTTGATCTTGCCGCGCAGCTCGACCTGCGCGGAGGAGCGTCCGACCAGCACTTGATACTCGCCGGGGTCTACGCGCCACGCCTTCGCGCCTACGTCGTAGTAGGCGAAGGCGCGGCCGTCGAGCGGCACCGCCACGCGCCTCGTCTCGCCGGGGCGCAGGCTCACCTTCGCGAAGCCCTTCAGCTCCTTCGCGGGCCGAGGCACGGCCGGACTCGCGGCGCCGACGTAGACCTGCGCCACCTCCGCGCCCGCGCGCGCCCCCGCGTTCGTCAGGTCGAAAGAGACCTCGAAGGACGGTCCCCAAGCCGCGCGGCCCCCGCCGGCCCCGCGCCTGACCGAGAGGTTGGCGTAACGGAAGGTCGTGTAAGAAAGCCCGTGGCCGAAGGGGAAGAGCGGCGTAACTTTGTTCCGCTCGTAGCCGCGGTAGCCGACGAAGACGCCCTCCTTGTACTCGACGCGGTTCGTGCCTTCGGCCGCGGGGTAGTAGCTGCCGTGGGTCGGGTTATCCTCCCAGCGCCGCTCGAAGGTGGCCGGGAGCCGGCCCGAGGGGTTCGTGTCGCCGAAAAGTATCTCGGCGAGCGCCGTCCCGCCCTCCTGCCCCGGATACCACGCCTGTATCAGCGCAGGCACGCGCCCCAGCCACTCGTTCATGTCCACGCCGCCGCCCGACGTGAGCACGACCACCGTATTTTTGTTGGCGGCCGCCGCCTCGCGGATCAACTCGTCCTGACCGGCGGGGAGGCGGAACGTGCGGTCTGCGCCTTCGGACTCCATCGTGTGATCGAAGCCGACCGCGACGACGACCACGTCCGCCCTCGCGGCGAGCGCCTTCGCCTCCGTGCTGACCATCTCCCCCCGCGGCTGTATCCCGAGCTGCATACGCGTCCCCAGCCGGCCGAACTTGCCGCGCTGTTCGAGCAAGACCTTGTGCGCGCCGGCCGCGAGGTCTAACGTCGCCAGCCGGACGAGCGCACGCGTCTCCGACCAGTTGTCGAAGACGAGCCGGTCGTCAACGTACAGGCGGAAGAAGCCCGCGTCCTCGCCGGTCGATGCCGCGAAGACCTCGAACTCCCCCGCGGCCTTCGGGGTGAAGTAGCCCGTCCAGCGCGACGAGAGCGCCTGCGGCGGAAACAGTCGCGCCTGGCGGCTGAAGTTGATGCGCGGCTCGACGCGCGTGACGGCCGGCTCGCCGCCCAGTTCAGGGTTGGCGAAGTACTCGCCGCGCAAGCCCGCCTCGCCGCCCGACGCGGCGGTCGTGAACTCGGTCGCCTCGGCCATCTCGCCGAGCGTCCGCAGCCCGCGCTCGTAGTAGACGGGCGTCGAGACGCCGAGATGATTGCCAAGCCCTTCGAGAAAGCTGACGGCGGCGAACGGCTCGACTCGCCCGCTGCCACCGCCCATCGGCACGGCCGGGTAGGCGTTCGGCCCGATGACGGCGACCGACCGAACCTTCCGCCTGTCGAGCGGGAGCAGCGCGCCCTCGTTCTTGAGCAGCACCATCCCCTCACGCGCCGCTGCGAGGGCGACCTGCCGGCCTCGCAGGTTGAGCCGGGGGACGGAGAGGTCCGTCTGTTCGCGGTCGAGCCAGCCGAAGCGCGCGGCCGTGCGGAGGATGCGGCGCACCTTGTCGTCAATCGTCGCGGCGGAGACCTTGCCCTGCTCGACGGCGGGCAGCAGGTTCTTGCGGTTCATGTGCTTGCCCGAAGGCATCTCCAAATCCTGCCCCGCGTTAACGGCCGCCACGCCGTCGTAGGTCCCGTTCCAGTCCGACATCAGCACGCCGTCGAAGCCCCACTCGCGCTTGAGCACGTCCGTCTGTAGGTGCGTGCTCTGCGAGGCGTGGACGCCGTTGACGAGGTTGTAGCTGCTCATCACGGCGCCGACGCGCGCCTCGCGCACCGCCGCCTCGAAGGCCGGCAGGTAGAGTTCGCGCAGCGCCCGCTCGTCCACCACCGCGTCGGTGTCGTGGCGGTCGTACTCGGAGTTGTTGGCCGCCAGGTGCTTGACGGTGGCCGAGACGCCCTGCGACTGCACCCCGCGGACGTAGCCGACGGCGAGCCGGGCGGCGAGGAACGGGTCCTCGCCGAAGTACTCGAAGTTGCGCCCGTTCGTCGGCGAGCGGTAGAGGTTGACGCCGGGGCCTAAGAGGAAGTGGACGCCCTTGGCGCGCGCGTCGCGGCCGATCTCCGTCCCGACGCGCTCG
>DASVQX010000013.1:0-192593 GCA_036388915.1 Pyrinomonadaceae bacterium
CTGCTCACGCTGCTCGTCAAGCTCCTGCTCCCGTCCATCGCTGTTAAGTTATTTCTTCGTCAGTCTCTTCTCTTCAGGAGATGAAGCCGCCGAAGAGCGCGCCGGAGGCGACGGCGAAGAGCAGGCCGATGCCCCAGAAGAGCAGCGCTATCGTCCAGGCGGAGCCCTTGCTGAGTCGTTCGCTCGCGTTGCGCAGGCCCGTCGCCGTCAGCCAGAGGTGGTAGAAGGCGAGCACGCCGAAGGCGCTCAGCAGCGCGAAGAGGATGGGGTGCTCGCCCGGCTTGACCAGCGCCCCGAGGTTGTCGGTCACAAGTCCACCCTGCCCGAGCACGGGGTGTATGTCGTCCGGGTCTTTGAGGTAGAGCAGGACGAGGCTCAGCACGCGGCCGATGATCGCCGGCGGCAGCCCCGCCCAGACCGCCACCGAGAGCGCCTGCCAGAAGCCGAGCCGGCCGCCGAACAGCAGCACGAGCAGCATGCAAAGCCCGCCGATGAGACAGTAGATGACGAACGCGCCGGCGAAGGTCGTCACGGCGTTGCCGGCGACCTTGCCCGGCGCCTTGGCGTCGGCTATCTGCTGATCCTTCATCTCCGCGACCCGCTCGGGCGGGAGTTTGAACTGCTCGGCCACCTTGTCGGTGGTGAAGTTGACGATGCGCTCGGGCGTGAGGCGCTGCGTGAAG
This sequence comes from Pyrinomonadaceae bacterium, assembly GCA_036388915.1. GTDB lineage: Bacteria > Acidobacteriota > Blastocatellia > Pyrinomonadales > Pyrinomonadaceae > QHXN01. The sequence goes on from DASVQX010000013.1 coordinate 684, forward strand.
GCGGTCGAGTAGGCGAAGGCCAGGAGCGACATCAGGATGAGAGCGGCCAGCCAGCGCGGGTGCGCGCGCAGGTTGCGGAAGACGCTCGACGGCTCGAAGAAGATGCCCGCCAGCTTGGCCGGGAACGACATCGGCGCGGGCGAGTCTTCCAGCGGCCTCGCCACCGGGATGAAGCTCAAGCCGAAGAGCGCCAGCCCGAGGAAGGCCAGCGCCCCGCCCGGCCCCATCCCGATGGGGACCTTCAAGACCGCCGCCGCGAGAATCAGCAGAATCCCGACGCCGAAAACGATATAAGCGATTGTGCGACTTACCACGGGGGAGACCTCACTTCACTTGCCGAGATGAGAGAACACCGGGGCGCATTCTAAACCCTCACACGACACGCCCCGAAACCGTCTCTGTTACGCGCCCGCCCCCCGCAAGGTTTCAACCCCACTGTTGACCGCCCGTCTCTTTCTGAGATAATTCCCCCAGCCGACTCGGAACGCCCGGGCCGCCAAAATCAGGCTGCCGCCGAAGCCTCAAAGTAAAGCAACGACCCAATCAGAGAGGCGGACAGACATGGCCGAAGAAGAGATGAAAAAGACGATGCACTTCATCCTCGAACAGCAGGCGCAACTGACCCTCACCGTCGGCCAACTGTCCGTGAAAGTTGACCGCAACGCCGAGACCGCCACGGCGCTCCTCGCCACCGCGGAGATTCACGACCGCCAGATGAAGGAGACGGACGAACGCCTCAACGCCCTCATCAACACCGTCGAGCGCCACATCAGCGAAGGCCACAACGGCAAGGCGTAGCAACAAAAAGTAGAAAGAGGCTACTGCGCTTTGGTCTCGGCCTCGAACCAGCCGGGGACGCGGATGCAGGCGACGGTGTGGTTGGGGGCGACTTCGCGGAGGTCGGGGTCGATGCGGGCGCAGTCGGGGATGGCCTCGGGGCAGCGTGTGTGGAAGCGGCACCCCGAAGGCGGGTTGATGGGGGTCGGCACGTCGCCCTTGAGGACGATGCGGTCGCGCTTGCGCGTCGGGTCGGGGATGGGGATGGCCGAGAGCAGCGCGCGCGTGTAGGGGTGGAGCGGGTTTCTGTAAAGCTCTTCGGCCGACGCGACCTCGACGATGCGGCCGAGGTACATGACGGCGACGCGGTCGGAGATGTGCTCGACCACCGCGAGGCCGTGCGAGATGAAGAGGTAGGTCAGCTCGAACTCGCCCTGTAGTTCTTCGAGCAGGTTGACGACCTGCGCCTGCACGCTCACGTCGAGCGCCGAGACCGGCTCGTCCGCCACGATGAGTTTCGGGTTCAGGGCCAGCGCGCGCGCGATGCCGAGGCGCTGGCGCTGCCCGCCCGAGAACTCGTGCGGGTAGCGGTTCATGTAGTCGGGGTCGAGGCCGACCTTGCGCAGCAGTTCCGCGACGCGCTCGCGCCTCTCGCCCTTGTCGCCGATGCCGTGGATGACCAGCGGCTCCGAGACGATGTCGCGCACCCTCATGCGCGGGTTCAGGGACGCGTAAGGATCTTGAAAGATGATCTGCATCTCGCGCCGGAGCCCGCGCAGCTCGGCGCCCGAGGTCGCCAACACGTCGCGCCCCTCGAACTCGACTCCGCCGCGCGTCGGCTCGATCAGACGCAGGAGGCAGCGCCCCACCGTAGACTTGCCGCAGCCCGACTCGCCGACCAGCCCCAAAGTCTCGCCGCGGTAGATGTCGAACGTCACGCCGTCCACGGCGCGCACCACGTCGTCGCTCGCCGCCACGGGGAAGTGCTTGAAGAGGCCGCGCACGCGCACGAGCTCCTCGCGCACGTCGGCCGAAGCCTCCTCGGCCCGCGCCGCCGTCACTTCGGCCTGCGGCACGGTCTGCCCCCGCTCGTTAGTCCTCGCGTCCACGCGCGCCCCCTTCCGCCATCCGGCCGATCTCTCTGTCGGCCGCCACCGCCGCCGTCAGGTCGTAGAGCACGCAGCGCACCGAGACGCCGCCTTCGAGTTGGTAGAGCGGGAGGTCGCCCTCGGTGCAGCGCGGCATGCGGTGCGGGCAGCGCGGCGCGAAGTGGCAGCCGTCGGGCAGGTTCGTCGGCTTCGGCACCGTGCCCTCGATGGTCGAGAGCCGCACGGCCTTCTTCACCTCGGCCTCGGTCAGCTTCGGCACCGAGCGCAGCAGGCCCTCCGTGTAAGGGTGCTTCGGCCGCGCGAACAGCTCTTCGACGGGCGACTCCTCGACGATGCGACCCGTGTACATCACGGCCACGCGGTCGGCCACCTCGGCGACGACGCCGAGGTCGTGCGTGATGAGCAGCACGGCGAGGTTGCGCGTGCGCCTCAGCTCGTCGATGAGTTCGAGAATCTGCGCCTGGATGGTCACGTCGAGCGCGGTCGTCGGCTCGTCCGCGATGAGCAGGCGCGGGTCGCACGCCAAAGCCATCGCGATCATCACGCGCTGGCGCATCCCGCCCGAGAGCTGGTGCGGGTAGTCGTCCGCGCGCCGGCCGGGGTCGGGGATGGCCACCTCCTTCATCGCCTCGACGGCCGCCTCGCGCGCCTGCCTGCGGTTTAACTTTCTGTGCAGACGCAGGGCCTCGGCGATCTGCTCGCCGACCGTGTAGACCGGGTTGAGCGAGGTCATCGGGTCTTGGAAAATCATCGCGATGTCGTCGCCGCGTATCGCCCGCATCCGCGCGTCCGACGCCGCCAGCAGGTTCTCGCCCGCGAACAGAATCTCCCCGCCCACGATGCGCCCCGGCTCCCCGACCAGACGCATCACCGACATCGCCGTGATCGACTTCCCGCACCCCGACTCGCCCACCAGCCCGAGGAGTTCGCCCTCGTCCACGTAAAAGCTCACCCCGTCCACCGCGCGCACCACCCCCGCGCGCGTCGGAAACTGCGTCATCAAGTTTTTGACTTCCAGCAGGTGCGACATTGATAACTTTTTACCTGATGCGGTCGCTCTTCTCAAGGTTATGCCGTGCGCAAAGTAGTTGGACGTTCCTCGCCGTCAGCGACGAGCCGCCTTTTGAATAGGGAATGTCGTGGTCGAAATGTAGGTTATCCCTCGCCCCGCAAAGAACACACCTCCCGCCGTCGCGCTTCCAGACTTCGAGTTTCACCGTGCTCGGTATGAGGCGCCTCACCTCGGGCGACTCGGGCGCCGGCCTTGTAAAATCCTCTTCGCCTTCCACGGCCTCCAGCTTAAACCGGAAGACCGTGCGCCCTCCGGTCCGCTCCGTCCACGAATCGGTTAAATGAAAGACCCCGTTGTACGACCAGACGCCGGGGCGAATCTTTTCATAGACGCGCACCCTCTCGGACGGCCTTTGGCCGTCCTTATACTGCCGGGCAGCGTGATGAAACTTCCCGTTCTCGGTGGGCGAGCCGGAAGGGGTGAACTGAGGTTGATCGAGGGCCTTAGGGTTAGGCGTCTTTATGCCGCGCGGCACGTCGTGCCCCTCATAGATTAACGTCGAGCCGCCGTCTAACGCCTGGTCTTGATAAGGGGCGTTGGGGCGGAGCGACATTAAAATCACCGAGTGCGTTCCCCCGACCCCGTAGTTCATTCCCTTCTGAAGGCTCAAGCCCTCACGCTGACACATTTCGAGGTAGGAGATGATTTCGTTGGCCATCGCTACACCGTCACGGCCTCGCGGTATTCGCCCCAGACGCGGCGGAGGCGGTGGCTGATTTCGCCGACGGTGGCGAGGGATTCGACGCAGTGGAGTATGCGCGGCAGAAGATTGCCGTCGCCGCGCGCGGCGTCTTCGAGGAGGGTGAGGGCGACATCGGTGTTCTCCGCGTCGCGGCGCTGGCGGAGGGCGCGGAGGCGTTCGACTTGGGCGCGCTCGACGGCGGGGTCGATGCGGAGCGTGGGGACTGGCGTGCCTTCTTCCGTGCGGAAGCGGTTGACGCCGACGACGACCGCCTCCCCCGCCTCGACGGCGCGCTGGTACTGGTAGGCGGCCTCCTGTATCTCGCGCTGGACGTAGCCGACCTCGATGGCGTGGAGCATCCCGCCCATGGCGTCTATCTTCTCGATGTAGTCGAGCGCGAGCCGCTCGATCTCGCTCGTCAGGTGCTCGACCGCGTACGAGCCGGCGAGCGGGTCAACCGTGTCGGCCACACCCGACTCGTAGGCGACGACCTGCTGCGTGCGCAGCGCCAGACGCGCCGACTGCTCGGTGGGGAGCGCGAGCGCCTCGTCCATCGCGTTGGTGTGCAGACTCTGCGTGCCGCCGAGCACGGCGGCGAGCGCCTGAATCGTCGTCCGCACGACGTTGACCTCGGGTTGCTGCGCCTGGAGCGTGGAGCCGGCGGTCTGCGTGTGGAAGCGGAGCATCTGCGAGCGCGGGTCGCGCGCGTGGAAGCGTTCGCGCATCAGCCGCGCCCACAGTCTGCGCGCCGCGCGGAACTTCGACACCTCTTCGAGCAGGTTGTTGTGCGCGTTGAAGAAGAAGGAGAGGCGCGGGGCGAACTCGTCAACCTTCAGCCCCGCCGCGAGCGCGGCCTCGACGTAGGCGATGGCGTCGGCGAGTGTGAAAGCGACCTCCTGCGCGGCGGTCGAGCCGGCCTCGCGGATGTGATAGCCGGAAATCGAAATCGTGTTCCAGTTCGGCACCTCGGCGGCGCAGAAGGCGAAAGTGTCGGTGACGAGCCTCAAGGACGGCGCGGGCGGGTAGATGTACGTGCCGCGCGCGACGTACTCCTTGAGGATGTCGTTCTGAATCGTCCCCTGAAGCTTGTCCGCCGCGACGCCCTGCTTCTTCGCCACGGCGACGTAGAGGCAGAGCAGGACGGCGGCCGTCGCGTTAATCGTCATCGAGGTCGAGACTTCGCCCAAAGGGATGCCGTCGAAGAGCCGCTCCATGTCTTCGAGCGAGTCGATGGCGACGCCCACCTTGCCGACCTCGCCCGCCGCCAGCGGGTCGTCCGAATCCAGCCCGATCTGCGTCGGCAAGTCGAAGGCGACCGAAAGCCCCGTCGTCCCCTGCCCGAGCAGAAACTTGTAGCGCGCGTTCGACTCCTCGGCCGTCGCGTAGCCGGCGTACTGGCGCATCGTCCACAGGCGGCCGCGGTAGAGGTTGCGCCGGACGCCGCGCGTGTAGGGGAAGTCGCCGGGGTCGCCGAGGTCTCGGTCGTAGTCTACGGGGTCTGTATTCGAGGGGTTGAAGTCGTTCGGGAGCGGGATGCCCGAGGAGGTCTCGAAGTGCTCTCTGCGCTCGCGCGGGCCGGCCTTCGGCGCGTCCGTCTTCGTACTCATAAAGTCTCTCTTCTGGCGTGTGCGTCGGACAACTTTTTTCGCCTGCGGGGTTGTCTCGAAGCCTAGCACACGGCGCGCAGGGCGGGCAACGGACGGTTTCTGTGCAGCCCGCGGAGCCGGCGGTGTGCGGTAATCCTCCGCCAACTTGAACGGCTAAACGGGTACAACTGCAAGGGGTTCTCGGGCGTCTGAGATATGTTGCAATAAACGCACAACGTGGGCGCAACAAGCGGGCAGGGGTTCCGGAATCGAACAAGGGGTTCGGCCCTCCGGCGGTAACAATCTTCCTAACAATTCGAGAGATTTGCCGATGAGAAAGACGCTTTTTTCTGTTCTCCCGCTACTCGTGTTTCTGGGGCCGAACTTCGCCGGCCTGCCGGGTTTCGCCGGCCTGTCGAACCTCTTCGCGGGCCTCATCGCGCCGGCGTCCTTAACGCGCGTCGAGCCGAACCGCCTGCGCGGCGCCTCGGTCAACACGGCGGCCGAGCGCCTGCGCGGCCGCATCGGCGAGGCCAAGCGCGAGCTGAGGCGGCTCCCCGCCGACTCGCTCGACGACGTGACGCTCGCCGTCTCCGACGCGTCGGGCGGCGTGCAGACGCTCCGCGCCTCGAAGGAAGATTTTCTGAAGAAGGACGGCGAATTCACCGCCGTCTCCTCCACGGGCGAAGCCCTCAAGGTCGCGGTCGTCCGCCCCAACTACGTCAACACGGCCGTCCGCGTGACCGACCCGCAGGGGCGCGAGCTTCAGCCGCTCATCGTGCGCTACCCCGTCGAGAAGGGCGGGAAGCTGAAAGAGGTCGCTTACTACACTTCGGCGCACCCGGCGGTCGAGAACGACGAAATCTCGCGCGCCGGCGGCGACTACGTCCGCGAGCGTCTGGACGAGGCCGCGAGCCGTCTGGCCGCGAAGGGCGAGCGGATTGACCCGGCGGTCATCGACGTGGCCGAGCGCCTCGCGCACGTCGAGCACACCGACCACAAGCGCTTCCTGAGCGAGGACTCGGCCACGCTCTTCGAGGAGATTCGGACGCTCTACGCCTTGAACGGCGGCGACACCTACCGCTACTCGGTCAGCTCGGCCGGCGCGGGCGGGATGGTGCAGATGATCCCGCCGACCTACTACGCGATTCGTGAGCAGTTCCCGGCGGCCGGACTCAAGGCGGACTTCGTCGAGGGGATGCGCGACCACGCGAACGCCACGCAGGCCATGCTCCTCTACATGCAGGACACCTGGGACTACCTGCGGAAGCAGGACGAGGTCGCGGCGGTGATGAACGCGGGGCTGGCGACGCAGGCCGAGCTGCTGGCGGCCGGCTACAACTCGAACCCGCGCAAACTGCCCGGCTACCTCTCGCGCGGCGGGTCGGCGTGGCGCACGCTCATCCCCGAGGAGACCAAGATGTACCTCCGCATCTACTCGGCGGTCGAGTCCAACCTCGACTTCAAGACCCGCTCGTAAGACCCGTCACTGGAGCCGGCAGCGCGTCGCCGAGGTGGCCGGCCCACGACGGGCGAACGCAATCAGGGCGTCACACGGCGTCGCCGACTTGCGCAAGGGGCGCGGCGCCGTCCGACGCCCCCGCCCTTCCTTCCTCCCCCGTCTCGACGGGGTACGCCTCCTTAAATGCCGCCCGCCAAATCTTGTCAGTGCCGAACGAGAGGATCACGCACAGGACGGTGAAGACCAGAATCAGGCTGAGCAACATAACGTTCGCCCTCACGAGGGCCTTCATGTTCGTCGGGCTCAGGAGGTATCCGATGGGGCGCGAGTCCCAATCCGTTTTGAACTGCATAAGGTAGACGGCCGCCGGGATGAGATAAAGCAGTTTCGGGACAAAGTTCCACACCCACCCGAAGCGTTGCCTGTGCATCGGCGGGACGGTTAGCATCTGGTGCATCGCCAGCAAGTCGTAGCAGAGTTTTTTTTGTTCCCTCTCGCTGGCCTCGTTGAAGGCGATCTTTAGGTTGCGGCGCTCGCGTGCCAAGCTGAAGGTCAGCCACAACAGGACGACTGTGAAGGTAATGCCGGCGAACAGCCCCAAGTCGTTCATGTCAAAGACCACGCCGAAGAAGGGCACACGGATGATTCGGATTTGCTCGGTTCGAATCTTGTTCAGTTCCTCCGTCTCCGTCTTGAGCCTGTCCTTATGCTCAGGGTTGTTCCGGTCGAGCCCCCTGAGTTCTAGGAAATTCTCGGCCCTGCCGTAGAGTTCCCGGTCTTCGTCGGCGACGCTGGACCGGGCCGGGTCGAAAGCGGGGTTGAAGTATTCGAGTGCCGCCTCGCGCAGCTCGATGCGCGCGTCGAGCCACCCGCCGCCGGTCTTACTCCAGCCGCCCGTGTTCCAGATGACGGTGAAGACGAGGACGCTCGCAGTTATCATCACGATCAGCACGGCGCGCGCGCGGTCGGACGAGGCGGTGGCTGCCTTCAGATATTCGAGCACTGTGTTGTCAATTTGCTTGGTGGCTTCAGTCTGCCTGCTCATGTCGGCGCTCCTTTCCGGTGGTGGTGGGCGGGACCGCGCTCGTCGTGACGCAGTCCCAGAGGTTAGAGGTTATCGGTTGAAAGGGTAGCCTGAAGTTAAGACCGTTCTGCCGCAGGGGACGTTTGACGTGGCCGCGAGGGACCCCTGATAAGTTTCGAATTCGCCCGGCCTTATATTCCGCGGGTGCGTTTTTGTCAATACAAATCACGCGGCGCGCGGTTGACCTGCGCGCGCCCGCCGCGTAGCATTTCACCCCGGAGAGCAAATTCCCCTTTAACGAAATTCACAGGCGCGGGGCCGACTTTGGAAATCAACGACGAGGCGAAGGAGATCGTGCAGGAGTTGGGCGAGGCCATCAACTCCGCGGTCGAGAACTCTTCGGAGGTGGCGGCGGCCATCGAGCGGCTGCGCGGCGCGGGCTACGAGATGGAGCTGACGCTCAGGCTGGAGATCGGCCTGCGCGAGCACGGCGGCGCCGGCGAGGACGGGGACGGCTCGGAAGAAGACTCGGCGCGGCTCGAACTGACCGACGAAGACCGGCGCACGCTCCGCAGCATGAGGATTCGCTTCGACGACGCGGAGTGAGGCGCGCGCCTCGAACGTAAAAAAGAAGAAGGGTGAGCCGCCCGCCGGCTCACCCTTTCTCTTCGTACGCGCCGGGCGGAAAAACTACTCGGCGTTGGCCGTGGCCTTCTTGGTCGCGGCGTCGTAGTGAAGCGTGAGCTTTGAAATTTTGAGCAGGTCCAGATTCTCCCACTCGATGGCGTTGCCTTCCTTGTCTTCGACCTTCAGGTCCCACTCGCCGGCCGTCTCGTCGCGGTCGAACTTGATGTCCACGCTCTGACCCGTCGGCAGCGTATCCTTGCCGAGCACGTCCTCCTCCCAGTCGTCCTTGTCGTGCGGCGAGATGAAGACCTTGTCGATCTCGACGCCCGTGTCGTTGACGAGGGTGAAGTCCTGCGCGGCGCCCGCGTCGGCGGACGAGTTCGCGGTCGCGGCGTTGGCGTTCGCGGCCGGGGAGGCGGTCGTGTTGGCGGCCGGCGCTGCGTTGCGGTTGGCCGCGTTGGAGTTCGCGGTCGCGTTGGAGTTGGCGGGGGCGGGGGACGAGCAGGCGGCCGCCAGCAGCAGCGCGCAGGCCGTCCCGCAAATCAGGCTCAGTTTCTTCATTAAGAGTCCTTCGGTTTGTAGCGGGCGGGGCGCGCGCCCGTGCGTGCGAAGCCCGGCCTGCGAGTGTTTCGGGGGACACCGCAAAACAGACGGTGCGTACGGGCTTTCGTCGCGCAAAAAGGAAGGGTCTGAAGGAGCTTCCTCACACTCCCCCAGACCCGGAAAGCCGGAAGAATGTACGTAACGGCACAACAAAAGTCAATCCGGCGGTCGCCCGCCCGCGCCGGTCACGGCGGGCGCGGCCGCTTTGCCTCGGCGCGCCGCGTGTGCTAACCTTTCGAGCTTAAAACTACTGCGGTTTTCTCGCCTTTCAGCTACGCCAAAGAGGAGCATTAACTAAAGGTATGTCCAGCTACGAGAACAGCAACGGACGCCCCACCGGTCGCGTCGTCCAGGTCATCGGCCCCGTCCTCGACGTGGAGTTCGATGCCGGCTACCTGCCGCCGATCTACACGGCGCTGCGCGTCACCTCCGCGGGCTTCGACGTGCCCGAGCCAATCGACCTCATCGCCGAGGTCGAGCAGCACCTGGGCGAAGGCCGCGTCCGCACCGTCTCGATGCAGCCGACCGAGGGCGTCGTGCGCGGCATGATCGCCACCGACACCGGCGGCACCATCACCGTCCCCGTCGGCGAGACGACGCTCGGCCGGGTGCTCAACGTCATCGGCCAGCCCGTAGACAACCTCGGACCCGTCAACTCCGAGCAGCGCTACCCCATCCACCGCCACGCGCCCACGCTCGACGAGCAGGCGACCGAGATGGAGATGTTCGAGACCGGCATCAAGGTCGTCGATCTCATCCAGCCCTTCCTGCGCGGCGGCAAGATCGGCCTCTTCGGCGGCGCCGGCGTCGGCAAGACCGTGCTCATCATGGAGCTGATCAACAACGTCGCCATGAAGCACTCGGGCTTCTCGGTCTTCGCGGGCGTCGGCGAGCGCACGCGCGAGGGCAACGACCTGCTGCGCGAGATGGTCGAGTCGCAGGTCATCCAGTACGGCGAGGAGTTCAACAAGCACTTCGAGGAGACGGGCGAGTTCGACATGACGAAGGTGGACATGGACACCATCGGCCAGTCGAAGGTGGCGCTCGTCTACGGGCAGATGACCGAGCCGCCGGGGGCGCGCCTGAGAGTCGCGCTCTCGGGTCTCACCGTCGCCGAGTACTTCCGCGACCAGGGGCTCGACGTGCTCCTCTTCGTCGATAACATCTTCCGCTTCACGCAGGCCGGCTCGGAAGTGTCTGCGCTGCTGGGCCGCATGCCCTCGGCGGTCGGCTACCAGCCGAACCTCGCGACCGAGATGGGCGAGTTGCAGGAGCGCATCACCTCCACGCGCACCGGCTCCATCACCTCGATTCAGGCCGTCTACGTCCCGGCGGACGACTACACCGACCCGGCGCCGGCGACGACCTTCGCGCACCTCGACGCCGTCACCGCGCTCTCGCGCCAGATCGTCGAGCTGGGCATCTACCCGGCGGTTGACCCGCTCACGTCCTCGTCGCGCATCCTCGACCCGCGCATCGTCGGCGAGGATCACTACAAGACGGCGCAGTCGGTCAAGCAAATCTTGCAGCGCTACAAGGACCTTCAGGACATCATCGCCATCCTCGGCCTCGACGAGCTGTCGGAGGAGGATAAGCTGGTCGTCTCTCGCGCGCGCAAGGTGCAGCGCTTCTTCTCGCAGCCCTTCTTCGTCGCGCAACAGTTCACCGGCATGGAGGGCAAGTACGTCGCCGTCGCCGACACGATCCGCGGCTTCCAGGAGATCATCGACGGCAAGCACGACGACCTGCCCGAGCAAGCGTTCTACATGGTCGGCACCATCGAGGAGGCGCGCGAGCGCGGCATGCGCCTCGCCGCCGCCTAAAAGATATGGCTCTTCAACTAGACGTCATCACGCCGGAGCGGCTGCTGCTCTCGGAGCAGGCGGACGCGGTGACCGTGCCCGGCCTCGGCGGCGAGCTCGGCATCCTGCCCGGCCACACGCCGCTCATCTCGACGCTCCAGACGGGCGTCCTCTCCTACACGCAAGGCGCGACGACGCGGCGGCTCCTCGTCTCGGGCGGCTTCGTCGAGGTCAACGGCGACCGCGTCTCCGTCCTCGCCGACCTCGCGGAGTTCCCCGAAGAGGTTGACGCCGCCCGCGCGCGCGCCGAACGCGAAGAGGCCGAGCGACGCCTCGGCGGATTCACCGGCACGCCCGAAGAGCTGGCCGAAGTCAGCGCCCAGCTCGACCGCGCCAGCACGCGCCTCCAGCTCGCCTCGGGCGGCGACGCGCGCTGACCGGCCGCCGCCAACGAACTGTACGAACACTCCGCGCGCTTGGCCCGTAACGGGCCAAGCGCGCGGTTTTCTTTCCTCGGACGGAAAGTTTTTTTCATCCTTTTAGCGTTTCATGGTTGAAACATTTGCCCGCGCGTGGCATAATGGCAGCCTGACATTTGACGGCGGACGGGGACAGGCAAGGGGGCTTGAAAGGGATGTCACAGGCAGCGCCGGGGGCGGCGAAAAACGTCATCGAGGTGCCGCGCGAGATTTCGGGCGCGGCGACGCAGGACGACCAGCTCGTCGAGTCTTCTCTCAGGCCGCGCTCGCTCGAAGAGTACGTCGGCCAGCCGAAGATTACGACCAACCTCAAGATTTTCCTGCGCGCGGCGAAGGCGCGGCGCGAGGCGCTCGACCACGTCCTCTTCTTCGGCCCGCCGGGCCTCGGCAAGACGACGCTCTCGCAGATCATCGCCTCGGAGATGGACGCGCCGCTCAAGTCTGTGAGCGCGCCCGCCATCGAGCGCGGCGGCGACCTCGCGGCCGTCCTCACCAACTTGCAGGAGGGCGAAGTCCTCTTCATCGACGAGATTCACCGCCTCAAGCCGCAGATCGAAGAGGTCTTGTACCCGGCGATGGAGGACTACCAACTCGACATCATGATCGGGCAGGGGACGGCGGCGCGCTCCATCAAGCTCGACCTGCCGAAGTTCACGCTCGTCGGCGCGACGACGCGCGCGGGGTTAATCACGGCGCCTTTGCGCGGACGCTTCGGCATCGTCTTCCACCTCGACTTCTACTCGCAGAAGGATTTGGAGATCATCGTCCACCGCTCGGCCGAGATTCTGGGCGTGGAGATGGAGGCTACGGGCGCTAGTGAGATAGCGCGGAGGGCGCGCGGGACACCGCGCATCGCGAACCGCCTGCTCAGGCGCGTGCGCGACTACGCCGAGGTGGAGTACGACGGCCGGGTGACGCGCGAGGTGGCGCGCCGCGCTTTGGACGAGATGGAGGTGGACAAGTTCGGCCTCGACGAGATCGACCGCAAGGTGCTCTCGACCATCATCGAGAAGTTCGACGGCGGCCCCGTCGGCGTCGGCACCATCTCGGCCTCGATCAGCGAGGAGCGCGAATCCATCGAGGAGATCATCGAGCCGTACCTCATCCAGATCGGCTTCCTCAACCGCACGCCGCGCGGGCGCGTCTGCACCCCGGCCGCCTACAGGCACATGGGGTTCACGCCGCCGAAGCGGAAGGACTGAGGCGGTCGGCCAAGCGCCGACGGCTTAAAAAGATTTCGGCCTTGTAAGAGGTCGAAAGGCGCCGGGCGGGCGCGCGTTGAAGGATCGGGAGCCTTTGACGCCGCCCGCCTTGGTGTATCCGCCGGTCAGGGCTTGGCGGCCGGGAACTCGCGCTTGAAGTTGATGGTCACGTCCACGGTGTGTTTCGTGTGGTCGGGCGTGACCTTGCTCTCGATCTTGAAGGCGGGGAGCGGGTTGCCGGCGCGCGCGGCGTCGCGGACGAACTCGGCCACGGCCTTCTTGCCGAACTCGTCGAGGTAGCCCTCGTCGTAGATTTCGCGGTGCAGCAGCCGCCAGCGGCCCCGGAGGTTGTTGGCCGAAACCTCGTCAAGCCCCGTGATGGTCAGCTCGCCCATGCGGTACTGCGCGCCCTCCTCGACGCGGAAGCGGTACGAGATGCTGCGCGCCGTGTCGTCGAACTCCATCTCGGGCTTGACGCGCACGCCGAGGTAGCCCTTGCGCCCGTAGGCGCGCCGCACGCGCATCAGCCCGCCGGCGATCTTGACGGCGTTGGCGACCTCGCGGTTCCTCATGCCGAGCGCGGCGTCCAACTCCTGCGCGGTCAGCCCCGACGCGCCCTCCCACGCCGCCTTGTCCCAGACGTAGATCGAGCCTTCGTCCACCGCGAAGGCGAGCGCCACGCCCCGGCACTCGGGCGAGGCTTCGACCGCGACCTTCGGCGGGCCGAAGGCCGCGCGCAGGTAGCCCTTCTCGTGGTAGAGCGGGAGCAGGCTGCTCTCGACGAAGCCGGCCGTGTAGGCGCGCGAGTAGTCGTTGTCGAAGATGCCGCCCGACTTCGTCACCAGCGTCTCTTCGGGGACGGCGCGCGCGCCGGCGTAAGTAATCTTGCAGACTCGGAGCGCCGGCCCCTTGACGCTGAAGAGGTGTTCGACGCGCCGCGTGGCGGGACTCTCCGAGAGCGTGTACTCGACCGAGCCCTCGATCTTGCGCTCGCGCAGGAGTTCTTCGAGCGCCTGTTTAATCTGCTCGGTGACGCCGCCGGCCTCGGGCGCGGTGCCGTCGAAGGCCGGGAGCTTGCGCCGGACGGCCGCCGCCAGCTCCTCGTCGGTGAACCAGACGAAGTTGTCGAACGAGACGGGCATCGTCCACTTCCGCTCGACGACCTCGAAGGTGAGCACCGACTTGTCGGTCGTCCCCTTGAGCTTGTAACTGAGGTTGACGAAGAGGCCGGATTCGAGCAGGCGGTTGGCGGCCGCCTCGACCGCGTCGATGTCCACGCTCTGCCCGGCCGCGAGGCCGCTCTTCTCTAGCGCCTCCGCCTCCTTGACGCGCTCCAAACCCTTAAACTCAATCCTGTCGAGCTTGATGGCCTGAGCCGGCGGCTGCTGCGCGCGCGCGGGCGAGAGCGCGAAGAGACACGCGGCGAAGAGGACGAGCGCGCGCGCCGCGGTCAGGCGACGAGGGACGAACAGGGGCACGAAATTTCTCCGTTTAGCTTTTGAGTTTTTTGCCGGGGAGCGCGGCCATTTTAACACACCAGGTCAGAACCACCCGCGGTAGCGGGTGGGCCGTCGGTTACCCGACGCGATCGGGCGGCGACGGCCCACCCGCTACCGCGGGTGGTTCTGACCGTTATAACCGTTCTACGGTTTCGCCTCGCGGATGCGCGCGCGCATCTCGCGGACGGCCTCGGCGAGGCCGGTGAGGACGGCGCGCGCGACGACGTTGTGGCCGATGTTGAACTCGGTGACTTCGGGGATGGCGGCGACCTCGGTGACGTTGCGGTAGGTGAGGCCGTGGCCGGCGGCGACGTGGAGGCCGTACTGCGCGGCGAGCACGGCGGCCTCGCGCAGGCGCCTTAGCTCGGCCGCGGCGCGCGCGCGCCCCTCGGAGTGGACGGCGCGCGCGCCGAGCGTCGCCTCGGCGTAGGCGGCCGTGCACAGCTCGACCTGCTGCGCGCCGGAGTTGTGCGCCGCCTCGATCTGGCGCGGGTCGGGGTCGATGAAGAGGCTGACGAAGAGGCCGCCCTCGCGCAGCCGGTCTACGCCCGCGCGCACCGTTTCGAGGTTGGCGGCGGCGTCGAGTCCGCCCTCGGTCGTAATCTCGCCCGCCGTCTCTGGCACGAGCGAGACGGCGTCGGGGCGCACGTCCGTCGCGATCCGCATCATCTCCTCGGTGACGGCCATCTCGACGTTGAGGTAGGTGGTGACGACGCGCTTGAGCGTGTAGAGGTCTTCGTCCTGTATGTGCCGGCGGTCGCCGCGCAGGTGGACGGTGATGCCGTCGGCGCCGGCCTCCTCGCAGACGAGCGCGGCCGCCGCGACGCTCGGCTCGGGCGCGCGCCGCGCCTGCCTGACGGTCGCCACGTGGTCGATGTTGACGTTGAGTCTCGCCGTCATATCTTCAGCCTCAAATCCTCAAATCCTCTGCCCGGCGAGTTCGGGTGAAACGTCCGTGTTGACTTCACCGCCGTCGGTCAGGCGGCGGCGGTTGCGGACGGCCTCGGCCGCCCCGCGTGCGCGCGCGGCCGCCGCGTCGTAGAGTCCGCGCGCGGCGTTGCGCCTCACCTCGTTCAGCTCGGCGAAGCCTTGCAGCCCCGAACGGAAGCTGACCGAGCCGCCCTCCACGTCGTCCCAGCGGACGGGGTATTCGAGCATCCTCAAGTTAGCGCGGTGCGCGATGAAGAGCAGTTCCACGTCGAAGCCGAAGCGGTCGATGCGCGCGCCCTCGACGACTGCGCGGCACACGTCCATGCGGAACGCCTTGAAGCCGCACTGCGTGTCCTTGAAGGGCAGGCCGGTCAGCGCGCGCATCATCAGGTTGAAGACGCGGCCGCTCTGCTCTCGCGCCCACGGCTGGTGCGTGCCGACGAGCCGGCGGTCGAGCGCGCGCGAGCCGAAGACCACGTCGTACTGACCCGAGCGGATCGGCTCGACGAGCTTGGGCGTCTCGGTGACGGGCATCGAGAGGTCTGCGTCGAAGAAGGCGGCGACGGTGTGGCGCGCGGCCAGCAGGCCGGTCCTGACGGCGTGACCCTTGCCGCGGTTCGGCTCGACGCGGATGACGCGCGTCTCGACGCGGCGCGACGATGACTCGGCGAAGACGCCTTCGGCGACGCGCGCGGTGTCGTCCTTGGAGCCGTCGTCCACGACGACGACCTCGCCGCCGCCCGGCTGGCCTTCGAGGTAGGCCACGACCTGCCGCAAGGTCTTCCCGATGCGCGCCGCCTCGTTGTAGGCCGGGATGACGATGGAGAGAGAAGATGAAGACATCGGTTCGGTAAAACTTCCGAGCGTAATTCCGCCGCGGAAATATACCAGAAGTAGACAGTAGACAGTAGTCAGTAGATAGTAGGGCTTCGGCCGGCCGGAACTTGTCGCCGGCGGCCGGACGATTCGACCGCCGGGGCTTTTCTACCGACCACCGACTGCTGTCTACTGACTACTCTCTTCTCTTCTGGTAAAATCCCCGTCAGAGGCGTGAAACGCTTAAAAGACAAGGGGAGTTCGGGGATTTAAATATGAGCAGCAGGACGTTCGGACGCATCACGGCCGCGGTCATCATCGGCGCCGCCACGCTCGTCGGCGGCATCTACGGCCGCCGCGCCTTCTCGCAGGCCGCCACCGGCGCCGAGGCCGGCACGGCGCGCATCGAGTCGGCCTACGGCGAGGCGCTCCAGGTCATCTCGGAGAACTACGTCGATACCGTTGACTACGAGAAGGCCAACGAGGCGGCCATCCAGGGCATGCTGCTCTCGCTCGACCCGCACTCGAACTTCTTCACGCCGACCGAGTACCAGCGGCTGATGCAGGATCAGGAGTCGCGCTTCACCGGCATCGGCGTCTCCATCCTCCGCCACCGCGACGGCGTCTACGTCCAGACGCCCATCGAGGGCACGCCCGCCGCCAAGGCCGGCCTCCGCTTCGGCGACCGCATCGTCGAGGTGGACGGCAAGGACACGCGCGACTGGACGACGCAGGCCGTCTCGAAGGCCGTGCGCGGCCCCGAGGGCGAGCCCGTCACCATCAAGGTCGAGCGCGCCGGGTCGCAGGCGCCGCTCTACTTCACCATCCGCCGCGGCAGCGTCCCGCAGCCCTCGATCCGCAACGCCTTCATGATGCGCCCCGGCGTCGGCTACGTGGGCTTGACGGGCGGCTTCACGCACACGACCTCGGACGAGCTGGCGCAGGCGCTCGAACACTTGAGCGGTCAGGGGATGCAGCAGCTCGTGCTGGATTTGCGCGGCAACCCCGGCGGCCTGCTCGACCAGTCCATCAAGGTCGCGAGCCACTTCGTCCCGCGCGGCAAGGGCGTCGTCTCCGTTCGCAGCCGCGACTCCGAGAACAACCGCGAGTACAAGAACGTCTTCTACGACCCCGTCGAGTTCCCGCTCGTCGTCCTCGTCAACGGCAACTCGGCCTCGGCCAGTGAGATCGTCGCCGGCGCGGTGCAGGATCACGGCCGCGGCCTCGTCGTCGGCGAGACGACCTTCGGCAAGGGGCTCGTCCAGAGGATTTTCCAACTCCCCTACGGCGCCGGGCTGACGCTGACGACCGCGAAGTACTACACGCCCTACGGCCGCCTCATCCAGCGCTCGTACACGGGCGGCTCGATCTACGACTACTACACGCACCAGAGCCCTGACGCGGGGACGCAGCCCGCGCCGAACCCTTCGACGCCGGCCGCGCCAAACGGCGCCCCGACGCCGCAGCCGACGCCGGCCCCGACGCCCTCGGGCCCGGCCATCCGCACGGCGGGCGGGCGCGTCTTCTACGGCGGCGGCGGCATCACGCCCGACCGCGAGGTCAAGCCGCTCGAAGTGGCGAGCCCCGTGCGCGCGCGCATCTACGAGGAGGTCTTCCACTTCGTGCGCCAGTTGGCCGGCGGGCAGATCGCCGGGCTTGAGAGCTACCGCGTGACGGCCGAGCCGCAGTACGGGCGGACGCCGCGCCCGACCGACTTCCCCGTCAACGACAAGGTGCTTCAGGCGTTCCGCGACTTCGTCAAGCGCGACCCGGACGCCGCGCTCACCCCCACGCAGATCGAGCGCGAGATGGAGTACGTCCGCCTGAGGATTCGCGAGCACTTGGTCAACGCCAGCTACGGCGGCGACGCCGCCACGCGCTACCTGCTCGAAGGCGACCCGCAGATGTTGCGCGCGCTCGAACTCTTCCCCGAGGCCAAGGCGCTCGCCGAGAATGTCAGCCGCCGGCCCGACTCCGAGTAGACGGGGGCGCCGGCGCGCCTCCCCCGCCCCTCGTCTGGCGCGGCGCGCGGCCTCTGAGAACGGTTCGCAAAACTCACCGCCCGCGGGCGCCTCCCGTCACCTCGCCTTGGGAGGAAGGCCCGCCGAAGGTTTCGGGGCGCGACGCGCGCGCCCCGCTCCGCCGTCCCGTCCGGTCAACAAAGAAAGGGCTTCGGAAATGAAGAGGCGTGTCTTTAGCCCGCTGCTGCTGCTCCTGCTCGCGGCGCCCCTCGCGGCGTCCGCGCAGACTCCCGCCCCGGCGGAAGCTCCCGCCGGCGTCTCCGTCATGAAGTACACCTGGCGCAACGCGACTTACCGGCCCGGCTGGGACAGTTCAAGCATGTCGGCCGCCGACCAGTCGGTCGAAGACCTGCGCACGCTCGGCTCGCTCGACCTCGGCACGCCGCGCGTCGCGACGCCCATCCCGTCCAGTCAGGGGCGGCCGCGCGACCGCGCGGAGGAGAGGGTCTCGGCCCGGGCCTCGTCCAACGGGCGCCGTGACGAGATCACCGCCGCCCGGCCCTCCGGCCCGAAGGGGCGCAAGGAGGAGTACACCTACGAGGTGCAGATTAAGAACGCGGGCGAGGCGACCATCGAGGCCGTCGATTGGGAGTACCTCTTCCTCGACGGGCTGACCGGCGGCGAGATGGCGCGCCACCGCTTCCAGTCCTTCCGCCGCGCCAAGCCCGGCAAGTCTTTGAGACTATCGGGCACCTCGGCCGCGCCGCCGACGAGGGTCGTCAACGCGGCGGCCGCGCGCGGCGGCCGCGGCAACCTCTTCGACGAGCGGGTCGTCGTCCGCTGCGTCGCCTACTCGGACGGCACGGTGCGCTGGCGCGACGGCGGCGGCGAGGCCGACTGCGCCGACATCAAGGCGGCCGCCGAGCGGCAGGCGAGCAAGCGCTGAGCGCACGCCCCTTTTAGCCGGGAGCGCGGGCATCCCTGCCCGCCATGAGCGCCGCAAGGCGCGAAAACTGAGAAGCGCCATAACTCAAGGTTGAGTTATGGCGCTTCTTTTTGTTCGCGCCGGCGGCGCTCATGGCGGGCAGGGATGCCCGCGCTCCCGGCTTTCCGGCCGTCAAAAACTATAAGGCCGCTTTGACCGTCCGCTTGCGCGTCGCCGGCCGCGCCCGTTTGGGCGAGCCGAGCAGAGGCTCGGAGCGGCCGTCGGCGAGCGCGCGCCCCCGCGCGACGCTGCCGACGGGGACGACGAACTTGGTGCGGCGCGTGACGGCCGAGATCATCCCCTCAAGCTCGGCGTCCTCGACGCCCGAAACGTCCACGCCGCTCGCGCGCAACTCTTCGCGCAGGCGCGCCGCCGTGTTCGTCCCGCGGTTGTAAACGTCCGGGTAGATGTAGAGCACGCCGCCCTCGACGACCAGCGTGTCGTAGTTGATGTCGAACTCGAGCGGCTCGTCGAGCGCGGCGACGAGCGTGTTCTTCGTCGCCTTGGCGTTCGCGATCTGCTTGCGCGTCACGGGTAAGCTTCGCGCGGCGACGATCTTCTCCGCGAGGTCGTACAGGTCTGCGCGCATCATCCTGACGCAGCCGTGCGAGACGAGGTTGCCGAGGTCGCCCAACCCCTTGGCCTGGTGGATGAGGTAGCCGTCCCCCAGAGGAATCTTGACCTTGCCGAGCGGGTTGCGCGGGTCGCTGGCCTTGATGACCTCGCCGGGGCGGACGCCCTTGTGACCCTTCACCCACTCGCTCGAAGGCGGAATCCACGCCGGGTTCCAGATGACCTCGCGCGCCTCGCGCTCGCCGATGTAGATCGGGTAGTCCTTCATCCCGACGCCGACGTTCCAGGACTTCACCTCGCGTTCGTTCTGCCACAGCGTGAGGCGGAACGACGGCACGTTGAGCGTCAGCCGGATGTCCGGCTCGCCGGCCGCGAACTCCGCGCGCTCGATGCGCCCGCCCGTCAGCCTGTCGGAGCGCTCCGACTCGAAACGGTCGTAACGCACGAAGCCGTCGGACGCCCGCTGCCCCTGCGCGCCCGCCGGCACGGCCGCCGCGACGAGCGACGCCGAGACGACGAGCAGCCTGATTAAATTCCCGCGTGCGAACATGAATAGCTCTCCCTCCCTGAAATAAAGACTCGCCCGCGCGCGCCGAGAGGGAGAGCCGCGCGCGGCAGTCGTGCCGTCAGAAACGAACCGGGGGATTTACTCGGGGGTGGGTATATTTATCCGACGAAATGGTTGCCCGGCGCAAGGGGAGAGGCCGGGGGCTACTCGGTTTGCGTCTCGGCGGAACTCGCCCCCCGCGTCGATAGCAGCGGGAGGCGGAAGCGGAAGGTGGCGCCGCGCCCCTCGCCCTCGCTCTCGGCCTCAATCGTGCCGCCGTGCAGCTCGACGAGGTGGCGCGCGATGGACAAGCCCAAGCCCAGCCCGCCGTGCTCGCGCGTGATGCGGCCGTCGGCCTGCCGGAAGCGGTCGAAGACGTAGGGCAAAAACTCCGTCGGGATGCCGCGCCCCGTGTCGGAGACTTCGACCTCGGCGTGGCCGTCGGCGCGTGAGAGCCGCACGCCGACTCGCCCGCCGCGCGGCGTGAACTTGACCGCGTTCGACAGGAGGTTCCAGATCACCTGCTGCAAACGGTCGGTGTCGCCCGAGACCAGCCCCGCGCCCGCCTCCAGACTCAGGTCGAGCCGCACGCCGCGCGCGTCGGCCGCGGGGCGCACCGACTCGACGCCGGCCTCGACGACGTGGGCGAGATCGACCGGGCGCGGCTCGACGATGAGCTTGCCCGTGATGATGCGCGACACGTCGAGCAGGTCGCCGATGAGGCGCGTCTGCGCCACGGCGTTGCGCTCGACGGCTTCCAGCCCGCGCTGCGCGAACTCCGATTCCAGCCCGCCCGCGCGCAGAAGCTTCGCCCAACCGAGTATCGATGTGAGCGGCGTCCGCAGCTCGTGCGAGAGCGTGGCGAGGAACTCGTCCTTGAGGCGCGAAGACTCTTCGGCCTCGCGGCGGGCGCGCTCGGCCGCCTCGGTCTGCGCGCGCAGCTCGGCCTCGATGCGCTTGCGCTCGGTCACGTCCTGCAAGACGCCGAGCATCCCGAGCACTTTCCCCGTCGCGTCGTAGACGGCGCGGCCCCGTGCGGAGACCCAGACGGGCGCCGCGGCGCCGGGGCGCTCGACACGGTACTCGATGTCGTAGTCGCTGCGCTCGGCGACGGCACGCTCGACGGCGAGGCGCGCGCGCTCGCGGTCGTCAACGTGGAGCAGCCCGCGCAGGCGCTCCCACGTCAACTGCGTGTCCGGCTCGATGCCGAAAATCTCGGCCGCGCGCTCCGACAGGGTGACCGCGTCGGTCACGGCGTCCCAGCGCCAGTCGCCGAGCCGCGCCGACGCGAGCGCCAGCGTCAGCCGTTCGGCGCTGCGGCGCACCTCCTCCTCGGCGCGCACGCGCTCGGTGATGTCTTCGTGCATGAGGACGACCTCGCGCACGCGCCCGGCCTCGTCCTTCACGGGGTAGATGACGGCGCTCACCCAGCGGCGCGGGTCTTCGTTGCGCGTGACGCCGGGGATGGTCTCCTCCGGGTCGTAGAGGATGGCGGGCACCGCGGTCGGCTCGCCCGCGAAGCCGCGCCGGATGAAGGGCGCGATGCCCTTCTCTTCGAGCTGCGGGTCTTCGAGCACGTTGTAGTCGCCCAAGCGTTCGAGCGTAACGCCCCACAGCTCCTCCCACGCGCGGTTGACGCGGGCCGTGCGGCCGTCGGGCGAGAAGATTTGCGTGCTGATGGGCGACTGCTCGACGAGCGTGCGGAAGCGGTTCTCGGAGGCGCGCGCGTCGGAGGCGGCGGCCTCGGCCTGCGAGCGCGCGCGCACCTGCGAGCGCGTGACGAAGAAGAGCGCGACGCCGAAGGCCGCCCCCGTCAGCGCGATGAGCGGCGCGGCGCGCCCCTCGCGCTCGATGTCCGAGCCGCGCCGCGTGAAGAAATGGACGCGCCACGGGCGCCCGCCCACGTCGAGCGTCTGCTCGGCCGTGAAGCGCGGGCGGTAGGAGTCGGGCGCGGGCTCGCCGCGCGCCGCGTCCGAGCGGTAGAGCAGTTGGTCGGGTCGCGCCTCCGCGCCGTCGTAGACGGCCACGTCGCAGAGCGGGAACGGCACGGTTCCGAAGAGGCCGCCGAGCAGATCGTCAACGCGGAAGGGCGAGTAGACGAAGCCTCGCAGCGCCTCGCGCCGCGCCTCGGCGGTGGCCGGCACTTCGCCCGCGTGGTAGACGGGGACGTAGATGAGAAAGCCCGCCTGCTTCCGCTCGTCTATCTCCTGCACGAGCGTGACCCGGCCCGAGGCGGCGGGCTGACCCGTGTCGCCGGCGCGCTCCATCGCCTCGCGGCGGACTGGCTCGGAGCGCATGTCGTAGCCGAGCGCGGCGCGGTTGCGCTCGTCGGGCGGCTCGATGTACGTGACCGGCTGGTACTCATCGCGCTCGCCCTCCGGCCTCAGCTGGAAGTCCGCGACGCCCGCGCGTCGCAACGCCTCGACGAACGCCGCGCGCTCCGCCGGCCTCACGCGCGCGGTGAAGCCGACGCCCTGCGCGCCGGGGTAACGCCGCTGCACCTCGATGCGCTCGACGAAGCGGCGGAACTCGTCGCGGCTGACCTCGCGGTCGGCGGCGAAGAGTCCGGCGCCGGCGCGCAGAACGTCCACGTGCGTCTGGATGCGCTCGCCGACGGCGTCGGCGGTGCGCTGCACCGCGTTGTCGAAGCGCAGGTGGTCGTTGGCCGCGGAGGAGGCGCGCGCCGAGTAGGCGACCGCCGCCGTCGCCGCCACCACGCCGGCGAGGACGACGTAAGGCAGCCACATGCGCGGCGCGCGCGGGCGCGGGAGGTGTGACGCGGATTTCATCGAAAAATTCTTCCCGGCGTGTCGGTTAAAAAGGGGAGGCTTATTCTAACCCATTCAGCGCCACATGAGGCGGAAGTAGAGGTAGCCGGCCTGGACGACGCCGATGACGAAGCCGATGAGGAGGCCGAAGAGCTCGATGGTGCGGAGGTGCTGCTTGGCGACCGTCAGCACGAGGTCTTCGAGCTTCTTGACGGGGTAGCCCGCGACCTTCTCCTGCACGATGCGGCCGATGTCGAACTCGGCGATGGCGGTCGGGAGCCGCTCGCGCGCGGCCGCCTCGATGCGCTCGGCGAGCATGTCGGCGGCGCGCCTGACCTTCTCCTCTGGGACGAGGTCGCCGACGCGCCCGATGGGCCTGACCAGAAGCTTCTCGACCTGCGAGGCGAGCATGGCGTTGACCATCCGCGCCGTCTCGTCGCGCGAGAGCACGTCCATCAGCCCGCGCGTGAGGAAGCTCTTGAGCTGCTCGGCCGAGTCGGGGCGCGCGTGTTCGAGGAGCGCGCGCAGCGTGTGCGGCCTGAGGCGTTCGAGCGCGTCGGTCGCGTAGGCCGAGACCGAAGTCGAAAGCTCGGGGCTGCGCGCCAGCGAGAGGATGCGGCCGGCGATCTGGTCCTTAATCAGTTCGAGCTTGTCGGGCGCGACGTTGCCGACCAGCTCGTTGACGGGGCGCGCGAGCACGCCGTCGATGGTCGAGTTTAAAAACTCCTCGGCCTGATGCTCGAACGCCTCGCCCGAGAGGAACTCCTCGACGCGGCGCGGCAGCGTCTTGTTGACCAGCTCGTCCACCTCGCCGTGGATGCGCTCGCGCGAGATGAATATTTTTTTGAAGAAGTTGAGCTGCTGGTAGTAGTCGTCAACCTCTCGCTTGATGAGCGCGCCGATCTGTTTGCGCGTGCCCTTATTGGTCGCGATCTCGGTGAGGTGGCGGACGATGGGGGGCACCTGACTGTCGATGCGCTCCTTGAGGACGGCCACGGAGTCGGACGTGAACATCTCGGCGAGCGTGGCGCGGCTCCCGGCCAGCTCGTCCACGCGCAGGGAGACGAACTCGCGCACCTTCGACTCGAAGCCGCGCTCGTTGACGACGCCGCGGAAGCGGTTCTCGACGAAGCCGAGCGCCTGCTCGAACGTCTCGGCGCCGACGGCGTCGGAGAGGCGCTGCGCGAGTATGTCCTCGACGCGTCGGTCTACGAAGCGCGTGACGGCCTCGGCCGTCTCCTCGCTCTTGAGCGCGCCGGCGACGTGCTCGGCGATGCGGTGTTGGAGCGCGGCCAGCGCGTCGAGGACGGGCGCGCGCACCGACTTCGGGATGGCGTCGAGCGCGGTGGCGTAGTTCTTCTCGAGCAGCTCGCCGACGAAGGCGGAGACGAACGACTCGACCTTGCGGCGGAAGAAGCCGGTCTCGAACAGCGCGTGGACGACCGTCTCCTGCGAGACCAGCTCGTTGCCGACGGCGTGGCCGATGGTCTGCGCGAGCCGGTCGCGGTGGCGCGGGATCATGCCCTGCGGCCAGACCGTGAGGCCGAAAACACGGACGGGGTTGTGCGGGCGGAAGAGCATCCGCACGGCGAGCCACGCCGCGCCGTAGCCGTGGAAGGTGGCGACGAAGACGATCAGGAACAGCTCGAACCACTTGCTGTGGACGACCGCATTAACCCACTCGATGACGAGCACCCTCCGGCGCGCGGCGAATTTTCGGGGGACGCCTGCGATGCTAAACGGATAGGACGGAGGCGTCAAACGGAATGTACGCGCCTGAGGGTTAACCCGCCCGCTCAGCGCGTGCCGTGGGCGGCGCTCAGGCGCTTCGGCTCCTTCGCCCCGCCGACGGCCACCACCTCCCTCACGCTCGGAAATTTTACCGCCGGCCTCTCGGGCGCCGGCTCCGGCTCGCCCACGCGCGGTTGCAGCAGGTCGGCGAGCGCGCTTTCGAGGTTGGTGTAGAGGAACTTGAAGTGCGCTTCGACGAGGCGGTCGGGGATGCAGCGGCGGCCTTCGAGCGCGAGGTTGCCGTCCGTCCTCATCATGAAAGCGCCGAGGCGGACGAGCCGGGCGGGGAGGCGCGGAGTCCACGGGCGCTTGAGCGCGCAGCGCAGCTCGCACATGAACTCGGCGTTGGTGACGGGGCAAGGGCCCGTCGCGTTGAAGGCGCCCTCGGCCTCGGGGTGCTCGACGCACCAGAGGACGAGGCGTTGGAAGTCGCGGACGTGGACCCAACTGATGTACTGGTGTCCGTGGCCGACGGTGCCGCCGAGGTAGAAGCCCGCGAGCCGCGCGAGCCGTGGGAGCGCGCCGCCGTCGCGGCCGAGCACGAAGCCGATGCGGAGCAAGACCTTTCGCGTCTCCGGCAGTTCGAGCGAGTTGAACGCGCTCTCCCAAAGCTGACAGACATCGACGGGAAAGCCGCTCCCGGCCGGGGCGGTCTCGTCGCAGACGCGGCGGCCGGCGTCGCCGTAGACGGCGAGCGACGCGGCCTGCACGAAGACCTTCGGCGGCTCGGCGCACTCCGCGAGGGCGCGCCCCACGGCCTCGACCGAGCGGACGCGCGACTCGATTATCTCGCGCCGGTGCTTCGGCGTGCGCCGGCACTCGACGCTGCGGCCCGCGAGGTTGACGACCGCCGCCGCGCCCTCAAGCTCGCGCGCCCACGCGCCGACCGTGCGCCCGTCCCACTCGACCTGACGCGCGCGCGAGTTCTTTCTCACGCGCCGCGTGAGCACGACCGGCTCGTAGCCGGCGCGCGCAAACTCCTCGGCCAGCGCGCGCCCCAGAAAACCGCTCCCGCCGGCGAGAACCACACGACCCTTCGACACACGCGCTTCTGACATGAGCTTTCAACCTCCTCGCGGCGCGTCCCGGTGCGCCTTCGCGTAAGAGTTCTTCAAGCCGCATGCCGGAGGCGCCGACGGGCGGTTATCCTCTGATTTGTTAAGACGGAGAGCCGCCCGACTTGCAAAAGGCGAGCGGCGCGGGCGTGCTTAGCAGTTTGCGAAGAGAGTCAGAGCGCGGCGGTCGGCTTCTCGACGGGGTAGCCGGCGGAGAGCCAAGCGCCGGTGCCGCCCTCGACGTTGTAGAGGCGTCGGAAGCCGAGCGGGCGGAGGAGGCTGGCGGCGGCGCTCGAACGGTAGCCGCCCGCGCAGATGACCGCGAGCGGGCGCGACGGGTCGAGCAGCGCCGCCTCCTCGCGCAGTCGCGGCGAGAGCGGCGCGCTCCACGCGCGCGGCGCGTGGCCGGCGGCGAACTCGGCCGGGCGGCGCACGTCCAGAACTTGCAAGTCTTCCACGTCTTCGAGCATCCGGCGCAACTCCGCGACCGATACCTGCTCGACCTCCGAGACCTCGAAGCCGGCCTCGCGCCACGCCGCCATGCCGCCGCGCAGGTGGCCGCGCACCGAGTCGTGGCCGACGCGCGCCAGACGCATGAGCGCCTCGTCAACCTGCTCCTCGTCAGCCGCGACGAGGATGAGAGGGCTGCCCAACGGAACGAGCGCGCCGGCCCAGCTCGCGAACTGTCCGCCCAACCCGATGTTGAGCGCGCCGGGGACGTGACCCGCGCCGAACTCCGATGCCGCGCGCACGTCGAGCACGACGTAGCCGAGGTTGGCGTAGGCGGCGACCTGCTGCGGGATGAGCGCGGCGGGGCGGCGCAATTCCGCGAGCGGCGTCGCGCCCGCGCGGTTGATCTCGGCGTCGGCGGGGAAGTAGGCGGGCGCCTCTGGCAGGTCGGTCGTCAAGAGCCGGACGAATTCGTCGCGCGCCATCGGCGCGAGCGCGTGGTTGGAGCGGCGCTGCTGGCCGATGGTCGAGGAGGTCTCCTTCGAGATGTTGCGCCCGCACATGCTCCCCGCGCCGTGCGCGGGCCAGACCTCGACCGCGTCCCCGAGCTTGAGCAGCTTGCCGTGCAGGCTCTCGTACAACATCCCCGCCATCTCCTGCGGCGTGTGGCCGCGCGCGCCCGCGAGGTCGGGGCGTCCCACGTCGCCGACGAAGAGCGTGTCGCCCGTCAGAACCTTCAGAGGCTCGGGCGAGACTTCCGGGTCGATGACGAGGACGGAGATGCTCTCGGGCGTGTGGCCGGGAGTTTCGAGCACGCGCAGACGGACGCGGCCGACTTTCAGCTCGTCGCCGTCGCGCACCGCCCGGTGCGGGAAGCGCGCGCCGGCCTTCGCGCCGATGACGATCTCGGCGCCGGTGCGCGCGGCGAGCTCTGTGTGGCCGCTCACGAAGTCCGCGTGGAGGTGAGTCTCGACGACGTACCTGATCTTCAACCCCTGGCCTTCGGCCTCCGCCACGTACTGCGCCACGTCGCGCTGCGGGTCGATAACCGCGGCCTCGCCGTCCGAGCCGACGAGGTAGGAGGCGTGCGCCAGACAACCGAGGTAGAACTGTTTGAAGAACATCGGGAGACTCCTGTCGGACTTAGTCGCGCGAACCGTAGATGAAGGGGCTGCGGGCGGAAGACTCGCCGCGCCGGGATTTTAGTCGGCCGGGGCGGCCGGGGCAATCGGAAACAGACACGCGGGCGCGGGGATGGGTTACAATGGCCGCGTAAGCCATAAGAACTCACAAGGACGAACCGGAGGAAAAGGATGTCGAAGCCGTGCACACTTCTGTCGCCGGCGCTGCTCGCGCTGGCCGTTTTAGTCTCCGCCGGCGCCGCGTCGGCGCGCGCGCAGGGACTCGAGTCGAAGCCGGGCGAAGCCTCTCAAACCGAAGTGCGGGCGACGGTCGCGCGGGACGCGCAGGCCGGCGGCGCGCAGGGGCAACAGCCGACGCCGACGCCCGGCCTGCCCGCGCCTTTGACCGGCGAGCAGAAGATGAAGCGCGCTTTCCGCGGCGCCTTCCTCAACCCCGTCCCTTACGCGACCGCCGCCTTCAACGCCGGCATCACGCAGATCGGCGAGGATCGACTCCCGCACAAGGACGGGGGCGACGAGGTGGCCGACTGGGGCTCGCGCACCGCGCGCGTCTTCGCCACCGGCACCACCTACAGGATTTTCGGCAACGGCATCTACCCGACGCTCTTCCGCCAAGACCCTCGCTACGAGCGTTCGCGGAAGAAGGGCGTCGGCGGGCGCGCGCTCCACGCCGTCAGCCGCCTCTTCGTCACGCGCGACGACGACGGGAATCTGGAGCCGAACTACTCGCGCTTCGCCGGCGCGATGACCTCAAGCGCGATGGCGAACATCTGGGAGCACAGCACGCCCGGCCACGACCGCATCGGCACCCGCGCCACGTTCAAACGCTTCGGCAATACGTTCGTCTCCGGCGCCATCGGCAACCTCTTCCGCGAGTTCTTCCGCCGCTGACCGCGCCCCGCGCCACGGCCTCCAACGTTAGAGGGGGCGGCGCCTCAATCAAGACCGCGACGAGAAAGGCGGCGGCGACACTCATCTTCGAGTGTCGCGGCCGCCTTCGTCACTTCGGGCGCGCGTTCGTTTCTCTTCAGTCCACGTTGTAGGCGCGCTGGCGCAGCGCGTAGCGGAAGAGTTGCGCCTCGGCGCCCTGCGTGTTGGGCGACCACGTGGCGCGCAGCGCGTGCGCGCCCGACGTGTCGGGGGCGAGGTGCAGGCTGTAGGTCGCGCGCCTGCGCGGCGTGTAGACGACGTAGCGGCGGCTCTCGGCCCCGCCGTCCGAAGGCGCGAGGCCCTCGCAGAGCACTTCCTCGCGGCCGTCGCCGTCGAGGTCTAAGACCTCGGCCGACCACTCGGCGCCGCGGAAGCCTTCCACGTCGAGCGCGACAGTCTTCGTCACGGCGTAGGAGCCGCCCCCGCGCTCGATGACGAGGAGCGTCGTCGCGCGTTCGAACGGGTCGGAGGTGACGGCCGCCACGACCTGACCCGCGCCCGTCCCGACGAGGCGCACGTCGCGCACGCGCCCCTTCGCGAGCGAAGAGGCCACGCGCCACGCCGAGTCGCGCGTGAGCGCCGCCGGCACGCTCGCCGGTCGCGCCGCGCGCCCCTTTCGCGGCAGCAGAGCCGACGCGGCCGCGGCCGGGTTGCCCGCCACCTCTTCGAGCACGGCGCGCCGCCCCTCGCGCGCAGACCAAGCGACCGCCACCGTGCAGGCCATCGCGAAGACCGCGAAGAGCGTCGCGACCCGCGTGAAGTTAAAGCGCCCTGAGTCGAGCGCGCCGATGGTCGAGGCGAACGGCTCGATCCTGACGCCGGGGTGCGTCGCCTCGCGCCGCGCCTGCTCGACGCTGCGCTCGACCATTGAGCGCGCGTCGGCGGCGGTCGCGGGCCGGTGCGCGGGGTTCTTGGCGAGCAGCGTGTGGACGGCGAGCGCGAGCGAGCGCGGCACGTCCGGCCGCAGCGAGAGCAGCGCGGGCGGCTGCGCGGTCGCCTGCTTGACGAGCACGACCGACGAGAGCGGGTCGATGAACGGGGGACGCCCGGCGAGCATCTCGTAGAGTAGGACGCCGACGCTGTAGAGGTCCGTCGCGGGCCCGACGCGGTGGCCGAGACACTGCTCGGGCGACATGTAGCGCGGCGTGCCGATGACGAGTCCGGTCTCGGTCGTCGGGTGCGTGCGCGTCACGTCGGTCGAGTCCTGCAAGACCTTGGCGATGCCGAAGTCGAGGACGCAGACGCCGTGCTCGTTGATGATGATGTTCGAGGGCTTCAAATCGCGGTGGACGATGCCGAGCGCGTGCGCCTCGGAGAGCACCTCGCAGATTTCGGCGACGACGCGGACGGCGCGCTCGGGCGCGAAGGGCCCCTCGCGCTGGAGCGTCTCGGCGAGCGTCGAGCCTTCGACGTACTCCATGACGATGAAGGGGCGGCCGTCGGCGAGGTGACCGGCGTCGAAGATGATGGCGGCGCGCGGGTGTTTGAGTCGCGCCATCGTCCGCGCCTCACGCATGAAGCGGTCGGCGACCTCGGGGTAGGCGGCGAACTCTTGTTTTAGGATTTTGATGGCGACGGGGCGTTCGAGGCCGAGGTGCGAGGCGCGGTAGACCGTGCCCATGCCGCCCCTGCCGATTTCGCGTTCGACGCGAAACCGCCCGGCGATGATCTGGGGGGTGTCCATCTCCTGACCCTCTCGTTCGGGAAAGAAGGGTCGCTGCGGACTGCGTACGCCAGTTCTCTGCTTCTCAGAGCGGGGCAGTAGAGAGAAAAGGGGGCCGCGGCCGAGCGCCACGGGTGAAACTTAACTTGGGACGTTTATTGTACGGGGAGAAACTTTTCGCCCGGCTTGACCTGAAGACGCCGGGCGAGTTGAGAGTTTAGCATGTCCGCGGCCGGGCGCAAGGTTTTTCCGGCCCGGCACGGTCTTAGCTCAGCCTCGGCTCAACTCCCGGCGTCGGGCGCCGGCCGCGTCCCGGCGCGAGAGAGCGAGACGGAGAGAAGCCTGATGAGTTGCAGCGCGACCGACGTAAAGCAGAAACCCCAGAGCAGTCCGGTGACGAGTCGGCGCGCGTTGTCGCCGTCGCCGTGCGTGACGACGTTGTAGAGCACGTCCAAGGGGAGCAGGAGGGAGAGCAGCAGGCAGGGGATGAGCGGCGGGAGTCGCCTCTTCAACAGCAGCCAGCCGAGGAGCGCGAGCGCGCCGAGGAGGATGCCCGTGCAGCGCCAGCACAGCGGCAACTGCGCGCCGAAGAGGTGCGGCGAGCGCGCGGGGAGCTGGTGGCACCACCAGCCCCCCATGTACATCAGCGCGCGGTAGAGCGTAGACATCCGTTGACGCCGGGGCGGCCGAGGGCCCGGCCGCCACCTACTTAAAGAGGATGGGCTGGAACTGCCCGTTCGAGTTCTTCGCCGCCTCGTCCCAACTGTGGACGGCCGCCGCGACGTTGATGAGCGGCATCACGGCGAAGAGGCAGACGCCGACGACGACGAAGGTCAGGATCGTGGCGATGACGGCGTAGACGATGGTCGCGGCGAAGATGCCGATGCCGAGACCCGCCTTGTTCGGCACGAACAGCAGGCCGATGCCCGGCAGGAAGAGGCTGACGACCGCCGGGACGGCCGGGTGCATCGGCTGCGCGCCCCCGAGGGCCGGCTGCGGCTGCTGATACATCCCCTGCTGCGGGTTGTACGTGGGGGGGTAGGACGACTGCTGCTGCTGCTGCGGGGGCGTGTAGCCGCCCGACTGGTAGCCGGGCTGCTGGGTCGGCTGCTGCCCCAGGTCGCCGCTCTGGCGCCAGGACTCGGGGGCGGGGGAGGCCGGGAGCGTCGTGCCGCACTTCACGCAGAAGCGCGTGCCCTCGACGTTCTCGGCACCGCAGGAAGGACATGCAATCATCTTTCTCTCCTTAAACTCTCAGGGGTGGAAAACTATTCGGGCCAAGCCGGGAGTCTTCATTCGACAGGCGGCCACAAGTCTTTCTCACAAACGAGGGGAAAAGTAAAGTGAGACAGTAGACGGCAGTCAGTAGTCAGTAGAAAACCTTTACGAGTCGGGCCGACCGGCCGTCACTGTCCACATCCGCCGGGCGGGAGCCGCTACTGTCTAGTGACTACTTTCTACTGGCTACTCTCCCCCAAATCCGGCACCCAGAAGGTCTGGCCGGCGGACTCGACGCGGCGCAGGCCGCGCGAGGGGAGGTGGCGCTCTTCGAGGCCGAGGTAGGTGAAGTGCGGGAGGTCGCTGAGGACGGTCTGGAACCAGCGGTGGCGCGCGAGCACTCGCTGGACGTGCGGGTCGGCGAACTCCTCGATGTCGAAGGCGAGCATCGCGAGGTGCTGCGACGCTCCGGGCGCGGCCACCGACTGGAGGATGCTCTTCTTAAAATCCTTGCTGAAGAAGATGCCGCCGCGCTCAAGCTCCAGAACCGCCGACGCCTGCTCGCGTAAGGGCAGCCGCCGCAGACGCTCGGCCTCCGCGCCTTCGAGCCGGCCCTGCTCGCACCAGTGGTCGAGCGCCGGGTCGCAGCGCGAGCGCCAGAGTCGGAGCGAGTCGGCGTAGCTGCGTCGGCCGGCCTCGTCCCCGCCGCGCGGCGTGACGCGCAGTCCGGCGCGGGCCGCCTCCTCGCGCGCGTTCATCAGCGCCGCCATCGCCGCCGGCTGAAGCTCGATGGTCGAGCCGTCCAGAACCTCGGCGCGCCAGCCCGCCTCGCGCTGGAAGCGCTCGACCGCCTCCTCGTTCTCGAAGACGCAGGCCGGCGGGAGCCGCACGCCCTCGGCGACGAACATCGCGCCGTACTCTTCGAGCACGCGCCGCGTCAGCGTGTCGCCGGCCGGGCAGAAGCCCTCGAAGCTCAGCCCGCGGCGCGCCAGCGAGCGAGCCAGCGCCGCGTGGAAGGGCGAAGCGGCGCCCGCCGCCCCGCCGCGCGGCGCGCGCGCGGCCTCGTTCTCCCCGTACTCTTCGACCGACAAGCCTGTGGGTTCTCCTCTCGGCGCGCTTCCGTGAGGGCGCGCGCCCCGAAGCGTCCGCGGCGGGGCTTGTCCCCGCGCGCGTCGTGTGTGATAACACGCGGGGCCGATTGTAGACAAACGCGGGCGGGAGGAGAACCGGGGGCGATGAGTCAGTCGGGGAAGTTTGAGGAGGTGCTCGCGCAGTACCGCCGGCACGGCTGGCGGCTGGCGCGCGTGCTGGCGCGGCCGGGGACGTTCGCCGAAGCGAGCGCCGAAGCGGGCGGCGGCGCGAGCTACGAGGGCGCGCCCGTCGTCGAGTCTGAGGTTGACGCGATGTGGTTCACGCGCCCCTCGGCGGAAGGGCGCGAGGCGTGGGAGCTGCGGCTGGTGGGCGACACGCCCTACGCGCTCTTCGAGCTGTTCGAGCCGGACGAGGCCGAAGAAGACCGCGAGGACGTGCGCCGCGAGATGGAGGCGCGCCTGCGCGAATACGGCTCGCCGCGCGACGCGGGCGACGGCTGACGCGGGGCGGCGGCGGAACCGAGAAGCGCGAGACACGAACGACGGAAGGGGGATGAGAGGCATGCTGCCTCTCATCCCCCTTCGCTTTGCTTCCGCTCTGTGCTTCGCCTCTTCTCTTCCCCGAAGGGGCTAGTCTCGGCTCCTGCCGACCTTGACGGGAATCTCCAACTGCTCCGAGCCGCGGACGACGGTGACGGGGACGGTCGTGCCCGGCTGCGCCTCGGCGATGCGGTAGCGCAGGTCGCCGGGCGTGCGGATGGGGAACTCGCCGAACTTGACGATGATGTCGCGCTCCTTCAGCCCCGAGATGTCGGCCGGCTGGTTGCGGCTCACGTCGTCAAGCTCGACGCCGAAGATTTCCGAGTTCGGCACGCGCACGCGGTCGCCGGGGTCGATGCCGATGACGCCGCGCCCGCCCGGCCGGCGGTCGAACAGCCTTAAGCCCGGCGTCTCCCTCTGCGCGACGGTGGTCAGCGTGGTCGTCGCCGTCACGCCGTCGCGGACGTAGACGACCTCGACGGTCTTGCCCACGGGCGTGCTGCCGAGAATCTCGCGCATCGCGTCCTCGTCGCGGACGGGACGGCCGTCGAAGCTCTTGATGATGTCGCCGCCGATGAGCCCGGCGCGGACGATGGGCGTGTCCGGGCCGGCGATGCCCGTGATGAGCGCGCCGCCGCCCGGCGCCGTCTCGAACCCGTCAACGCCGAGGAACGACCGGGAGGCGGGCACGGCGCCTCCGCCGCGCGACCTCATCGAGAGCGGCACCATCCCGCCCGCGATCAGGAGCACGAGCGCGATCATCAGCCAGAGCCACCAGCCGCCGCGCTTCGGGGCGCACGACTTCGCCCAGCCCGAGACCGCGCCCGCCTGCCGGGGGGCGTTGAGCGACGAGGTGGCGCCGAAAGGCTGGATGGGTTGGACGGGCTGGACGGGCGCCATGCCCCACGTCTGGCGCGGGGCGAAGGGGTCGGTGTTGGGCGCGGCCGGCGACGCCATCGGCGGCATCGAGGCGGCGTCGAAGCGCTGCGTGGCGACGAACTCCTCGACGCCCTCGCCCAGGCGGTAGCCGCACATGCGGCAGAACCTGAGTCCGGCGACGAGCGTCGCGCCGCAGCTCGGGCAGTTGACGGTGTCAGTATTTTCGGCTCGCATGCCCGCCCCTCCGTCTGAAAAGTCCCGCGTTCGGTGTTCGGTTGAGTCCGGCTCGGCGCGCGCGCACGGCGGCGCGCCTTCGTCCGGCGTCGTGTGTGTAGGAATATACGCGCTTTGGAGCGGCGCGGTTGCATCCGGCGCGCGCGGGACTTAGACTCAGCCCACGCCGGAACTCCCGCTGTCACCGACACATTGTGGCTCGCCGCGCGCACGGGCGCAAGCGGCACGCGGCGTGCTCTCGCTCACTCTGAAGGAGACTGACGTGGAAGTAACCAAGGCACTGGCGGCGCTCCAGCCGCTCTACGGCAAGGACAACGTCGAGATCGTGACCGAGACGGGCGCCCGCGTCCGCGGCGTCGTCCGCAGCCTCAAGCAGACGCAGGCGCTCACGCGCCCCTCGGTCAAGATCGAGCGCCCCGACGGTGAACTCGTCAAAATCCCCTTCTCCGCCATCACCGAAATCATCGACCACAATCGCTGAAAACCGTCAACCGCGAACCGTGACGAGGGAAAGCCTCCGCTTCTTCCCGTCACGGTTCACGGTTTACGGTTCACGGTGCTATAGTATGCGCCGTTCGGCCGCCTCGGGGCCGCGGGAAGAGTTTTGAAGTGATGACGATTGAGGAATTCGGAGCGCGCGTGGCGAGCGTGTGGCGGGGTCTGAGACCCGCGACGCGCGGCATGGTCGAGCGCGCCCTTACGACGACGGCGCCGCCTCAAGGCCCGGCCGCCACCGCCACCCCCTTACGCCGCGAGAGCAACTACGACGCGCGCTCGGAGTGGGAGCTGAGCCGCCTTTTGGCCGCGCTCGACGAGCGCGCCGCCGAAGTCGGCACCGCCGCGCTGAGCGCCGAGCAGTCGCGCGACCTGCTCCGCATGACCGAGACCTGCGCGGCCGTGCTCAACCGCGAGGCGCGCTCCTCCGAGGTCTTCGCCCAACTCCTCGAACGCGCGCTGCGCGTTAAAGACTACGCGCGCGTTGACGAGATCGCCGACGTGATGTCGGGGCGTCTCGCGCCGAGCGAGCTGTGCGAGACGGCGCGCCACCTCAACCCGGCCGTCCGCGCCGTCGCGCAGGAGGCGCTGCTGCAACTGCCGACCGGGATGCTCGTCGCGCTGCTCGGCGACCCCGTGGACGCCGAGACCGCCCGCACCGCGCTCGAATCGCAGGCCGACGAGTACGAGTCCGAGGAGGCGCGCATCGTCGTCAGCGCGCTCATGCAGGCCGACGAGATGGAAGACGACTTCTAAGAAGCCAAAAGGCAAAAATTAAAAGGGGGACGAGAGCCACGCCGCTTCTCGTCCCCCTTCGCTTTTGCCTTTCGACTCTCGCCTTACCCCTGCCCCATCTCGCGCAGGCGCGCGACGACCTGTTCGATGAGCCAGTCGGGCGTCGAGGCGCCGGCCGTGACGCCGACGCGCCGCGCGCCGTCGAGGTCTGCGGCGTCGATCTCGTCGGGCGTCTCGATGAGATAGCTCTTGGCGCACTGCTCCTTGCAGACCGAGAGCAGCTTGAGGCTGTTCGAGGAGTGCTTGCCGCCGATGACGTAGAACGCATCGACGTGGCCGGCCAGCGCCTGAGCCGCGTCCTGCCGGTCGCGCGTCGCCGAGCAGATGGTGTTGACGACCTGCGGCTCCGCGTCGGCCTTCTCGCGCACGGCGTCGGCCGCGTCGAGGAAGGTCTTGAGCTTCAGAGTCGTCTGCGAGACGACGAGCGGCGCGTGGAGCGGCGGCAAAGAAGCCACCTCCGAGGCGTCGCGCACGACGTAAGAACGCTCGGGCGCGTAGCCGACGACGCCGATCATCTCGGGGTGGTCGGGGTTGCCGACCACGACCACGTCGCGCCCCTCGCGGGCGGCGCGCTCGGCGAGCTTCTGCACCTTGGTCACGAAGGGGCACGTCGCGTCGATGACGCGGTCGGCGCGTTCTTCCAACTCGCGCTGCACCTCGGGCGTCACGCCGTGCGCGCGGATGACGGCCGTCAAGCCCCCGGAGACCTCTTCGGGCGCGTCGATGGTGCGGACGCCCCGCGATTCGAGCCGCTCGATCTCCTGCGTGTTGTGGATGAGCGGGCCGAGCGTGCGGACGGTCGCGCCCTCGGAGAGCGCCCCCTCGACCATCTCGACGGCGCGCTCGACCCCGAAACAGAACCCGTACTCTTCGGCCAGCAGAACTTCCATCTTTAGCTTTTAGCCGTCGGCCTCTTAGCCCTTAATTTGAGCTAAGAGCCGACGGCTTCCCTTCAGGTTAACCGACGCCCTCGGGCGGCGGGGTTGAGGTGAGCGGCTCGGGCGCGGGCGGCGTGTTGCGCCGCCGCCACTCCTCGCGCAGCCGCTCGGCCGCCGCGAGGCTGTCGTCGATCCAGCCGATGTTCTTGTCGGCGAACCAGCGGACGCCGCCCCAGAAGTTTTTCTCGAACTCGCCCAACTGCCGCGCCGCGTCCGCCGGGAGCACGGCGAAAGACGCGTCCTTCAGAAAACGCACCGCGTCGCAGATGGGGTTGCCGGTCTTGTACCTCGAATCGTTCGTGTCAGCCATTCGTGGAGAACCTCCTTCCACAACCATACGGCCAAAACACCAAGCACGTTCCGCGCCACTCAATCTTAAAGAAGGGATGTGGCAAAAGCAAAAGGCGGCAGCCCGGCCGTGAGGGAGGGCGCAGGCTCAGCCGAAAGGCAAACTGCAAAAAAGCGGACGGCGTTGGAGTCAAAAAGCAAACGCCCTCCCTCACGGACCGGCTCACGCCACGCCGAGCGCGCGCTTGACGACCGGCCACATCTCGAAGGCCCAGAACTCGTAGCCCTCGTCCGAAGGGTGAAAGCCGTCGGGGCAGAAGAATTCGGGGTGCGTGGGGATGACGGCGGCGCTTTTGCCGAAGGTGTCGGCGAGGAAGAGTCCGTGGCGTGAGGCCGACTCGGCGACGCGCGCGTTGAACTCTTGTATGAGAAGCCGCGCGCCCGCGCGCATGAAGTCGGGGACGACGGGCGCGTGCGACAAGTCGGGCAGGTTCGAGACGACGACGGGCGCGCCGGTCTGCGCGCGCAGCCGCGCGACTATCTCCTCGAAGTTGCGCGCGAACCGCTCAGGCTCCACCTGACGTGTCACGTCGTTGATGCCGATGCCGACGGTGATGAGCGTGGGACCGGCCGCGCCGACGCGCCCGACCTGCGTCCGCAGCACGTCCGAGGTCGTCGCGCCGCTCACGCACAGGTTGACGAGCCGCGAGCCGGGCCGCGCGCGCTCGACGCGCCCGAACAGGCGCGCCACGTAACCGCCGCCCTTGCGCGCCCCGACGCCGACGCCCGTCGAATCGCCGAGCGCCACGTAGACGACCGGCTCCCCCTTGATTTCAACACTCATTTCAAATCCCGAATCTGAAATCTCAAACGTCAGACGGCGGCCTCCGAGCGCACCGGCTCGCGCAGGACGGCGGAGGCGGCCTGCGCGGCGACGCGCGCGGCCTCGGGGTGCGCGTCCGTCAGGTTGGAGACTTGCAGGAGCGACTCGCCCGTCCGCGAGAGCATGCGGAAGAGGTCGCCCTCTTCGGCGCGCGTGCGGCGGACGAGCGTCGGCCAGTCCATCCCGGCGGCCCAGCGCGCGGCCGTGGCGGCGGCCGAGAAGTTGATCTCGGGCGCGGGCTCGATGTCCTGCTGCCACTCGACGCTCGCCACGTCGTAGGCGATGCGGTCGAACTTGGCGAGCGCAGTAATCAGCGCGTCGTCCAGCTCAAGCTCGCCGTAGTCGCGCTCGGCGTCGGCCGCGAGCGCCGCCATCAGGCCGGCCGCGCGCGGCGCGTCCAGCGAGGCGAACAGCCCGCGCCCGATGGCCTCGCCGACTAAGAGCGGTCGGTCTAAGCGCAAGTCCGCGAGCCAGCGCCCGCGCTCGGTAACGCGCTCGGCGAAGAAGTCGAGGTAGCCGAAGTGGTGGAGCGCGCGGGCGCGCCGCTCGAAGGGCTGCCACACCTCGCCGCGCACCGCTTCGAGCCGCCGCCCCAGACGCTCGACCGCCTCCGCCTCCTGCATGACAGACCAGAGCGCCTCCTCGCAACGCCCGCGCTCGCCGTCGCCTTCGCCTCGGCCGCCCCCGAGCGACTCGATGAGGTCGTTGATGAGCGCGACGGCCTCCTCGGTCGGCGAGCGCGCCTCGCGCAGCCGCGGCTCGCGCAAAGGCGTCGCGCGGTTCGACTGCACCAGCTCGAAGGCCGCGTCGCGCGCCGCTTCGTTGAGCGCGTGCGTCTCATCCCAGACGCGGCCGATGCGTTCGAGGGCGAGCGTGACGCGCTTGCCGTTGTCGCGCACGCCCGCGAGTCCGTCGCCGCGCCGCTCGGTGACGAAGACGAGGCGGCGGCTGCCGCGCCCGACCGAGACGACGCGGCCGGGCACGACCTCCTTGTCGAGCCAGCGCAGGTAGGCGTCGGCGCTCGTCTGCGGCGCTTCTTCCAGCAGGCGCGAGCGCGCGCTCGCCAGACGTTCCAGCCCGCGCGCCACGTCCGGCGGCAGGTCGCAGCCCGCCTCCGTGAGTTTTGTTTGCAGGCGCTGCTCCGCGTCAACCCGCGCCGCTTCGATGCGCGCGACCTCCGCGGCCGCGTCGCGCCGCGCGTAACTGCGCTCGGCGATCTCGCGCACCTGCGCGAACGTGCCGTAGGCGTCGAGCAAATTCAGGAGCGTCGTGTAGGTGGCGCGGAACTGGCTCTCCAGCGGGTCGGGGTCCGCGTGGAGCAGCGTCGCGAGCTTCTGCGGGTTCTGGTGCAGTCCCGGCGCGGCGACGATAAAGCCGACGCGGTCGCGGCCCCGGCGCCCGGCGCGCCCGGTCATCTGCTGCAACTCCGACGCGGTTAACGACTGCCACCCGCGCCCGCGTCTTACGTCTATGTTTTCGAGGACGACGGTGCGCGCCGGGAAGTCAACGCCGGCCGCCACGGTCATCGTCGCGAAGATGGAGTCGAGCAGGCCCGCGCTCATCAGACGCTCGATGGCGAGCTTCCACGCGGGCAGGTGCCCCGCGTGGTGCGACGCGACGCCGCCGCGCAAGACCATGTCCCAGTGGCGGTGCTTGCGCACCTCCGGGTACTGCTCGGCCAACCCTTCGAGCACGCGGCGTCGCGCCTCGCGCCTCTCTGGCCCTGCCCCGCGTCGCGGCGCGTAGGCGGCCTCGGCGGCGGCCTCGTCGCAGCGGCGCCGCGTCGGGAGAAAGACGATGGCCGGCAGCAGGTCGTAGGAGGCGAGCGCCGCGAGCAGAATCGACGGCGGCATCTCGGGCATCCCGGCGCGGCGCTGCGGCGGCCCGCCGCGCTGGAAGCGTCCGTGCGCGCCCTGCCGCTCGGCCTTAGAGGTCTGCGTGAAGCGCGCAATCTCGTTGTTGAAGTGGCCGCGCTCGTCGAAGAGCGGCGTCAGGCCCCCGTCGGGGAAGAGGAAGGCCGCGCGCAGGGGGACGGGTCGCGCGCCGGGGCGCGGGATGACGCGGCAGGGGTGGCCGCGCACCTCGGCAATCCAGTCGGCGAACTCTTCGGCGCGCCCGACCGTCGCCGAGAGCAGGAGCATCCGCACGCGCGGCGGCGTGAGGATGATGGCCTCCTCCCAGACGTGGCCGCGCTCCTCGTCGGCGAGGTAGTGCGCCTCGTCGAGGATGACGAGGTCGGCCTGAAGCTGCTCGCCGCGTCGGAGCGCGTCGAAGAGTTGGTTGCGGTAGACCTCGGTCGTGCCGACGATGAGCGGCGCGTCCGAGCGCTCCTTGCGGTCGCCCGTCAGGATGCCGACCTGCTCATCGCCGAACTCGGCGGTGAACTCGTGGAACTTCGAGTTGGTCAGAGCCTTGAGAGGGCTCGTGTACCACGCGCGCTTCCCCTCGGCGAGCAGCCGCCGAATCTCCTCGCGCGCGATCCACGTCTTGCCGCTCCCCGTGGGAGCCGTGACGAGCACGTCCTCATGTTCGAGCGCGGCGAGGGCTTCGAGCTGGAAGGGGTCTGGCTGGAAGGGCGCGGGGTCGGGCGTGCCGATGCCTTCGAGGAGTTGGCGCAGCGGGCGCGTGCGCGCCTGACGCGAGGCGACGCGCGAGGCCGTGTCGGCGGCAGCCGCAGCCGCCTGCGTGGGGCGCGAAGGGGCGCCTTGGTGTTGGCGAGAGTCGGGCGGTCGCGTGTCGCGTCGGCCGCGCGCGTCGCCGTCGTGCGCGGCGCGTTCGACGCCGTGACGCTCGTCGCCGCTTCTGCCGTCGCGGCCCGTGGGGGCGCCGCGACGGCGGCCCCTGCTTCCTTTGCGCGAGCGCGTCATGCGCCGGATTGTACCGCAGGAACTTTGTGGAAAGACCCCGCGTAATGCTAACTTTTGTGTGATTTTCGCAACGCACGGGGGACATTAAGCGTCTAATCCTTCGTGATTTCCGGCCCGGGCGGGGCGTCTGCGCCGGGCGGAGTTTTCAACGAATGTCCCAGCTTTTCGACACTTTTGAAGTCAACCGCGTGCCGCGCTGGCCGCTGATGTCGCGGCTCGTGGCGCTGTCACTCGTCGTGCACGGGATCTTCCTCGTCGCGGTCATTTACATCCCCACGCTGCGCGGCCTGCTCAACCTCGCCTCGACCGTTTCGGGGATCGAGTTCGTCAAAGAGGACTACGACAAGACGCTCTTAGGCCAGCGCGCCACCATCGTCCAGCTCGGGCCGCACGAAAAACTCTTCTACCCGCCCGACTACTTCGGCGCGCCACAGGTCGCCGAGACGACGCAGTTCGACCCGATGATGGTTCAGCCGGCCGCGCCTCCGCCGCCCGTCTACAGGCCGCGCCGCGTGAGGACGCCGAGGCCCGCGCCGCAGCCGACGCCCAACCCCGAGGAGGTCGCGCAGGCGACGCCGACGCCCGAGGCCAGCCCGACGCCCGTCACCGACGAGGCGCGCCAGAAGGCCGAGGCGCAGATGGACGAGGTCGAGAAGCAGACCGGCGTCAAGCGCCCGCGCATCAACCCGGCGCCGTGGGAGGACTTGGCCAAGGAGGGCAAGCAGCTCTTCGACGAGGGCAAGCTCAACGTCAACAGCGCGGTGGACGTGAGCGCCACGGCCGAGCGCGACGCGGACGGCAAGCTCAAGCCCGAGTCGGTCAACGTCAGGTGGAACAAGCCGCCGCCCGACGCGACGGCCGAGTTGATGGCGCGCAAGGTCATCACGGCCGTCAGCGAGAGCAAGATGCTCTCCGCGCTCGAAGGCGCGAAGGGCGTTGACATGTCGCTCAAGGTTGACGAGCAGGACATCGCGGTCGTCATCGGCAACCAGTTCCCCACCGCCGCCGAGGCGGAGAAGATCGCCGGCGCCTACGCCACGCTCCTGTTCGCGGCGCGCATCTCGCGGAGCGGCACCGAGGACGCCGAGCTGTACAAGAGCGTCAAGATCAGTCAGGACGGCACGCGCCTCGTCATCACCTTCAAGATGCCGAAGGACGCGGCGGGCAAGATGATCGCCGACATCCTCAGCAAGAAGGCCGCGAAGGACGCGGCCGCCGCGCAGAACAAGAGTTGAGGCCGGCGCCCTTTTTGCGGCGCCTTCGAGGGAGACGGTTGTGCGAAAACTTACTTCGGCTTCGCGGACGACGACGCCGCGCGCCTCGCACGGAAGACTCGCGCGGCTCCTGCTGGCGCTCGCCGCGCTGCTCCTCTGCGGCGCCGCGCTCGCGCAGGCGCAGGAGCGGCGGCACGAAGGGGGCGACGGCGTGCTACAGCCGACGGTCAACGTCAAGCCGTTCGAGGAGGTCGCGCTCCTCGGCAAGCAGTTGGTCGAGCAGGGCAAGCTCGGCCCCGACACCACGATTAACGTCAGCGCGACGGCCGAGCGCATGGAGGACGGCAGGCTTAGGCCCGAGTCGGTCAAAGTACAGTGGCACACCGCTCCCGACGAGACGGTGACGACGCTCGCGCACAAGCTCCTCACCGCGCTCAGCGAGAGCAGGGTGCTCGGCGCGCTCGAAGACGCGAAGTCCGTCCGGCTCGGGCTCAAGCTCGACCGCCAGAACGTCTCGGTGCTGGTGGCCGGCGAGATGCCGACCGAGATTGAGGCGTCGAGGTACGTCGAGGGCTACAAGATGTTCCTCAGGCTGGGGGTCATGGCCAAGCGCGGGACGGACGAGGGCAGGCTCTACGAGCGCCTCGGTTTCTCCTCCGAGGGCAAAATGTTTAAGATGTCCTTCGAGATGCCGCGCGACGAGGCCGCGCGCATGATCGCCGACATGCTGGCGAAGAAGGCGGCGAAGGCGGCCTCGCAACAGGACTGAGGACGGAGCAGACCGACGGTCACCGCAGAACGAACATGAGGGAATTTTTCAACCACATCTTCCACGCCGCCCCCGCCGCGCCGGGTCGCGCCGAGACGGCGCGCACGCTCGCGCGCTTCGCCGTGCTCGGCGCCTTCGTCCTCGGCCTCGTCCCCGGCGGGCGCGCCGCGCTGGCGCAGGCGCGCAAGGCCGGCGGCGGCGTGGCCGCGCCCGAAGCCGCTTCAACCGGCGTCAAGAAGACCGCCAAGACCGAGGCGCCGAGGGGCGGCGACGCCAAGCCCGAGAAGCCGAAGGCCGAGAACGCGAGGGTGAACGTCAAGCCCATCAAGGCGTTCCTCGCGCGCTCGCGCCGCCTGCACGGCGAGGGCAAGCTCGACCTCTCGAAGCCGCAAGCTATCGTCGTCGAGGGCGACCGGCAGCCGGACGGCACGCTCACCGGCGTCCAGATTACGGGCGAGTCGGCCGCCGACCCGGCGCTGCGCGCGCTCGCGCAGGACTTCGTCGCGTCGGTCAACGACAGCCACGCGCTCGCCTTCCTCTCGGACGTGTCGCGCGTGCGGATGGCCTTCACGCTCGACGGCGAGCGCTTCAAGGCGCTGACGACCTCGGACGCGCCCTCGGAGGCGCGCGCCGAGGAGATGGCGCGCGGCTACCGCGTGCTCATCAACGCCGGCCGCCTGATGCGTCGGGGCACCGACGAGGGCGCGCTCCTCTCCGGCATGAAGGTCTCGTCGAGCGGCAAGCAGCTCATGATGAACCTCGACATGCCGCGCGAGCAGATGGGCAACATCCTCCTCCGACAGATCACGCCGAACTAGCGCGCGCGCGGGCGCGGGGAAAGGATGAAGGATGAAGGCGGAGGGCTGAGCTAACAGCAGATTTCGGATGGCCGCCGTTTCATCCTTCCTCCTTCCGCCTTCATCCTTTCCCCTCCTTGCGCGCCCTTCCGCCGCTCACATACAATCGAACATCGGCTTATTGTCGTGACGCTGTGTCGGCGTGGACGGGACTCGTCCCCGCACGGCCGCCGCGACTGACAGGGGGCGGGAGAAGGCCCGCGGCCCCGACGGGAACCAGAATCATGATCGATAAATTTCTGACCAAAGTTTTCGGCAGCAGCAACCAGCGCTACTTGAAGACGCTCGCGCCGCTCGTCCAACAGATTAACGACCTTGAGCCGTCGGTGCAGAAGCTCTCCGACGACCAGATGCGCGCCCGCGTTGTGGAACTGCGCGAGCAGGTCATCCGCGAGATGGGCGACGTGACGCAGAAGGGCGACGAGGCGCGCAAGGAGCGCAAGCGCCGCACGCAGGAGGCGCTCGACCGCGTGCTGCCCGAGGCGTTCGCCCTCACGCGCGAGGCGTCGGTGCGCGCGACGGGGATGCGCCACTTCGACGTGCAGCTCATCGGCGGCATCGCCCTCCATCAGGGCCGCATCGCCGAGATGCGGACGGGCGAGGGCAAGACGCTCGTCGCGACTCTGCCCGCGACCTTGAACGCCCTGACGGGCCGCGGCGTCCACGTCGTCACCGTCAACGACTACCTCGCCACGCGCGACGCCGAGTGGATGGGGCGCATCTACAAGTTCCTCGGCCTCACCGTGGGAGCCATCGTCAACGACCTCGACGACTGGGAGCGCAAGGACGCCT
The DNA here is from genome assembly GCA_036388915.1 of Pyrinomonadaceae bacterium. GTDB lineage: Bacteria > Acidobacteriota > Blastocatellia > Pyrinomonadales > Pyrinomonadaceae > QHXN01. The sequence goes on from DASVQX010000013.1 coordinate 44,079, forward strand.
ACGCCGCCGACATCACCTACGGCACCAACAACGAGTTCGGCTTCGACTACCTGCGCGACAACATGAAGTTCGACCTCGCGACCTGCGTCCAGCGCGCGCACTTCTACGGCATCGTGGACGAGGTGGACTCGATCCTCATCGACGAGGCGCGAACCCCGCTCATCATCTCGGGCGCGTCGGACGAGGCGACCGACAAGTACTATCAGGCCAACGCCATCATCCCGCACCTCGTCCGCGCGGAGATGGTCGGCCCCGAGAACAAGCCCGGCCCCGGCGACTACGTCCTCGACGAGAAGCAGCACTCGGCCGTGCTGACCGAGGACGGCGTGGACAAGGCCGAGCGCCTCTTGGGCGTCGGCAACCTCTACGACCCGTCGAACATGGAGATGCTCCACTGCGTGGAGAACGCGCTCAAGGCGCACACTCTCTACCGGCTCGACCACCACTACGTCGTGCAGGAGGGCGCGGTCATCATCGTGGACGAGTTCACCGGCCGTCTGATGCAGGGGCGGCGCTGGTCGGACGGGCTGCACCAGGCGGTCGAGGCCAAAGAGGGCGTCAAGATCGAGCGAGAGAACCAGACGCTCGCGACGATCACCTTGCAGAACTACTTCCGCCTCTACGACAAGCTCTCGGGGATGACCGGCACGGCCGAGACCGAGGCCGCCGAGTTCGACGCGACCTACAAGCTCGAAGTCGCCATCATCCCGACCAACCGCTCGATGATCCGCAAGGATCACTCGGACGTGATCTACCGGACGCTGCCCGAGAAGTGGGAGGCCATCGTCGAGGAGATCATCGAGCTGCACAAGTCGGGGCAGCCCGTGCTGGTCGGCACCGTCTCGGTCGAGAACTCGGAACTCATCTCGCGCCGGCTCTCGAAGGCCGGCATCCGCCACCGCGACGAGGCGGGCAACATTTTGATCGAGGGCGACGGCAGCATCCCCGACTACCACCACGTCCTCAACGCCAAGCACCACGAGCGCGAGGCCGAGATCGTCGCGCAGGCGGGGCGCAAAGGCGCCATCACCATCGCCACCAACATGGCCGGGCGCGGCACCGACATCCTCTTGGGCGGCAACCCCGAGTTTCTCGCGCGCGAGCACCTCAAGCGTCAGGAGATCGACCCCGACGAGGCGACCAAGGAGCAGTTGGAGGAGGCGCTTCAGTACATCAAGCCCTTCGTCGAGCGCGAGCACAAGGAGGTCGTCTCTTTGGGCGGCCTGCACATCCTCGGCACCGAGCGCCACGAGTCGCGCCGCATCGACAACCAGTTGCGCGGGCGCGCCGGCCGGCAGGGCGACCCCGGTTCGTCGCGCTTCTTCCTCTCTCTGGAAGACGACCTGATGCGTATCTTCGCGGGCGACAAGGTCAAAGCCCTGATGCAGCGTCTCGGGATGGAGAAGGGCGTCGCCATCGAGTCGAAGATGGTCTCGAAGCGCATCGAGGCGGCGCAGAAGTCGGTCGAGGCGCGCAACTTCGAGACGCGCAAACACCTCCTCCAGTACGACGACGTGATGAACCGGCAGCGCGAGACCATCTACGGCCTGCGCCGCCAGTTGATGGAGGAGCCCGACCAGCGCGAGTACGTGATGGGCGTCGCCGAAGACCTGCTCGGCGACCTCGTCAAGCAGTACATCCCCGAGGGCGCCGCGCCCGAGGCTTGGGACGTGGAGGGGCTGAAGGTGCAGCTCCACGCCACCTACGCCTTCGACGCCGAGGCCGAGGGCATCGACTTCGACAACTCGACGCCGCCCCACATCAACGAGCAGGTGTGGGAGAGGGCGAAGGCCACCTACGAGGGGAAGGAGGCGCAGGTCGGGGCGGAGGCGCTGCGCACCTACGAGCGCATCATCATGCTCAACATCATCGACGCGCAGTGGAAGGATCACCTGCTCGCCATCGACCACCTCAAGCAGGGCATCGGGCTGGTCGGCTACGGGCAGAAAGACCCGCTCGTCGAGTACAAGAAGGAGAGCTTCGACATGTTCCAGGCGATGCTCGACCGCATCGACACGGCGACCGTCCGCACGCTCTTCAACCTCCAGGTCGTCGCCGAGCAGGCGCCCGAGCAGTTGCAGCAGCGCCGCCAGCGCCGCCCGACCTCGATGACCTTCACGGGGCCGAATCAGGGCGCGACCGCCGCGGGCGAAGAGGCCGCGCGCACCAAGACCGTCACGCGCGACCAGCCGAAGGTCGGCCGCAACGAGGCGTGCCCGTGCGGCTCGGGCAAGAAGTACAAGAAGTGCTGCGGCGCCTCGGCGTGAGGCCGTCCGTCCGCCGTCCGATTGGTGCTAGACCGAAGGCGGGGCGGCTCACGCGGCCCCGCCTTCCTCTCGTTAGAGTCTTAAGGAGTTGGCCATGCCCCGCGTGCTGACACTTTCGCTGCTACTGCTCACGGCTTCCGCGTTCGCGTTCGCGCCCGCCCCGGCGCTGGCGCAAAGGCCGGAGGCGCGTGCGTCGGCCGACGAAAAGTTCGAGCGCGGCAAGGCGCTCTTCGAGCGGGGCGACGCGCGGGGCGCGTTACCGCTGCTGCGCGACGCCGCCGAGCAGCGCAAGACGGACGCGGACGCGTGGTATTTGTACGGGCTCGCGCTCAACCGCGCCGGCAAACACAAGGACGCGCGCAAGGCTTTCGAGAAGTCGCTCAAGGCGCGCCCCGACTCGGCGGTCGCGCGCGCCGGCCTCGCGCACACGCTGCTGCTCCTCGGCAAGACCGGCGACGCCGAGCGCGAGGCCGGCCGCGCCCTCGCGCTCGGAGACAACCTCGCCGAGCCGCACTACGTCATGGCCGTGGTTCACTACCGCAGGGAGAGGCTCTGGCCCGCGGCGGTCGAGAGCGAGAAGGCGCTGGCGCTCCGCCCGGACTTCGCGGAGGCCGCGCTCCTCCACGGCGACCTTCTGGTTAACATTTACATCGACGTGAACATCCAGCAGGCCGAGAAATACCCGCGGGCGGCTCCGGCCGGCGGGGGCGAGGGCAAGGGCGTGCCGGAGAAGCGGGACTCGACGACGGAGTCGCTGAAGGCGCGGATGCGCGAGACGGCCGTCCGGCTGGAGGGGATGGCGGCGTCTGCGCGAGACGCCGACGAGGCCGAGCGGATGCGCGAGACGGCCGGGTCGCTCCGCGTCTACGCGAGCGCCGAGACACCGGGCATCTTCCGCCAGACCGAGGTCACGACCAAGGCGCTGATCATCGAGAAGCCGGAGCCGGGGTTCACCGAGGAGGCGCGCAATAACAACGTGACCGGGCGCGTGCGGCTGCGCGCCGTGCTCGGGGCCGACGGGCGGGTGAGGAACATCGCCGCCATCCATCGTCTGCCCGACGGGCTGACGGAGAAGTGCATCGAGGTGGCGCGCAAGATAAAGTTCAAGCCCGCGACCTTCAACGGCGCGCCCGTCTCGCAGTGGGTCATACTCGAATACAACTTCAACATCTACTGAAGAAGTAGACGGTAGTCAGCAGCCGGTAGAGAGAACAAAGACGACGCGGCGCGCGCAGCCGTACAGACGCGCCCGCGCGCCCGAGCTTAAAAAGTCTCCGCGACGAATGAGCGCCAACAACACTTCCACAAATCCTGTCGTCCAGGCCGTCGTCTCCGGCGCGGCGCCGCAGCAGGCGCGCATGGCCGCGGCGCGCGGGATGCTGCCCGTGCCGCAGGACGTGATGCTGGAACTGCTCGTGGCGCTGCGCTCGGACGCGGACGCCCAAATCGCGGGCGCGGCCGACGAGACGCTCGCGGCGCAAGACCCGACCTCGCTGCTCGGCGCCGCCTCCGCGGCCGAGACCGCGCCGGCCGTGCTCACCTACCTCGCCTCGCGGCCGGGACTCGGGCGCGAGGTGCAGGAGTCGCTGGCGCTCAACGCCTCGACGCCCGACGAGGCCGTCGCCGAGTTGGCGCGCGCGACCGGCGAGGGCGCCGTGCTCGACCTCGTCGCGGTCAACCAGCAGCGCCTCATCCGCGCGCCCGCCATCATCGACGCCGTGCTCGCCAACCCCGCGCGCACGCCCGACGCCGAGAGGCGCGTGCGCGAGACGCGCCGCGAGTTCTTCGAGAAGGAGCGCGGCGCGCGCCAGATCGCCGACGAGATGCGCGCGCGCGGCCTGGTCGCCGCCGCCGAGTTCGTCGAGTCGGCCGAGTCGTTCGACTCCGAAGAGGGACTGAGCGCCGAGGACGCGTGGCTCATCGCCGAGCACGTCGAGGTCTGGGACGTTGACGTTGACGACTCGTGGCTCCCGTCAGAGCGGCTCGAAGAACTGCTCGACGCGACCTTCGAGCAGCGGCAGGCGGCGGCCGAGCGGCTCGTCGCCGAGCTGAGCGCCGAGGCCGGCACGGCCGCGCCCGAGCGCATCGCGCTCATCCGCCGCATCATGCTGATGAAGGTCAAAGACCGCATCAAGCTCGGCATGAAGGGCGACCGCGAGGCGCGCTCCATCCTCATCCGCGACCCGAACAAGGTCGTCGCGCAGGCCGTCATCAACAACCCGCGCATCACCGACCAGGAGGTCGAGGCCATCGCCGCCATGCGCACCGTCTCCGACGAGGTGCTGCGCCTGATCGCGATGAACCGCGGCTGGGCGCGACAGTACCCGATCATCCACAACCTCGCGCGCAACCCGCGCACGCCGCTCCCGACCGCGATGGGCATCCTCCCGCGCCTCCACGCCAAAGAACTCAAGGCGCTCGGCCAGAACCGCAACGTCTCCGACTCCGTCCGCCGCCAGGCGCTCCGCCTCGCCACGACCCGCGGGCAGTAGAAGACGGTAAACGGTAAACCGCGAACCGTGACGAGAGAAGACAAACTCTTCCTCTCGTCACGGTTCGCGGTTTACGGTTGACGGCCTTAAAAGATTTCCGAGCCTTTGCGGACGACCGACCAGGCCACGTCTGTGAGCGTGTGGCTGGCCGCGCCCCACCAGAGGCCGGCGAGCACCGCGACGGCGGCGCGCGGGCCGACGCCGTAGCCGGCCGCCGACGCCTCGACCACGCGCCAAGCTTCGGCCACCTCGCGCCAGCCGGGCGGCTCACCCCCCGACACGAAGACCGCCCGCAAGTAGACGCCGGCCCAAGCCACCAGCGTCAGGACGGCAGCGAAGTAGACGACGCGGATGAGCGTCCCGAAGACGATGCCGTGCGACCAGCGCGAGCGGTGCCGGAAGGCGACCTTGTAAGGCCACCACAGGAACCTGAACGGCCCCCATCGCGTGTACTGCCGCGACTGGATGTCCAAGTCCGGGCCGAACATCAGTCCGCCGAACACCGTCGCCGCCGTCGCCGCCGCGCTCAGCCACAGGCTCCCCGTCAGCCCCCACGCCGCCGCGAACGTCGGCGGCGCCAGCACCAGCGTGACCATGTCGTGAGTCTTCCCCGAAGGCATCGGAACTGCTTATAGCACGCGCGGCGCGGGGGAGACCAGCCGTTTGCCCGCGCGTCGGGCGGCGTGTACACTGTGCAACTTCGCCGGGGCGTTCATGGGTAAAAAGGGTAAAGCTCAGGAATTTTTGGAGTACGCGGCCGCGCGCGCCCTGCTCTCCGGCTTGGGCACGCTGCCGCGGCCGGCGGCCGTCCGCGTCGGGCGCTCGCTCGGCCGCGCCGCCTACGCGGTCGCCGGCGGCCTGAGGCGCACGGGGATGCGCAACCTCGAAATCGCCTTCCCCGAGATGGGCGCGGCCGAGCGCGAACGCATCCTGCGCGGCACGTTCGAGAGCCTCGGCCGGCAGCTCGGCGAGGTCAGCCAGTTCCCGCGCGCCACGCCCGAAAGCCTGCGCGCGGTCGCCGAGTACGACTCGGAGGACGTGAAACTCCTCGACGTGGCGCGCGCGCGCGGGCGCGGCGTCATCTTCCTCACCTCGCACCTCGGGTCGTGGGAGATGCTCTGCTTCGCCCACTCGGCGCTCTACGAGCCTCTGAGCTTCCTCGTCCGCCCGCTCGACAACCCGCGCATCGACCGCATGGTCGAACGCCTGCGCACGCGCTTCGGCAACCGCCCCATCGACAAGGGCGCCGCCGCCCGCACCGCGCTCAAGCTCCTCCGACAGGGCGGCACGCTCGGCGTGCTCGCAGACCTCAACACGCAGGAGCGCGAGGGCGTCTTCGTCCCCTTCTTCGGCCGCCTCGCCTGTACGACCGCCGGCGCCGCGACGCTGGCGCTGCGCACGGACGCCACGGTCATCCCGGTCTGCGCGCCCTGGGACGAGCGGCGCGGCAAGTTCGTCTTCAGGGGCGGCCCCGTCATCGAGATCGTCCGCACCGGCGACGACCGCCGCGACGTGGAAATCAACACGGCCAACTTCACCGCCGCCATCGAGCGCCACGTCCGCATGTTCCCGGATCAGTGGCTCTGGATACACAAGCGTTGGAAAACCAGACCCCACGGCGAGCCAGACCTCTACGCGCGCCCGACACAATTACCGGCCGCCGACGCCGGCGAGGCGAAAATTTCTTCGCCGCCGCCAACCGAAAAGATTTACAAAGCTTAGTGCGCCGACTTTCACAAGTTACTTTAACCTTTGTAGGTCAAAGGTTTACGATAACCTTTCGCATCTGTCACAAATTTGTGGAGAACGTTGCATTTTCTTCTTGACAGGTGACAAAAAATGCGTATAATTCCTCACCAAGTCACGAAGCAGTTTACAGATTTGATTTAGCAGTGCTTCGACGATGATTGACATGAAGCGGCCACGTTGGTTCATTCAATCTTACGGGCAAGAGCGTTCCATTCAGCTCTAGTAAGGTTGAGCGATTTCCGAGCAATATATTTCGCCCATCCAACACGACCGCCAAAACAGCCGGATCGCCCGTAGGTGACGATCTCCAGCAAAAGCCAACGCCACCCTAAATCTCCGAGCCTGCCCGAAAACAACGCCCCGTCGGTTTACCCTAAACCGACGGGGCGCCTTCTTTCTACCTGAAATTTCCGCCCGCGTTCCTACATCGCCATGCCGCCGTCGGCCTGTATGACTTGGCCCGTGATGTAGCGCGCGTCGTCGGAGAGCAGGAAGCAGGCGATGCGCGCGACCTCGTCGGGTTCGGCCAGCCGCCCCATCGGAATCTGCTCCCTGAGCTTCTGGCGGTACTCCTCCGTGAGCGCCTGCGACATGTCGGTGGCGACGAGCCCGAGCGCGAGCGCGTTGACCGAGACGTTGCGGCTGGCGACCTCGCGCGCCAGAGCCTTCGTCAGCCCGATCATGCCCGCCTTCGAGGCCGAGTAGTTGGACTGGCCGCCCATGCCGACCACCCCGCTGATCGAGGAGATGTTGAGTATCGAGCCGCCCCCGTCGTTCTTGAGTATGTGGCGGACGGCGGCGCGCGCGAAGTTCCAGGCGCCTTTGAGGTTCGTGTCCACGACGGCGTCCCAGTCCTCCTCCTTCATCCGCAGAATCAGATTGTCGCGCGTGATGCCGGCGTTGTTGACGAGGAAGTCGAGGCGGCCGAGTTCGGCCTTCACCTGTTTGACCATCTCGGCGGCGGCCTCGGTGCTCGCCACGTCGCACTGCGCGGCGAGGGCGCGGACGCCGAGCGCCTCCATCTCGGCCTTCAGCCCCTCGGCGGCCTCGGCGCTCTGCGCGTAGTTGAAGGCCACGTCGGCGCCGCGGCGCGCCAACTCAAGAGCGATGGCGCGGCCGATGCCGCGCGTCGCGCCCGTGACGACGGCGGCGCGCCCGGCGAATGGTCTCACTTCGACGCTCAAACTTTTCTTCCTCCGTTATATGTGTGTTCGTGCGAGCGGGCATATTAACACAGGCGGCGGCTGCGGCCGTTTGGCGGGCGGCGTGTTTTATTGTAAAGATTAGTCACAACACGCAAGGAGGGGAGCATGAAGTTAATCGTACTCGGGGCGGGATACGCCACGCGCCTTTACCCGCTCACGCTGAACCAGCCGAAGCCGCTGCTCGACGTGGCCGGCAAGCCGATGCTCGAACACGTGCTCGACAACCTCGCGCCCGTCGAGGAGATCGACCACATCTACGTCGTCACCAACGGCAAGTTCGCGGGGCACTTCGAGCGCTGGGCCGAGGCGTACGGCGCGCGGGGCGCGGGCACGCGCATCACGGTCATCAACGACCACTCGACCGACGACACGAACAAGCTCGGCGCCATCGGCGACCTCGACCTCGTGCTGACGCAGGCGCAGGTCACGGACGACATCGTCGTCGTGGCCGGCGACAACCTCTTCAGCGAAAGGCTCGGCGAGTTCGGCGAATACTGCCTCGCGAAGGCGGCGCCCGTGCTCGCGGTCTACGACGTGGGCGACCTCGAAGCGATTAAGAAGTACAACGCCATCGACGTGGACGAGGACGGCCGCATCACCTTCTTCGAGGAGAAGCCGGCCAGCCCGAAGAGCACGCTGACGGGGATCGCGCTCTACTACTACCCGCAGTCGGCGCTGCCCCTCATCCGCCAGTACGTCGAGGAGGGCAACAACCCCGACCAGCCCGGCCGGCTCGTCCAGTGGATGTATCAGCGCACGCCCTTCTACACGTGGCGCGTGCCGGGCATCTGGTACGATGTCGGCTCGAAGGAGACGCTGGAGGAGGCCAACCGCATCTTCTCGCAGCATCGAACACAGGCCGAAGGGTGACAGCAAATGCTCGATCTGAACTATGTCCGCGCTAACCTCGAACGCGTCCGCGCGGCGCTCGAAGCGCGCGGGTTCCCCACGTCAGCGCTCGAAGACTTCGCCGCGCTCGACGCCGAGCGCCGCCGCGCGATCGCCGAGTCGGACGCTCTGAACGCGCGCCGCAACGCGTCGAGCCGCGAGATCGGCGCGCTGATGAAGGATGGGCGGAAGGACGAGGCCGAGTCGCGGCGCGCGGAGGTCGGCGAGTTGAAGGAGCGCATGGCCGAGCTCGACCGCGCGCGCGACGACGCCGAGCGGCGGATGCAGGAGCTTTTGGCAGTCGTCCCGAACGTCCCGCACGAGTCGGTGCCCGTGGGGCGCGACGAGGCGGCGAACGTCGAGGCGCGGCAGTGGGGCGAGGCGCCGCGCTTCGACTTCGAGCCGCAGGATCACGTCGATCTGGGGACGCAGCTCGGCATCCTCGACCTCGAACGCGCGGCGAAGATCGCCACCGCGCGCTTCGCCATCCTGAAGGGCGCGGGCGCGCGGCTTGAACGCGCGCTCATCAACTTCATGCTCGACGTGCACACGCGCGAGCACGGCTACGAGGAGACGCTGCCGCCCTTCATCGTCAACCGTGAATCGCTGTTCGGCACGGGGCAGTTGCCGAAGTTCGAGGCCGAGCTTTTCAAGCTGACGGACGAGCGCGGCCTCTACCTCATCCCGACGGCCGAGGTGCCGGTGACGAACATCCGGCGCGACGAGATACTCGACGCCTCAGAGCTGCCGCTGAAGTCGGTCGCCTACACGCCGTGCTTCCGCTCGGAGGCCGGCTCCTACGGCCGCGACACGCGCGGCGTCATCCGCCAGCACCAGTTCGACAAGGTGGAGTTGGTGAAGCTCGCGCTCCCCGAGAATTCTTACGAGGAGTTGGAGGGCTTAACGCGCGACGCCGAAAGTATTCTGCAAAAGCTCGGGCTGCACTACCGCGTCGTCACGCTCTCGACCGGCGACATGAGCGGCGCGTCGGCGAAGACCTACGACATAGAGGTGTGGCTCCCCTCGCAGAACGCCTTCCGCGAAATCTCTTCGTGCTCGAACTTCGAGTCGTACCAGGCGCGGCGCGCGCAGATACGCTTCCGGCGCGGCGGCGGCGCGAAGCCCGAGTACGTCCACACGCTCAACGGGTCGGGGCTGGCCGTCGGCCGCACGTGGCTCGCCGTCCTTGAGAACTACCAGCAGGAGGACGGCTCGGTCGTCATCCCCGAGGCGCTCCGCCCGTACATGGGCGCGGAGAAGATTGAAGGCAAGTAGTCAGTAGACCGTAGTCAGCAGGTAAGAAACGGGCGGCGCGTCTCAGTCACAAGCCGGGACGCGCCGCCTCTGTTTTTTCTACTGACTGCGGTCTACTGACTACTCGATTTTCAGCTCGAACGGCACGATGGCGAGGGTCTGGCCGGGACCGAAGCGCTCGAACATGGCGGCGCGCCGGAGCGCGGGGCGCATCTCGGCGGGCATCGAGTTGATGAAGGCGGCGCGCTGCTGTCGGGCCTTGATGCTGGCGGCGTCCTCGTCCCCGCCGCCGCCGAGCAGTTGTTGGAAGAAGGTGCGCGGCGTGGGGTAGACGATGCGGCGGACGCCTTTGTCGGCGGGAATCTTCGCCAACTCCTTCGCCACCTCGACGGCGCGATCCAGCCCGCCGAACTCGTCAACCAGCCCCTTCTCCTTCGCCTGCGCGCCCGTCCAGACGCGGCCGCGCGCCACCTCGTTGACGGCCTCGACGCTCTGGAACTTGCGCCCCTCGGCGACCTTCGGCAGGAACTGGTTCCAGTAGAAGTTGCGCATCGAGGTCTCGAACTTCTCGCGCTCCTCGGCGGTGAACTTCTCGGTCTCGCGGAACATGCCGGAGTTCTTACCGCGCATGACGTACTCGGTCGAGACGCCGATCCAGTCGTAGAACTCTTTGACGACCGGCTTGTAGGCGTAGACGCCGATGGAGCCGGTGAGCGTCAGAGGCTCGGCCACGATCTTGTTCGCGCCCATCGAGACGTAGTAGCCGCCCGAGGCCGCGAGGTCGCTCATCGAAACGACGACCGGCTTCTTCTTCTTCGCCTGCTCGACCGCCTGCCAGATGAGGTCGGACGGGTAGGTCACGCCGCCGGGGCTGTCCACGCGCAGCACGATGGCCTTCACGTCGCGGGCGTCGCGCGCGTCGTTGATGGCCTTGACCACGGTATCTGAGCCGATGGTCTGGTCGCCGCCGAACGAGCCGTCGTTCGAGCGCCCCGGCTCGATGGGGCCGGCGGCGAAGACGACCGCGACCGCCTCGCCCTGATTCAGACCCAGCGACGTGGCGGGGACGCGCCGGTACTCGGCCATCGAGACCTTGTGCAGCTTCTCGTCGTCCTTGTAGCCGAGCCGCTTCTTGAGTTCGTTCTCGACCTCCTCGCGGTAGAGCGCGCCGTCGATGAGGCCGGCCTCCTGCGCCGCGCGCGCGTTGTGCGGCGCCGTGTCGATGAGCGCGCGCACGTCCTCGACCGACTTGCGCCGCGACTCGGCGACCTGCGCGACGTAGCGGTTGAAGATTTCGTCGAGCAGCGAGTTGAGCGTCTCGCGCTCGCCGTCGCTCATGTCCTTGCGCGTGAACGCCTCGGGCGAGGTCTTGTACTCGGCGATCTGGTACGAGTCCCAGTAGACGCCGAGCTTGTCGAACGAGCCGCGGAAGTGCATCGACTCGGCGGCCAGCCCGTTGACGAAGAGGTCGCCGATGGGCGCCACGTAGACGCGCTCGGCCGCGGTCGCGACGTAGTACTCCTTGTCGGAGCCGAACTCCATGTAGGCGTAGACGGGCTTGCCCGACTTGCGGAAGTCGGCCACCGCCTCGCGCATCTCGTCGGCCTTGCCCCAGCCCGCGCCGAGCATCCCGAAGTCGAGCAGCACCGCGCCGACCCGCTTGTCGGCCTTCGCCTTCCGCAGTTGCAGCAGCAGGTTCGAGAGCGAGTTGGTCTCGCCGCCGAAGAAGCGGCTGGAGATTTCGTCGGCGTTGGTGTAGTCGGGGAGCGAGCCCTCGACCTTGAGGACGAGCACGCTGTTGCGCGGCACGTCCGGCTCGCTGTCGAGCGACATCAGGACGAGCGCGACGGCGAGCGTCCCCACCAGCACGAAGACCATCAGCAGCCCGACCACGATCAAACCTATCTTGCGTCCACGCGTCATAACTTACAGCCTTTTGATTCCGAATGAATTAGACCCCGCCGGAACGGGAGCGGGCGGGGTCGTTTCTATTACGCTGTCGGGAGGTAAAAGGTTTAGGAGGTCAGTAGCCAGTAGGAACACCTTTAAGAGCCGGGCAGCCGGCCTGTCATCATCAACTTCCGCGGGGCAGAGCCTACTGGCTACTGTCTGCTATCTACTCTCTTTCACTATCCACCCGCCGCCGACGACCTCCTCGCCACGGTAGAAGACCGTGGCCTGCCCCGGCGCGACGGCGCGCTGGGCCTCGTCGAAGCGGACGCGGGCGCGCCCCGAGCCGAGCGGGGTGATGGTGGCGGGCGCCTCTTGGTGGCGGTAGCGCACGCGCACGTCGGCGCGCACCGGCTCCGAAGGCTCGTCGAAGGCGACCCAGTTGACGCCGGCCGCCGTGAACTCGGGACACAGCAGTTCATCTTCGTGGCCGACGACGACGCGGTTCTCCTCCGGCTCGACGCGCACGACGTAGAGCGGGAGCGGGCGCGAGACGCCGAGGCCCCGCCGCTGCCCGACGGTGTAGCGGTGGACGCCTTCGTGCGAGGCCAGCACGCGCCCCTCCGTGTCAACGATCTCGCCCCGCGCGGGCCTTTCGTCTTCCCGCCCCTCCGCTTCGAGGTAGCGGTCGATGAAGCCGGCGTAGTCGCCGTCGGGCACGAAGCAAATCTCCTGCGACTCGCGCTTCTCCGCGACGTAGAGGCCGTGGAGTCGCGCGAGGTCGCGCACCTCGTCCTTCGTCATCTCGCCGAGGGGAAAGAGCGAGCGCGAGAGCTGCTCCTGCGTCAGCTCCCAGAGGAAGTACGTCTGATCCTTGCGCGCGTCCAGGCCCCGCAGCAGCCTGTAACGCCCCGCGCCTTCGTCGAAGCGCACGCGCGCGTAGTGCCCCGTCGCGACCTTCTCGCAGCCGACGCTCAAGGCCATCCGGTCGAGCGACGCGAACTTCAAGCGGCTGTTGCACGCGACGCACGGAATCGGCGTCTCGCCCTCCAGATAACTCTTGACGAAAGGCTCGACCACGTCGCGCTCGAAATCTCTCTCAAGGTTGAGGACGTAGAACGGGAAGCCCAACTCCTCCGCCACGCGCCGCGCGTCGTACACGTCGTCGAGCGAGCAGCAGCGCGACGGCAAAGGCTCGCCGCTCTCGTCCACACTCAGCCCCCGCCGCTGGTTCCAAAGCTGCATCGTGAAGCCGACGAGCTCGTGCCCCCCGGCCTTCAACAACGCCGCCGCCGCCGAGCTATCGACGCCCCCGCTCATCGCTACCGCAATCTTCATAAGGCTCAAAAGCGGTGACGAGTGACGAGTCGAAACTCCTCCCTGCTCGTCACCCGTCAGTCGTCACTTTCCTACCGTTTGCCGCCCTTTTCGGGGAGGTGCTAAGATGCCTTTCAGTTAGCTTTTACTACTTTTTCAGCACAGTACAGCATACCCGACATCGCGGAAAACGTCAGCCCGCCATCTGACCACGGAGAACGGAAGGAGCGCGGAAGAATGAGTGAAGAGAGAAACCTTCGCCTCGAAAACGCGATGGCGACGCTGGCGGAAATCTCGGCGCAGCACAACGGGTGGCTCGCCGCACACGATGAGATTCTCGCAGCACACGAGGAGAGGCTCGCCGCGCATGAAGAGATTCTCGCCGCACATAAGGAGATTCTCGCCGCGCATAAGGAGATTCTCGCCGCGCATAAGGAGATGCACGCCGCACATGAGCAGAGGCTTGCCGGACATGAGGAGAGGCTCGCCGCAATCGAGCAGACGAATCAGATGCTCAGGGAGCTGGCGGCCGACCATCAACAGTTGATTGCCAACATGCACCGGCGCGTTACGGGTCTCGAAGAGGCTAATGCCACGGTGGCCGAACTGCTCCGGCGCCATCACGACGGGATGACTGAACTGAGGGCGGCGCAGGCTAACGCCGATGCTAAAATTGCGGCCTTGGCGGAGTCGCAGACTCATAGCGACCGGAAGCTTGATGCGTTGATTGACATCGTGCGACGCGGCCGCAACGGCGAGTCCGACGGTTAGCACACCCACCCCTTAACAATGATAGAGAGAGCCATCGAAGAGTACGTCGTCACGGACGAGCCGTTCTACCTCGCGGTGGGGCGCGAGGTGGAGTTGTTCGAGGCCGCGCAGGCCGCGCGCCTGCCCGTCATGCTGAAAGGGCCTACGGGGTGCGGCAAGACGCGCTTCGTCGAGCACATGGCGTGGCGCCTGCGGCGCCCGCTCATCACCGTCGCCTGCCACGAAGACCTCTCGGCCACAGACCTCGTCGGCCGCTTCCTCCTCGAAGGCGAGGAGACGGTCTGGCACGACGGGCCGCTGACGGCGGCCGTGCGCGGCGGCGCCATCTGCTATCTCGACGAGGTGGTCGAGGCGCGCAAGGATACGGTCGTCATCATCCACCCCCTGACCGACGACCGCCGCCGCCTCCCCATCGAGAAGCGCGGCACCATCCTCGAAGCCCCCCCGGACTTCATGCTCGTCGTCAGCTACAACCCCGGCTACCAGTCGATCCTCAAAGACCTCAAGCAGTCCACGCGCCAGCGCTTCGTCGCGATGGAGTTCGACTACCCGCCGGCCGAACTCGAAGCCGAGATCGTCGCGCGCGAGGGCGGCGTCCCGCTCGAAGCGGCGCGCGACCTCGTCCTCATCGGCCAGAAGGTCAGGAACCTGCGCGGCCACGGCCTCGAAGAGGGCGTCTCGACGCGTCTCCTCATCTACGCCGCCCAGCTCACCGCGCGCGGCATCCCGCCCGTCGCCGCCGCCGAGGTCGCCCTCTGCTCGCCCATCACCGACGACCGCGACCTCCAACGCAGCATCCGCGAGATCGTGACGACCGTGATTTAGACCGGCGAACGCCGGCCGACCGAGTCCGCGCCACTTCTTCAAAGAGATGCCGACGGCCGTCCTGTCAACGCTCGTCCTCGCGTCCGCAGCCCTCACCGTCAGGGCGGGGCGCGCGGGCGCGGGGCGGCAGGTCTACGTCTTCAAGCCGCTGACGACCGCTCTCATCATCGTCGTCGCGCTGCAAGCGAAGCACGCCGCGGTCGCGCCGGGCTACCGGCCCTTAATCGTCGCGGGGTTGGTGTGCTCGCTGGCGGGCGACGTGTTCCTGATGCTGCCGCGCGAGCGCTTCGTGGCGGGGCTGGTCAGTTTTCTAATCGCGCACCTCTTTTACGTGGCGGCGTTCGCGCTCGACGGCGGCGCGCGGCCGAGCGCGTGGGCGGCCGTGCCGCTCGCGCTCTACGGCGTGCTGATGCTGCGCCTGCTGTGGGCGGGGTTGGGAAAGTTAAAGGTGCCGGTCGTCGTCTACGTCGCGGTGATTCTGTTGATGGCGTGGGCGGCGGCGAGCCGCTGGCTGGCGGTCGGCGACGGCGGGAGCGCGTCGGCCTTCGCGGGGTCGCTGCTGTTCGTCGCGTCGGACACGGCGTTGGCGTGGAACCGCTTCCGCGGCGAGTTCGCGGCCGCCCAAGCCCTCATCCTCGGGACCTACTTCCCGGCGCAGTTGCTGATTGCCCTTTCGACTTAGAAATTTTAAGCTGAAGTCCAGAAGTCCAAAGGCACTGTCCGAACTTTTAAGGGATGGCTGAGAGGTACATTTTCGACTCGGAGGAGGGGCGCGACGATGCCGAGGGGCGTCCGCTGGAGCGCGAGCTGCGCGAGCGGCTGCGGGCGGTGCGCGACGCGGGCGAGCGGCGCACCATCGCGGGGCTTCTGCGCGAGGCCGGCAAGCTCCCCGTGGACGTGGCGCGCGCGGCGCTCGAAGTCGGCGCGGGTCTCGCCGCGCTCTCTCTGCGCGCGGGCGTGGACTTCCTGCGCGCGGTGCCCGACGCGGCGCGCGTGCTCGACGCCGAGGAACTGCGCGCGTGGGGCGAGCTGGGGCGGCGCCTCTCGATGGCCGACGCGGAGACGGGCGCGGCCTTCATCACGTCGGGCACGGGCGAGCTGGCCGAGGTGCCGCGCGGCGCGCGTCTGTTGCTCTTGCAGGTCTGCGCGCGGCAGTTGTCGCTCTCGACCTCGTTCGCGCTCGAAACCTACCGTCGCGCGCCCGAGGTGGCGCGCGCCGTCGGCGACGCGGAACTGCTGCGGCGCGTCTTCGAGGTCGCGCTCGAAGTGTCCAAGCGAAGCGCGCGCCACAGCTCCGACTTCCTCGCCGCGACGCCCGCGGCCGCCGCACGCCTCTCCGCCTTCCGTGAAGAAAAGGATGAGAGTGCCGCCCCCGGACGTGACGGCGGGAGCGAGGCCGTCGAAGCTCAAGCCGAAGGCGGGCGAGTGTGGGACGCGGCGCTCTCGCTGGCCGAGTCGTTCGCGCAGCGCGTCGGCGGGATAGCGGCCGACGCGTGGGCGGCGCTGCCGGCGGCGGTCGAAGGCTTGAGCGCGGACGACGCGCTGCGACTCTTCCGCCAGTCCGAATCGTTCCTCGACCGCGGCGGCGCTGCGGCGCTGCACGTCCTCGCCTCGGGGGGCGAGGTCTTCAGGATCGTGCCCGCGGCGTTCGACGCGTGGGGCGCGCTGCTGCGCACCGTGGCCGGTCACAACAACGCGTGCCTGGTCGCGCTCGCGCGCACGGGGCCCGCCGCTCTGCGCTCGCTCGCCGAGCACGCCGCCGACCGCGCGCGCGTCGCCGAGGTCGCGCTCGCCGTCGTCGAGGCGACGCACGAGGTCGCGCGCGTGGACGCGGAGGCGGCCATCTCCTGCTTCCGCGCCGCGCCGCGCGCGCTCCGCTCGGCCACGCTCGAACAGTTCAAGGCGTGGGCGCGCGAGGGGCTGCTGCTTGAGAACCTGAGCGCGCGAGCGAGGCGCAGCTACTTCGCGCTGGAGACGCGCCGGAGCAACGAGCAGTTGCAGAGCGGCGGCCGCGACGGGCTGGCGCTCGAAGAGGTGGCGCAGACCTTGCGGCTCTACGTCGAGGCGCTGACGGGGCGCGCCGTCGAGGTCGCGCCGCTCGCCGCCGTCCCCGACGAGCAGCGCATCGGCGACGGTCGCACCATCCACCTCCCGTCGGCCGTCTCGGAGTTCGGCGACGCGGAGCTGGACTTCCGCCTCTACAAAGTGCTCGCCGCGCACGCCGCCGGCCAGATCGAGTTCGGCACGCGATGGGCCGAGACCGCGCCGCTGCGCGCGGCCTACACGTCGCTCGCCGAAACTTACAGACCCGAGAACGCCGACGCGCTCGACGCCTTCGCGCTCGACGGCTACATCAACGACCCTTCCAAGTCGGAGCGCGCGCTCGCGCCGGAAGAGGAAGAGCGTCTCGCCGCGTCGCGCGTGCGGAGGCTTCCAGAGGGAGGCGACTACCGCGCGGTGCTCTCGCTCTTCCCCCAGAGGGGCTTGGCCGCGCGCATCTTCGGGACGCTGGAGAACGGCCGCATCGACCGGCGACTCCGTCACGCTTATCGCGGCTTGGGTCGCGACCTCGACTTGGTGCGCGAGCACCTGCGGCGCAGCCGCCCGCGCATCGTCTCGCTCCCCGTCACGCTCGTCCCCTTCGAGCTGCTCTTCCAGATCACGCTCTGCGGCGGCGCGCTCGAAGACGCGCGTGCGGTCTACGGGCAGGCCGTCTCGGAGCTGGAAGCAATCGTCGCCGATTACCTGTCCGGCCCCGAGGCGTCGGTCGCCGACACGTTGATGGCGACCTCGCGCGTCTACACGCTCTTCCAGTCGGTCGTCCCCGAGATGACCGAGCGCGACCGGCAGGCGGACGAGGACGCGGGCGAAGACAAGGAGGGCGGCGCGCAGTCGAACCTCGACGACGAGGGCGAGGAGTCGGACGAGACTCCCGACGACGACCGCCAGCGCGAGCGCCGGCGCCGCGACGCGCGCGAGCTGTTCAACGCGTGGGCGGCGAGCGAGGCGTCGGAGAACGGCGAGGAGACTCTGACCGGCGCCGAGCGCTGGATGTCGGGCGAGTCGGCCGAGCAGACGTTGGAGCCGGGCGAGGAGGCTTTCGAGTACGACGAGTGGGACAGGGACTTGTCCGACACGCGCGTCGGCTGGTGCCGCGTCGTCGAGAAGCGGGTCAAGCGCGGCGACCGCACGTTCGTCGAACTCACGCGCTCGCGCTACCGCGGCGTCATCTCGTCAATCCGACATCAGTTTCAGTTGATGCGCCCCGAGGCCACGCGCCGCGTGGCGAACGAGTTGGACGGCGACGACTACGATTTGAACGCGCTCATCGACTTCGTCATCGACCGCCGCGCCGACGGCCGGCAGTCCGAGCGCATCTACACCAGGCGGCTGCGGCGCGAGCGCGACGTGGCCGTCTCGTTCCTGCTCGACCAGTCTTCTTCGACGGCGCGCACCATCGGCCGACACCCTTTACAGCCCTACACGCATCCGGGGCGGCGCATCATCGAGGTCGAGAAGGAGGGGCTCGTCCTGATGAGCGAGGCTCTGGAAGCCGTCGGCGACCCGTATTCGATTTACGGCTTCACCTCGGAGGGGCGGCGCAACGTCAAGTTTTACGTCGTCAAAGACTTCGACGAGCCTTACGCCGGCGAGGTCGAGCAGCGCATCGGCGGCATCAACTACCAGAACAACACGCGGCTCGGCGCGGCCGTCCGCCACGCGGCGGCGAAACTCCGCCGGCAGGAGGCGCGCACGCGCCTGCTCATCGTCCTCTCCGACGGCCGCCCCTATGACCACGACTACGGCGACGCGCGCTACGCCCGCGAGGACACCCGCGAGGCTCTGAGACAGGCGCGGCTCGACGGCATCACCCCCTTCTGCGTCACCATCGACCGCGACAGCGAGGCCGAGCTCCGCGACCTCTACGGCGAAGTCGGCTACACCATCATCGACGACGTGCTGAGCTTGCCCGAACGCATGCCCGCGATTTACAGACGCCTGACGACTTGAGGCGCACGCCCGTCGCTTCAAAATTAATCTCAAAAAAAGTGCTTGACCCTGACGTAACGTCAGGGAATAGGATGCGCGTGCGGAGGAGGTGGACGGCGTTGGAGCAGGAGAAGGAGAGGCTGTACCGGGCGAGCGAGTTCGCGGCGCGGGCGGGGGTGACGGTGCGGACGCTGCACCATTACGACCGGGCGGGGCTGCTGCGGCCGAGCGGGCGGACGGGGGCGGGGTACCGTTTGTACGGCGCGCGCGAGTTCGCGCGGCTGCAACAGATTCTGACGCTGAAGTTCATCGGGCTGCCGCTCGAAGAGATCAGGGGGCTGCTCGCGCGGCGCGCGCTCGATTTGGGCGAGACGCTGAGGCTCCAGCGCGAGGCGCTCTCGGAGAAGCGGCGCCAGCTCGACATGGCGCTGCGCGCGGTCGAGGAGGCCGAGCGGGTGGCGGTCGGCGGCGGCGAACCCGACTGGGACGCGTTTAAAAAAATAGTGGAGGTGATAACCATGCAGCACGACACGGAGTGGATGAAGAAGTACTACACGGAGGAGCAGTTGGCCGACCTCGCGCGGCGCGGCACGCCCGAGGTTTTGGAGCGCGGGCAGCGCGAGTGGCAGAAGCTGCTCGGAGAGGTCGAGGCGGCGGTCGCCGAGGGGCTTGACCCCGCGAGCGAGAAGGCGCGGGAGCTGGCCGCGCGCTGGGAGGGTCTCGTCGAAGAGTTCACCGGCGGCGACCCCGGCATCCGCGAGAACCTGCGCAGACTCTACGCCGACCAGGCCAACTGGCCCACGACCTTCAGCAAGCCCTACAGCGACGAGAGCAGCACCTTCATCGCCAGCGTCAAGGCGGCGCAAGAGGAGAAGTAGACAGTAGACAGTAGTCAGCAGGTAAAGAACGGGCGGCGCGTCTCAGCCATCAGCCGGGACGCGCCGCCTTATGTTTTCTACTGTCTACTGACTACTGTCTACTTATTAAAGCGCCGACTTGATAACGTCGGCGAGGGCTTCGGTCTCGCGGGTGACGCACTGGCGCGGGTCTTCGCCGGGCAGACAGGCGGGGCGGCGTGCGGGGTGGAAGATGACTTCGACGCGCCCCGTGCGCGGCACCGCCTGTCCGCGCGGCCAGACGCGCTCGCCGCCGCGGATGGTCACGGGGAGGATGGGCACGCCGGCTTCGAGCGCGAGCCGGACGGCGCCCGCCTTGAAGCGCCCGACCTCGCCGTCGGCGTAGGCGCGCTGCCCCTCGGGGAAGATCATCACCGCGCCGCCCGAGCGCAGCCACTGCATCGAACGCCGGTAGGCCGTCGGGTTGCCGCGGTCGAGGACGACCGGCCACGCGCCGAGCAGCTCCAACGTCTTCCCCACCACCGGCCACTTCAGCACCTCGTTCCACGCGAGGAAGCGCATCGGCCTCTGGACGCGCGCGCCGACCCAGAAGGGATCGATGTAGGTCTGGTGGTTGGCGGCGATGATCAGTCCGCCCTCGGCCGGCACGTGTTCAAAACCCCGAAAGTTGATGCGCCACAGGGCGCGCGACAGTGCGAGGACGGCCGGCCGCAGCGCGTCGATGAGCCACTCCGGCGCGGAGCGCGGCACGCGCGACTCCGTCCTCGGGCGCCCCTCGCTGCCGCCGGTGTCTCCGGTGTCCGCCGCTCTACTCAAAACTTGTCCCCGTCATCCGCCCCGCCGTCTTCCGCCGCGCCGCCCCCGCGCAACTCCTTCCAGGCGTCGCTCATCCGCCCGACCACCTCGCCCGGCTCGTCCTCGCCGCCCGCGGTGCGGGCCGGCCTCAATCCTTCGAGCGACGCGACCTTCAGCTCCTCCCACCACTCGGGGATGTCGCGCTCGGCGAGCGCGTCGTCGTTCCGGCGCTCGCAGCGCTCGCACTCGAAGCCGGTGTAGGAGCGCGCCTCGTCCTTCGTCAGCGACAGGCGCGTCCGCGCGTTGCACGTGTGGTCGCCGCACCAACGCTCGACCTCGACGAGCAGCACCTCGCGCCGTGTGACGATACGCTTAGCCATCACTCACTCTATACCTTCCAGCGGCCACTGCCGGTCGATGAATTCGAGGTGGAGGCGCGGGATGCCGTCGGCGCCCGTGCGCGAGGCGCGGACGGCGGCGACGACCGCGAGGCCCGTCTCCGTGCTCGTCAGGCGCACGAAGCGCCCGCGCTCGACCCTGAGCGTCGTCCAGACGGCGGCGCCGCGCCGGCTGATGTTCTCCGTCACCGTCTGCTCGCTCGCCGTCACGCGCCCGTCCATGTCGAAGACCTCCAGCAGGACGCTCAGGGCCATCTGGAGCCGCGTCTGCTCGGAGCGCGAGGCGGGCGCCGACGGGCGCTCCATCTCGCGCAGCTTCCACATGTTGTCCTCGGCCGAGACCGACTCCACCTCGTAGAGCGTGGCCGGCTCTTTGGCGTAGCTCGCCGGCGGGCGCTTCCCCGTGAAGGCCACCCCGACCTCGAAGCGCGTGTCGCCGCCGCCCGAGCCGAACTCCGGGCTGGTCGTGACGCGGCAGACCACGGCCCAGACGCGGTACTGATCCTCGATGTGGTCGAAGCAGCGGAGCTGGCGCGGCATGGGCAGCGTCAGGTGCAGCAGCCGCCCGCGCTCGGTCGGGTGCGTGAGCGCGAAGCGCGCCCCGAAGGGCGTCACGTCAACGAGCCGCGACATCTCCGTCCACTCGTGCTCGGCCGACTCGCGGCAGTTGACGCGGACGGGGAGCGCCAGCTTGATGCGCTCGCGCATGCGCTTCGATTTGTCGTCCGTTTCGGTCACCTTTCAGGCCGGTTTTCCGCCGGGCGCCAGCCCCGAAACGCCGCCCGCGGCGGCGCCCCGTTTCGCACCCTCCGGGCGGGGTAAAATCGTTGATTTTACAGGGGTTTCAGCCCGCCGCCGGGGTTGCCAAAAAGCCCCTTTCGGGCTACAATATGCCGTACTTTCTGAACGCCTTTTTCCGCACCGGAAAGTACCGTCTCGACAGTCAAATTCTCGCCCCCGCGGGCGGATTCCTGCGCCGTAGGGCGCGCTCGTTCGGCTGTCACTTGAAAGGCGGAAAGGCGCTCGGCGGCCCGCGACACGGGATTCCCTTCGGCCGGCCGCGGCGCGGCAAATTGTACCGGAAAGGTTTATTAGATGGAAACTTTTGATCGCAACTACGTCAACATCGAAGACGAGATGCGCCGCTCGTATCTCGACTACGCCATGTCGGTCATCATCGGGCGCGCGCTGCCGGACGTGCGCGACGGGTTCAAGCCCGTCCACCGGCGCGTGCTCTGGGCGATGCACGAACTCGGCAACCAGCATAACAAGCCTTATAAGAAGTCGGCGCGCATCGTCGGCGACGTGATCGGCAAGTACCATCCGCACGGCGACTCGGCCGTCTACGACACCATCGTCCGCCTGGCGCAGGACTTCTCGATGCGCTACCCGCTGGTGGACGGGCAGGGCAACTTCGGCTCGGTGGACGGCGACTCGGCCGCCGCGATGCGCTACACAGAGGCGCGCATGTCGAAGATCGCCGGCGAGATCCTCGCCGACATCGAGAAGGAGACGGTCAACTTCAACCCCAACTACGACGAGTCTCTGAGCGAGCCTTCGGTGATGCCGACGCGCGTGCCGAACCTCCTGCTCAGCGGCTCCGAGGGGATCGCCGTCGGGATGGCGACGAAGATTCCGCCGCACAACCTGACCGAGGTCGTCGAGGCGACCATCGCGCTGCTCAAGAAGCCGAACATGAAGGAGGCCGAGCTGCTCTCGCTCATCCCCGGCCCCGACTTCCCCACGGGCGGCTTCATCTACGGGCGCGAGGGGATACGTTCGGCCTACACGACGGGGCGCGGCATCATCCAGATGCGCGCGCGCGCCGGCATCGACCGCATCGGGCGCGGCACGACCGAGCGCGACGCCATCATCATCACCGAGATTCCGTACCAGGTGAACAAGGCGCGGCTCATCGAGCGCATCGCCGAGCTGGTCAACGAGAAGAAGATCGACGGCATCGCCGACCTCCGCGACGAGTCGAGCCGCGACGGCATGAGGGTCGTCGTCGAACTCAAGCGCGACGCCATCCCGCAGATCGTCCTCAACAAGCTCTACAAGCTGACGCCGATGCAGTCCACCTTCGGCGTCATCAACCTCGCCATCGTGCAGGGGCAGCCGCGCGTGCTCACCCTGCGGCAGATGCTCGACCACTTCATCGAGTTCCGCCGCGAGGTGGTGCGCCGCCGCACCGAGTACGAGCTGCGCAAGGCGCGCGCGCGCGCGCACATCCTGGAGGGCCTGAACAAGGCGATTGACGCGCTCGACTACATCATCGTGCTCATCCGCAACGCCGGGTCGGTGGACGAGGCGCGCGCGTGGCTCACCGGGAGCGTCGATGCGATAACCGCGAAGCAGGTGGAGAGGTGGAAGGGGATTCCGTCCGGCCTGACCGGCCAGCCGGCGGAACGCATCGTGAAGGAGATTCAGAAGGTCGTCCGGCGGCTGTCGTTCTCCGAGGCGCAGGCGCAGGCCATCCTCGACCTGCAACTCCGCCGCCTCTCCGCGCTCGAACGCCAGAAGATCATCGACGAGTACGAGCAGATCATTAAGCTCATCGCCGAGCTGGAGGACATCCTCTCCAACGAGGCGTCGCTCAGGCGCGTCATCATCGACGAGCTCGAAGAGGTCAGGAAGAACTTCGGCGACGCGCGCCGCACGCAGATCATCGACGAGGGCGTCGAGCTTTCGATCGAGGACATGATCGCCGACGAGGACGTGGCCATCACGGTGACGAAGAACGGCTACGTCAAGCGCACCGCGGTCTCGACCTACCAGCGGCAGGGGCGCGGCGGCAAGGGAAGGAGCGGCGCCTCGACGGGCAAGAACGAGGACTGGGTCGAACACCTCTTCATCGCCTCGACCCACTCGTACCTGATGATCTTCACCGACGACGGGCAGGTCTTCAAGCTCAAGGTGCACGAGATACCGGACGCGCTCCCCTCGGCGCGCGGCAAGGCGGTCGTGAACCTCATCAACATCCCGTCGGTGCGGAAGCTGGCGGGCGTCATCCCCGTGCGCGATTTCGCGGAGGGGCGCTACGTCGTGATGGTCACGCGCAAGGGCGTCATCAAGAAGACCGAGCTGTCGGAGTTCCGCAACATCCGCTCGAACGGCATCAACGCCGTCAACGTGGACGAGGGCGATGAGCTGCTCGACGTGGTCTTGACCGACGGCACCAAGCGCATCTTCATCGCCACGCACGACGGCCTCGCCATCCGCTTCGACGAGTCGGACGTGCGGCCGATGGGGCGGACGGCGCGCGGGGTGCGCGGCATCGACCTGCGCAAGGGCGACTACGTCGTCTCGGTCGCGCCGGTCTCGGCCGACGACAGCGAGAAGATGCTCTCGATCTCGGAGTGCGGGTTCGGCAAGCAGACGACGATCACGACCTACCGCTTGCAGTCGCGCGGCGGCAAGGGCGTCATCAACATGAAGACGACCGACAAGACCGGCAAGGTCGTCGCCGTCTTCCCCGTGGACGAGGAGTCGGAGGTGATGATCATCACCAAGAACGGCAAGCTCATCCGCATCGAGGCGGGCGAGATACGCAAGACCGGCCGCTCGGCGCAGGGCGTGCGGCTGATGAAGACCGACGGGCAGGACAAGGTCACGTCGGCCTCGCTGCTCGACGCCGAGACGCAGGCCGAGGTGGTCGAGGTGTAGGCGACTTCGGCGCCGGGTCAAAAGAGAAAGCGGCGGGCCGGATTTAATCCGGCCCGCCGCTTTTTTTCTTCCGCCCGGAATTGCCGGGGGCGGCGGCCCTATTGCTCGTTCTCGCTGTACATGTGCCAGAGGACGAGGAGGACGACGGCGGCGGCGACGCCGGCGCCGATGGCGATCTTGGCGCCTGTCGAGAGGTTGTTGCCCTGCGCCTTCCTGACCTGTGGGTAGGGGACGACCGTCGCGACGCCCGCCTTGTTCGTGATGACGAAGCTCTCGGCGCCGGCTTCGCTCACGTAGCCTTCGAGCTTGGTCTTGTCTCTCAGCTCGACGCGGACGAGCGCGTCCTTGCCCGTGCCGATCTTTGCCAACTGCGTGCGGACTTTCTCGGCGCGCCGGGCTTCCTTTTCTGCCTTCGTGCCCGCGAAGGCGGGGACGGCCGCGGCCTGCAACAGCAGCGCCGAGAGGATGACGGAACAGACCTTCTTAAACATGCTTCTCCGCTTTCCTGTGTGAATTGTTAAAGGGCCGCGCCTTCTGTCGTCCCCGCGTTCCAACGCCCTACTCACTAGTCGTGGTCGATGTCCCACCAGATGATGAGGAGGACGATGCCGACCCCGACCCCGACCCCGATGGCGATCTTGGCGCCGGTCGAGAGGTTGTTGCCCTTGGCCTTGCCCAGTTGCGGGTAGGGGACGGTCGTCGCCGCGCCCGCCTTATCGACGACGACGAAGCTCTCGGCGCCCGCCTCGCTGACGTAGCCTTCGAGCCTCGTCTTGTCGCGCAGTTCTATGCGGACGCGCGCGTCCTTGCCGGTGCCGAGCTTGGCGAGCTGCGCGCGGACTTTCTCGACGCGCTTCGCCTCCTTCTCCGCGCCCGTCTTGGCGAAGGCGGGGGCGGCGGCGGCCTGAAGGAGCAGCGCGGCCAGCGCGGCGGAGCAGATTCTCTTCAGCATTGTTTTCCTCCTCGGGGAATGTGCCGTCCGCGACGGTCAAGCCCCTTTGAGCAATCGCGGTGCCGCGCGCGCATGCCGCGCCGCCGGCCGCGCGCGCCGCGTGTCACCGCCGCCGGGCGCAGGAAGAATGCGCCGGGTGCCACGCCTCGACTGCGGCGCCGACTGCTAAGGCTCCGCGCAGGCTCAGGGCTTCGGCAGCTCGACGGGCTTGCCGGTCATCAGCGTCGGCGCGCCGACGCGGCGCAGCGCTTCGTTGAGCTGCGGCACGGCGTCCGAGAGGAACGTGTTGACCTCGCCGACCTTCTCGGCGAACTCCTTCTGCAAATCGGTGTAGAGGTCGCGCGCGGCCGGCGTCGGCGCGGCGTTGGCCCCGTCGAGCGTGAAGAAGAGACCGCCGATGCGGTCTACGAGCTGCGCGCGCCCCTCGAAGCCGAGGCCGCCCTCGGGCTGCGCGAGCCTGTTCTGCAACTCCTCGACGCGCTTCTTCTGCGCGGCGAGCCGGTCGGTCAAGTCCTTCGGCACTTCGCTCGCGCCGAGGCGGTCGCGGACGGTGCGCTCGACGAACTCGATCTGCGACTTGATGCTGTCGAGCGTGCGCAGCGCGTTGTTCGTCGCCGTCTGCATGTCGCGCAGGCGGATCATCATGTCGAGCGACTCGCGCAGGTCGGCCGCCGGCACATTGACCGTCGGGTCGAGCCGCACCTCGACCTTCTGCTCGTAACGCTTGTCGCCGACGAGGAGCCTGACGGTGTAAGTGCCCGGCAGAACTTGCGGCCCGCGCGGGCCGCCGGTGAACTGCGTCTCCTCGTCGGTGGGCGGCCGGCGCACCTGCGGGCCGCCGTAGCGCAGGTTCCAGTTGACGCGGTTGAGTCCGCGCTCCTTGGCGAGGTTGTTAAGCTCCGAGATCATCTTGCCGGCGGCGTCGAGGATTTCGATCCGCACCTTCGTCTTGTCGTCGGGCTTGGCCTTGAGGTAGTAGCTGAGCAGCGCGCCGTAGGGCGGGTTCTGGCCGGCGAAAGCCTTGTCGCCGACGCCGTAGCGCGTCATGCGCGTGGCGTGGCGCAGCGCCGGGCGCGGGGCGAAGAGGCGCACGTCGTCGCGCGCCGCCTCGGGCGTCAACTGTTGAATCGGCGTCGCGTCGTCAAGGATGTAGAGGCTGCGGCCGTGCGTCGCGATGACGAGGTCGTTGTCGCGCGGGTGGACGACGATGTCGTGGACGGCGACGTTCGGCAGGTTCTTCAGGGCGAGGCTCGTCCAGTTGCCGCCCGCCGTGTAGGAGACGTAGAGGCCCAGCTCCGTCCCGGCGTAGAGCAGGCGAGGGTTCTTCGGGTCTTCGCGCACGACCCAGACGTAGGCGTTCGCGGGCAGGTTCCCCGTGATGTTCTGGAAGGTGCCGCCGCCGTCGGTCGTCTTGTAGACGTAAGGCCGCCGGTCGTCGAGCTGGTGGCGGTCGAAGGAGACGTAGGCGAGGTCGGCGTCGGTGCGCGAAGGCTCGACGTGCGAGACGGCCGAGTTGGCGCCCAAGTTCGGCACGTTCTTCACGACGTTGCGCCAGTTCTTCCCGCCGTCCGAAGTCACCTGTAGGTTGCCGTCGTCGGTGCCGGCCCAGATGAGGCCGGCGCGCAGGGGCGATTCGGCGATGCTGATGACGGTCGTGTGGTACTCGGCGCCGGTGTTCTCGAAGGCGACGGGGCCGCCGGCCGACTTCTGCTTCGCCTTGTCGTTGGTGGTCAGGTCGGGGCTGATGGCCGCCCAGCTCTTGCCGAAGTCGGTGGACTTGAAGACGACGTTGCCGCCGAGGTAGACGGTGTTCTTGTCGTGCGCGCCGGGGACGAGCGGCGAGTTCCAGTTGAAGCGGTACTTGGCCAACTCGGCCGGGCCGCCGTCGTCGCCCATGTAGGGGACGACGAGCTGCTGCTCGCGCGTGCGCATGTCTGTGCGGACGACGTTGCCGCCCTGCGACTCCGAGAGGTAAAGGTCGGGGTCGTCGGGGTGGTTGAGCGCGTAGAAGCCGTCGCCGAAACTTATCATCCGCCAGTCGTCGTTCTGGATGCCGACGGGCTCGCGCGTGCGGGAAGGCCCCGTCCACGTGCCGTTGTCCTGCAACCCGCCCATGACGTTGTAGAACGGCTGACGGTTGTCCACGTGAATCTGGTAGAACTGCCCCCACGCCGCGTTGTTGACGTACTCCCAGTTGTCGCCGCCGTCGAAGGTGACGGTGACGCCGCCGTCCTGACCGGCCCAGACGCGGCGCGGCTGCTGCGGGTCGATCCAGAGCGCGTGGAAGTCAACGTGCGTCCGCCCCGTGATGTTGCGGAACGTGCGCCCGCCGTCCACCGAGACGTAGAGGTTCGAGGCGACGGCGTAGACGCGGTTCTCGTTCGTGGGGTCTACGCGGACGTGCGTGTAGTAGAAGCCTCGCGAGACGATCGAGGTCTGCTTCGAGACGTTGCGCCACGTCTCGCCGCGGTCGTCCGAGCGCCAGAGCGTCCCCTCCTTCGCCTCGGTGATGGCGTAGACGACGTTCGGGCTTGAGTGCGCGACCGCCACGCCGATGCGGCCGACGACCTTCGGCAAGCCGCCCTCCAGCTTCTTCCACGTCCGCCCGCCGTCTATCGAGCGGAAGAGCCCGCCGCGCTCGTCGCCAGAGGTGTGCGTCCAGGGCGTGCGGCGGAACTTCCACATCACGGCGTAGACGACGTTCGGGTTCGACGGGTCGATGTCCATGTCGGCGACGCCGTGCTCGGGGCCGAGGTAGAGCGTCTTCTGCCACGTCCGCCCGCCGTCGGTCGTCATGAAGACGCCGCGCTCCTCGTTGGGGCCGTAGGCGTGCCCCTGCGCGCCGACGTAGACCACGTCGGGGTTACGCGGGTGGACGAGAACCTTCGAGACGTGCGCCGTGTCGCGCAGCCCCATGTGCTTCCACGTCAGCCCGCCGTCGGTTGACTTGTAGACGCCGTCGCCGAACGAGACCGAGTTGCGCACGGCCGACTCGCCCGCGCCGAGCCAGACGACCTCGGGGTTGCCCGGCTCAAGCGCGATGTCGCCGATGGAGATCGAGCCCTGCCGCTCGAAGAGCGGCGTCCAGCGCACGCCGCCGTTGGTCGTCTTGAACAGCCCGCCCGAGGCCGTGGCGACGTAGACGAGGTCGGGGCGGCCGGCGACGCCCTCCACGTCTG
The DNA here is from genome assembly GCA_036388915.1 of Pyrinomonadaceae bacterium. Lineage (GTDB taxonomy): Bacteria > Acidobacteriota > Blastocatellia > Pyrinomonadales > Pyrinomonadaceae > QHXN01. The sequence goes on from DASVQX010000013.1 coordinate 72,574, forward strand.
CGACGCGCCCGCCCATGTTGGCCGGCCCTATCGAGCGCCATTCCAGCCGCTCGAAGGACTTGGTCTCGGTGGTGGCGTCCTCCTGCTGTTGCTCGGGCGTCGGCGTCGCCTGCTGCGCGGCGGCGGAGAGTGCGAGCCAGGCGGCGCAGGCGAGCGCGGCGGCCGCGCGTGTGAAGGGCGACTTAAGCTCAGTCATGTTCGGACTCCGGTTCTCTGCTTGCGAATGATTTTGGTAGAGCGGTTGGACGGGCAGCATAGCACAAAAAGCGGGAGGGGCGACCCTCGCGGCGTCGCCCCTCCCGTCTTCGTCGGTCGTGTTTAGACCGCGCCGCCTACCACGACGCCTTGAAGGTGAAGTGGACGACGCGCGAGCCGCCGCTCTGCGCGCTGATGCGGCCGAAGTCGGTCGCGTCGAAGTTCTGCGTGTTGTAGACGAAGTTCGCGTGGTTGAGCACGTTGATGAACGTCGTCTTGAGTTCGAGCCGGAAGCCCTCGGTCACGGCCAGCCGCTTGACGAGGCTGGCGTCAATGTTGAAGTACTGCGGCCCGTTGAGCGAGTTGATGGGGAAGTTGCCGAAGAAGCCCGGCGCGGGCGCGGCCATCAGCCCCGGCTTGAGCGTGGAGCTGACGAACTGGCCGGCCGCGTTGGTCGTGATGTTGAGCAGGTCGGGGTTGATGAAGTAGATGCCCGTCGCGTGGCGGAACAGCCCGACGTTGTTCTTGAACTCCTCGAAGCTGATGCCGACCAGATCGACGGGGTTGTTGGCCGCGTTGAGCTGGTTGACGGTCGTGCGGTTCGAGGCCACGTAGAAGGGCGGCCGCGACTGCCACGTCAGGATGCTGCCGACCGTCCAGCCGCCGACGAGGCGGTCAACGATGCCGTTGCCGTTCGTCCAGTAGTTGCGGCCGCGGCCGAACGGCAGGTCGTAGACGCCGTTGGCGGTGAAGCGGTGCGTCTGGTCCTGGTTCGAGCGGGTGTAGTCGAGGCCGGTGTCGCGCAGCGTGCGGAACGAGTTCAGGTCGGTCTGGTTGTTGCCGTAGGTGTCGCGGGCGTCGGTCAGCGTCTTGCTGAACGTGTAGTCGGCCTGGAACTGGAGGCCGCGCGAGAACCGGCGGCGGAACTCGGCCTGGAGCGAGTGGTAGTTCGACATCGAGTTGTTGTTGAGCAACGTGATGCCGGCCGCGTTCGGGTTGGCCAGGAAGAAGTTCGCCGGCAGGCCGGGCAGCCCCAGCGTCGGGAACGTCGTGCGCTCGCGGTTGGGTCGGTAGGTCGTGCTGTTGGCGAGCGAGTTGGCCATCGTGCCGACGTTGTTGTTGGCGAGGTTGCTGATGAAGGTGGCGTTGGTGTAGCCGCTCGTATTCGCCAGCCCGAAGAAGAGCCGGTCGAGGATGGGGAGCGGGACGCAGGTCGGGCAGGCCGGCAGGCCGGCCGTGCCGTTCGGCGCGAAGCTCGTCCCGCCGCGGGCGGCGAGGTTCTTCTGGGCGCTCAGGAACTCCTGGAGGAACCCGTTCTCGAAGATGTTAACCTCGTTGAAGTTGTTCGCGCGCCAGACCTTGCGCGCGTTGTTGCCGACGTAGCGCACCTCGAAGGCCATGTTGCGCGTCACCTCGCGCTCGTAGCCCACCGACCACTGATGGACGTAGGGGATGCGCAGGTCGGGGTCGATGGCCCAGAGGCTGTTGGCCGGGTTGAGCAGGAAGTTCTGCCGGTCGGTGATCGGCATCGTGAAGGTCGGCGTCGTCAGCCCGACGCCCGACGCGTTGAGCACGCCCGTCGGGGTCGTGTTGGCCGCCGCCTGGATCAGCCCCGGGTTGGTCGTCCCCGTCCCGAGCGCGTTGCTGATGACGGTGAAACCGTCGTGGAGGTAGCTGACCGAGTAGCCGGCGCGGATCGCGCTGGCGCCCTGCGAGCCGAAGACCCTGCCGAGGAACCCGCTCTTGAAGTCGGGCGAGTAGGCCAGGCCGACGAACGGCGCGAAGTTGTTCCAGTCGTTCTTGTAGAGCCCGATGCCGGTGTCGCCGCTGACGAAGTCGAGCACGGCGTTGTTCGTGGTGAAGCCGGGCAGGCCGACGGGCGCGTTCGGGTTGAACAGGTTGCCGGGGCCGGAGACGCCGAAGATGTCGTCGGCGTTGGTGACCTGGATGGCCAGCCCGTTCGGCACGGTCGGGACGCCCATGTAGTCCCAGCGGACGCCGTAGCTGAGGCTCAGGTTGTTGTGCGCGCGCCACTGATCCTGGAAGTAGAGCGCGAGGTCGCGCTCCTGGAAGATGCGCGAGCGCGTCGCGCCGGCGACGAAGCCCGACTCGGGGGTCGCGACGTTGAAGGTCGCGGTGGCCGAGCCGAGGAGGCCCGTCAGGTCGCCGAAAATGTTCTGCGCGCGGGTGACGATGGCGTTGCCGGTCGCGCCCGCGGGCAGGTTCGCGAAGTTGGCGGCCGTGATGCCGTTCGAGTTCTGCGCGTTGCTGGTCGTCGCGCCGCCGAGCGTGATCGTCGGGTGGATGCCCGCGTCGTTGAAGGTGTCGGCGACCACGTCCTGGTAGTCGAAGCCGGCGCGGAAGGTGTGCGACCCCTTCGGGAACGCCACGTTGTCGAGCCACTGGTTGACGGTGGTCGTGCGCCCCTGACTCATCTGCCGGTTGTCGTAGTCGGTCACCGAGTTGAAGTCGATGAAGAAGGTGCCCGGGGGGCCCTGCGCGCGCAGGAAGTTGACCGGCGACCACTGGCGGCCGTAGCGCAGCTCGTTGGTCACGTTGCCGAAGGTCGAGTGGTCGGCCGCGGTGATGAGCCAGCGGGTCGAGCCCTGCCCCACGTCGATGCCGCCGGGGAACGGCGACTCGATGGAGTTGAAGGTGTCGGGGAAGAGGCTGAAGTTGGCGCGGTTGAAGACGAACTCCAGCTTGTGCGAGCCGAACGCCGAGCGCTCGACGAGCTGGTGGTCGTAGCGCGCGACGTACTTGTCGCTCGGGTCGGTGCCGGTGACGTTGTAGCGGAAGCCGGCCGTGTTGAGGCCGTCGCCGACGAGCGTGTTGTTCGGCAGCGGCATGGCGTTGAGCTGCGCCGTCGTGAGCGGGTTGAGCTGGCGCGCCGCCGGGTTGCCGATGGTCAGCAGGTTGATCGTCTGCGTCTGCCCGTTCGCGCCGGTGTAGCGGAAGATGCCCGTGCGCGCCTCTGGCGTCAGCACCGTGCGGTTGCGCGTCGCGGCGAACGTCTCGCGGAAGCCCTCGTAGGAGAAGAACCAGAAGGCGCGGTCGTGGCCGTCCCAGAGCTTGGGGCCGCCCTCGCCGAAGTGCGGCGCGTAGACGGGGCCGCCCATGGCGAAGCCGAAGAAGTGCTGGTTCTCGCGCGGGCGCGGCGTGCCCGACAGGTTGTTGAAGAAGCTGTTGGCTTCGAGCCAGTCGTTGCGGATGAGGTAGAAGACCTCGCCGTGGAAGTCGTTGGTGCCGCCCTTGGTGGTGACGCGCACCTGCGCGACGCCGCGGCCGGCGTCGGACGAGGTCGTCCCCGTCGTGATGCTGATCTCGCCCGTCGAGTTGAGCGACGGCGAGCTGAGCGCGAAGAGCGAACTCGTCTTGACGAAGTTGTCCATCGCGTTGATGCCGTCCTGCGTGACGTTCGTCGAGGTCTGGCGCAGGCCCGAGATGGAGGAGCCGCGGGTGTCGGTGCCGGTGACGGCGACGCCGGGCTGGAGGCCGGCCAGTTCGAGCGGGTTGCGGGTGGGGAGCGGCAGGTCCTGCACCTGCTTGGTGTTGATGACGTTGGTCAGCGACGGGCTGGTCGCGTTGATCATCTCCTGCGAGGCCGTGACGGTGACGACCTCGCTGACCGCGCCGACTTCGAGCGCGACGCGCGCGCGCGCCGGGACGCCGACCTCGACGACGATGTCGGGGGCGACCGACTTCTTAAAGCCGCTGGCCTCGACGGTGAGCGTGTAGTGGCCGGGCTCGACCTGCGGGAAGATGTACTCGCCGTCGTCGTTGCTGGTGGTGTTGCGCGTGATGCCCGTCTCGTTATTCCTGAGCGTGACGTTGGCGCCCGCCACGGACGCGCCGCTCGGGTCGTTGACGACGCCGTTGACGCTGCCCGTCGTGACCTGCCCGAAGGCGGGGAGGGCGGCGGTCAACAGGAAGAGGAGTGCAAGCATCGCTGCCGAAAGAGATTTCGCCGCGGCCCCGCTCCTGGCGAGAGCGGGGGACGCGTGCGTCCTCTCGGAAAAACTAAATCTCATTGTGGGCTCCTTCCGAAAGTAGTGACTAGAGGGACGCCGCCCCGGGAGGAGCGGCTGCAAAGATAACGGGGGGACTTTGGCGCCCCGGCGTTCTACGATGCCTGCTTTTATGTGGATGACGGCGAAGGAGGCGTTCCCGGTCGGCGCGACTGTGGCCCGCGCCCGGCGCGGTTGGGACTGGAGGGTCCGGCCGCGGCCTTCTTATTTATCTCGGAACGCGGGCGTGATTGTAATGTCCATTCAGTTAGATTTCAATCCAATTTTTGCGTTTTCGTAACAAATTTTATGCCCGCGGGGAAAAGTCCCGCCCGCGCCGGTTTGACACGGGGGGCGGCGGGCGGAAAAACTCTCCCCGAGCAAGTTCTGACACGCACACTGACGGCCTCTTCCGGTGACCGATTCCCTTGAAAAACACTGACCGGCGACGCGGCGCGGCGCGCCACCTTATCCTCTTCCTGCTGCTCGGGGCGCTCCCGGTCGGGGCCGTGGGCGGGCTTTACCTCCTGGCCAAGTGGCGGCGCCCCGCACAGCGCGCGACGCCGGCGGGCTGGGCGGCGCGCGTGGCGACCGTGGCGGGCGACGGCTCGCCGGGCGCGCGCGACGGCGCGGCCGCCGCGTCGAGTTTCGGCGAGCCGTACGGCGTCGCGGTCGGGCGCGACGGGACGGTCTACGTCTCGGACGCCGGCGAGTCGAACCGCGTCCGCAGGCTGACGCCGCGCGGCGAGGTCTCGACGCTGGCGGGCGGGCGCGACGGCTTCGCCGACGGCGCGGGCGCGGCGGCCGCCTTCAGCACGCCTTCGGGGCTGGCCTTGGACGGCGCGGGGAACCTCTACGTCGCCGACACGGGGAACAACCGCGTGCGGCGCGTGTCGCCCGAGGGCCTGGTGACGACTGTGGCGGGCGAGGGCGCGGGGGGGTTTCGAGACGGCGCGGCCGCCGAGGCGCTGTTCGACGCGCCAATCGGGGTCGCGGTCGGGCGGGAGGGCGAAGTCTACGTCGCCGACACTTACAACGACCGCGTCCGCGTCGTCACGAAGGACGGGCGTGTGAAGACTCTGGCGGGAGTCGGGACGCCCGGCCACGCGGACGGCGGCGCGCTCGACACGGCGCTCTTCGACACGCCGTGCGCGCTGGCCGTCTCGGACACGGGCGAGGTCTACGTCGCCGACACGGGCAACAACCGCCTGCGTAAAATCACGAAGGACGGACAGGTCTCCACGCTCAACCTCTTCGTCCCGTCCGACCCGACGCCGGCCGCAACGGCGGGCGCGGCGGACGCGGGCGCGTCTCCGGCACAAACTGCGCCGGCCGCGTCGGCGGCGACGGGCCTGCCCTTCGAGTTGTCAAAGCCCGCCGGGCTGGCGCTCACGCGCGACGGCTTTCTCTACGTGACCGAGTTAGACCGCGGGCGCGTCGTGCAGGTCGCGCCCGACGGGGCGGCGCGCGTCATCGCCGGCACGGGGTCCGGCTTCGCCGACGGCGACGGCCGCAACGACGCGCGCTTCAATCAGCCGGCGGGACTCGCGCTCGCCGAAGACGGCTCGCTCGTCGTCGCCGACTCCGCCAACTACCTCGTCCGCCACGTCCGCCCCGCCGCCGCGCCGGGCGACACGGCGCGGCGGCGCGGCGGACTCCTCTCCTCCGACGACGAACGCGAGGGCGTCGCGCCCGCCGTCCCCGCGCGCGAAGAGGCGCTGCCGCGCATCGACGCGTCGAGCCTCGGCGCGACGTTCCCGTGGCCGCTCGACCCGCAGGACAGGTGGCACGAGCTGGCGGCGACGATGGGCGAGGTGCGCGGCGCGTACGGCACGGACGACAGCCGCGACCACCTCCACAGCGGCGTCGATGTCTTCGGCGTCTACGGCCAGACCGTTCGCGCGGTGCGCGAGGAGAAGGTTTCCAGCCCGCTCGCCAACTGGGGCTTCGGCGGCTTGAACGAGGGCGTGCGCGCCGGGCTGATGACCTACGTCCACCTGCGCGTCGGGCGCGACGAGCGCGGCGAGATGCTCGGCGGCGCCACGCCCTTCGTCGGCGTGCGCGACGGCGAGGGCAAGGTCGCGCGCGTGCGGCTGCGGCGCGGGACGCGTCTGCGCGTCGGCGACCCGCTCGGCACCGTCAACCGCATGTACCACGTCCACATGAACCTCGGCCCGCCCGGCGCGGAGTTGAACCCGCTCGCGCTCCCCTTCCACGGCTTCACCGACGGCACGGCGCCGAGGATAGAGCCCGACGGCGTCTGGCTCTTCGACGAGGCGGGCGCGCGCGTGAACGCGAAGACGGGCGGGCGGCCGACGCTGCGCGGCAAGGTGAAGATCGTCGTGGACGCCTTCGATCAGGTGGACGGCAACCAGGCGCGCCGCCGCCTCGGCGTCTACAAGCTCGGCTACCAGTTGCTCCTGCCCGGCGGCTCGCCCGCGCCCGGCTTCGAGCGCGCGCGCTTCAACATCGAGTTCAACCGTCTGCCGCCGGGCGACGAGCCGACGAAGATCGCCTACGCCGACGAGAGCGGCATCACCGTCTACGGCAGCGCGCGGACGCGCTTCCTCTACGAGCTGACGAACACCGTGCGCGACGGCCGCGCCGCGCGTGGCTCGTGGGACACCGGCGAACTCCCGCCCGGCGACTACGCGCTCCGCATCATCGCCGCCGACTTCCACGGCAACGAGTCAACGCGCGACGTGCCCGTCCGCGTCGAGAGGTAAAAGTAAAAAGGCAAAAGTAAGAAGGAGGACGAGGGGCACGCCGCCTCTCGTCCTTCTCACTTTTGCCTTCTTACCTTTTTACTGTTCGCCGGTGCTGCCGAAGCCGCCCGCGCCGCGCGCGGTCTCTTCGAGGTCTTCGGCCCAGGCCGGCTCTAGTGTGGCGATGGCCTCGACGACGAGCTGCGCGACACGCGCGCCCGGCTCGACCTCGAACGGCTCTCGGCCGTGGTTGACGAGCGCGCACAGAATCTCGCCGCGGTAGTCCGAGTCGATCACGCCGGCCAGCACGTCTATCCCGTGCCGGACGGCCAGCCCCGAGCGCGGCGCGACGCGCCCGTAGAAGCCTGTAGGGATGGCCGCCGCCAGCCCCGTCCGCACGGCCGCGCGCGCGCCCGGCCCGACGGTCACGCGCTCGACCGCGTACAGGTCGAGCCCCGCCGCGCCCGCGCTCCCGCGCGTCGGCAGACGCGCCGCCGGGTGCAGACGCTTGAACAGAAGCCGCTCCGTCATCTCCCTCGCCGTCAGGATTAAACCCCTAGCGCGGCCCTTTGCCCGAGATGAGCAGCCGCACCTTCCCGCCCACGAACTGACCCAAGAAGTAGGCGCCGACGAGCACCGGAAAGCTAATCAACTTCCAGCCCATCCCCGAGTAGATTCCCAGCGCGACGACCAGCGCCACCGGCACGTGCACCGCCAGCATCCACTGCCGCGAAAACTTCTTCGAGCTCGCCCGCCAGTACCCGAAAGGGAGGTCGAGCAGGAAGACCAGCAGCGCTACTTTCCAGAGACCCATGTGTTGTTCCGACCTTAAACCCCTTCGGTAGATTCTTTCGGCGCGAACTCGCCTTCGACCCAGACCTCGCCGTCCTCGAAGAACTCTTTCTTCCAGATGGGGACGGTGCGTTTAAGTTCGCGGATGGCCCACTCGCAGGCTTCAAAAGCGGCGCGGCGGTGTGGGGCACTGACCGAAATGACGACCGAGGTCTCGCCGATCTCGGTGCGCCCCGTGCGGTGGACGATGCCGACGTGCTCGATGTCGAAACGTCGGTGGGCTTCATGCCCGAGCCGGCGCATCTCGGCGAGCGCCATCGGGGCGTAAGCCTCGTAGACGAGGTGGAGCGTGCGGCGCCCCTTCGTCCACTCGCGCGCGTAGCCGTCGAGCGTGACGGTCGCGCCGCACCGGCGCGGGACGACGCGGCGCGCGACCGCGCCCACGTCAATCGGCTCGGTCGTCAGCTCGAAGAAATCTTGTGTGCCTTCTTCCGCGCCGCCGGACTCTTCGGCGCCGCCGCTCACGGGCGGGAAGAGCGCCAGCTCGTCGCCGTCCTTCAGCTCGACTTCGAGGTCGCGCGCGTAAGCCTGGTTGACGGCGACGAGGAGCGAGGAGCCGAAGCGTCGCAGGCCGGGGTAGTCTTCGAGCAGGCGCGCGAAGGCCGCGCGCGCGGTCGTCCCCGCGGGGAGCGTGAGCGCCAACTCGTCGGCCGCCGCCTCGCGCGCCGCGCCGAAGAAGAGGACGCGCACGCCGACCGAGCCTGCCGCAGAACGCCTTTTGTCGCCGCCGGCCGTCATTCTTCCGGGTCAACTTTCCTGCCCGCGTGGCCGTTGCCGCGCGCAAGGTCGTGCGTGCGCGCGCGCTCCTCGTAGGACGAGACGGCCTCGGAGAGCAGCGTGTAGAGGCGGCGCAGGCGCTGGGTGGTCGAGCGCAGTTCGAGGAGCCGCTGCTTGGCCTCGGCGTCCATCTCCACCACGGCCGCGACGAGGAAGGAGAGGCGCTCGGGGTCGCCCTGCGGGAGTTCGGGGAGCGCGCCGCGCTCGTCGTTGGCGGTGCGCATCGCGCGCGCGATGCGCATGAACATCTCGGTCACTTCTTCGGCGCGGCGCTCGACGACGGCGTCGTCTTCTTGCTCGTCCTCGAAGAACTCGACGCGCGCGACGAGGTACGGGTCGCCGCGCTCGACGTACTCCGCGACGCGGTAGCGCGCGACGCCCATCGTCATGATGTTCGAGCGGCCGTCGGGGAGCGGCTGCACCTCGACGACCTCGGTCGCGCAGCCGACGTGGCCGGCGGGCGGGCGGTCTTCCGCGCCCGACTCGGGGACGAAGTAGGAGAGGCCGAAGAGGTTGTTCGAGGCGCGCACGTCGGCCAGCAGGCGCCGGTAGCGCTCCTCGAAGACGTGGAGCGGGAGCGGGACGCCGGGGAACAGAACGAGCGGCAGCGGGAACAAAGGCAGCTCCCGCACGCCGCGCACCTTGTCGAGTGCTTCGGACATGAAACTTAAAAATCTGGAGTCTGAAGTCTGGAGTCTTGAGCAGGAAGTATGAACGAGTTTGAGAGTCGCGTTGCCTTGACTCCAGCCTTCAGACTCCGGACTCCAGACTCTTCTCCGCGCTTCGTTCGAGCGCGCCGAGCGCGGAAGGCGAGGGGGCGGCGGCGGTCGCGGCCGGCTCCCTCACGTCGTCGCGCGTGCGCGGCTCGACCTTCTGCTCGATGAGTTCGAGGATGGCCTCGGGCGGCTCGTCGCCGAGCGCGCGGCGCTTGGCTTCGAGGACGAGTTCGGCCATCTCCCCCGCGCGGTCGCGGTAGCGTATGTCGCGCGCGATGAGGTCTTCGACGATGCGGCGCTCGCGGTGCGCGCGCGAAGTGTCGGCGTCTAAGCCTGCCGCGACCGCGTACTCGACGGGGACGCTCTGGTTCTTCAGCATGACGTGGAGCGCGCCGGTCTTCTCCGACGCCTCCTCGCGCATCCGTCGCATGTCGAGCAGCGAGTTCTTGAACCCGAGGTGTCCGCGCAGGTTGATCTCGATGATCGGCGCCGGCTCTTCCGAGTCGGGGTCGTGCGGGCGAGCCTCGCGCGCGACCGTCTCGATGACGCCGGCGTGGACGGCCTCCGGGTCTTCCGCGCCCGACACGTCGAAGGTCAAGCGTTGGAAGGGGCGCTGAACGTAGTCGTCGATGAATGTCGCCTTAACGGCGTGCGCGTCGTCCACCTCGACGAGGTAGAGGCCGCGCTCCTCGCGGTACTCGTCGATGGAGCAGGCTTCGAGCGAGCCTGGGTTGAAGGCCCAGTTCTCAAGCTCGAACCGCTTGTGCGTGTGGCCGAGCGCGACGTAATCGACGAGCGAGCGCAACTCCTTCAACTTCTCGACCGAGAGCGCGGGGATGGGGCGGTTGAGCTGCCCCTCGACATCGGTGTGGAGCAGGAGGATGTGGAAAAGCCCCGCGCCGCGCGCCGCGCGCAGTGACTCGGCGAGCATCGGCATCGCGGCGTTGGCCGAGGTGCCGTACCAGTGCGTGCCGAAGATGCGCGCGCCCTTGATGTCCACGTAGGAGCCGGAGCGCGAGTCCTCGTCCCACGGCACCATCTCCCACGGGAGCGCCGACTCGGAAGTCTCCTCGGCGCGCGCCGGCTCCAAGAGGATGAAGAAGCCGGCCTGCGAGAACGAGCGCATCCAACTGTAGTCGGAGACGGCGTCGCGGCGGTCGTGGTTGCCCTCGATGGCGACGACCGGGATGCCGTGGTCTTTCAGGATTTGGAGGCCGGCGAGCGCGTGGTTCATCGTCTGCGGGTCGATGTTGCGCCGGTCGAAGAAGTCGCCCGCGATGAGCACGAAGTCCACCCCGTTCGGCAGCGCGTGATTGTTTATCACGTCGAACCAGCTCCGGAAGAAGTCCTTCGTTCGCTCTTCAAGGTTGTAGCGCCGGCAGCCCAGGTGGACATCCGACATGTGTAAAAACTTGATCATCCGGTACGGCTCTGCCTTCGTAATTTTCCGACGGGGAATTTTAAAAGTCGCTGTTGTGAAGGAACATTATACGACAAAGCAGAGGCCAGAGGTTAGGGGTCAGGGTTCGTTGATCGCGCGACGGCTCCGGTGAGGCGTCAAGCCGGCGCTGCGTTCAACGAACCCTGACCCCTAACCTCTGGCCTCTGCCAGAAAAAAAATAAAGCCCCCGCGACTCTGGGCAGGAGTCTGTTTTGGAAACGGGGGCTTGGCGGCCGCACAAGGCAGAAGGGTTGCCATAACGCGCGGACGCTCTCACGGCCACTCGGTGTTGGGGTAGGCGAGGGCCGAATCCTTAGGGGTCAAAGAGCATTACTGCGTGCGAGGCAGGGCGGATTAAGGGCACGCCCTGTTTCCAACGGCAGCCTTGCGGGCCGCCCGCCGGGGTGAAACTCGTTCGGTAAAGTCTTCCCGCTTCCGCCGCGGCCCTAGGCCGCCGCGAGCCGCCGGGCGAGAGCCGTGCGGCGGACGGTCGCGAGCAGTCGCTCGACATCGAGCGGCTTGTCGAAGAACCCGTCGGCCCCCCGGCGGATGCACTCGCGGCGCATCTCGCCGGAGGGGTCCGAGCTTGCCACAAAAACCTTCGACGCCGGGAGGTGGCTCTTGACGTAGTCGAGGATACGGAGCCCGGTGTCAGGCGCGTCGAGGGTCGGCGGCAGGTGAAGGTCGAGGATGGCCACGTCCGGCTCGTAGATGGTGGCGCGGCGGATGGCCGAGGAGAGGCCGTTGGCCGTCATCACCTCGAACTCGTCGCACAGCGTCCAGAAGAGCTGCTGCGTGATCGCCACGTCGTCGTCAATTATGAGAACCTTCGGCTTCGTCATCTTCTTCTTCCCCGTCTACTACCAGGATGGCTCCGGCGATGCCTTGCGCTCTCATCTACGTCCCTCATCCTTCCGGCGGATGCCACTTCTCAAAACCTTCAACGCCCGGACCCGTTGCAACGCCAGTGCCAGCGGCGCCCGCGCGGCCTTAAATCAAAAAAAGCCGCCGAAAATGCGGCAGCGCCCCGCCGCAAGAAATTTTGGATGTGAACAGGAGTGGACAGCGCCGGGGGCGCGTGTGTGAACAAGTGGAAACAGTCGGGGGCGGCTCAGACGCCGGTGATGGCGAGCTCGGTGATGAGGCGGTGGAGGTAGGAACGGCTGATGCCGAGGCGGCGGGCGGCGGCGACGCGGTTGCCGCCCTCGGCCTGGAGCGCGCCGATGACCATCCGGCGGCGGAGCGCGAGCGTCGCTCCTTCGAGCGTCGTCTCGTCGCAGGCGGCCGCCGCCGAGGGCGAGGGCGTCGAGTGCAGCAACATCTTCTCGGGCAGGAACTCGACGCCGAGCTGCGCCCCTTGCGTGAGCACGACGAGCCGCTCGATGAGGTTCTCAAGCTCGCGGACGTTGCCCGGCCAGTCGTACTCCTGAAGCGCCTCGGCGAGCGCCGGGTCGAGCGCGGGCAGGGGGCGGTCGTGCTTCTCGGCGACCTTGGCGGCGAAGTGCGCGGCGAGGAGCGGGATGTCCTCGCGCCGCTCCTTGAGCGACGGCATGTGGAGCGGGACGACGTTGAGGCGGTAGAAGAGGTCTTCGCGGAAGTGGTTGTCCTTGACCGCCTGTTCGAGGTCGCGGTTGGTGGCGGCGATGAGCCGGATGTCCACCTTGACGGGCTGGTTGCTGCCGACGCGCTCGATGACGCGCTCCTGAATGACGCGCAGCAGCTTGACCTGGACGGAGGGCTGTAGCTCGCCGACCTCGTCGAGGAAGAGCGTGCCGCCGTCGGCGAGGCCGAAGCGCCCCACCCGGTCGCTCTTGGCGTCGGTGAACGCGCCGCGGACGTGGCCGAACAGCTCGGACTCGATGAGCGACTCGGGGAGCGCGGCGCAGGAGACGGCGACGAAGGGGCGGTCGCGGCGCACACTCTCCTCGTGGATGGCGCGCGCGAGCACCTCCTTGCCCGTGCCGTTCTCGCCGGTGATGAGGACGGTGACCGAGGTGTCGGCGACCGAGCGCGCCTGCTTGAGCGTGCGTTCGAGCGCGGCGCTGGTGCCGACGAAGCGGCCGAAGCCGCGCCGCATCGTCAGCTCCGAGCGGAGCTTGAGGACTTCCGCTTCGAGGCAGCGGACGCGCGCCGCCTGCGCGACGATGTGCGAGACCTCCTCCTCGTCGAAAGGCTTCTCGAAGAAGCCGTAGGCGCCGCGGCGGATGGCTTCGAGCGCGGCCTGCTTGTTGTCGCTCCCCGTGATGACGACGACGGGGACGGCCGGGCGCTCGCCGCGCGCGGCCTCGACGACGGCGAGGCCCTCCTCGATGCCTTCGAGGTCGGGCGGCAGGTGGAGGTCGCAGATGACCACGTCCACGCGCTCGCGCTGGAGCAGTTCGACGGCGTCGGGTCGCGTCTCGGCTTCGAGCACGCGGTGGCGCTCGACGAGCGCCCAGTGGAGCTGGCGCCGCAGCAGGCGGTCGTCGTCCACGACCAGCACCGTCGTCTTGTGTTCCGCCTGTTCGGTCATGATAGGGGAGTTGATGCGCGGCTCGGTACGACGAACGATAGTAGGCGGCAGCGTGTTTACGTAAAGACCCGCGCCCGGCTCGCGCCGCAGCTAAGTTATCTGTCTGGAAAACCGAGAGGGGTTTACTCGGGCGCGCCGGGCAGCGAACCGTGCGCCGCGGCCGTCGCCTTCACCGGCCGCTCGCGACTCTCGCCCGAGTGGAACAGGCGGGATGGTAGCACGACGCGAAAGCGCGTGCCAGCGCCGGGTGCCGATTGCACTTCGAGCTTGCCGCCGTGCGCCTCGACCACCTCGCGGCAGGTGAAGAGCCCGAGTCCGATGCCCTTGTTCTTCGTCGTCGAGAAGGGGCGGTAGAGTTTCTTCTTGATGAAGTCCTCGGTCATCCCGACGCCGGTGTCGGCGACGCTGAAGAAGACGTAGTCGCCGGGCACCTCGCCGGCCTCGACCGTCAGGCGCCCGCCCTTCGCGCCCATCGCTTCGAGCGCGTTGATGACGAGGTTCTCGATGACGTTCTCGACCCGCTCCGGCTCGACCGTGGCGACGAGCCGCGCGGGCAGATGAGCCTCGACCTCGTTGAGCGGGCGGGTCGGCTCGGCGTTGGTGGCGAGCACGCGGCGGATGACGGGGACGAGGTCGGTGGGGCGCGCGGCGATGCGGTACTCGCCGCTCAGCGACTTCATCGGCTCGCTCAGGCGCGCGACCGTGCGCTTGAGCTTCTCGGTCGCCTCGCGCAGCGAGTCGATGGCGTCGGCGCGGAACTCCTCGCGGTGGAACTGCTTTTCCATGTTAGAGACGAGCATCGACAGCCCCGCGATGGCGTTCTTCAGGTCGTGCGAGACCATCGCCGAGATGCGCATGAACGACTGGAACTGGCGCGACTCGGCCTCGCGCGCGATCAGGTCGCGCAGCCGCTCGGTCATGGCGTTGAAGTTCTCGGCCAGCTCGCGCGTCTCGCCGCTGTGGCTCACGTCGATGCGCTGGTCGAGGTCGCCGGCGGCGATGGCCGACGCGCTGCGGGCGACGCGGTCGATGCCGCGCGTCTCGCGCCCCGCCAGGAAGAACATGAACCACGCGCCCGCCAGCCCCGCCAGGAGCGCGACGCCGCCGCCCGCCAGCGCCGCGACGCGCACGGGCGCGACCGCCCCCGCGTAGTCTTCGGACGCGGCCACCGAGAGGTTGAGCCTGCCGGCCTGCCGGAAGGCGGCGAGGCTCAGGCCGCCGCCCGGCGCGTCGTAGAACTCCGAGCCGGACTCGCCGGCCCTCATCCGCGTCTCCACGTCCGAGAAGTACGACATCGCCTTCGACGCGGGCTGGTGGCTGAGCGCGCCGTTCGTGTGGTAGACGACCACGCCGGCGGCGTTGTCGAGCGCGACGATGTCGCGGCGCGACTGCCCCGGCGCGACTGTCCCGGCCGCCCCGGCCTCGCCGCCCGCGCGCGCCTCCGCCGCCACGCCCTCGCCGGCCTCGCTGACCACGTCGCCCAGCCTCAACTCGGCGACGACGGCGCCGGCGGGCGCGCCGCCCTCCTCCACGACCTCGGGCGAGAAGACGGGCGCCGTCAGGCGCAGCGACGCGCCGTAGCGCTCCTCGACGACCTGCGAGCGGAACACCTTCGCGGCGCGCTCGCCCCAAACGTCCTTGTCGTGGCGCGACTGGTTGGCGACGAAGTCCGTGGTCTGCGCGTCGAAGCCCTTGCCGTCGTCAGACCTGTTGAGCCGGAACGTCGCGCGCCCCGCGCCGTCGAGGAAGGTGACCGACTGGAGGTAGTCGATGTTGCTCATGGCGTAGGCCCTCGCCGGGGCCTCGACCGACGCCGACGCCGCCCCGCGCACGTCAGCGTTGGCGGAGCGTGTCGGCGGCTCGGGCGCGGCGTCGCCGCCGGGGCGCGCCTGGCCGCGTGTGTACTCGCGCACGGGCTGGGCCGCGGCGAGCGCGAGCAGCCGCGCGTCCTGCATGGAGATGACGTGCTCCACGTCCCGCGCCATGCGCGCCGCGCGGTCGGAGGCGCGCACGCGCAGCGCCTCCTCGACGGCGCCCGCGCCCGCGCGGTATTCGAGCAGGCTCACGAGCGCGAGCGGCACGAAGGCGAGCGCGGCGAAGACGACGATCAGCTTTGTTCTGAGGTTCACGGCTGCCACCAGTTGCGAGGGCTCGAAAAAGGTGAGACGCGCGGCGGGCGATGCCGGGCGCAGGGCGGCCAAGTATAAAGTGGACGCGGGAAAGCGTAAAGGGGAAGGGTGAAACGGAGGGGAGGTGCAAAGGTGAAGGGGTGAGGGATGAAGGGCAGCGCGCCCCTCATCCCTCACCCCTTCCCTTTATTCGACGACGGCGTCGGCCTCGACTTTCGACGAGCCAGCTAGAAGGCCCCTTCTAAAGCTGTTAACTGCTCACTGCCATCTGCCTACTGCCTACTGCCCTTCCAGCTTGGCGTCCATCGTGATCTCGGCGTTGAAGAGGCGCGAGACGGGGCAGCCGGCCTTGGCGTTGCCCGCGGCCTTCTCGAAGGCGGCGGCGTCGGCGCCGGGGACGCGCGCCGTCACGTCGAGGTGGACTTTGGTGATGGTGAAGCCGGCGTCGGTCTTCTCAAGGCGGACGGCCGCCGTCGTGTTAATGGAGTCGGCCTTGAAGCCGGCGTCCTCGATCTGCTTCGAGAGCGCCATCGAGAAGCAGCCGGCGTGCGCCGCCGCCAGCAGCTCCTCGGGGTTCGTCCCCTTCCCGTCCTCGAAGCGCGTGCTGAACGAATACTGCGCGCCGTCGAGCGCTCCGCTCTCGGTCGAGACCGTCCCCTTCCCGTCCTTGATGCCACCCTGCCACACGGCAGAACCTGTTCGCTTCATCTCTTCTCCTTCTTAGTCCGTTGTGAAATTTAAGAACTGACGAAAATCTTAGGCGCCGGCGAGGCTCAAGCGCGCTCGCGCCCCCACTCGTCGAGGAGCGGGCCGAGACGTCCGACGACCGCCGCGTGCGCCGCGCCGTTCGAGGCGACGAGGCCGTTGCGGTTGAGCACGTCCGCCGTGTTGTAGCGGAGCGGGTCGCCCCACAAATCGGTCATCCGCCCGCCCGCCCCGGCGAGCACGGCCTCGGGCGCGCACGTGTCCCACTGCTTGGTCTTCGGCGAGAGGTGGATGTAGAGGTCGGCCTGTTTCTCGACTAAGAGTCCGACCTTGATGCCGACCGAGTGGCTCCGCACCTCGGAGCGGACGCCGAGCGCGCGCACGACCGACTCCATCCGCGGCCCCCTGTGCGAGCGGCTCTCGGCGAGGCGCATCCGCGTCGGCTCGGTCTCTCCGGTCACGCTCAGGCGCTCGGCCTTGGCGCTGCGGTCGGCCTCGGAGGTCGGGCGCAAGACCCACGCGCCGTGGCCGCGCGCCGCCCAGTAGAGCACGTCGGTCGCGGGCGCGTAGAGGATGCCGAGCGCGGCCCGGCCCGCGACGGCCAACCCGATCTGGACGCAGAAGTCGCCCGTGCCCGCGATGAAGCCCTTCGTGCCGTCGATGGGGTCGATCATCCAGACGCGCTCGCGCCCGATGCGCCGGTCGGTGTCCACGGACTCTTCGGCGAGGATGCCGTCTTCGGGGAACTGCTCGCGCAGCGCGCTCACGATCAGCTCGTTGACGGCGCGGTCGGCCTGCGTCACCGGCTCGTCAAACTCATCCTTGTGCTCGACGCGCATCGGCTTCCCGTAGAAGCCCAGCGCCGCCTCGCCCGCGCGCCGCGCAAGCTCCACCCCCGCGCGCAACTCTCGCTCGAACTCGCCCCTTGTCAGTTCCATCGGTGCCGCCATGAATTCATTCGTTCTCTAAATCAAGCGCCGCGCGGCGGACGACTTCGAGCGTCAGGTCGATGTCGCGCCGCGACGTGCGGAAGTTTGTAACCGAGGCGCGCAGCGCGAAGCGCCCGCGCAGCACGGCGTTCGACAGGTACGCCCGGCCGCCGCGCTGGACGCGCTGCATGACGCGCGCGTTCAAATCGTCGAGCCGCAGGTTGACGCGCCCGCGCGCTTCGTCGTCGCGCGCCGCTTCAAGCTCGCGCCGCGCGTCGGCGGGCGCGTAGCGGAAGCAGCAGATGCCGAGCGTCGGCCGCGACATCAGCTCGAAGTCTTCCGCGGCGCCGACGCGCTCGGCCATGTAGTCGGCCGTCGCGCAGTCCTCTTCAATCGCGGCGGCCACGCGGCGCGCGCCGTAGTAACTGAGCGTGGCCCAGACCTTGAGCGCGCGGAAGGGGCGCGAAAGCTCCGTGCCGTAGTCCCAGAAGGCGAACGCCTCGTCCTCCTCGCGCTCGAAGACCTTGATGTAGCCCTCCTCCGTCCCGGCGTAGGCGGCGCGCGCGCGCTCCGGCTCGCGCAGCAGCAGGCAGCCGGCGCCGAGCGGCGTGTAGAGCCACTTGTGCGGGTCGAGCGAGACCGAGTCGGCCTCCGCCAGTCCGTCGAAGAGCGCGCGCTTCGACCGGGCGCACGCCGCGAGCGCGCCGTAGGCCCCGTCAACGTGGAGCCACAGCCCGCGCTCGCGCGCGACGCCCGCGACCTCTCTCAAATCGTCAACGGCGCCGGTCGAGACGGTGCCCGCGCTCGCCACGACGCAGAAGGGTCGCAAGCCGGCGCGCTCGTCGGCCTCGATGCGCTGGCGCAAGGCGCGCACGTCGATGCGGAAACCCTCGTCCGAGGGCACGACCCGCACCTGCTCGCGCCCCAGCCCGAGCACGTCGGCCGCCTTCGGTATCGACAGGTGAACTTGGTCCGACGCGTAAATAGTCGCCGGCGCGCCCGCGTCCCACAGCCCCGCGCGCGAAGGGTCTTGCGCGCCGCGCCGCGCGTGCGTGCGGTGCGCGACGAAGAGCGCGTTCAGGTTCGCCATCGAGCCGCCGCTCGTCAACAGCCCGCCGCAAGTCTCGTTCACGCCTTCGCCCTTGAACCCGATCATCTCGGCGAGCCAGCCGACGACCGTCCGCTCGACCTCCGTCGGCGCGGGCGCCGAGCGCCACGAAGTGACGTTCGAGTTGAGCGCCGACGCGAGCAGAGACGCGAACGCGCCGACCGGCGTCGCCGGCGAGGCCACGTAGCCGAACATGCGCGGGTGCCCGTTCTGCCGGCTGGCGCGGACGACCTCGGCGCACGCGCGCGCCAGCGCCTCCAACCCGACGCCCTCTGCGGGGAGCGGCGCGCGGAAGAGTCCCGCGACCTCCGCGGCCGTCGTTTCGGGAAAGACCGGCAGCGCCTCCGCGTCGGCGAAATATTCGACCGCCATCCGGCAGAACTCTCGCGCCAGCCCCTCCAACTCGGCGCGGGGCAGTTCGAGCGTGGAGGCGCGCGCCCCTTCGTGCGTGTGCGTGCTCATGGGTTTACCCAACCCTATCACACCGCCTCGGCTTAGTCGAAGCTGTGCTAAACTCGCCCGCGAACTTTCAACAGGACAAGATGGGTCGGGAGGATTTGAGGTGTTTATGACTCTGCCGGGCTTCGCCACGACCGAGAGCACCGCGCGCTACCGCAGGCGCTTCGAGGGGGCTGCCGCCGAGGGACATTTCCGCTCCGCGCAGGGACTCTGGCTCTCCTCCGTCGGCGTGGGGACGTACCTCGGCGACTGGGACGAGGAGACCGACCGCTCGTATACGGACGCCATCGAGCGCGCCGTCGAGCTGGGCGTGAACGTCATCGACACGGCGGCCAACTACCGCTTCCAGCGCAGCGAGCGCTCGATCGGCGAAGCCCTCCGGCGTCTCCACGCGGCGGGCTTCGCGCGCGACGAGATGGTCGTCTGCACGAAGGGCGGCTACCTCCCCTTCGACTCTCAGCCGCCGGCGGGTCAGGCCGGCGTGAGGGCCTACGTCGAGGAGACTTTCGTCAAGACCGGCGTCGCTAAGCTCACGGACATCGTCGCCGGGAGCCACTGCATGACGCCGCGCTACCTCGCGCATCAGGTCGCGCAGTCGCTCCGCAACACGGGGCTTGAGACG
This sequence comes from Pyrinomonadaceae bacterium, assembly GCA_036388915.1. Lineage (GTDB taxonomy): Bacteria > Acidobacteriota > Blastocatellia > Pyrinomonadales > Pyrinomonadaceae > QHXN01. The sequence continues at coordinate 91,731 of DASVQX010000013.1, forward strand.
CTGGACGTGTACTACGTCCACAACCCCGAGACGCAGCTTCAGGTCGTCGCGCGCGAGGAGTTCGACGCGCGGCTGCGCGCCGCCTTCGAGCAGTTGGAGCGCGAGCGCGCCGGGGGTCGCGTGCGCTTCTACGGCGTCGCGACGTGGAACGGCTTCCGCCTCCCCGCCGAGCACCGCGGCGCCCACGCGCTCGAACGCATCGTCGAGCTTGCGCGCGAGGCGGGCGGCGAGGGGCACGGCTTCCGCTTCGTCCAGCTCCCCTTCAACCTCGCCATGCCCGAGCCGCTCGTCTCGGAGAACCAGCCGCACGCGGGCGCGCACGTCTCGCTGCTCGAAGCGGCGCAGGCGCTCGGCGTGACGGTCGTCGCCAGCGCTTCAATCCACCAGGGCAAGGTCGCGCGCGACCTCCCCGAGCGCATCCGAGAGCCGCTCGGCTCGCTCGCAACGGACGCGCAGACGGCCCTCCAGTTCACGCGCTCGACGCCCGGCGTCACCACCGCGCTCGTCGGGATGAGCAAGCGCGCGCACGTCGAAGAGAACCTGCAACTCGCGCGCGTACCGCCCGCCTCGGCCGGCGACTTCGCGCGCCTGTTCGCGCCGCGCGACGAGTAAGGAGTTCACATGCCGGAGAGTGAGATGAAGTCGTTCGGGGAGTTCTGGCCGTTCTACGTGCGCGAGCACAGCCGGCCGGCGACGCGTGCGCTGCACGCGGTGGGGACTCTGACGGGGACGGCGCTGCTGCTGGGCTTGGCGGCGACGGGGCGTTGGCGCTGGCTGCCCGTCGCGCTCGTGCCCGGCTACGCCGCCGCGTGGGCCGGACACTTTTTCGTCGAGCACAACCGGCCGGCCACCTTCAAGCACCCGCTCTGGTCGCTCGCGGGAGACTACAAGATGGTGGCGCTGATGCTCGCCGGCCGCATGGACGAAGAGGTCGCGCGCGCGCACGGCGTCGAAGGGGCGGCGGCGGCGCGCGCGGCCGAGTAAGCCGCGCGCACCGCGCGTGCCCGCGCCCTAACCGTTTTCGGCCGCCGGCTCTTCCGCCTCCGGGTCGGCCTGCACGCCCGAGGCGCCGTCGGCCTCCGCGACCTCGTCGGCCACGACTCCGCCCCCGGCCTCAACGTCCGCGCCTCCAACGTCCGCGCCGCCCTCATTCACGACGCCGGCATCCACGACACTTCCAACGCCGGCCGCCGCGCCTCCACTGTCAGCCGCCGCACCGGCGCCGCCAGCTACCGCGCCTCCGCTGTTAGCCGCCACGGTGGTGCCGCCTCCGGCCGCGCCCCCTGTTGCGGGAATCGCCCCCGCCGCGGCAGCGGCTCCCGCCCCGGCGGCGGCTCCGGCTCCGCTGGCTCCCTGCTTCTCGGGAATCTTGAAGCCGAGGTAGGTGCCGGCGCTGATGCCCATCAGGCCGAGGAGCGTGGTGCTGAAGTCGGGCATCGCCAGCATCCCGAGCGCCGAGATGACGAAGAAGATGCCGAGCACAATCGTCCACACGAACATCTGGAAGCGGTGGAAGCTGACGCCGTTGTCGTCCGACAGGATGTCGAGGATGAAGCCCTCGCGCGCCGGCCCCATGACGTTGGGGAAACGCTCCCTGATCTCCCTGACCGTCCGGTCGTACTCCGCCCTCTTCGCGTCTATCGCGGGCTGGCCGGCCCCCGCGTTCACACGCGCGTTCAGCTCACCTTCGAGCCGCCCCTTCTTCGCGAGCAGCGCGTTCAGCGCCGCCTGCGTCCCGCCCGAGTCGGCGTCGGCGCCGCCCTTGCTCGCGTCGATGACGGTCGCGCCCAGCGCCGTCCCCAGCCCGATGCTGAGCAGAATGAGCGCCGTCGAAGAGAGGTCTTGCTGCCCCGTCACCATCCAGATGAAGACGAACGAGAAGACCACGATCACGAACCACCACGCGGCCTGCACCGCGCTCAGGCTGTAGGGGCGCCTCTGCCCCCACTGCACGGGCCGGCGGTCGCAGAGCAGGTCGTACCTGCTCGCCAGCCAGTACATGAACCCGAGGCAGAGCAGCGCCAGCAGCGCCCAGAGCACCAGCCGCCACTTCCGCACGCGCGTCAGGCAGAAGCCGCCGCCCTCGGGCGTGCACGGCTTCGTCGCCTTCACGTCCGTGCCGAGCGGGTACTCGTCGCCCAGCCCGACGCTGACCTCGACGGGTCGCTCAAGGTCGTCCCAGTCGCCGTAGTCGGAGTTGAAGCCGAGCAGGTCGGCCCAGTGCTCCTGGTTGTCGGCGGTGTTGGCGGCGTCCGTGACGCGCTGGAGGTGGTAACGCAGCTTGCCGTCGCGGCACGCGGAAGGACTCTGGACGGTGCCGCAGGGCACGGTCGTCGGCGTCGGCTGTGGCGTCGCGTTCGCGGCGGCGGCTGCGGGCGGGGCGGGGGTCGCGGCCGGCGTCGGCGTCGGGTCGGCGAGCGAGGGCGCGCCCGACTCGGGCTTCAGGCCGCGGATGGGGCGGCCGTTGATGTAGAGCGCGACCTCCTGCTCGCGGCACGGCTTCGGCTGGTCGTAGGGCGGCAGGCACTTGGCGCGGCGCAGGAGCGCTTCGAGGTTCTTGACCTCGACGATGATGATTTCGTTCAGCCCCGCGCGCTGCCGCTCGACGAACTCCGGGTCGGTCTGCGGCGTGCCGAGGTACTTCATGTTGTAGACCTTCGTCACGCGCACCACGTCTGAGATGTCCGGCGCGGGCGTCGCCGCCGCCGCCGCGGGCACCGCCACCGTCGCGGCCGGCTGCTGCTGCGCGGCCCCGCCCGGCGATGACTGCGTCGCGGTAGTCGCGGGGGTGGAGCCGGTCGGCTGCGCGGGCGTCTGCGTCCGCGCGAGCGCCGCGCCGAGCAGGATTAGACACGCGACCGGGAGCGAGGCCAGCAGGAGTCCGTGCGGACTCCGGCGACGGGTGCGGGCGGAGCGAAACATGGGAAGGCTCCTTAAAAGGTCAGACTAAAAGGTCGGACGAAGCGGTTTGGTACGGAGGTGATTTCTGACCGCCGGCAGGTAAGACGCGCCGTGCGGCGTGCGGCTAAAAACTCGGGCTTGAATCCCCGAACGCGGGACAGCGCGCAGAGTATGCCGTCACACCGCGCCTGTCAATTGAAATCTTCGGCGCCGCCCGCTCGTCCGGCACGCCGGGCACGACGGCGAACCCGTCGCGGCCGACCTTCTCCGCCAGCCCTTCGGGCGCGGCGCGGCTCACCCGGCCGCCTCGCTCGTGTCGGGCGCGCCGGCCGCCGCCGCGTCCGCCGCCGCTTCCGCTTGGGCCGCGGCCGACGCGGCGCGCTGCTGACTCTTCTGGTAGAGGTAGGAGACGGCGAGCAGTATCGCGCCGAGCACGATGAAGGAGACGATACGGTAGGCGCGGTCGAGCGCCGAGAGGTCGAGCAGGAAGACCTTGAGCGCCGTCACGCCGAGCAGCGCCAGCCCGAGCAGCCTGAGCAGGCGCGCGCGCCGCACGTACCCCGCCAGCAAAAGCCCCGCGCCGTAGAGCGCCCACACGACCGAGAGCGACAACTGCTTGGCCAGCGCCGTGTCGCGAAGGCCCGCCGCGTCCGCGCCCGCCGCGGCGCGCGCCTCGAAGAAGCCGACGGCCTCCGCGCTCAGCGCGACGAGCGCCAGCACGTTCGCGCCGACGATGAGCACGGGCAGCACGGACTCGGACTCGGGCGCGCCGCGCTCGCGCGCGTAGAGGCGCACGACCGCCGCGCAGGCCGCGATGACCAGCGCGAAGGCCATGAAGGTGTGGTTGAAGACGGGCGTGTGCCAGACGGCGTCGAAGAAGAGGAGGTCTACGGCGAGCACCTTGAACGCCGCCGCCGCCAGCAGCAGAAGCCCCGCGAAGCGCGCCGACGCGAACCGGCGCCGCGCGCCGTAGGCGACGAGCGACCCGCCGTAGATGGCCCACAGCGCGGTGAGCGAGAACTGCCGCGCGTTCTCCGCCCGCTCGGCGGCCAGCCCCTCGGACAGGGCCTTGCGCCGCCCGAAGTAGTCGCTCAGGTCGAGCGTCAGGAGCGTCAGCGCCAAGGCGTTGGCCGCGAGCGTGTAGAGCGACGCCAAAGTCTCGCGCTCGCCCTCGCCCGGCGCGCGCCCCGGCCCGCGCGACTCCGCGTAGCGCGCGCCCCTGTAGAGCCACGCCGCGAACGCGAGCGCCGAGACGAGCACGAGGCAGGAGACGGCGCGCGCGTTGGCGACGGGGATGAAGTCGGGGGCGGTGCCGTCGGCGAGCGTCTGCGGGCTGAAGCCGAACTGCTGCGCGTCGGCCAGGAGCCAGTGCGCCGCCGCCACGCCGAAGACCGCGACGGCCGCGCGCCGCGCCGCGCCCTCGCCAGAGCGCAGGCCCACCCACGTCAGCATCAACCCCTCGACCGCCCACACGATCGTCACCCACTGGAGTTCGAGCTGGATGGCGACGGCCGCCGTCAGGAAGGTCACGGCCGCGCCGACGTAGGCGTAAGCCAACAGGCGGTCTTCCGCCGTGCGTTCGCGCGCGGCGTAGGAGAGCGCGGCGAAGTAGGCCGCGACGACGAGCGCGAGCGCCGCCGGGAACGCGCGGTCGTACTGCGCGTCGGAGAGCATCACGTAGGCGAAGGCGAAGAAGAGCGTCGCGTTCGCGGCGAGCAGCGCCACGTCGAACCAGCGCGAGCGCCGCCGCTGAAGGACGTTGTGGAAGACCGCGAGCAGCGAGTAGAGCACGAAGAGGAGCGCGAGGAAGAAGAGCGTCGTCCAGAGCTTCGTCCGGTCGTAGTAATTGAAGCCCCAGCCGAGCATCATCACCACGGTCGCGGCGAACGAGAGGAAGTCGAGCGTGCGCCAGCGCTTGAAGTAGCCGACGGCGAGCACGCCCGCGTCGAGCAGCGCGACGTAGGTGAAAAGCCCGAACTGGTTGTCATGCCCCGTCGAGATGAGCGGCGGCGTAAGGAACCCGCCGACCAGCCCGAGCACCGCCACCGGCAGCGCGTTCAGACGCACCGCGAGCAGCACCGCGCCGGCCGTCACCAACACCATCAGCAGGAACGCAGGCGGCTGCGAGAGTAAGTGGTAGAAGTCGTACGCGGCGAAGATCGAGAGGTAGAGGATGAGTATGCCGCCGCCCGAGAGCACGTAGGCGTAGGGCCTCAGGCCCTTGTGCCGGAGGCGCTCGCCCACGCCGAGCAGCGCGAGGCCCGCCAGCGCGCCGAGCGCGACGCGCGCGCCGGGGCCGACCCACTCGTTCTCGAAGGCGTACTTGAGCGCGAAGGCGACGCCGAAGGTGACGGCGATGATGCCGACCCAACTGAACCAACTCCCGCCGATGACCGCCTCCAAGTCGCGCTCGCTCTTTACAGTCTTAACGCCCGGCGCCGACGGCGCCGCTTTCTCGCGCGCGCCCGCCGGCGGAACTCCCTCGCGCGGCGGCGGGCCGGCGGCGGGGCGCGCCCCTTCGCGCTCGTCGGCGGGCATCTCGGAGAGCGGCGGCCGGCGCGGCTGCTGTTGAGGTTGAGGCTGCGGCGGCGGTTCGAGCCCGAGCCGGCGCTCGACCGCGTAGAGCCGCGCCGTCTGCGACTGCAACAGCCGCTCAAGGTGGTCGAGCCGCTCGACGAGCTGGCTCAGAATCTCACGCGAGGTCTGATCTTCGGCCATAAGCCCTCCCGGCGCGCCGTGGTCATAGCGCAGGAGACAGGAAGCGTTCGACGTAGCTGCGCAGCTCTTCGAGCGAGGAGTCGGCGACGACGCGGTAGACGCGCGGACGCAGGCCCTCGGGGAGGTTGCGCGCGGTGAGCGCGTCGGTGATGACGTGCGCGCTTGAGCGCAGTCCCCGCTCCCAGCCCGGCTCGCGCGCGTCGCGCAGGTCGAGCGCGTCGGGGTCTAGCCCGGCGGCGATGAGGAAGACGCGCGCCCATTCGAGAAACATCGGCCAGCGCGAGACGACCGAGACGAGCGCGTCCGGCGGCGGCACCTTCTCCCCGGCGAGCGACGCGGGAATCGAGCGCGCGTTGAGGAAGATGGGCTGCACCTCGGCGGGGAGCGCGCGCCGCACCTCTTCGGCCTTGCTGTAGAGCGCGACGACGGCGCCGCCCGCGAGCCGCGAAGGCTCCGCGCACTCCTCGTAGCCGCAACCGCCGACGCGGAACCCGGTCGCCTCGCCGATCTCGGCCGACAGGATTTCGCGCAACCCCTCGTCCGGCTCGACGACGAGGAAGTGGTCGGGCGGCTCAAGGCTCAGCCAGTGCTTGACGCGCGCCTGCACCTCGGAGAGCGTGTGCCCCTGCCCGCGCGCCAGCGTGAGGAAGGCGCCGATGAGCCGGTCGAGTTCGAGCCGCGAGTCGAGCGGCGCCTCCGCCGGGTCGGTGCCGAGTTGTCGGACGTAGACGCCGCTCCCCTTGCGGACTTCGAGCCAGCCGGCGCGCTCCAAATCACGATACGCCGCGCTCACCGTGTTCGAGTGGATGCGGAAGCGGCGCGCCAGTTCGCGCGTCGAGGGCAGGCGCTGCCCCGGCTTCAGGTCGTCGCTCACGACGCCGAGCATGATCTGCCGCACGAGCTGTTCGCGCAGCGGCACGTCGCTGTTCTTCGAGACCCACAGGCGCATAAGAAGCGCACGGAGTTTATATTCCGGAGGCCGAACTTGGAAGCGTTTTCCGCTACCGGCGGGCGCGGTAGCCGGGGCGCGTGCGGAGCGCCACGTCCTTGCGTGTGGTGCGGACGCGGAGTTTGCGGTACTTGCCGTCGCGCGCCTGATTGGTCGGGTAGTAGCCCAAGGAGTACTGCGTGCCCAGCTCGTCGGCGATCTGCTTGAAGGCGGCGGGAAGCATCGAGGGGTTGTCGGCGCGCAGCAGCCGGCCGCCGGTCGTGCGCGCCATCTCGCCGAGGTAGTCGTCGGCCGTCTTGTAGAGCCGGTCGAGCATCGCGGCGATGGAGGCGTCGCTCGCCTCTTCGGCGTTGCGCGGGACGCGGCCGCCGATTGGGCGGGTGTCGGGGCCGCGCTGCGTCACGTCGGGCAACCCGTCGGGGCGTCGCCCCTCGTCGTCGCGCTCGGTGCGGCGCGAGCCGCCGCGCGGGTTGACGACGACCGTGCCGCCGGGCAGCCCCGGCACGCGACCGCCGAGCACGCCGCCGATGTCGATGGGGCCGCCCCCGCCGCGCGCCTGCGACCGCGCGAGCTGTTCGGTCTCGGCGCGCGTGTCGAAGCGCACGGGGTAGACGACCACGTCCGACTCTTCGGCCGCGCGCCGGTTGTCGTCGTAGGTGCGGTCGGCGCTGTAGTAGTCCATGCCGTCGGTGAGCATGACGACGGCCTTGCGCCCCTTGAGGCGTCGGAGCGCGCGGTGCGCCGCGTCGAAGGCGTCGTAGAGTCGCGTGCCCTTGCCCGGCCGCGTCGCGCGGATGGCCGAGGCGAGCGCGGCGCGGTCGGTCGTAAAGTCCGAGAGGTCGCGCAGCTCGTCGTCGAAGGAGACGACCTTGACGCGGTCGCCGGGGCGGAGCTGCGCGACGAAGGCGACGGCCGCCTCCTGCACCTGCCGCATCTTCTCGACGGTCGTGCTGGCGCTGGTGTCGATCATGAGGACGACGCTGAAGGGGTCGGAGACGGTGGCGAAGAAGGCGACCTTCTGCGCGGCGCCGTCCTCCTCGACGGTGAACTCCTCGGCCTTGAGGTCTGGGACGTAGCGCCCGCCGCGGTCGTTGGCGATGACGGGGAGCGTGACGAGGTTGGTCTCGACCCTGACCGTGTCGCCGTCGTCCACGTCAACGTCGTCGGCCGCGTCCTCTTGTTGCGGAGGCGCGGGCGTCGGCGTCGGCGCCGGCTTCTCCTGAGGGTTCTTCTTCTCGGTGCCGGCGGGCACCCTGCGCCCCGCCTGCGCGTGGCCGCCGACGGCGAAGGCGAAGGGCAAAAGCAAAAAGGCAAAAATGAAGACGAAGGCCGGCGCGGCTCTCGTCTTCAACTTTTGCCTTTTGCCTTTCACTCGTAACGTGTGATGCGCGGGGGCGGTCTGACGGATGGACGCGCCCCGCGCGCTTTTTCTTTAGCGCCGCTTGCGCCCCGCTCCGGTCAGACTCTCGAAGACGTTGACGACCTTCGCGGCGGCGCGCCCGGCGGTCTCGGCGACAGAACTAAGGAGGTTGTTCTGGCTACCTACTGCCTCCCCCTTTCTTGCCACCGCCCTTACCGCCGCCCTTGCCACCGCCTTTGCCGCCGCCGCCGCGCGCGGTGCCGCCGCCGGCTGACGCGCGCTTGCCGCCGGACTTAGACGCGCCGCCCTTGCTCGGGCCGCCCTTAGCCGCGCCGCCCTTCTTGGCCCCACCTTTCGCGGCGCCGCCCTTCGACGCGCCGCCTTTGGAAGCGCCCTTCGCGCCGCCGCGCGCGCCGCTCCAAGTGGCGCCGCGTGAGCCGCCGCCGCCGGCTCCGCCGGACTTCGACGCGCCGCCCTTGCCGCCACCCTTGGCTCCGCCCTTCGCGCCGCCGCCCTTCTTCGAGGCCCCGGCGCCGCCCTTCCCGGAAGCGCCTCCGCCTCCGGCCTTGCCGCCGCCCTTAGCCCCGCCGCCTTTAGTCGAGCCTTTCGCGCCCGCGCCCGGCTTGCCGCCGCCGCCGCCCTTCCCTGTGCTCTTCGAGCCGCCCTTCCCCGTGGCCTTGGCGCCGCCCTTACCCGCCGCGCCGCCACCCTTCGCGCCGGCCGTGGCGGCGCCGCCCTTGCCGCCGCCTTTCGTCGAGGCGCCCTGATTAGCACCGCCCCGCTCGGAACCTTCGGCCGCGCTGCCTCTGCCCACGTCGCCGCCTTTAGCAGCACCACCGCCACCGCCCTTCTTAGCCGCGCCGCCGCCCTGCGCGCCGCCACCACCGCCGGCTCCGCCCTTCGCGGCTCCGCCCTTGGCAGCACCACCGCCGCCACCGGCTCCGCCGCCACGCGTCGCGCCGCCCTTGCCGCCGCCCGCGCCGCCGCTCTTCGACGTGCCGCCCGCGCCCGCGCGCGCCGACGAGCCGCGGTTCTCGGTGCCGCCGCCGGTCAGCCCGCCGCCGGCCCCGGCCGTCCCGCCGCCGGTCGCGCCCCCGCCGCCCGCACCACCGCCACCGCCGCCGGTCTCGCTTCCGCCGCCGGCTTCACCGCCGCCGCCGGCCGCGTCTTCGCCCGCGCCCGGCGTGCCGCCTTCCGCGACACCAGCGCCCATCCCGGTCGTGCGCCCGATGGCCACGCCGCCGTGCGTGCCGGTGCCGGCATCCTCGCCGGCGGCATCTTCGCCGCCCGCCGCTTCGCCTACACCGGCCGCTTCGCCGCCGGCGGCTTCGCCCATCCCGGCATGGTAACTGTCGTCTTTTATACTCGACATCTGTGGTCTGCTCCTTTGTGAAGAGGTGTGACCTCACGCGCAGGCGAGGTCGTGCCCAGCGTTATCAGTGCGGCGCGAGAACGTTTGAAAGCTTTGCGGCGGAGGATAGCACAACTTGCGCCCGCGCGAGCCAACACTTTCCCCGGCGCCGTTAAAAAAAGAGGGCCGCCGGAGAGATACACCGGGAAGCACGCGCGTGTATGTACGAAGCGTTACCGAGCGCGCCCGGCGGCGTTTGCCCGCGCCCGCGCCGCGCCCTCATAATCCGCGCCGACACGTCCCCCCGACGGGCGAAAGAAACGATGGAAGGGTTCTGTGAGGTCTCGCTTTTTACATACCGGGCTTTTTCTACTCCCCGGCGTGCTGCTCCTTCTCTCCTGCGGTAACGCGGCCGGGCCGGGGAAGGCGTCTCAACGCCCCGACTTCGTGTGCCCCGCGTACGCCGCCGAGGGTCTCGAAGTCGGTTGCCTTACCCACCGCGGGGCGACGTACGTCGTCCTCCGCGTTGACCTGAGGGCGGCGCTCGTCAAGACCTTCTGGAAGAATCCCGCCGGCGCCCCTTACGGCTCTTTGGACGAAGCCCACCGCCAACTCGGCGGCGACCTGCTCGCCCTCACCAACGCCGGCATCTACTCCGCGAGTCACGCCCCCGAAGGGCTGCACGTCGAAGGGGGCGCGACGCTGAGCACACTCAACCTGAACGGCGGCGAGGGTAACTTCTACTGGAGGCCGAACGGCGTCTTCTACGTCGCGGACGACGGCGCCGGGGTCATCGAGTCGGAGAAGTTCAACTCGCTGAGCGGGCGGGCGGTTATTCGAGAGGCCACGCAATCCGGGCCGCTGCTGGTCACCGGCGGCGAGGTCAACCAAGCGCTGAAGCCCGACTCGCAATCTCTCTACGTGCGGAACGGCATCGGGGTGAAGTCGCCCTCAGAGGTCTACGTCGTCATCTCGGACGGCGAGGTGAACCTCTACGACTTCGCCTCGGTCTTTCAGGAGCAGCTACACTGCCGGGACGCTTTATATCTGGACGGCTGCGTCTCGCAGGTGTACCTCCCCGCGCGCGGCGTCCACGTCCCCGAGCGGCGGCAATGTAATAAAGAGCTGGTGGGTTTGTTAGGCGTGGTGAGGCGGAAGTAAGAACCTCACCCCCGGTCGCGGGAGGGCCGTTATGTCGGACGAGCCGTTGGAAACGGGGCTGATCGGCGGCGCCGAAAGACGCGAGATCAGGGTTGTCGATTACGACCCGGATTGGCCGAAGAGGTTTGAGACGCACGCCGGGCGAATCGCCGGCGCGCTCGGCCGAGCCGCCCTGCGCGTCGAGCATGTCGGCTCGACCTCCGTCCCCGGTCTGGCCGCCAAGCCCGTCATCGACATCCTCGTCGTGGTCGCGGATTCCGCGGACGAGTCCGCCTACCTGCCCCGACTGGAAGCGGCCGGGTACGTCCTGCGTGTGAGGGAGCCGGGTTGGAACGAGCACCGGATGTTTCGGACTCCCGAGCGGGACGTGCACGTCCACGTCTACTCGGCCGGCTGCCCGGAGGTCTGGCGGAACCTGACCTTCCGCGACCGCCTGCGCCGCAACGCCGACGACCGGCTTCGCTACGAGCGGACGAAGCGCGAACTGGCCGCGCGAGAGTGGCCGGACATGAACGCCTACGCGGACGCCAAGACGCAGGTCATCGAAAGCATTCTCGCCGCGTCACAGTCCGCGGGCGAAGTCTCCCGATAGACCCTACGGCGCGCTTCTCGGAAGGCCGGGGCCGGCGACTTTCATACTCTCGGGCGGCAGCGGGCTCGTGTGCCTGCTGACGACCCGCCACGCGCCGTCGCGGCTGACCCACACGTCGGTGAAGAGGTACGCGCCGCCCCAGTCCTCGCCCGCGACCGTCGCGCTCTGTCTCAGCCGGCCGCTGACGACCGCCGCGCGCCCGTAGAGCCGCACCGTCACGCCCTCCAACTCGTAAGAGGCGAGGCTCAGTTCGCGCATCGCGTGCTGAAAGTACCTCTCCCTGTCGCCGGCCGCGACGACGAGCCGCGGGCTGACGAGCGTGAAGTCGTCTGAGACGAGTTGACTCAGCGCGCTCGCGTCGCGCTGTTGCAGCGCCCCCATCCATTTGCGTTCCAGCGCCAGCAGCGCCTTCTCCGTCGCCTCGCGGGATTCGCGCTGCGGCGCGGCGGCCGCGGAGCCTTCGGCCGCCCCCGTCGTCTCGGCCTCCGGCGGGAGCGCCTGCCGCCACGCGTCGGCGGTGCCGGCCGCGGGCTTCTGCGGCTCCTTGCCCTTCTCCTGCGCGGCGGCCGTGTTTGTCGTCACGGCGATGGTCAGAGCCGCGGCGCCGATGGCGAATAAGCGTGTCAACGTTCTTCTCATACTTCCCCCTTGCAACCGTCGTTACTTTTCAGAGACGCGGAGCTGATTCCTGACCCCCTTCGGCCCAAGCCCGCGCGCCATCTGTTCCGCCTTTGACTTGAGCTGCGCGCTCGCGACGACCCCGCTGAGGGTGACGACGCCTTCTTTAACGTCCACGATGATGTTCGCGGCATTTAATTCGGGGTCGTTGGCGACGGCGGCGCGCGCCTGCGTGAAGAGAAAGAAGTCGTTGCCGCCCGAACCGATCTGCGGCGTCGGCGCCTTCGCGGGCGGTGCGCCGCCGGCGCCGCGCGACCCGGAGGCATTAGACGCGCCCGATTGCGACGCCGCGCTCCCCTGTGAAGACGCGCCCGCGCTGCCCGCGCTGCCGGCATCGGCGGGCTTGGCGACGGTGTTCGCGTTAACGCCACCGACGGGCGTGGGGCTTGCCACGCCCACGGCGGGCGTCGCGCCGGCCGCCTTAACGTCGCCGCGCGCGCTCTCCGCGGGCGCGCCGCAACCGGAAAAATTCAGAGCCGCCGCCAGAATGAGTAAATATGCCAGCCTGTTCCTGTTCATGATTTTAGTTAATTCCTTCTGTCTTTAGTCCATGCCCATTCGCGCGCCCCGCGAGCGACTGCGCGTCCAGTCCCAGCCGAGAAGTTGACGATCCTCTTCACCGAGTTCAAGCCCCGCGGCCCGACGGTAGACGGCGCGGTACGCCTTCGCCGTCCGTTCGAGGCTGAAGTCGCCGAGGCGGCGCGCGCCCTTCAGCCGCAGTTCGTCACGCAGCCCCTCGTCGGCCGCCATGCGTTTGAGCGCGCGCGCGATCTCGCCGGCCTCGCGCGGGTCGAAGAGCAGCGCCGCGCCGGCCGCCTGCTCGGGCAGCGACGTGACCGAAGAGCACGCCACGGGCGCGCCGTGCTGCCACGCCTCGAAGAGCGGAGCGCTCGCCGCCTCGAACAGCGTCGGGATGAAGACGAAGTGCGCCGCGCGGTAGAGCGCGCTCAACTCCTCGCGCGCGACCATGCCGAGAAAATGCACCTGCCCCGCAAGCCCGAGTTCGCGCGCGCGGCGTTCGACGCGCGGCCAGAAGTCGGTCTTGTAGCCCGTGAAGACGAAGCGCAGCTCGACCCCGTCGCGGTCGCGCAAGGCGGCCAGCGCCTCAAGGAGCCGGACGTGATTCTTGTGCTCCCACGTCATCGCCGGGTAGAGCGCGAACGGCCCGGCGCCCAACCCGTGCTTTCTCCTGAGTGCCGCGATGTCCCCGGCGGCCGTCGTGTCCGGCAACGGCGGCGGCGCCCACGGGATGACCTGAACTTTTCGCGGGTCGATGCGGTAACGCTCCACCACGTCGCGCCTGACGAACTCCGACGCGACGACGACGGTGTGCGCCGCGCGGCAGGCCGCCGGGTAGGTCTGCTCGCGCGCGTCGATGTCCGACGGCGTGAAAAACTCCGGGTGATGGAGGTGCTGCAAGTCGTGCGGGTTGAAGACGGTCGGCAGGCCGCACGGCTCGTAGGACTGGAACGGGAAATGGATCACGTCGCAGCCGAGACGCTCGTAAAAATTCTTCGGCGGCGCGGGCGCGGGCAATCTCGACGGGGTGAGGACTGATGCGCCCGGCTCCGCGGTCTGCACGGTCGCGTTGAGGATGCGCCTGACGGCGCGCGCCGCGGGGCGAAGGGGCCCGAGCGCCCGCTTGAAAGGCTCCAAAGTGTCAACGCCCAACTCGGACGGCGCCGGCCCGCTCACGACGGTCTGGCCCGGCGGGAGGATGGAACGCAGCCACTCCGTCGAGTCGTGCGGGCCGACGAAGACGTACTCCTCCGCGCCGTCTTCGAGGCGGGCGAGCGCGGCCAGCGCGCGCAGCGCCGTGACGACGCCGCCCTCGGCGCCGTCCGGCCTAAGCCGCGCGTTGACGGCGACCTTCAGCCTCCCTTTCAACTCACACTCTCCAGACTGCCCCGCGCGGCTTCACGCGACACGGCGACCGCCTCGGGAGCGCGCGCCTCGGCGCTCATACGTCGGCACCACTGTTCCAACACGAGCGCCTTGAACGAGAGCGGGCTGGTCAGCCCCTCGGGGAACGGGCCGCGCGCGAGAAGGTCTGCGCCCTCCGGCTTGAGGACGCCCGATTGGACGAGATGCCCGCCGCGCAGCGACCCGCCGTACGCCGCGAACAGAGCCCCGTGCCACTCGCCCACGGGCGGCGCGAAGCCGCGCTTCGGGCGTCTCAGAACCCAGTCGGGGAGCAGCCCTTCGGCCGCTGCCTTCAGCCAAGCCTTGGGCGGGAGCCGCACGTCCGTCCGCGCCTTACGCAGGCCGACGACCGTCTCCACGAGCCTTCGGTCGAGCAGCGGCAGACGCATCTCGACCGACGAGGCCATCGCGAGGCGGTCGCCCTGCGCGACGCCGTTGGCGCGCAGGTACGTGTCGCTGATGAGTCGCGTCAGCGCCACGTCAACCTTGGGCCACGGCAGCGGGAGCGTGAACAACGACGAGGCCGCGCCCGCCCCGAGCCGTTCGACGAAAGACCCGGCGTAGACGGAGCCGACCGCGTCCGCCGCCGCGCGGTAGTCGGGCGAGAGGTCGTAGAAGACCAGCCGCCCGGCGGGCGCCGCGCGGTGCTCGCGCAGACGCCGCCAGCCCGAGCGGACGCCGCCGAGGTCGCGCGCCCACGCGGAAATCTCCGCGCCCGACAATGACGCCGGCGCGGCGGGCGAGAGGTAGCGCAACCCGGCGCCGAAGGCCCCGCCGTGCAGCGTCTTCTTCTCGAAGGATTCGCGCGCGGCCTGTCGCAGTTGCGGGTAACCCCAGAACAGCTCGTCGCCCCCCTGCCCTTGCAGCATGACGGGCACGCCCTCTTCGCGCGCCTTTCGCATGACCGCGTAGTAGGCGTGGCCCGAATAGTCCGCGACGGGGTCGTCGCGCCAGTAGTTCAACTCGGGGAAGAACTCGACGACCTCTTCCGTCCTGACCTCGACTTCGTGGAACGGAAGATTAAGATGGCGCGCGAGGGCGAGCGCCTCGTCCCGCTCGTCTAAGCCTGCGGGGCGTCCGGGATAGCCGACGCTGAAGGCTTGCAACTCGCCGGGACGTTGCCGCGCCGCGACGGCGGCGACGACGCTCGAATCAAGGCCCCCACTCAAGGCCACGCCGACCGGCACGTCCGCGCGCGTGACCAGCTCGCCCACCTCTTCCAGCCGCTCCCTGATGAGCGAGGGCGCGTCGCCCTCCAACGGGGGCGCGTCCTCCATCCGCCAGTAGCGACGCTCTTCGACGCGCCACGGCTCCACGTCCACGACGAGCAGGCGGCCCGCGTCCAGCTTGCGCACGCCCTCGACGGCCGTCCGCGGCTCGGGCACGTACTGGTAATGGAAGTAGAGGTCAACCGCCTCCGCGTCCAGCTCGAACGGGACTGCGCCCGAACGGAGCAGCGCCTTCATCTCCGAGGCGAAGATGAGCCGCCCCGCGCTCTCGTAGAGGTAGAGCGGCTTCTCGCCCATGGGATCGCGCGCGAGCAACAACCGCCGCCGCGCGCCGTCCCAGAGGGCGAAGGCGAACATGCCGCGCAGGTGTTCGACGCAGGCCGTGCCGTACTCCGCGTAGGCGTGGAGGATGGTCTCGCAGTCGCCCAGCGTCTTGAACCTGTGGCCGCGCGCTTCGAGCCGGCGGCGCAGCTCGACGTGGTTGTAGATTTCGCCGTTGGCGACGAGCGCGAGCGTGCGGTCTTCGTTGTAGAGCGGCTGACGGCCGCCTTCGAGGTCGATGATGGAGAGGCGGCGCGCGGCGAGCGCGACGTGCGGCGCGGCGTAACGGCCGGAGTCGTCCGGGCCGCGGTGCGCGAGCGCGCGGCCCATCGCCCCGACGCGCGCCGCGTCCGCGTGCGAGAGTTCCCTGCTGCTGACGATGCCGCCGATGCCGCACATGCCGTGAAACTACTTTCCGAAAAATCTGGAGGACGGCAGCGCCGTCTTCAACGAGCCGACCAGCCGGCGGCGGAAGACGTAGAAGGAGACCCGCGCGAGATAAATTCTGTAGCGCAGGTACTCGTCGAACCCCACGTGCTTCCTGACGAGGCGGGGCAAGTCCTTCTGGAAAGCAGGGTCTTCCTGCATGTCGCTGATGCCCCAGCCCTCGAAGTCCGCGACGAGCAGCCCGAGGTAGAGCTTGCGGACGCGCGGGTCGGCGAAGCACTTCATGTTGAAGGCCCAGTCGGCGTAGACCTTGTACCTGAGGTCGAAGCCGCCGAGCAGGTCGAAAATCTTCCGCTCGTAGAAGATGGCCTGCTGGCAGAGGTTGCGCCCGATGAAGTCCTTCCTGCCGAACGTGCCGCCCTGCCGGACGCCGTGCCGGACGAGGTAGGCGTCGCCGTAGGCGAAGGACGGCTCGTCTTCGGGCAGGATTTCGGCGACGCGCTCCAACACGCCCTCCTTCAGCACGTCGCCCGCGCCCATGAAAAGCAGGTGCTTGCCCGAGGACATCGCGGCGCCCTTGTTGAGCGCGTCGTAGACGCCGCGGTCTGGCTCGGAGACGAACCTCAAATGCGCGGCGTACTCCTCGATGACGCTCACGGTCTCGGCCCCCGAGCCGCCGTCCACGACGACGATCTCGTACAAACCTTTCGGCTGGGCCAGCACGGACTCCAGCGTGGCCGCGAGCTTGCGCCCGCAGTTGTAGGTCGGGACGACGACCGAAAATAATTTCTGTGTCACCGGCTAACCTTTCGCGGTCGGGAAGAAGGGCGAGCGCGCGGGCGCTCACACTTCCGAGAATCGGTCACGCCTCCGCGGCTTCGGACAGGCTCTCGCGCAGACTTTCGCAGACGTACCTGAGGTCTTCGGGACTCAGCCCGGCCCACGTCGGAAGACTGAGGCCGCGGCGCGCCAGCCACTCCGCGACGGGGAACTCTTCGCCGCGCGCCGCCTCCCGGTACGGCGGCAGAAGGTGCAGGGGGTGGAAGAGCGGCCGCGTCTCGACGCCGCGCTCGTCGAGGCGCGCCATCAAAGTGTCGCGGCCGACGTTGGACTGACCGCCGAGGACGACGCTGAACATCCAGTAGGCGTGTCGCACCCACTGGCTCTCTTCCTGCTGGCGCAGGCAAGGTAAGCCGCGCAGCAAGTTGAGGTAGCCTTCGGCCACCTCGCGGCGGCGGCGCGTGTGCCAGTCGGCGCGCTCAAGCTGCGCGAGGCCGATGGCGGCGGGCAGGTTCATCATCCGGTAGTTGTAGCCGACGACGGGGAACCAGTAGCGGCGCTCGGGGTCAACGCCCTGCCCGCGCAGCAGGCGGACGCGCCCCGCCAGCGCGTCGTCGTCGGTCGTGACCATGCCGCCCTCGCCGGTCGCGATGATCTTGTTGCCGTAGAAGCTGAAGGCGGCCGCGTCGCCGAGCGAGCCTGCGGGGCGACCCTTGTAGAGCGCGCCGTGCGCCTCGGCCGCGTCTTCGAGGAGGAACAGCCCGCGCCGCCGCGCGACCGCGCGCAACTCGCCCATCTCCGCCGGGTGGCCGTAGAGGTGGACGGCGACGATGCCCTTCGTCCGCGGCGTGACCTTCTCCTCGACCAGCGAGGGGTCGAGGTTCCAAGTCGCCGGCTCCGAGTCCACGAAGACGGGGCGCGCGCCGCAGTAGGTGACGGCGTTGGCCGTCGCCACGAAGGTCAGCGTGGGGACGATCACCTCGTCGCCGGGGCCGACGCCTAAGGCCGCGAGCGTGACGTGGAGCGCGGCCGTCCCGTTGCAGCAGGCGATGGCGTGACGCACCCCGCAGAACTCGGCGAAGGCCGCCTCGAACATCTCGACGTACTTGCCGCCCGACGAGACCCAGCCCGAGTCCATGCAGTCGGCGACGTACTCCTTCTCGCGGCCGGCGAAGACGGGCGCCGCCACAGGGATGCGCGGCCGCCCCGGCGCGAACGTCACGGGGCGCGCGCTTAACGCGTCGAGTCCAATGTTTAACTCAGCGGCCATCTTAGAACCATCCCATCAACCGACCGAAGAAGAACAGCAGCACGAAGCCGGCGAAGGCGAAGAGGGCGGGGCTCGTCACGTTAAGTTGGCGCTCGCCGCAGTAGCCGCATTTGCCCGCAGACCTGCTGACGCGGGACTTGCAGCGGCGGCAGTATCTCTTCCGCTTCGCCCCCGCGCTCCGGCCGGCTCGGCCGTGAGGGCCGCCGGCCAGCGTTTGCCCTTTCACGCGGGGCTGCCGGCGAGCGCGCGCCGCGCCGCGTCGGCCTGTAGAACGTCGAATGAGGGGTTGAGGGTGAGCGCCTGCCGGAGTTGCTCGGCGCCGCGCCGCCGGTCGCCGAGCGCGTAGGCGATCATCCCGGCGTGGTAGAGCAGGCGCGGGTCGCGCGTGCCGAGGCGGAGTGCCTCGTCGGAGGCGGCCTTCGCCTCTTCGTGCATCCCCTTCTTGTAGAGCGCCCACGCCAGCGTGTCGCAGGTGTAGACATCTTTGCGCCGCGCCCTCTCCCTGCGCGCCAGCGCCAGCGCCTCGTCCAGGTTCTTGTCGTGGTCTGTCCAGTAGGCGACGAGGTGGTGCATGTCGTTCTCGGCGGCCGCGTTCTCGGGCTCTAAAGACTCGAAGGCCGCGTAATGTTTCTGCGCCTCGTCGGCGCGGCCGAGCTTAGCATAAAGGTCGCCGAGGGCGAGCGACGTGTCGGCCGAGGGCGCCGACCCCTGCCCGCGCCGGTAGAGTTCGACCGCGCCTTCGAGGTCGCCCGCGACGACGCGCGCGCGCGCCTTCGCGCCGAGCGCCGCGCGGTAGTCGGGGAAGGTGAAGAGGGCGCGGTCGAACTCGCGCTCGGCCTCGGCGGCGCGGCCCGTGTTGAGCAGCGCGTCGCCGAGCTGGACGTGGCACCAGGCCATCCTCTCCCGGTCGTGCGGGTCGGCCGACTGCGCGGCGAGGGTCATGGCCTCGACGGCGCCTGCGGCGTCGCCGTGCAGCCAGCGCAGGTAGGAGACGCGCGCGTAGGAGGAGGCGTCGGGGCGGAGGTCAACCATCCGCTGCGCCGCCTCGACCGCCGACGCGTACTCGCCCAGCTCGACGAGCGCGTCGGTCATCGCGCCGTAGATGTCGTGATCCCGCGGGTTAATTCTTTGCGCGCGCCGCGCCGTTTCGAGCCCGTCCTCGAAGCGGTGGAAGGTGAGCAGGAGCTTGGCGCGCAGCTTCAGCGCGTCGTAGTTGTCGGGCTCGATCTTGAGCGCGCGGTCGAGCGCCTCCATGGCCTTCGCGTTAATCTGGAAGTCTTCGGCCTCGCGCGCCTTCTGTATGAAGGCGGCGGCGAGCATGTTGTAGCCCTTCGGCTCCGCCGGGTGGGCCTGGACGAAGGCGCGCGCCTTGCGGAGCTGCCGGTCGGCGAGGCCCTGCTGGGTCTCGGACTCGGCCGCCAAAGGCATCAGCAGCGCGTCCACATCATTCTCCGGTGTCGGGTGCGCGCAGGCCGGCGCCAGCGCGCAGAGCGCCGCGGCGGCGGCGATGAGGATGAATTTTTTGCCCATGATTCTTACCGCCAGAAGTGTCGTGACGGTGGCGCGCGATACTCCGCGCGCCACCGCCGTGTGTTAGCCCGGTTCGTCCGTTGGCGGCCGAGCCGCGGGCGCTACGGCCGCGACGGCGCGGGCGTCGGCCCCGGCGTCGAGGTGTCGGCCGAGGCCGTGCGGCCGTGGTACGGGTTCTCGTAGCCGCTCACGGGCGAGGCCAGATACGGGAACGTCGTGCGGAACGCGCGGTCGTTCTCGTTGACGCCGTCGCCGAGCTGGTTGTTGGGCGACTGGTTACAGTTGGCCGTGGCCCCCGCGCAGGAGTTGCCGGGCAGCAGCACGCCCGCCAGCACGCGCAGCTCGATGTCAACCACGTCGTCGATGGGCCGGCGCCCGTTCGGGAAGCCGGCGAGGTCGCCCGCGATGAAGCCGAGCCGGTTCTGCTGGCCGAAGGGCGTAGCCGGGACGGCGACGTTCAGGCGCATCAGGTCGGAAGGCACCGCGCCGGGGCCCGCGCTCGGGTCGGCCGGGTCGTTCTGCACGGGCGGGCGGGTCGCGCCCGGCACGCCCGTCAGGAAGACCCGCACGAGGTCGTTGCGGCCCGAGGTGGGCGCGTCGAGGACGGGCGGGTAGAGCAGGTTGATGAGCTTGACGGGCTCGACCGGGCGCGAGGCCGTGCCGCGCACGTAGTCGATGCGGTTAATGTCGGTCGCCGGCAGTTGCGCGTTGTACAGGTCTTTGTCGTTCTCCGAGACGGTGGTCGAAGTGCCGCGCGGGATGAGCACCTCGTTGAAGAGCGGGTTGGCGAGGCGCGAGACCTGCACGCAGGTGGCGTCGGCCGTCGGGATGCCCTGGCCGTTGGCGCAGTTGCCGGTCTGCGTCTGCGTGCCGTTGGTGTTGAGCACGCGCGTCGAGGGGCGGCTGGCCGTGGCGTAGACGCCGATGATCGCGTTCGGGTCACTCGCGCTGGCCGGCTGCGCGCCGGTCGCCGTCAGGAGGCTGGTCGGGATTTGCAGGGCGATGGTGTGGACGTTGTAGCCGGCCAGGCCGTCCACGCCGTTGGAGTTCGGGAGCGGCGCGAGGTGCGCCGAGTTAAAGGGGCGCAGGCCGAGCAGGTCGAAGATGGAGCCGGTGTCGATGAAGAAGGGCTCGTCGCGCTGGCCGGCGAAGAGCTTGATGTCGCCGGCGCCGGTCGGGACGGTGCTGATGGAAGGCTCCGCGAGGTTCGTCTCGTAGTTCGGCGTCGAGCGCGGCCCGATGTTGACGGGCGGCGTCGGCAGGTTCGAGCCGAGGTTGAAGGTCGTGAACGTCGGGTTGTTCGGGTCGCCCTGGCGGATGCGGGCCGTGACGCTCATGAACTGCTTGACGACCCAGTCGGGGTCGGAGAGGTTGTCGATGGTGTTCGTGTTGTAAAGGAACGTGTCGCCGTTGTTGATGACGGTGTTGAAGCGGAATTCGAGGACGAGGTCAACCCTCGCGTCGCCGTTGTTGTCGAACCTGATCTGGTAGAGCACGTTGTCGTCGAAGCGGTAGAAGTCCGGGCCGCCCGACGGCTCCTCGAACGGGATGTAGTTGGCGAGGACGGTGACCGAGTTCGGCCGGTCGGGGCTGACGAAGGCGTAAACGTCCGTGTTGTCCGCGTAAGGGTCGAGCGTGATGAGCGGCGCCTCGCGGTGGCTCGACGCCTCGGCCACGGGCAGGCCGACGTGCAGCACGGAACCTAACAGTCCGAGCGCCGCGACCAGCGACAATAGTCTAAGAGTTCTTCGCATAAGCGTTCCTTCTCCTCCTTGAAATGACCCGGCGGCCCGCCGCGCGCGCGGCCGTCCGGGCTGCTGAGACCACGGCGCGCGGCAATCCTTGTTAAAGACGCGGGCCGAGCCGGTCGGGCGCGGGTACACGTCTGCCCTTTATCTCCGAGTGCGGCCTCTCGGCCGGCGCTGTGTGTCGAATGTGCGTAAGGTACGGACGCCGGCGGCTGTTCGGATTGGGGCAGCTCGCCGAAACGCATCCCCCGGCTCGGTCGGCCCTGACAGGCGGGCGTCTGGAACCGGGTCTCTCGCGCTGACAAAAACAGGCTGGGGGTTAGCGCTGGTAATGTGTGGGAACGCACTTATTGTACCCCTCGGCGCCGCTTTATGCTGTCGGTAAAACAGGTAGGCGTGTAGGGTAAAACCTTACACGGGGGGGCGGGGTTTGAGGCGCGCGGCGGGCGTTCTACTCGTCCTGCATCCAGCCCCTGCGCAGCGCGTAGCGGACGATGTCGGTGCGGCTGCGGAGGCCGAGCTTCTCCATGAGGCGGAGCTTGTAGGTGTCCACGGTCTTGACGTTGATGTTGAGCTTCCAGCCGATCTCCTTGTTGCTGTAGCCCCACGCGACGAGGCGCAAGACCTGCGCCTCGCGCTCGCTCAGCTCGGCCGCGGCCGGCTTGCCGGCGGCCGGGTCCTGGTTGAGGTAGCTGCTGATGACTTGCCCCGCCAGCGTCGGGTCGATGTAAGAGCCGCCCGCCGCCACGACGCGGACGGCCTGCGCCAACTCGTCCATCGCCACGCGCTTGAGGACGTAGCCCGAGGCGCCGGCCTCAAGCATCTGGCGCAGGTAGGCCCTGTCCTCGTAGACGGTGAGCGCCAGCACCTTGACCCGCGGGCACTCCGCCCGCAGCCGCTCGGTCGCCTGCGCCCCGCTCATCTCCGGCATCGACACGTCCATCACCGCCACGTCCGGTTCGAGCCCCTTCGCGAGCTGCCACGCGGCGCGGCCGTTCTCCGCCTCGCCGACGACGTGCATGTCCGGCTGCGCGTTGATGAGCGCCCTCAAGCCCTCGCGCACGACGGCGTGGTCGTCGGCGAGGAAGACGCGAATCTTATCCACGCCAGTCTTCTCCCCCCTCGACGGCCGCCCCGACCGGGATGCGCACGAAGACGCTCGTGCCAACGCCGGGCGTCGATTCGACGTTGAGCGTCCCGCCGAGCAGCTCCGCGCGCTCGCGCATCCCCAGCAGCCCCAGCCTGTGCCCCCTCGCGGGCGATTCCGCCAGCGCCTCCGCGTCGAAGCCGCGGCCGTTGTCCTCGACGACGGCGAGGACGTGGTCGGCGCGCCGCTCGATGATGACGCTCACGCGGTCGGCCCCCGAGTGCTTGAGGACGTTCGTCAGAGCCTCCTGCACGATGCGGTAGAGCGCCGTCTCGTACGAGAAGGGCAGCCGCCCGCCCTCGAAGCCCGAGCTGTGGAAGTCCACCGCGACGCGCGAGCGCTCGGCCCACTCCTCCAGGTGGTTGAAGAGCGCCGTGCACAAGCCCAGGTCGTCGAGCGCCGGGGGCCGCAAGCCCCACGCGAGCGTGTGCACCTCGCGCGAAAGCTGGTCGGTCAGGCCCTGCAACTGCCGCAGGGTGGCGAGCGCCGACTGCCGCCCGTACGAGTCCGAGTTGAGCGTCTTCAGGCCGATCATGAGCGCGGCCAGTTGCTGCCCCATCTGGTCGTGCAGCTCGCGCGAGATGCGCCGCCGCTCCTCCTCCTGCGCGACGACGAGGCGGCCGAGCAGTTCGCGGCGCGCCTCCTCGGCGCGCAGGCGCTCGGCGTTCCCGGCCATCAGCGATTCGATCGCGTGCCCCAGCTCGGCCGTCCGCTCCTCGACGCGCCGCTCCAGCTCGCCGTAAGCCTCGCGCAAAGCCTCCTCCGCGCGCTTGCGCTCGCTGACGTCGCGGACGATGGCTTGCAGCACGCCGCCGCTGACCATCCGCCCGCTGATCTCCACGGGCAGGAGCGCCCCGTCTTTGCGGCGCAGCCGGCGCTCGGTCAGGACGGTCTCGCCCGCCGCCAACCTGTCGAAGCGGATCGGGGCGTCCGCCAAGTCTTCGTCGGGGATGAGGTCGGCGACGTTGAGCCGCAGCAGCTCCCCGTGGGTGTAGCCGAGCATCTCGCAGAGCTTCGAATTGGCCTCGATGATGTTCCCGCGCGTGTCGTAAGTGTGGATGCCGTCGGACGCCTGCTCCATCAGCAGCCGGTAGTTACTCTCGCTCCGCCGGAGCGCCTCTTCCGCCAGCTTGCGGTCGGTGATGTTGTTGAAGAGGATGCCGACCTTGCGCTCCTCGGGGGAGCCGACGCGGAAGGCGTAAACGTCGAACCAGCGCCTGAGCGCCTCCGACCCGTAGGCGAACCGCTCCGGCTCGCCCGTCGTGAGGACGCGCCCGAAGGTCTCGGACCAGTGCGCCTCGATGTTCGGCACAAGCTCTCCCACCGTCCTGCCCGAGAGCACGTCCTCGACGGGGATGCCGGTCAGCTTCGCGAACGACAGGTTGACTTCGAGGTGGCGGTGGTCTACGCCGCGCCCCTCGGCGTCGAAGAGCACCTCGGTGACGCAGAAGCCCTCGTCTATGGAGTTGAAGAGCGTCCGGTAGCGCTCCTCGGAGGCGCGCGCCCTGTCCTCTGCGCGCTTGTGCTCGGTGACGTCCACGCCGTGGACGAAGACGCCGTAGACGGCGCCGTCGGCGTCCAACATCGGCTGGTAGACGAAGTCGAGGAACCGCTCCTCATCCTGCCCGGATTCCCGCCTCACGAGGACGCGGACGCCGCGGCCGGAGTGCGGCCGTCCCGCCCGGAAGACCTCGTCCAGCAACTCGAAGTAGCCCTGCCCCTCTATCTCCGGCAGCGCCTCGCGCACGGGCTTGCCCAAAACGTCTCGGCCGCCGATCAGTTCAACGTAAAGCTGGTTGGCGAACTCGAAGACGTGTGCGGGGCCGCGCAGGACGGCGACGAATGACGGCGCGTGTTCAAAGAGGTACGCCAGCCGCGACTTCTCTGATTCGAGGGAGAGGAGCAGGCGCTCGCGCTCCTCCTCGGCCTCCCTGCGCGCCGTGACGTTCGCGTGCGTGACGACCGCGCGCGACTCGCCCTCGTACTCGAACCGCTTGATGCGCGCGATGAACCAGCACCGCCCTGACGGGGTGTGGCAGGGGTATTCGAGTGCAAACTCTCCGGACTCGCCCGCGAGGACGGCGCGCAAGCCCGCGTCGAAGCGGGCGGCGTACTCCGCGCCTTCGCCGGCCGCGCCCGCGCAGGCGGCGAGGTAGTTCGCCCCCTCGCACAGCGCCGCCGGGGCCGGCGAGTTCGCCGCCGCGAAATCGCGCCACGCCTGGTTGACGGCGAGGAGGTTGCCCCGCGCGTCTACCACGGCCACGTGTTCGGCGAGGGCGTCGAGGGTCGCGTAGGCGAAGCGCTCGGCGGCGCTTCGCCCCCCCTCACCCGTCCCGCGTTCGACCGTCTGATGAGTCACAAAAATTGGCCCTGAGGTGAAAGAATAGTGTTATAAGTGGCCCGAAAAGTAAACACTCGAAATGCACACGCGCGAGGCGGACACGAACAGTTCGGCGGGACGCGCCGACTTCACGATCAGGGAACTCGGGGTCGAAGACGCCGCGGCGGTCTCGGCCCTCCTGCGGGCGCAGCCGCCCGAGTACGCGCGCTTCTTCTACGCCTTCGGCTCGGGCGAGGGGGAGATCGCGCGCGTCCTCGCCGAGCGCGTGCGGGACGTTTACTCCGGCATGTTCTGGCGCGGCGAGCTGGCCGCCGTCTTCATGCTGCGCGGGTGGGACGCGGGCTACGAGGTGCCCTCGTTCGGCGTGCTGGTGGACGTGCGGCACCGCGGGCGCGCGTTTATGAAAATCTCGCTCGACGTGGCGAAGCTCATCTGCCGGCTGTCGGGCGCGCCGCGGCTGATGGCGAAGATTCACCCGGACAACGTCTCGCCGCGCGGCGCGCGCCGGCTCGGCTTCGTGCAGACGGGCGTCGAGCCGGAGACCGGCAACGTCGTCTACCACATGGAACTGTAAACCGCCGCATGCGTCTGCTGAAGATAGGGGTCTACTACCCCACCTACCTCGAACAGTTCTACGCGCGGCGCCCCGGCCTGGCGGCCGAGCCTTACGCCGCGCAGCACGCCGCGCTCATCGCCGACTGCTTCGGCTCCTCCGACTTCTGGACGCGCGCCCTCTCCCGGCTCGGCTACGAGACCTGCGACCTCGT
Organism: Pyrinomonadaceae bacterium; assembly: GCA_036388915.1. Taxonomy (GTDB): domain Bacteria; phylum Acidobacteriota; class Blastocatellia; order Pyrinomonadales; family Pyrinomonadaceae; genus QHXN01. Next base: position 116,884 of record DASVQX010000013.1, read on the forward strand.
CGCCAACGCCGAGCCGTTGCAGAAGGCTTGGGCGGCGGAGCGCGGGCTGGCGTTCGACGAGGCGGGCTGGCTGTTCCGTATCACGGAGGCGCAGGTCAGAGACTTCCGACCCGACGTGCTGCTCGTCGCCGACTATTCGACCGTCACCGCCGACTTCCTCCGCCGCCTGCGGGAGGCGTGCCCCTCGCTCCGCCTCGTGCTCGGCTGGTGCGGCGCGCCCTACCACGACGGCTCCGTCTTCCGCGAGTGCGACGTGGTGCTCTCCTGCGTCCCCGAACTGGTCGAGCACTTCCGCGAGGAGGGACACCGCAGCCGCCACGTCAACCACGCCTTCGAGCCGCGCGTCTTAGAGAAGCTCGGCGCGCCGACCGAGCCGGCGGCCGACTTCGTCTTCCTCGGCTCGGTCATCAAGTCCGACCGTTTCCACCTCGAACGCGAGAAGATTCTCCTGCGGCTCGTCGAAGAGACCGGCCTGCAAATCTGGTCGGAGACCGGGCCGCGCCCCACGCCACGGCGACTCTCGCGCCTGCCGCTTGTGGGCGGCGTGGCTCGTCGCGCGGCGCGGCTGCTTCGCGGCGGGGCGCGGGCGGCCGCCCCCCCGCCGAGTCCTTTCGTGGACGCGCGAATAGCGAGGCGCGCACGCCCGCCGCTCTTCGGGCTGGAGATGTTCCGGCAGCTCCGCGACAGCCGCGTCGCGCTGAACACGCACATCGACATCTCGCCGGTTAACGCCTCGAACATGCGGCTCTTCGAGGCCACCGGCGTCGGCGCCTGTCTGCTCACCGACTGGAAGGCCAATCTGCATGAGCTGTTCGAGCCTGACGCGGAGGTCGTCGCCTACCGCGACGCCGACGAGTGCGTCGAGCGTGTCAAGTACCTGCTCGGCCACGACGACGCGCGCCGCCGCATCGCCGCCGCCGGGCAGCGCCGAACCCTGCGCGACCACACCTTCGCGGCGCGCGCGGCGCTCATCGACGCCGTCGTCCGCGAAGAGCTTTCAAATGTCTAAGCACTTCACCCGCGCCGCCAACGCCTTCCGGCGACTGCGCCGCCCGCGCGGCGGCGCGTCGTCGTCGCCGCGCGGGCCCGCCTCCTTCGCCGAGGTCGAGCGCGCCGAGCGCATCTTCTACCTCGAATACCTGCGCGAAGGCATGACGGTCTTCGACGTGGGCGCGAACGTCGGCGAACTGACGCTGCTCTTCTCACGCTTCGTCGGCGCGTCGGGGAGCGTCCACGCCTTCGAGCCGACCGGCCGTGGTTTCGAGAAGCTGGAGACTATCTGCCGCGCCGCCTCGCTCCGCAACGTGCGACTCAACCGCCTCGCGCTCGCCGAAGAGGAAGGGGCGGTGAGCCTCCACGTCTACGACGGCGACTACCTGAGTTGGACGACGCGCGCCGCGCGCCCCCTGGAGGATTACGGCATCGACGTTAAGCCCGCGTCGGTCGAGGAGGCGCCGGCGACGACCGCCGACCTTTACTGCGAGCAAGCCGGCGTCGCGGAGATCGACTTGCTGAAGATAGATGTCGAGGGAGCGGAGCTTCAGGTGCTCGTCGGCGCCCGGCGTCTGCTCGACGAACGGCGCGTCCGCTGCGTCACGTTCGAGTTCGGCCAGACCACCTTCGACATGGGGAACAGCCCCGAGCGCATCGAGGCTTACCTGCGCGGCGCCGGGTACGAGCTGCGCAACATCGTCGCGGGCGACCCGCTCTTCCCCGGAGGCGAGAGCGCGCTGACGGCGTGCTACTCCATGCACGTCGCGACGCCCGCGGGCGCGAAACTATGATGAGGGCCACGCGGCTGCACCCACTCACCGATGCCGACCACGTGTGCCCGCACTGCCGCGCCCCGTTGGAAGTCAAAGGCTGGCACGTCCCCGGCATGCGCAACCTCGCGGACTTGCTCTGCGGGCTGTGCGGCCGCGAGTTCTACGGCGACCTCGCGGCGGGTCAGGCGCTCTACACGCCGATGCTTCTGGAGAAGGCGGCGGGCGTGGTGCACGACCCGCACGGCGTCGGGTGGTTCGCCGGCTGGCTGCGCGACTCGTACGCGCAGAGGGTGGACGAGCCCGTCCCCTTCGACGCGCGTGAGGCGCGGCCGATCACAAGACCCGTCGTGCTCCTCAACTGCCTCGACACGCTCTACGGCCACTCGCTCCTTAAACTGCTCAACGCGCAATACCACCTCGACCGTCACGGCGACGTTGACCTCGTCGTCATGGTTCCGTCGCTGCTCGCGTGGATGGTGCCGGACGGCGTCGCGCAGGTCTGGAGCGTCGGGCTGCCGCTGCGGCGCGGGACGGAGTGGAACGAGTGGCTGGCGCGCGAAGTCCGCCGCCGCGTCGAGGCGTTCGGCGGCGCGAGCCTCGGCCACGCGCTCTCGCATCCGCGCCCCGACGAGTTCGACATCGAACGCTTCACGCGCGTCCGACCGTTTCCGCTCGACGAGTGGGACGCGCGCCTCGCGCGCCCGACGGTAACTTTCATCTGGCGCGACGACCGGCCCTGGCGCGCCGCGCCCGGCGCGGAGCCGCCCACGAACCGCGAACGACTCAGGCGTTTGATGACCCCGCGCTCGCGAGGCGGCGGCGGACAGACGGGGTTGGTGAGTGAGTTGGCGGAGGCGTTGCGTCGTGATCTGCCCGCGCTCGATTTCGCGGTCGCGGGGCTGGCGGAGGGCGTTCGGCGTGGGGAGTTACCCGACTGGGTCAAAGACCTGCGGCGCCCCGCGCCCGACGAAGCCTGCGAGCGCGGCTGGTGCGAGCGCTACGCGGTGAGCCACGTCGTCGTCGGCGTCCACGGCTCGAACATGCTGCTGCCATCGGCGCACGCCGGCGCGGTCGTCGAGCTTCTGGGGGCGGAGCGTTGGGGCAACTTCACGCAGGACATCCTCTTCCGCGACGACGGCGACTGCCGCGAGGCGTTCTTCCGCTACCGCTTCGTGCCCGACGCGACGACGCCCGCCGAGTTGGCGCGACTCGTCAATCAGATGTTGACGCGGCGCGAAGACTTCCGGCGTCTCATGAACGTCAGGCCGGCGGAGACGGAGGCGTCGTAAGAGCAACCCCGGCGAAACCGTCCGAGCCATGTCGGGCGCGCCGCCGACCGAGGCTCACCGCGAGCGTTCAGTCGCCCAGCAGCCTCGCCACCTCGCCGCCGGACGCGAGGTCGGACGCCCACCCGAAGCTCCCGCGCTCGCGTATCTCCGCGCCCGCGCGCAGGAGCGCGGTGAGGGCGGCGCGCGCCAGCGCCCCGCCGAGGCTGATGCGCTTCGCCCCGGCCTCCGCCAGCTCCGCGACGGTCACGCCCCCGAGCGGCGGCGCGAGAACGTTCACCGGCTTGCTCAGCGCGCCCGTCACCAAACGGACTTCTTCGAGCGTCGTCAGCCCCGGCGCGTAGAGCACGTCCGCGCCCGCCGCCTCGTACGCCTGTAGGCGGCGGACGGTGTCGTCGAGGTCTTGCCGGCCGTGAAGGAAATTCTCTGCGCGCGCGGTCAGGACGAACGGGAAGTCGAGCGACCGCGCCGCCTCCGCCGCGGCGTGCACGCGCTCGACCGCGAGATTGAAATCGTAGACGGGGTTCGACGGGTCGCCGCTGTAGTCTTCGATTGAGCCGCCGACCAGACCCGCCCCGGCCCCCGCGACGATGGTGTCGGCCGCCTCCCCCGGCTCGTCCGCGAAGCAGTTCTCAAGGTCGGCGCTGACGGGCAGGCCGACCGCCGCGCAGAGGGCGCGGCAATGCTCAATCACTTCGTCGCGGGCGACCTGCCCGTCCAGACGCCCGAGCGTGTGCGCGAACCCGGCGCTCGTCGTCGCCAGCGCCTCGAACCCCAGCGCGGCGAGCAGCCGCGCCGAGCCTACGTCCCAGGGGTTGGGAATCACGAACGCGCCCCCGCGCTCGTGCAACGCCCTGAACTTCTCCGCCCTCTCTTTTTGACTCGTCATCGTCTTCCTCCCGTCAACGTCCTTGGCACACGGTTCTGTCGCAGACAGTCACTCAGCTTTGCATCTCGCCGGAGGGCAGCACGACGCGCCCGCGGGCCGCCGGCACGCGCGCGAGCAGCGCCCGCGCGACCGCGGACGCGGCGACGGGCCGGTAGTTCGCCGGGACGAGCGGGCCGAGGAATCTGCTCACGGCCAACGCCACCCTCTCCGCCGGGCGCGCGGGCTGGCCGAGCGCCTCGCGGTCGCCCGCAAGCAGAGACGGGCGCGCGATGACCAGCCCGTCGAACGGGAGTTGCGCCAGCGCCTCTTCCACCTCACCCTTGACGCGGTTGTAGAAGATTCGCGACTTCGCGTCGGCGCCCATCGCGCTGACGAGGCCGGCGCGCCGTGCGCCCGCCGAGAGCGCCGCGCGCGCGACGGCGAGGTTGGCGTCAAAGTCCACGGCGCGGAAGGCGGCCTGACTGCCCGCCGCCTTGATGGTGGTGCCGAGCGCCAGATAGACCTCGTCTATGGCGGGGAGCGGAGGCGGCGCGGCGAAGTCCACCGAGTGCGGGGTGAGCTTGGGGTGCGTGACGCCTGGCTCGCGTCTGCCGAGCGCGTGGACGGCCGCGACCGAGCCGTCGGCGAGCAGCCCTTCAAGGATCGCCCGCCCGACCAGCCCCGTGGCGCCCGCCACAGCCACGACTCTTCTGGTCTTACCGTCCGGGCCGGGTGGAGGCATCTCCGTCACGCGGCACCCTTTTCGTTTACGCACGTCACAGGGTCAACCCTCCCCGTCCGCCGGTCGGAAAGTGGAAGCGTCGAGGCGCAGGCGCGGCTCGTCTTTGATCATCCCGCACGTGGACATCCGTTTCAGTTTAACGTCTCACTTCATTCGGTTCCCCCGGCTTTGACCAGCCACGCGCCGATGACCTGTAGCACGTACCGCTTCTCTTCAAGGGTGAGAGGCCGCCCCTTCGGGATGTCGTGCCACTTCGCGAGGCAGCCGCGGCAGCAGGTCGCGGTGGCGTGCTGGGCGACGAAGACCGGGTGGTGCGCCATGGGAGTCTGCTTCCCGTCGTTGGCCGGTTCCGCCGGGGCGAGCCGCTTCTCGACGAAATCGGCGGCGTGTTCGAGCACGACTTCCAACCCCTTACGGCGGAAGTATTCGAGCTCCTTGCCGCGTAGGCGGAAGCGGCTGCGGAACGGCGACCGACCCAGCCTGAGGAACAGTTCATTCAGGTCATCGCTCATCGCATTTACAATGATGACACGCAGCCACGCGCGGGCGCGCCCTGTTACCCGAGTGTGCCGTCATCGGCGTCGAGCGCCTTCGTGAGCCACGCCGTAACGTCTCGCAAACTCTCCGCGCTCACCTCGTGGGCCATCGGGTACTCGCGGTAGGTGAGTTCGACCGGCAGCGCGCCGAGGTAGTCGCGCGCCGCGCGCCCGTTCTCGACCGGCAGCATCTGGTCGTAGAGGCCGTGCGTGATTAAGACCGGCTTGCCGGCCAGGGCCGAGGAATCAGGCTCCCGCTCTAACATCTGCCTCGGCAAACGTCCGCTCATCGCGACCACGCCCGCGACCTTCTCCGGGCGCGTGAGCAGCAGGGCGAGGCTCATCATCGCCCCCTGGCTGAACCCGACGAGATAGACGCGGCGGCCGTCGGCGCCGTAGGTCTCGACCAACCCGTCGATGAAGCCGGGGAGCATCGAGAGGCTCTTCTTCGCCTGCCCGATGTCGGCCTCCATCCCGCGCGGCGTGAAGTCGATTCGGAACCAGCCGTAGCCGCCGTAATCGAGCGCGACGGGCGCGCGTGCGCTCACGACCAGAAACCTCTCGTCGAGGTAGGACGCGAGTCCGAAAAGGTCTTCCTCGTTACTGCCCACCCCGTGCAGGAGCAGCAGCAGCGGCGCGGGGGCCGTCCGCCCGCCGTCACGGGGGTCTCGGACTAAGTGCGTCAGTGACATTTTATTCTCGCCCACCGTCCCTCCGGCTCATTCGGCTTCGGCGGCCCCGCCGGGCCACTCGACCGGTGAAGTTTATCAGCCCTTCACCTTTGAAGCTCGCGGACGTTGTCGGCGCGCTCGGCCTCGATGCGTCGCTCGAAGGGGTCGAGGCTGATGAAGCCGGGCCGGCCGCTCACCTCGAACGTCACCTCGGTCTGGCCGGTGCGGAGCCGGTGCTTGCCGGCGTAGAGCGGCGCGGCGTCCGTGCTGAGCGGGTGCTCCGCGTACACGGCCACGTCGATCATCTCGTCGAGCGGGACCTCGGTCGGCTTGACCCCGCCGGCCGGGTCGAACGTCTTGCGGCCCAGCACCGTCGCGGTCACACGGTAGCGGCCGTCGGGCAACCCCTGCGCGGAGGCGGCCTCGACCCTCAACTCCACGAACGACACCTCGCGGACCCATTCGTCGATCAACGCGTGGTGCTCGGGCGCGGCCTCCGCGTGCAGGGCGGCCAGCAAGTCCGGCGTGGTGGCGGGCGGGTCCGTCGCGCCGTGCTCGCGCAGCAGGCGCCGCAGCGCACGGTTCAGCGCATCCTCCCCGATCAGGTCGCGCATCGCGCCCATCACGATGGAGCCCTTCGAGTAGTAGACGTGTTCTAAGTCCACCACGCGCATCAACGGCGGCTCGGGGAAAGACGTGTTGACACGCGAGAGCAGGTACGTCTCCCGCTCGAAGCGCAGCAGCGGAGGCAGACGCCCCGGCCCCCCGGCCGCCTCCATGACCAGCATCTCCGAGTATTTCGCCAGCGTCTCCACCAGCATGGTGCCGCCCTCCACCCGCGCCGGGTAGAGCTGGTGGCCCCACCACTGGTGCGACACTTCGTGCGCCAGCCGCCGCGTGATCAGGTCAACCTCGCCGCTGCGGCTCTCGTCGGTCAGGAAGCCGCGGTCTTCCGGCCAGACGATCAATCCGGGCAGGGCGAACGCCCCGAACCCCCAGTGGCTCGGCAGCTCCGCGATGCGCAGGTGCCGGTGCGGGTACGGCCCGAAGCGCTCGCCGAACATGTCCAGCGAACGCGTGGCGGTCGCCAGCATCTTCTCGACGTTGTAGCCGTGCGCGGGGTGGTGGTAGACCTCCACCGAGACGCCGCGGTGGTTCACACGCCGCACCTCGTAGCGCCCGGAGACGAAGCCGAACAGCGGCGTGGTGGGCTGGGCCGTACGGTACTGAAAGTAGCGGCGCCCGCCCTGCCGCCACTCGCGCACCAAGTCTCCGGGGCCGAGCGCGATCTGGTCTTCGGACGTGGAGACGGTGGCGTCCACCGTCAGCCATTCTTCGCGGAGGTCATCGTTGGCGGGGTCGTTGAGCAGCCCCATGCCCTTCCGCGGCGGCTCCAGCCCACGCTCCCTGCGCGCGTACGGGTCCTCCAGCTCGTAGCCTCTTACGTACCCGAGTCGAGGGAACGCGGCCTGCCGCGTCAGGTAACTCCCGTTGTCAACTACGGCGTAGCTGAACCCGGTCGCCTCCACGGCGGCCCGCGGCGAGCTGATGCGGAACCGAAGCTCGGTGCCCGCGCCGGGCGCCAGCGGCCGCGGGAGCGCGAAGACGTACGTCCCGAAGTTGGCGTCGTGCCGCACAAGTTGCGCGCCCTCCAACTCCATCTGCTCGGGCCGGAGGTGCCAGCGCAGCGACACCAGCACGGTGTCGATGGGCGCGCCGGTGCGGTTCTCCAGCCGGTAGCTGCCCGCCACCTCAAAGCGCCGCTCGGACGGGTACAGGTCTACCGTCGTGCTCACCGCCACCACGCTGGGCTGCGGCACGGTCTCGTACTGTCGGTAGGCGCGCTCGTAGTCCGCCCGCCGGTCAAGACTCTGCCCCCGCGTCTCGTACCCGGTCACGACGTTGGTGTTGTAGAAGATGAAGCCGCCGGCGCACAGGAAGACCGCCAGCGACGCCGCCGCACCCGCAAGCCCGCGGCGGCCCCAGCGGCGTGGAAGTTTCCGCACACGGCCCGGCAGCGTCTGCGCGCGCCCGCGCCGCCACAGCCCCAGCGTGACGAACGCCAGCACGCCCGCCAGCCCGCCCCAGTAGACCATGTAGAGGCCGAAGACGCCCGGCGCGAGGAAGCCGTTCATCTCCGTGTACGGCGCACGCGGCGGGGCGCCGAACCGCACCAGCCCGTGCGCGAGACCCAGCTCGTTCGGACTCAGCATCAGCAGGCCCAATATCATCCCGATGAATATTCCCAGGTACCGGTTGGGGCTGAGCGTCTGAACCAGCAGCACGATGACGGCGAAGAGCGCGAGCGGCAATCCCGTGAAGTAGAACAGCGAGAGGTAGACCTCAGGCTGCAAGCGTGTGTAGCCGGTGCTCAACTGGTAGCCCGCCCCGACCAGGATGGGCACCAGGGTCATCAGCCACGTGAGCAGGATCAGCGCGCCGCCCTTGGCCAGATAGAAGACGCCGTCCGGGGCGGGCGTGGCGTCCACGATCTCGTCCGCGCGCACTATCCGCTCGCGCCACACCACCTCCGCCGCGAAGTAGACGAGCATGAGCGTCGCGAGGAACGCCAGCGGTATCTCGATGGCCCCCAGCATCGTCCCGGTGGTGGGGTAGAGCCGCGTGCGGTAATCGGCGTACTTGACCGGGCCGTCCACCACGCTGATGCCCGCCACGCAGAACCACAGGGCCAGCAGCGCGAGGAAAGACTTGCTGGCGGCGGTGGCGCGGAACTCGCGCAGCGTCGCCACGCGCAGCGCGGCCCAGCGCCCCGCCGCGCCCTCCGGCGCGACCGGCACCGGGCGGTACTGGCCACCGCCGCCGGCGCGTGGCGACTCCGCCTCGGCCTTTGCCGGCCGGGCACCCGCGGCCAGACGGAAGGAGAAGACGCGGTAGGTGACCAACAGGATTACCGCCGCCACGCCCACCACCAGCAGGCGGTTGACGAGGAAGTAGCCGTCCAGCGCAAGAAGCTGGGTGTCTCGCTGGGCGGGCGTCCAGTACCAAGTCTGCTGGAAGAAGGCGGAGATGCCGAAGGGGTCGAGGACGGCCGCGCGGGCCATCGCCTGCGGCGACTGCGGCGTCGCCCCGGCCATCAGCGGCGAGCCGATCATCATCGCGACGACCATGTACAGCATGTACAGGAAGACGCTGCCCACGTAGCTGGCCAGCACGCTGCGCGAGAGCACCGCCACCGCGAACACCACCGCCCCGGCGAACAGCATGTTGGGGAGCGCCATCAACAGCAGCGCCCACAGGTACGCCGCCGGGTACGTGGGGCCCAGCTTGGCCGGGTCCAGCCCCGCGACCAGTGGCGCCGCGAACAGTCCGACGATGGTGAAGCAGAAGACCGTCAACGCGGCCGTCAGTGCTCCCACGAAGCGCGCGGCCAGGTAGCGCAGCTTGCCCACCGAGGTGGCGTAGACGATCTCCTTCATCCCGTGCTCGGCGTCGCGGCTCACCGCGTTGGCGCAGAAGACGGTCAGCACGAAGACGGTGAGGAGCGACAGCAGTCCCACCGACTGCATCACGACGAAGGGCGAGTTGAGGTGTGTGCCGCCCGGGCCGTAACCCAGCATCGGCAGCGCGAACCCCATGCCGAGAAAAAAGAGCACGCCCACGGGGAAGGCGATCTGCCGAGTGTGATAGCGCCACTCGAAGCGAATCACCTCACGCAGCATGGAGCGCCTCCGGGGCGGCGGCCGGCGCGCGCAGGATGGAGAAGTACACGTCCTCCAGGTTCGGCTCCACCGCCTCGAAGCCGTCTTCGGGGCGGCCGTCGTGCAGCACGTGCACCTGCGTGCGCCCCTCGTAGAGCTGTGTGGAGATGACGTGGAGCGAGTTGCGGTAGGACTCCACCGCCGGCTTCTCCACCGTCTTCCGCCAGACGCGCCCCCCCAGCTCGGCGATCAGCTCGCGGGGCGCGCCCGAGCGCAGCACGCGCCCCTCGGCGAGGATGGCCATGCGCGGGCAGAGCTGCCGCACGTCCTCGACGATGTGCGTGGAGAGGATGACCACGATGTTCTCGCTCACCTCGCTGAGCAGGTTGTGGAAGCGGTTGCGCTCCTCCGGGTCGAGGCCGGCCGTGGGCTCGTCCACGATGATGAGCCGTGGCTCGCCCAGCAGCGCCTGCGCGATGCCGAAGCGCTGCCGCATCCCGCCGCTGAAGCCGCTCACAGCCTTCTTCCGGTGCGCCCACAGGTTGGTCTGCTCAAGCAGCGCCTCCACCTGCTCGCGGCGCGCCTTCCGGTCGGCGAGGCCCTTCAGCACCGCGAGGTGTTCGAGCAGGTCGTAGGCGGAGACGCCGGGGTAGACGCCGAAGTCCTGCGGCAGATAGCCGAGGTGTCGGCGGTGCGCCTCCGGCTGTCGCACCACGTCCAGCCCGTCGAAGAGGATGTCGCCGTCATCCGGCTCCTGCAACGTAGCCAGCGTGCGCATCAGCGTGGACTTGCCGGCGCCGTTGGGCCCGAGCAGCCCGAACAACCCCCGCTCGATGGAGAGGCTGACGCCCTTAAGCGCCTGCACCCCGTTGGGATAGGTCTTGGATAGATTGGTGATGGTAAGCATACGAGGGTATCGGTCTGCGTGGCTCGCCGCGCTGCGTTGGTAAGCGGCTCCGCTTGCATAACGACCGACACAACATATGAGTTTCGACCTTTTCGTGTTGTGAGGTGCTCCCCGCACGAACCGCTCGAAAGATTCAGCAGGGGAACTTCCGGCAGGCGCGGCGCGTCACTGTAATCAGTGTTGGTTCGGGCAGGAGCGTCTGGGATGTAAGGCTCAGGGCAATGATGGCATGCGCCGTGACATCTCTCGGGGATAGCAATCGAGCGGTGAATCAGGAGCCGGGCGAGAGGGGTTGGAGCTTAACCCTTTCGCATTAGTCCCCGGCTCAGTACGTAACCCTTTTCAACTCGAATGCCGCGCGCACCTCTCCGACGCGGTCGCCGCGGTGGTTACACAGCGCAGCGCTCGCGAAGTGTGACAGCGCGGCCAGTTCGTCGGCGCGCAGGAGCCCGAGCTGGCGCAACGTCTCGATGACGGCGACTGGGCGCGCGCGTTCCTCGCGGTCGCCCTCTTCGAGTTTTAAGGCCACGCCCAGCCCCCGCGGCCACTCCTCGCACGGCGACACGGCCGCCGTGTAGACGCCCTCCGCCCCGACCTTCGAGACGAGCCGCCCCTCCGTGCGCAGCATGATTTCCGTGTCCATCTCGTCGGTGCCCTCGACCATTTCGGGGTGGCGTCGCATCGCGGAAACGACGCGCCGGCAAGCCTCGCGCGTGTCCGCTTCCCAACCCTCCGGCGGGGCGACGAGCCGCACCGCCGTCAGCGCCATCGCACGCACGCTGACGCCGAACGTCGGCACGCCGCAGCCGTCAACCCCGACCGCGATCTCTTCAAGGGGCACTCCGGAGAACTGCTCGATGACGCGTGAGACGGCGAGTTGCACGGGGCTCGAAGGCTCGTCGTATTTTTCGACGGGCGCGCCGAGGTGGAGCGCGAGGGCGAGCATCCCGGCGTGCTTGCCGGAACAGTTGTTATGAAGTGGGCCGGGCTTCTCGCCGCGCGCGCGCAACTCCTCGGCCGTCCGTTTGCTGTAGGGCTCGTGCGCGCCGCACTTGAGGGCGCCCTCGTCAAGACCGATTTTGCGAAGCACGCGGCCGACCGTCTCGGTGTGCATCGGCTCCCCGCTGTGAGAGCCGCAGGCGATGGCTATCTCCCGCTCGTCCAGACGGAAGCGGTCTGCCGCGCCCGACGCGACGAGCGGGATCGCCTGTTGGGGCTTGGAGGACGAGCGCAGGTATGCGACCGTTTCGGGCACGCCCAAGGACGCGACCACGCGGCCGTCGCCGCCGACCGCGACGACGTGCCCCCAATGGCGCGACTCGGTGATTGACCCGCGCGTCACTTCGACGAGCGGCGCGGGGCCTTGACCTGTTTGCGCTTTCATTCGTGCTGCCATCGGCCGCATTGAATCTGGCGTTGAGCTACCGGCAAGTCCGGCATAGACTTTTAACGCCACGCGTGGCGCTGGACGCTTCCGCCGCCGGTGCGTTCGGGACTCCGGTCGCCGCCTCTGCCGCCCGGCGCGCGTCGGGTCTTCTCTTCGCCCGGCGCGGCCGACGGTTGGGAAGCCGAAGCGGCCATCGCGCGGGCCATAGTCTCCAAGCCTTCAATCGCCGTCGCCGGGCGGGCGCCGAAGCCTTCGAGCACGCGCAGGAGGGGTTCGAGTTTGTCGTAGAACATGACGATGACATCGCCGCTTCGGAGTCTGCGAAGCTCCTGCAAAAGGGCCTCCGTATCGTCCAACACGATGAGGCACTCGCGCCCCGGCGCCGCGCCCGCCGCGGCCTCGCACAGGAGCCGCGCCACTTCGCCCGGCTCGCGCCCCCGCGTGTCCGCGTCCTCCTTGATGACGAGGCGATGAAAGCCGCGCGCGGCGATGCGGCCGGCCTCTTCGATGATTTTGTCGTCGCGGTCGCCGGGGACGCCGATGATGCCGGTCACGTGCCGCCCATCCCACTGCGACACCATCTGGCAGATGGCCGCGAAGGCGTCAGCGTTGTGGCCGTAGTCGAGCATCACGTAGCCGCCCGACGCGACGCGGAAAAGATTGCCGCGGCCCGGGTTGTGCTCGGCGCTGTGGAACCGCGCGAGTGACAGGGCGAGGTGTTCGGCCGCGACCCCGTGCGAGCGACAGGCGGCGACGGCCGCGAGCACGTTCGACACCTGAAACTTCGCCGTCCCCGCCATCGTCGCCGGCACGGACGCGACTTCCAGCACGCGCCGCTCCTCCTGCCCCGCGGCTTCGACGACCCAGCCGTCGCGCACGAAATAGGCCGTCCCGCCTTCGTCGAGATGGCGCCGAATCAAGAGGTGGTTTTCGCGGGCGGAGAAGTAGACGACTCTCTTCTCGCCCTCGCGGACGCGCGGAATCTCCAACAGGCGCGACACCTCTTCGTCGTCGGCGTTGAGGATGAGCGTCCCGCCGTCGCGCACGCGCTCCGCCACGAGCGACTTGATGTAGACGAGGTCGTCGAGCGTCTCGATGCCGTCCTGTCCGATGTGGTCGGGGCGGATGTTGGTCATCACGGCGATGTCGGACCAGTCGTACCCCAACCCCCGCCGCGTGATGCCGCCGCGCGCTGTCTCCAGCACGGCCACCTCGACCGACGGGTCCGAGAGCACGGTGCGCGCCGACTGCGGGCCGGTCGTGTCGCCTTCGGCGATGCGGCGGCCGCCGATGTAGATGCCGTCGGTCGTCGTCATCCCCGCCGTCAGGCCGGACTCGTTGAGCACGTGCGCGATCATGCGCGTGACGGTCGTTTTGCCGTTCGTCCCGGTGACGGAGATGACGGGGATGCGCCCGTCCGCGCCGCGCGGGTAGAGCATCTCGATAATCGCCGCGCCCACGTCGCGCGCCCGGCCCTCGCTCGGGAAGTGGTGCATGCGCAGCCCCGGCGCCGCGTTGAGTTCGATGACCCCGCCGCCGCCCTCAGACACCGGCTCCGTGATGTCCGGCATCACGAGATCGACGCCGCAGATGTCGAGCCCGACGACGCGCGCCGCCCTCTCGCACATCTCCCTCACGCTCGCGTGGACTGCGTCCGTCACGTCCCGGGCCGTGCCGCCGGTCGAGAGGTTGATGCTCTCGCGCAGGTAGACCACCTCGCCCGCCGCCGGAACGTCTTCAAGGCGGCGGCCCGACTTCGCGAGGCAGGCGAGCATGATCTCGTCAACGACGATCTGCGTGAGCGGCTTCTCGTGCCCTTCCCCGCGCAGCGGGTCGAGGTTGGCAACGTCAATCAGTTCCCTGACGGTGCGCGCGCCGTCGCCGGTGACGGCGCAGGGCGTGCGCTCGCTCGCCGCGACCATGCGCCCCCCGACGACGAGCACGCGGTAGTTGCGCCCCTCGAACAGCTCTTCGACGAGCACGTGACGCGAGTACTCGCGCGCGATGTGAAAGCCGAGCAGTACCTCCTCCGGCGTCGAAAGATTAAGCGAGACGCCGAGACCCTGACGCCCGTCCAGAGGCTTGACGACCACGGGCGCGCCCACGCTCCGCAGCGCGTCGAGCGCCTCCTCCTCCGTCTGGACGAGGACGCCCCGCGGGACGGGGATCGAGACCTGTCCGAGCAGTTGCTTCGTCAACTCCTTGTCCCCGGCGATCTCGACGGCGACGGCGCTCGTCCCGTCGCACATCGCGGCCTGGATGAAGCGGCGGTGCTTGCCGTAACCGAGTTGGACGAGGCTGTCCGTCCCGACGCGGAAAGTGGGGATGCCTCGGCGCTCGGCCGCCTCGACGATTGAGCGCGTCGAAGGCCCGAGCTCGTGGCGGGCGACGAGGCGGCGCGCCTCTTTCAACTTCTCCTCCAGCAGGAACTCCTCGCCCTTGACGAGCGCCCCGACCAGCTCGACCGCGACGCGCAGGAGGTACTCGGTCGCCGCCTCGGCCTTGTACTCGACGACGACGTTGTAGACTCCGGGCGTGCCCGAGTAACGAGTCTTGCCGTGCGAGACGGGCGCGCCCGCCGGGCCCGTCAGCTCAATCGCGACGTGCTCGACGACGTGGCCGAAGTACGTCCCCTCTTCGAGGCGCTCGGCGAAGCCGCCGCGGTAGCCCTTCGCGCAGGTGTGCTCGCGGAGTCCGGGCAGCAGTCCGAGCAGACGTTCGTTGAAGCCTTCAAGCTCGCGGCTCTCCCGTTCGGCGAGGTCTTCGAGGTCGAGCCTCATCAGGAGGGCGGGGCGGTAGGTGTAGACGTTCGGCCCCGCGAGGGTGCGGATTCTCTCGATTCTCATCTCTTTCCCTTTGTTCGTTCCGCATGCTTCCGGGCGGAGTCCGAGTTCGCGGCCCGGTCTTTCTTCGGAGTCTCTTTGTCGGCGGGGACGACCGGCGCGCGTCCGGCCAGGTCAAACTTGTACCCGGCGGGGAGCACGTGCACGCCGACCCCGTAGAGCGCGAGACCCTCGCACTCGTCGGCGTAAGGCAGGTTGGTGTAGCTCATCGCCCCGGCGTCGATGACCGTCACCGCGCCCGCGCCGATCACCTCGAACTCGGTCTTGTTGACGACGAGCGCGGTGTTCTCGTCGATGCCCAGCCCGAGGTCTTGCGGGTAATGCGCGACCGCCGTGAGCAGCCTCCCGTGTCGCCCGCGCTGCGAGAAGTGTGTGTCGATCATCGCCCCGACGAGTAAGTCCATGCCCGGGCCGATCCTGACGGCCTCGACGCGCGGGTTCTCTTCGCCGCCGCCGCCGATGATCATCGAGTTCGACATCATCGCCGCGCCCGCGCTCGTCCCGCCGATGACCAGACCCTTTTCGTGGCGCTCGTGGATGAGCTTCTGCATCTCCGTGCCGCCCATCAGTGAGGTGATGTGGAGCTGGTCGCCGCCGGTGAAATAGAGCGCGGTCGCCCGCCTGATCTGCTCCAGCGCCCCGGGCGCGCTCGCGTCTTCGCGCGCCGACACGTCCACCACCTCCGTGTCGTCAACCCCGAGGCGCCTGAAGACGTTCTTGTACTCGCGCCCGACCTCGGCCGGGTGGTCGGTCGCGACCGTCATCACGACGACGCGCGCCTTCGCCCCCTTCGCGAGCCGGACGAACTCCTTGAGGATGACGCAATCGCCCTCCTTGTCTTCCGCGCCGCCGACGGCGACCAGCCGGCCGCGCGCTTCGATAAGCCCCATCTCGCCTCCGAAAATCCTTTCGAGCCGTGGCCGCTTCCGCCGTGACCTCCGGCCGACAAAAACAGGTGCCAGGGGCACCTTCACCTTCAACTCCCGGCATCGCTTAGGGGCGCGGAAGCGTCTTCATCAATGTTTTGTTGGGGGTGAGAACTTATAACCGGATGTACTCGCGCACGTCTGTCCGACCGCGGACGCGCCCGCGAGGTCAGACGTAAATTTAAGAAATTTGTGAGAGTAACTTACGCGGGCGTTAAAAATTCCGGACTCTCGCCCACGGCCCGGCCGGCTCGCGCGACGGGCTCGCGGTTTTGCAGGTCGAAGCGGTGGCCGGCCGGGAGGATGTGGACTCTGACGCCGCAGATGGCGAGCAGGTCGTCCTTTTCCAGCTCGTTCAGATTCGTGTAGGTGAGGTGCCCCGCGTCGATAATCGTCACCGTCCCCGCGCCGATGACTTCGAGGCGGTGGCCGCCGACGACGGCCGCCGTGTTCTCGTCGATGCCGAGTCCGATGTCGTGCGGGTGCTGCGCGACGGCCGAGAGCAGGCGGCGCATGCGCCCGCGCTCCTCGAAGTGCTGGTCGATCAGAACGCCGGGGACGAACTCCATGCCGGGGCCGAGTTCGACGCCGCCCGCGCGCAGCGTGCTCACGGGCGGCCCGCCCGTAATCATCACGCTCGACATAATCGCCGCGCCCGCGCTGGTGCCCGCGAGCACGAGCCCCTCGGCGTGCCTTTTGTGGAGCAACGTGTCGAGCCGGGTGCCGCCGAGCGTGCGCGTGATTCGCAACTGATTCCCGCCGGTGAAAAAGACGCCCGTCGCCCGCCCGGCGGCGGCGACTGTCTCCGGGTCGTCGGCATCGTTTCGGCCGTCGATCCCCAGGTCGTGCGCCTGCGCGGCGCCGAGTCGCCGGAAGACCTCGACGTATGATGCCGCGACCTCCGAAGCGTCCTCGGAGGCGACGGCGATGATGCTGATGCGCGCCCGCTCGCCGCCGGCGAGGCTCACGAACTCGCGCAGTATCCCGGCCTCGCCTTCGCGGTCTTCCGCCCCGCCGATGATGACGACCTGACCTTGTCCGCCTCTCCGTTTCATGTCCCCTTCTAAGTCTGACGGCGGCGTGCCCCGAGCCTTTCACGCGGGGCACAACCCTCTTCATCATACTGTAGAAAGTTGACGGCGCTCTACTGCGAGTTCTCCCGACACTTACTCCAACACGTCGGACGCTTGGTGAAGCAGATTTATCACCGTTCGGTACGGGGCAGACTCCTCGGCCGCCACTCGCGTATAACCTACGCACCGCAGGAGAGAAAGAGAGCCGCCGTATTGGGCGCTCCGTCGGAGCAAAGCCCTCACGGCGGCTTTCAACTTTCCGCATTAATCGGCGACTTCGTCCGCGCCGAGGTGGTCAGGGTCTTCGTCAACTTAGCCGACAGAACCCTCCCGCTCCGGGGCTTGTCGCGCGTCCTCCATCTCCTTCTCCTCTTCCGTGCCCGGCTTCGATCCCTTCGACCCCATACCCGACTCGCGACGGTTGCAGGTTTTATCTCAACAGAGAGTTTCTCTCCGTCTGCGTTTTATGTCCCTCGCGGGTGCGGTCATTTGAACTTCAGCTTCATCCAGACGATGGCCGCGCCGAGGACGAGCGTCACCGCGTTGGTCAAGATGATGGCCAGTTCGCCCTTGATGAATCCGTAGACGAGCCACAGCGAGACGCCGACGCAGAAGGCGACGAACATCAGAAGCGACACGTCCTCCGCAGACTTCGTCTTCCAGATTTTCCGCACCTGCGGCACGAACGACGCGGTCGTCAAGCCCCCCGCGAGGAGCCCCAGTAGAGTCAGCCCTTCCATCAGCCCCGCCCCCGCGCCGCGTCCGCCGCGCCCTTCGCGAGCGGCGACTCGTCGTAGTTGTCGAGCAGGTCGGACACGTCCCGGTAGACGGCCACCGCCCCGGCCCCGCGCAGCGCCTCCCCATCGAAGCCGCCGCTGAGCAGCCCGACGGTGCGCATCCCGGCCTTCGCCGCGGCCTGCACGTCGTAGGGCGTGTCGCCGACGACGACGGCCTCCGCGGGCGCGACGCCGCGCAGCCCCGCGAGCGCCGCCTGGAAGATGTCGGGGTGCGGCTTCGACCGCTCGGCGTCGTCGGCCGACGTGGCGGCTTCGAGCAGGTCTTCGACGCCCATGCTCTTCTTGTGCTGCTCTAGCTCCTCCTTCTTGGCGGAGGAGGCGAGGGCGATCTGTAGCCCTTCCGCCTTGACGCGCTCGAACAGTTCGCGCACGCGAGGGAAGGGGCGCACGCGCGGCAGGTAGTCCCGCTTGAAGAGTTCGACGCGCCGGCCCTCCAACTCCTCGCCGAAGCGCCCCAACTCCTCCCCGGTGCAGAAGACGGGCATGAGCTGGTCGCCGCCCTTGCCCATCTGCCCGTGCAACTCCTCGAAGCTCAGCTCCTTGCCGTAGCCGCGAAACGCCTCGCGCCACGCCTCCACGTGCAGGTCGTTTGAATCGACCAACGTCCCGTCCACATCAAAGATGACTGCCTTGATCAAAATAATCCCCCCGCGGCCCGCGCCGTGGCGGAGCCTCACCCTTCATTTCCACTTGGTGTCGAGGCCGGCGAGAGTCCTGCCGCTCGACGTTCGCTCGCGTAGCGCCTCGCGCCGTTAAGGACGGCGGCCCGACGCCCTCGCTCGAAGGCGTCGCGGCGTGTGTCCTGTCAGAAGCTTGAGGCGACTTCGAGGATAGACGCGGAAACGCCCCCCTCCCGTCCGCTGTCGGACGAAGGCGACGGAGAAAGTATTAAAAGGTGTTCACGAGGAGGTGACGCTGAGTCGCGAGTCCTTGAGGGCGGCCGGTCACGCGCGCGGGTGAGCGTGAATCGCTTTTATGTGTATCAACTTTGCGCGCCGACTTTCCGTGCGAGGGGCGCGCAAAGTTTTTCTTCTGCTTGAGAATCGTTAACGAATGTGTTCCCCGCGCGGGGGATGTCCGAACGTGAACAGACCGAAGGTGGTGCGGGAACCACAATGACGCCTTCAAGCCGATTCACGTCCGCACGTCTGAGGGAATGACACACGGACTCCGTGTGGTTAACCGCGAATAAATTTTCTCCCGCTCCCCGCGGGCAGCGACGCGCGGCTACTGATAGAGGTGAGCGGTAACAACCTCGTCGCGCGCGGCATCAAGATCGAGGCCGACGACCGCGCCGTGAGCGGCCCCGCGTCGGCCGGCCCGGCTTTCGGACGCTCTAAGCGCCGGCACAGGCCCAGAGTGAAGGCGCCGAGGCCGGGTTGAGACGGGGCCGCGGGATGAGACGCCTGAACTCGGGGGTGAAGTGGCCGTCCACGCGCACGCTGAAGGAGAGGCCGTCGCAGGGGTCGGAGCCGTGGAACTGGTTGACGGTGTCGAACCAGGCCGAGTAGGAGCTGACGTAGAGCTTCTCCCGCGTGCGGTGGTCGAGCATGTAGAAGGGCTTGGAGAGGTTGGTCCGGAACCACACGAACTCGTGACAGACCTCCACGACATCGTGATCCCTGTGGGGGGTGACGGCCCTCGGCAGGTGGTCGTACATGATGAGGATGCGGCCGGTGGACTCGAAGGGGAGCGTGCGGACGAAGTCCATCAGCAGGGAGAACTCCTCCACCGCCGGGGTCGGCTCCCACAGTTCGGTCTTATCAAGGTCGTAGTAACTGTCGGGGGACTTCGACTGCGCGAGGTAGATCATCCGCGTGCCGGGCCGGTCGGGGCTTTCGTCCTTGAGTCGGAAAGGGCCGGTGTAGAACTGTTGGTCCTCCCGCGCCTCAAGGCGCCGTCTGACCCTCTCGGTGACGTAGCCGTCGAGAGACTTCAGCCGCTCTACGTCGATAAATTGGTCGAAAGACTTGTAGGACGGGTAGGTGATCGGCGCCTCGACCTGATCGAGCTCTTTCATCATCGGGTTACCTGTTTGGAATGTGGCAATAGAAGGGGTCTAAGTTAACAAGGGGGCGGGGCGCGGTCAGTACACTTCTGTACGTGCGGGGCCGTACGTACTCCAATGTACAGACATCCGCCCCCGTCATTGTTAATTTAATATAACTCCAACGTCGGTATAAGAAATGGCCGCCATGAGTACTGTCAATGTACGCGGGCCTCATGGCGGCCTTTCCTCCGCTATCCCCCGCGGTCGCCCACGTCAGCATAAAGCACACCGGAGTATTGTGTGGGCTCTTTACCGCGCCACACCAGAGGAAGAGATGAAAATTTACATTAGCGGACTTTATTGCGGGACCAATCCGCAGCCCGGCGTCGGCATCGCGCGCTCGCTGCGGGCGGCATACCCGGAGGCCACGCTGGTCGGCGTCGAGTACTCGAACCGCAGCTCCGGCCTTCACTGGACGGACTTCGACGAGCTGTGGCTGCAACGCCCGTGGGACGAGTTGAGCCTGACGGATTACGGCGCGCGGATTAAGGAGGTGCTCGACTCGGGGGCGCTGTGGGTCTCGGGGAGCGACCTCGAATCGCTGTGGCTCTCCGACGTTTTCCCCGAGGGTCACCCGAACCTGCTCACGCCTCCGGGCGGCGCGCTCGGGCAGATCGCCAAGCCGGCCGTCCCCGCGCACGAGGGGCTGCCCGTGCGCATCCCCACCTTCATCTCGACCGACTGCTCGGACTGGGACATTCACTCCTTCTGCCGCAAGTACGACTGGCGGGTCTGGCTCAAAGGGCCTTACTACGACGCGGCGCGTGTTGGCAGTTGGCCGGACTTCGAGGCCGTCCGCGCGGCGCTCTCCAACGTCTGGGCGACCGAGCGACTCTTCCTTCAGTCGCACGTCTCGGGCTACGAAGAGTCGGTCGTGCTCTCGGCCTACAAGGGCGAGATGGTCGGCTGCGTCAGGATGCGCAAGCGCGAGATCACGCCCGAGGGGAAGACCTGGGCCGGCGACGTGACGGAGGTGCCCGAGGAGTTCGCCGCGACGCTCCGCGAGATCGTGCGGCGGATTAACTGGACGGGCGGCGCCGAGTTGGAGATGGTGCGCGACGCCGACGGGCAACTGTGGCTGCTCGAATGGAACCCGCGCTTCCCCGCCTGGATTCACGGCGCGACCATCGCCGGCCGCAACATGCCGGCGCTGCTCGTCGAAGCCGCGACGGGCACGCAGGCGCGCCCGGCCCCGCACGTCAGCGAAGAGTTCACGCGCGTCGTGTTGGAGGTGCCGGTGCGTTCGCAGCTCCCGCTGCCGCCGCTTCCC
Organism: Pyrinomonadaceae bacterium; assembly: GCA_036388915.1. GTDB lineage: Bacteria > Acidobacteriota > Blastocatellia > Pyrinomonadales > Pyrinomonadaceae > QHXN01. Next base: position 137,665 of record DASVQX010000013.1, read on the forward strand.
GAGCCGTTCGCGGGCGCCGTCGGCCACTCGCTCAAGCACCCGTCGGGGCTGCCCGCGCTGGCCGAGAGGCTCCACAAGCTCAAGCCCGAGATGATGCGGGGGAGCGCCGGGAGCGGCGCATCGGAAAACGGTAACGGGCGCGGCAAGTCGGAAGTGGCGTGCGTGCCCGAAGTGCCCGCCTCCTTCGTCCGCGACCTGTCCGGCTACCAGTTCGCGGAGGTCGCCACCCCTTCGTGGCTCTTCCTCGACGGCACGGCCGCGGAGGTCTTCGGGCGGGCGGCGGCGCTGGCGGAGAGCCTCAGCACCCCGGCCGTCGCGGTGACCAACGCCTACAGCATCAAGACGAACCCGGACGAGCGCCTGATTAAGCTCGCGCTCGACCGCGGCTTCCTCGCCGAGGCGATCAGCCTGCTCGAAGTGCAGAAGGCGCTCGCCGTCGGGTTCAAGCCGGAACAGGTGGTCTTAAACGGCCCCGGCAAGTGGTGGCCGGAAGGGCTCATGCCGCGCGAGCGGATGCACGCCGTCTTCTGCGACTCGGTCGCCGACCTGAAGCGCGCGGTCGCCGCCATGGGGCGGGGCGAGATGAGCGCGAAGACGGTCGGCGTCCGGCTGCGCACGCCGCACATCGCCTCCCGCTTTGGGATACCCGTGGACTCGCCCGAAGCCTTCGAGTCGCTGGTCGAGGCCGTCGGGCTGCTGCCGCCGGACACAGACTTCGGCATCCACTTCCACATGGCGAGCAGCAACGTCGGCGTCGGCCAGTGGTGGCGCCTCTACGAGTCGATGCTCAGATGGTGCCGCTCGGTCGAGACGCTCACGGGCCGGCCCGTGGAGACCCTCGACGTGGGCGGCGGCTGGTTCCCGGACGACTGGCACCACGACTCCGGCGAGCGGTTCGCGGGGGCCGTCTCTCGCGCGCGCGAATTCCTGCCGAACCTCAGGCAGGTCATCTCGGAGCCGGGCAAGGCCATGGCCCAGCCGTCGATGGCGCTCGCCATGCGCCTGCTCGAAATTCAGGAGTCGGAGGAGGGGACGGAGGAGGCGGTCGTGGACGGCTCCATCGCCGAACTGCCCATGTACGCCTTCCAGCCGCACCGGATTCTCGGGCGCGACGCCGGGACGGGCGAGTGGCGCCCCTTAAGGCGCGGCAAGACGCGGCTCATGGGACGGCTCTGCATGGAGCACGACGTGGTGGCGTGGGACGTGGAGTTACCGGAGGGGGTTGGCGCCGGCGACGTCCTCATTTTCTGTGACGCGGGAGCTTACGACAGGAGCATGTCTTATGTCTTTGGCCGTGGGTAAAGAGCTATTCGAGATTAACGAGACCGACTTCGTGGACGCCGACGCGGCGCTGGAGAAGTGGCTGCACTGGCCCGCCTCCACGCTCGCGCATCACGGTCAGGCGTGCTGCCGGATCGCGCGCGAGTGGGTTCTCGCGACCGACCACTCGCAACTGGGCGCGGGCAGCTTGCTGACCGGGCCGCGCTGGATTCGCCACAGGTACCCGTGGGGGCCTTCGCGGTGGCCCATCCACTGGTGCGAGGCCGTCCGGCAAAAGACGCTCGACTGCGGCGCGCTGGCCGCGCTCGCGCACGAAGTCTTCCTCGCGCGCGGAGTCCGCAGCTTCCCCGCGCAGTTCATCGAGCAGTTCACCGAGGACGCCACGCGCGACTGGCGGAGCCGCTGGACGGACAAGGAGACACCCTCGGACTGGATCAAGGAGGACTTGATCTATCACGAGGGCTGCGCCGTGGTCACGGCCGGGCAGGAGATTAAGATGTGGGACCCGACCGCCTCCTGGTGGGTCAACACCAAGCAGTTCGGCGGCTACCACGGCGTGCTCGCCGTCAGAATCTTCGACGCGCAGGCCGAACCCGAAGCCGTCTACCGCTGGGGCGCCCACGCCGTCGCCCCGAACGTCTGGCAGAAGATCGAACGGGCGCACGGGGACTTCGCCTGAGCGGACTTACAGACTGCAAGGCCGCATGAAAGCCGCGGTACGCTCGCGCACCCCTCGGGAATCGGCGCGGTGTTATCCTCTGGCACACCATGGCCAAGGCAGACTTCGACGAGCCACGGCGCGAGCGCGGCATCAACTACAAGCAGGCCGGCGAAGGCGGCGACCTCCAGCACGGCGACAGGGTACTGGTCCGCTACGGGCGCTTCGCGGGGCGGGTCGGCAGGGTCGAAGACGTGTTCCGGCGCGAAGACGCGGGCCGCCGGTACGAGGTGGCCTGGGTGCGCTTCGACGACCGCTCCGTCGAATGCTTCGACCCGAAGAATTTGCTGAAGAAAAGCGACCAACGGTGAGCGCCCGCGGCGGCGTTCGCCGCGCCCGGCGAGGACGCCAGCTCAGCAGGTAGGCCGAGCGCGGCCCCGCCTCGACGTTCGCCGCCCCCACCTCTTCACGCCCGCCTTAACTCCTCCGGCTCCATCCCGGCGAACGTCCGCTCTTTAATTGGGAGGGCTTCCGGTATACTTACACGCGAGCGGGGCACGACCCTCTCAAAAGTGAAGCGGCCGTCAGCTAGTTGCCGCGAAGGTCGGACTAAACGAACACAGAGGTCGATTATGGCGGCGGATTATCGCCCGGCGTACTTGGATTTATACGAATCGGGGGAGCTTGCCGAGAAGGTGCAGGCCCTTGAGAAGATGCTGCTCAGTTGCACGGTCTGCCCGCTCGACTGCGGCAACAACAGGGTGGAGAACCAGTTGGCGAGGTGCTACTCGGGCGCGCTCCCGGTCGTCTCCTCCTACACCGCGCACTTCGGCGAGGAGCCGGCGCTGACGGGCACCCGCGGCGCGGGCAACATCTTCTTCGGCAACTGCAACCTGCGCTGCGTCTACTGCCAGAACTACCAGATTTCGCAGGCGCACAAGGAGCAGATCAAGAACGAGGTCACGCACGAGCGCTTGGCCGAGATGATGTTGGAGCTTCAGGCGCGCGGCTGCCACAACGTCAACTTCGTCTCGCCGACGCACTTCGCGCCGCAGTTGGCGCGCGCCGTCCTCGTCGCCGCCGGGCGCGGCCTGCGAGTCCCGATCGTCTACAACACGAACGCCTACGACTCGGTCGAAGTCCTGCGCCTGCTCGACGGCGTCGTCGGCGTCTACCTGCCCGACCTGAAGTACTCGGACTCCTCGGAGGGCTACACCTACTCGAAGGTGCCCGACTACGCCGAGCACGCGCGCGCCGCGCTCAAAGAAATGTTCAGGCAGACGGGCGACGAGTTGGTCTTCGCCGAGGACGGGACGCTGCGGCGCGGGCTGGTCGTCCGCCTGCTCGTCCTCCCGAACGACGTGGCCGGCGTCCGCGAGTCGCTCGAATGGATACGCGACGAGCTTAGCCCGCGCGTCGCCGTCTCGCTGATGGCGCAGTACTACGCGACCAACAAGGCGGCGACCGACCCGCGCTACGCGCTGCTCTCGCGCCGCGTCTCGGAGGGCGAGTGGTGGCGCGCCGTCTCGCTGCTCGAACGCTTCGGCATCGAAGAGGGCTGGATGCAGGAGTACGACGGCGCCTCGCACTACTACCGCCCCGACTTCACAGACCCCGAGACGCCCTTCAAGGACGTGCGCGACTTTCGGTAGAGAGGTGAAGGTTGATGACGGCGACTTACTTCCTCTTCGGCGAGCCGGGCTGGCAGCAGATGCTCTTCTACGTGCTGGTTCTCTTGGCCAGCGTCGGCGGGTTCGTCTTCACCGTCGTCTACATCTGCGCGAAAGTTTTTCGCGGCGGCGAGCACATCGCCACCATCAACCCGGACGCGGCGGGGGGCCGAACAGATGAGCGGCGTTGAAAAAGCCACGGCGGCGGTCGGAGCGCCCGCGCCCGACTTCGCGCTGAAGGACGGCGACGGTAACGACTGGCGTCTGAGCGAACGGCGCGGGCGCGTCGTCGTGCTGCTCTTCTACCCCGGCGACGAGACGCCCGTGTGCACCAGGCAGATGTGTTCGGTGCGCGACCGCTGGGAGGACTACGCGGCGACGGGCGCGGAGGTCGTCGGCGTCTCGACCGACTCGGTGGAGTCGCACAGGAAGTTCGCCGAGCACCACTCGCTCCCGCTGCGCCTGCTCTCCGACCCCGACCGCGGGGTCGCCGAGATGTTCGGCGCGAAGTCTTGGCTGCCCGGCCGCGCCGCGCGCTCCGTCGTCGTCATCGACGCCGGGGGGCGCGTCCGACACAACCGCGCGCAACCCCTCTCGCTCTTCCGCCCGAAGGACGACGAGGTGCTCGCGGCCATCCGCGAGGCTCAGCGCTCATAGTTCGCCCTTCAGTCGTGTTATCTTTACGGGCACCGGAATCTTTTTAAGGAGAGTCGTCAATGGCCGAACAGGTAAAGTGCGTGCGGTGCGGCGAGAAGCGCGAGGGGCTTCCCTTCCCGCCCTTCCCGAACGAGTTGGGGAAGCGCGTCTGGTCGGAAATCTGCGGGGTGTGCTGGAAGGAGTGGCTCCAGCGCCAGAACATGATCATCAACCACTACGGCCTCGACCTGATGAAAGAGGACGCGCAGGACTTCCTCTTCGACAACATGAAAGCCTTCCTCTTCGGCGGCGGCGAGGCGCCCACCGCCCAGATCGACACCTCGAAGGAAGGCTCCGTCAAGTGGTGAAAGCATTAGACGGCAGAGAGTAGCCAGTGGCCAGTAGAAAAGCCAGGCGGCGCCTCCCGGTCACAACCCGGACGCGCCGCCTGTTTCTACCTACTGGCCACTGACTACTGTCTACTTTTTCCTTGCTCCCCCCCGCCTCCGGCGTTAGAATCGCGCCAGTTTTCCAGCCCCACACACAACCCGTCCGGAGCTTTCCGGGGCCCTGCGCCCGCGCGCACGCCCCGGCGTGGTTGTGCGCGGGCCGAACCTTAACCACAAGGGACTCAGTCCCAGGAGAAAACATGCGTAGTAAAACCCTGCTAACGTTACTCGCCGGCGCGACGCTGAGCCTCTCGGCCGCCGCCTGCAACTCGGCCGACAACGCGAACGCCAACGCGAACTCGAACGCCGGCCGCGCGGCCAACTCCAACGCGGTCGTCACCAACACGAACGCCAACGCCAACGCCAACGCGACGGCCAACGCCAACTCGCGCAACTACAACATGACGCGCGACGAGTACAAGAAGGACGAGACGAACTACCGCTCCGAGGCGAAGGGGAAGGGCGAGTCCATCGGTCAGGGTCTCGAAGACGGCTGGATTCACCTGAAGGTGCGCGGCGCGCTCGCCACCATCGATGATCTGCGCGACTCGACCATCAACGTTGACGTGGACAACAACGTCGTGACGCTGCGCGGCTCGGTCGCCAACGCCGCCTCGAAGAAGGCGGCGGAGGACGCCGCCAAGAAGATCGACGGCGTCAAGAGCGTCACCAACAAGCTCGAAGTCAAGCCGGACGGCTCCTCGAACTCGAACAAGTCGGGCAACGCCAACTCGGGCGCGGCCAACTCGAACAAGAAGTGAGGCGCGCTTTCGCCGGGGGCGCGGGTGTCACCCGCCCGCGCCCCCGGCGCCGCCAACCCCCCGGCGGCGCTGAAACTTTTCTCACGCGGCTCCCGTAAGCAGCACGCGCGCAACCCACAGCGGAAGGTCGAAAGCACACGCACGTCGGCGGCGCGCGAACCCCCAAGTCTTAACCGTCAAAACTCGGCGCTCGTTTGAAGACCCGGCCGCGCGGCCGCCCCCGAGGGCGCGCAGGCGCGGGCCGTCTTCGTCTCTCTCTCTCGGCAGGAAACCACCTATGCGACACACTCAGAAAAGAACTCTCGCGTTCGCGGCCGCCGCGCTTCTGACGGCCGCGCTCTGGCTCTCGGCGCCCGCCGGCGCGCAGCGCGGCCGGCCGGGCGGGGGCGTTGACGTTTACGCCATCACCAACGCGCGCGTCGTCACCGTCTCCGGCCCCACGATCGAGCGCGGGACGGTCGTCGTCCGCGACGGCCTAATCACGGCGGTCGGCGCGAACGTCACCGCGCCGCCCGACGCGCGCCCCATCGACGGCACGGGGCTGACCGTCTACCCCGGACTCATCGACGCCAGCACCACGCTCGCCATCCCGCGCCCGAGCCCGACGCCCGCCGGCGGCGGCGGCGGGGGCGGCGGCTTCGCCGGCCTCTTCGGCCAGACCGCGCCCTCGGCCGTCTCGCCCAACTCGACGCAGCTCCCCGGCCTCCAGCCCGAGATACTCGCCTCCGACATCATCCGGCCGGGCGGCACTGAGATCGAGGCCGCGCGCAACGCCGGCATCACGACGGCGCAGACCGCGCCGCGCGGCAACGTCTTCCTCGGCCAGTCGGCGGTCATCAACCTCGCGGGCGACACGCCGCAGGCGATGATCGTGCGCTCGCCCGTCGCGCTCTACGTCGGCTTGAACCCCATCGGGCAGGGGCAGTACCCCGGCTCCCTGATGGGCGTCTTCTCGTCGGTGCGGCAGATGCTTCTGGACGCGCGCCGCTTCCGCGAGGCCAACGAGATTTACGAGCGCAACCCGAGGGGACTGCGCCGCCCCGAGCAGGACAAGTCGCTTGAGGCGCTGCTGCCCGTGCTCGCGCGGCAGGTGCCCGTCGTCATGCAGGCCGACCGCGTGCGCGAGATCGAGCGCGCCCTGGACCTCGCGCAGGAGTTCAACTTCCAGCTCGTCATCAACGGCGGGCAGGAGGCCGACCGCCTCGCCGCGCGGCTCAAGGCGGCGAACGTGCCCGTGCTGCTCTCTTTGAACTTCCCGCGCCGCGCCGCCGCGCCCTCGCCCGAGGCCGACGCCGAGCCGCTGCGCATCCTGCGCGAGCGGGTCGAGGCGCCCAAGACCGCCGGCCGCCTCGCCGCCGCCGGCGTCCGCTTCGCCTTCCAGTCGGGCGGCATGGCGTCGATGACAGACTTCCTCGCCAACGCCGCGCGCGCCGTCGAGGCGGGTCTCTCGCGCGACGAGGCCGTGCGCGCCATGACGCTGCGCTCCGCCGAGATTCTCGGCGTGGGCAGTCAACTCGGCTCAATCGAGGTCGGCAAGATCGCCAACCTGACCGTGACGCGCGGCGACATCTTCGACCGCAACCGCCGCGTCACGCACCTCTTCATCGACGGCCGGCAGATCGAGCTGCGTCCGGCCGCCGCGTCGGCCGGGCCGGGTCAGGGCGCGGCGGGGACGTGGACGCTCAACGTCAACCTCGGCGGCTCGGGCAACGAGCGGCAGGAGCTTTCGGCGACGCTCACGCTCCAACAGCAGGGCGACCGCCTGACCGGCTCGCTGCAAGGCCAGCTCGGCTCGGGCACCATCGCCTCGGGGACTCTGATTGGGTCGGACGTGAATTTCACCGTGCCCATCACGCTGCCCGCGCCCGCGAGCCAGACGACCGACGCCATCTTCACCGGGACGATTACCGGCGGCGAGATGCGCGGCACCGTGCAGGTCGTCGGCCGCGGCCCCGGCACGTTCACCGCGACGCGCGCGGGCGGCGCCCCGCCCACCGGCGGCACGGGCTCCGCGCCCGTCGCGCAGCCCTCGACGCCCGCCGGCACGCGGCCCCCGCAGCAGCAGCCGCCGCCCGCCGCCGGCCGGCCCGGCGAGGGAGAGCCGCGGCCGCGCCCCTCGCCGACCCCGCCGCCCGGACAGGGCACGACGCCGCCGGCAGACGAAAAAGACCTTACGGCCTCGAACTGACTTCGGAGAAAGAACATGAAGAGACTTCTGACGCTGACAATCCTTTTCGCGGCGGCGTGCGCGGGCGTAGCTCAGGCGCAGACCCGCGGCGGCTCCGGCGGCGCGGGCGCGGCGGCGGCGCAGCAGGACACGCTCATCCGCAACGCGACGGTGCTGACGGCCACCCACGGCACGCTCGAAGCCACCGACGTGCTCATCCGCGGCGGCAAGATCGCCTCGGTCGGCAAGAACATCAAGGCGCCCGACGGCGCGCGCGTCATCGACGGGACGGGCAAGTTCGTCTCGCCCGGCATCATCGACGCGCACTCGCACGCGATGATGGACGGCTCGGTCAACGAGTGCACGCGCGCCGTGACCTCGATGGTCACGACGCGCGACATCCTCAACCCGACGGCCGTCAACATCTACCGCCACCTCGCGGGCGGGACGACCACCGGCCTCCTGCTCCACGGCTCGTGCAACGCCATCGGCGGGCTGTCCACGACGGTCAAGTTTAAGTGGGGGCACCCGGCCGCCGACTACCCCGTGCCGGGCGCGCCGCCGGGCATCAAGTTCGCGCTCGGCGAGAACCCGAAGCGCACCAACTTCAACATCCCCGGCCTCGCGCCGCGCTACCCGGCCACGCGCATGGGCGTCGAGGAGGTCATCCGCCACGCCTTCACGAGCGCGCGCGACTACAAGCGCGACTGGGACGAGTACCGCGCGGCCGCGGGGCGCGGCGAGAAGAACCTCATCCCGCCCCGGCGCGACCTCGAGCTCGAGCCGCTCGTCGAGATTCTCGAAGGCAAGCGTCTCGTCCACTCGCACTGCTACCGCGCCGACGAGATACTGATGCTCATCAACCTCGCCGACGAGTTCGGCTTCAAGGTCAAGACGTTCCAGCACGTCCTCGAAGGCTACAAGGTCGCGGCCGAGATCGCGCGCCACGGCGCGGGCGCCTCGACCTTCACCGACTTCTGGGGCTACAAGATGGAGGCTTACGACGCCATCGCCTACAACGCCGCCATCATGGTGCGCCACGGCATCGTCACCTCGGTCAACTCCGACTCGGACGAGCGCGCGCGCCGCCTGAACATCGAGGCCGCGAAGACGATGCGCTACGGCGGGCTGACGGAAGAGGAGGCGCTCCGCCTCATCACGCTCAACCCGGCCATCCAGCTCGGCATCGACAAGCGCACCGGCTCCATCGACGCGGGCAAGGACGCCGACGTGGTCGTCTGGAGCGCGCACCCCTTCTCGGTCTACGCGCACCCCGAGCAGACCTTCGTTGACGGCGAGCTGCTCTTCGACCGCGCCGCCGACATCGCGCGCCGCCCCGCCCTCGAAGCCGAGCGCAAGGCGCTCGAAGCCGCCGAGGCCAACCGCGCGCCCGCGCAGGGCGGCACGCCGCCGCGCCCGCCGGCGGAAATCCGCCGCGCCTACACGCACGACGACGACGTGCAGGATCAGCAGGAGGATCACCAGCGATGAAGACTTACAAACTCACCCCTCGGCTCTCGGCGTTGACCGGCGCCGCGTTGGCCTTCGCGCTGCTCCTGCTCCCGCTCTCGCGCGCGGCCGTCGCGCAGGACACCGACCGCACCGACGCCTCGATGACGAACACGCCGCCGCCGACCTACGTCATCAGGGGCGCGCGCGTCGTCACCGTCTCGGGCGCCGACATCGAGGGCGGCACCGTCGTCATCTCGGGCGGCCGCATCACGGCCGTCGGCGCCAATGTGACCGCCCCGGCCGGCGCGCAGGAGATAGACGGCCGCGGCCTCTTCGTCTACCCCGGCATGATCGACCTCGGCACCAACATGGGGCTGGCCGAAGTCCCGTCCGGCGCGCCCGGCACGATGGACACGCAGGAGTTGGGCGACATGAACCCGAACGCCGCGGCGGTCTGGGCCATCAACCCGCACAGCTCGCACATCGCCGTCACGCGCGTCGAGGGCGTGACCTCGGTGCTGACGATGCCCTCGGGCGGCGTCATCTCGGGTCAGGCGGCCTTCATCAACCTCGCGGGCTCGTCCCCGCGCGAGATGGCGGTCGCGCCGACGGCCGCACTCGTCATCGACTTCCCGCGCGTCGGCGGCGGCGGCGGCTTCGCCGCTTTCCTCGCCGCGCAGCAGGGCATCACGCAGGACGCGCTCGCGCAGCGCGACCGCCGCGTCGAAGCCCTGCGCAACGCGTTCCGCGACGCGGCGGCCTACGGCCGCGCGCAGGACGCCTACGCCAAAGACCCGAAGTCTGTGCCGCGCCCCGCCTCCGACATCCGACTCGCGGCGCTCGTCGCTTACGCGCGCGGCGAGCGCCCCGTCATCTTCCGCGCCGAGCGCGACCGCGACATCCGCGCCGCCGTCCGCTTCGCTGAGGAGATGAAGCTCAAGCCCGTCGTCCTCGGCGGCAGCGAGGCGTGGAAGGCCGCTCAGTTCCTGAAGGAGCACAACGTCCCCGTCATCCTCGACGGCGTGCTCAACATGCCGCTCAGGGAGGACGACCCGTACGACTCGCTCTACGAGAACGCCGCGAAGTTGCAGGCGGAGGGCGTGCGCTTCTGCATCTCGACGGGCGACTCGGGCGCGCACGTCCGCGACCTGCCGTTCCACGCCGGGATGGCCGCCGCCTACGGCCTGCCGAAGGCCGAGGCGCTCAAGTCCGTCACGCTCTACCCGGCGCAGATCATCGGCGCCGCCGACCGCGTCGGCTCCATCGAGCAGGGCAAGATCGCCAACCTCGTCGTCACCGACGGCGACCTCCTCGAAGCGCGCACGCACGTCCGCCACCTCTTCATCGCCGGCCGCCAAATCCCCCTCGTCAGCCGCCACACCATGCTCTACGACCAGTTCAAAGACAGGAAGTAGGCAGCGGGCAGTCAGAACAGAGGCCAGTCAAAAGGATCGGGGGCGGCGAGCTTAATAACTCGCCGCCCCCGATCCTTTCAGGCCAACTTCCGCTCCGGCCGGCTACCCGCCGCCTACTTCGCCTCGAATTCGCTGCTAAGGATTTCCGCCGCCTGCCGCCTGAGTTCCGGCGCGTCCTGCGTCGCGGTCACCCAGACGATAGACCAATCGACCACGAAGTAGGCGTGGACGGCGATGTTGCGGAAGCCGACGATGTCCGCCCACTCGATTTCGGGGTGGCGGTCTCGCAATTCTGCGGAGACGCGGGCCGCCGCCTCGCCGATGATAGTCAGCTTGTGCAGCACGGCGCTGCGCAGCAGGTCGTCACTGAGGAAAGCGTCGCGCCCGCGGCCCGAGAGGAAGGAGGCGATTGAGTCGGCCGCTTCGACTATGTCGGAGAGGTACAACTCGTCACGCCGCATAAATGACCTCCGCGCTGTCGAGCACGGCCTGCCTGATCTTCTCCTTCAGACCCGGCTTCGGCACAAGGTCAACGCGGCGGCGGAAAACTTCCGACAGCTCGCGCTGCATCCGCGACAGCGTCACGAACCCCACCCGCGCGGAAGGGTCGAACTCGACGAGCACGTCAACGTCGCTGTCCGGTCCGAAGTCCTCGCGCAGCGCCGAGCCGAAGAGCGACAGCTCTCGCACGCGGTAACGTCGGCAAATTTCTTGCAGGCGCCCTTCGGGTATTTTCACGGCGGCCGGCATCAGCTCCCCTCCCGCCCGAAAGTATAGCCCAGATTCCCCGGCGCCCGCTTTTTTACAATCGACTCGCAAGCCGATTGCAACCAAAGGCGGGCGGGTTTCCGCTTATCGTTTCGGCGAACAAACGTCACTGCCCCGACAACCCGACACGTGTCTGTATCGCGCCTCGCCGTAGGACTCACGCCGTTGTCTCAAGGTCGCAGTGAATTACAACTCAGGCATTAGAGGGAGAGGGATAAAATCATGAAGACTTCGATGACACTACGCGCCTTCGTGGCGGCCTCGGCGCTCGCGATTGTCTTGGCGCCGGCGGCGCTCGCGCAGGGCACGAACACGCAGACGGCCACGCGCGCCAGCGTCGCCTCGGGTCAGAAGGCGAAGCTGAGGGGCGCCATCGTGCGCCGCGACGCCGACTCCATCGTCGTGCAGGACGACGTGACCGGCGCGCAGACGACCGTCGTCTTAAACGACCGCACCAGCGTCAAGACCAAGGGCGGCATCCTCGGCGGCGGGACGAGGTACGCCCTGACGGCCGTCACGCGCGGCCTCCACGTCGAGGTCGAGGGGCGCGGCGATGCGTCGGGCAACCTCGTCGCCGACAAGCTGCGCTTCACCGACGCCGACCTGCGCGCCGCGCGCACGCTCGAAGCCAACATCGTCCCCGTCGAGAGCCGCGTCGGCTCGGCCGAGGGTCGGCTGGCCGAGACCGAGCAGAACGCGCAGCGTATGTCGGGTCAGCTTGACGAGCTGGCCGCCGTCTCGAACGCCGCCGCCGGCGGCGCCGTCGCCGCGCAGGAGCAGGCCGACCGCGCCGTGCAGGGCGTCCAGGTCGCCAACGAGCGCATCAACTCCATCGACGACTACACGCCCGAGCAGAGCATCAACGTCAACTTCAAGCTCCGCAGCGCGGTGCTGACGCCCGAGGCCAAGACCTCGCTCGACCAGGTCGCCGAGTACGCGAAGAACGCCAAGGGCTTCGTGATCGAGGTGACGGGCTACGCCTACGAGTCGCGCGACAAGAACGTCAACCGCCGTCTGAGTGAGCAGCGCGCCGAGTCGGTCGTGCGCTACCTCGTCGAGAACCACCAGATTCCGCTGCGCCGCATCCTGACGCCGTTCGGCTACGGCGCGCTGAACCCGCTCAACGAGAACAAGACGCGCGACGAGCGCGCCGAGAACCGACGCGCCGAGGTGCGCGTCCTCGTCAACCGCGGCCTCAACGGCACGCCCGGCGACGGCACCAAGGTCTCTGCCGCCAGCCAGCCGGAGTAGTAGACAGTAGACAGTAGACAGTAGACAGTAGACAGTAGGAAAAAACATCGGGCGGTGCGACTCAGCAATGGGGCTGACGCACCGCCCGATGTTTTCTACTGACTACTGACTACCGGCTACTGACTACTGCCTCTGTCTACTCGCTCATGGCAGCGTGACGAACTGCGCGAGGAAGTTTCTGGCCGAAGGCGTGTCGGTTCTGTAGATGACGTTGGTGGACTTGCAGAGCGCGTCGCCGGTGATGGTCGTCCCGGCGATGACGTTCGTCTCCGCGGCGCCCGCGCCGAGGAAGTTCGGCCCGCCCGAGTCGCCGTAGCAGGCGCCGCTGTCGCCGGTCGCCGGGTTCTGCGACAGGCGCAGCCACGCCGGGTTGATCGAGTTGAGCGAGGCGGTCGAGAACTCGCGCGTGTCGAGGTACGCGATGACGGGGCCGCCCGGCTGGTTGACCGGCTCCTGCCCGCCGTAGCCGACCACCGTGAACTTCTGGTTGACCTTCAGCCCGTCCAACTGGCCCGCGCCCGGCAGACGCGCCGGCGTCAGGTTGCTGACCGGCTTGTCGAGGACGACGACGGCGATGTCGTGCGGGTCGTCCTGCTTCCAGTTGTACTGCGGGTCGTAGTAGAAGGTGCCCGCGAGCAGCTTCGACTTCGAGGAGAACTTCGTGTCGAAGCTGACGAAGACGCGCGCCGGGCCGAGGTTGCAGTGCGCGGCGGTGAGGACGACGTTCGGCGCGATGAGCGTCCCCGTGCAGTATGGGAAAGTCCCCTCTGTGAAGTGACCGACGAGCGCGCCGACCTGCGGGTGACGGTTGCCGTCCGGCTGGCCGTACGTGATGGCGAGCGCCGTCGCCGCCAGCGCCGACACCAGCACGAGCGCGAGCGACGTGTTCCTGAGCTTGGACATCTTCGGGTCTCCTTAAAGACGAATTTCGGACTGCGGGTGCTTTAAACGGGTGAAGGGCGTTTACGTCGGGGAAACGCTCAATCGGCGTGCGGTTCCGCCGAAAGACCTTGTCTGACCGTGCCGGAGAGGCTAACCCGGCGCCGGCCGTTTGGCAACCCGTTCGCGGCCTCAGCCCGGCACGACCAGCTTCGACGGCGGGAGGATCGCCGGCATCCCGCGGTGCTGCCAACAGCGGCCGGGGCCGCGCACGCGACGTTGACACGGCGTCCCCTTCTTCGTCCGCGCGCCGCAGACGTAGACGACCTCCTCGGGGTCGGTCGGCCGCTCGTTCGCCGTCCCGTCCGGCCCGTACGTGGGCTCCGGCTTCAAGGCCGCGCCGCCGCGCCCTTCACCCTCAACGCCTTGCCCTTCCCCCGCGCCGCGCGGGGACTCCGCCGCCGCCGGGAGCGGCGCCAGCCCCGCAGTCCCCCTCTCAAGGACGAGCGGCGGGGGCGGCGGTCTCAACAGCCGGCCGAGCAGAAAGCCCGGCCCGAAGAGCGCGCACGCGAGCACCAAAGCCCCGCCCAACCCAGCGCGCCGGAAGCGCCGCCCGCACGCGCGGCAGAAGCGCCGGCTCGTCCACACGCGCCAGCGCGCGCGCACGACTCTCTCGCCGCACTCGCAGCAGAAATTCGGCCTGTACAAGATTTTCCCACCCCCTTCGCGCCTGAGGACGCCGGTGTCGGAGGCGGCGTCGTGTGCGGGAGATGCTCAGGAGGGACTTGGCGGCGAACCCCGTGAGTCGAGTCATAAACGCCTTCGGACGGCGCGGATTATACGCCCGCCGCGCACACGCCGGGAAGGATTTTCTGAGCCTGAGAGAGTCCGCCGTTCGTTTCACGCGCAACCGTGCGTTGCACGCGTGGCACGCGCGTGATATATTATCCGGCGCCCGCAGAAGTCGCCGCCGAGAGTTATCCTCGGCGGACGTTCGCGCGGGCGTCGCGGTGCGAAGCGATGCGTCTGAAACTCTACTGCAACCGCTACGGACACTTTAAGGACGCGCTCGTCTGCTCGGTGAACTGCGTCTACCGGACGCGCTGCAACGACTTCGCACTCTTCTACGACGAGCGCCGCGCGGAGGTGGACGCGCTCGTCTCCGACTACTACGACTCGCGCCGGGCGCAGGGGGGGCCGAAGCCCGACGCGGCCGCGACGGATTCGACGCTCGCGCACGTCCAGCCGGTCGCACGGCCCGAGGATTTGCATAAGCTGATACGCCTGGAGGTTTTAAGAGAGATGGCCGACGCTTTTTACATCTGGATCGACAAGGAAGACCGCGCCGAACTGCTGGAGACGTCCGACGTGCTGCGCCGCGCCGAGCGCGGGCAGAAGGCGAAGAACATCTACCGCGTCTCGCAGGAGATGGAGCTGCGATTCCAGCTCGTGCCGCGCAAGCGCATCGACAAGGCCAAGCGCGTCGCCGCCGACGACGCCGAGCGCGCCGAGGCGCGCCGCACGCGCCGCACGCCCGCGCGCCCCCCCGCGAACGCGCCCGTCCCCTTCCCCGCCCCCGTCGCCTCGGACGACTCGGAGCGCGAAGCGCCCGCCCCTCGCCGCGCGCGCGCCCGCGCCGGTCGTTAGGGTTAAGAACGGGACCGCGGGCGGGTAGCGAGTAGGTCAGTCTCACGTTATGAATTCTCTTCTGACGTGAGACGCACCCGCTCGCTACCGCCCGCGGTCCCGTTTGGCAACTCCCCGGCGGGCGGACGCACCCAACTCACTACCGCCGGCGCCGCGCGCCCGCACTTGCGCTAAACGGCCGCGCTTGCGCATACTGTCGAGGCACCGAGCGTGTTCGAGCGATGACCTTTTTCAACATTTTCCGCCACAATTCGCAAAAAATCGCCTGCGCCCTCGCCGCCGTCCTCTGTCTCGCGGCCGGCGCGCCCGCGCAGTCGCAGCAGGACGAGCCCGACATCGTCAGCACCAGCACCAGCCTCGTCGTCCTCAACGTCGGCGTCGCCGACCGCAAGGGTCAGGCCGTCACCAACCTGACGCAGAACGATTTCGCGGTCTACGAGGACGGAGTCCGACAGTCGGTCGTCAGCTTCGAGCCGACGAGCGCGCCCTTCAGCCTCGTCCTGCTCCTCGACATGTCGGGCTCGACCATCAACTTCCGCCCCACGCTCAAGCAGTCGGCGCTGCGCTTCATCGACGCGCTCGGGCCGGAAGACCGCGTCCAGGTCGTCGCCTTCAACGACAAGGTGCAGACGCTCCAGCAGTTCACCTCCGACCGCCGCAAGATCGCCTTCGCCATCGACGAGGCGAAGGGCAAGGGCAACACCGGCCTCTACAAGGCTCTGCGCCAGTCGCTGGCCGAGCTGTCGAAGGAGGGCAAGCGGCGCAAGGCGGTCGTCGTGCTCACCGACGGGCTCGACACCGTCGAGCGCTCGCTCGACGGCCGCGCCTCGGCGCAGGCGCAGACGGGCGACGAGGCGGTGGCCGCGGTCAAGCCCGCCGAGAGCGCTGCGCTGCGCGCGGTGCTCGACGCGGCCGACCGGCAGGGCGTGACGATCTACCCGCTCGCGCTCCCCTCGGCCGACCCGAGGACGCTGCTCCCGTTCACGCCGCAGCAGTCGGCCATCTACGCCTCGGCGCGCGCGCGCATGCAGACGCTCGCCGACCGCACCGGCGGGCGGCTCCACGAGATACGCCGGCTCGAAGACATGGGGCGGCTCTACGCCGAGGTCGCCGCCGAGATGCGCACGCTCTACAGCCTCGCCTACCAGTCCTCGAACGCCCGCGCCCGCGACGGGAAGTGGCGCGCCATCACCATCGAAGTCTCACGCGCCGACGCCATCGCACGCTCCCGCCCCGGCTACTACGCGCGCTGAAACCGCCGGCCTTTACGGGCGAATCCGGCACATTTACCACCGCTTGACACTCCCCCGCCCGGCCCTTATATTCGTCAAGTCTCTTCACCGAGAAAACGCACCCGTAGCTCAGTTGGATAGAGCGTCTGACTACGAATCAGAAGGTCGCACGTTCGAGTCGTGCCGGGTGCATTAATCAAATCAATAAGTTAAGGGCGGCCACGCGGCTGCCCTTTCTTCTTTTGTGTGCCTATAGTGTGCCAACCCTTCGTGGCTCATTCGTTGGGCTTTTTGACGATGCTTTTCAGCCTCTTGAGCGCAGGCGTGCGCTTCTCTGATAGTTTCTTGTGACGGGTGTTCAATATCGAGCCGAGCGTCTGGTGTGTAAGACCTAAAAGCCGTGCCGCCTTCGTGATGCTCCCGCCTGACTCCTCCAACGCGCGCCCAATCAGCTTCGCCTCAAACTCTTGAACTGCGCCGTACAGGCTAAAGTTTTTGTCATGTATCGGCGTGTCCGAGAGACGGCGCATGACAACGCGGGCGCACGCCCGAAGTCTCTCTTTGTCTTCGGCGTCCTGCGAGTTCCTCAGAAGTTCGTCCGCCCTCGCGTATGCTTCGTAGACCTCGGCTGGCGGGAGTCGCCTTGTCGCGCCGTGCTCTTCGATCAGGGCGAGCGTGGCCTGTGCGGCGTTCGAGAGCGCACCGGCCGACTCCGCAAGTTCGGCGGCCCGCCGCAGGACGGTGATCGACTCCTCATAAGCCCACAGACGCGCCCACACGATGCCCTGCACTGTTAAGGCATCCGCCAACAGCGCGGACTCGTCGCCCTGCTCGAATGTCTTAATGACTCCCGACAGGATGCGGTCTGCATCCTTGTACCTGCGCTCCGCGACCAACACCCGCGCCCGTGTTTCGTCCACCTGTGCCAAGCTGCCCTTGTCTCTCAGCCTTGTGAAGATGGCCTGCGCCCGGTCTAAGTGTTTGTGCGCGTCGCGGTGTCGGCCGAGCTTGTAGAGCAGGAAGGCGAGGTTATTCTCGATTCGCGCGACATACCTTTCATGCCGCGCTTGTTCTGCGTGGTAGATGGCGGCGGTGTATTCGATTATGGCGCGGTCGAAGTAATCTTGATTGCGCTCGGCCGAGCCTAAGCGCCATAGAACGTGAGCGAGTTCGTTGTGGAAACTACCTCGCAGCGTGTGACTCATGCCCTCGTCAAAGAGTGGCGCAGAATCCGTGAGCAGACGCAACGCCTCGCTGTAACGTCCGACCCAAGTTTCCACGATGACGAAACGCAGGACTATCTTGGCCTTAAGCTGTGCGTCCTCGTTAGCGAGCGCGGCGGCTTGCTCCAACATTACGCGCGCTTCCGAGTATGCCCCCTCGCGCCAGTAACAGAATGAGATGTCGGCTCGCGCCAGGGCCGCGCGGTCGAGCCTCCCTAGTTTTTCAAAGAGTGCCGCGCCCTCGCTAATGAGGTCTTTTGCGGCCGCCTGCGCCCCTTCCACATACTTACTCGCCCCGAGCCAACCCGACAACACGCCGACCTGTAACAGCACTTCGGCGGCCGTACTTTCCTCCAAACCCTCTACGTTGGGGCGCTTGCCTATCCCGTGCCACAACTCGCCCAAAGCCTCGCGTGCGGCCTCATACTGACCTCTGTGGATGAGGTCTGCTGCTACGCGGCAGCGCAACGAGACGCGGTCGTCTGCGGGGAGTGAAGGGTTATCTAGTTCCTTCAAGCGTTCGTCTGCTAAAGTCATGTGAGGCAAGCCTTTCCTTGTACCAGCCGAATTTTCGGCGGGCATGAAAGAACCGTCCCCCCCTAGCGGAAGGGACGGTTAAACCACTCGACAAAATAATCACAGAAAGAGAAAAGAGCGATGCGAAAAGCCTTAGTTACAACTGTCCTGACGCTTGTTCTCTGTCACGTTACGTCCGCAGGAGTAATGCCTACTCCCGGCTCGCCTACGCCGCCGCCACAGCCGGCGAGTGCTGTGCAAGAGCCGACGGGCGACGCGACGCTTAACGGCGTGATGCCCACGCCCGGCGTGTCGGACAGCCTGACGCAAGCCGCGTTAGACCTGCTCGCACTCTTGCCATCCCTGCTCTAAGTCATACGCCATCCCCGACGTGGCAAGCTGCCTAGCGGCGGCTGAGTATTAGTGTGTCTCGTGAGCGGCGGAATGCGGAGGTGACGCCCACGGGCGGGAGAGTAAACCCGCAAGGCGGAGAATGCAACAGTTTTGGCAGCGGCAACCAGTTCATGGGAGCCGAAAATGTTGCACCATGCCATAAGTCCTTTGTTTCACGCTCGACGGATAGAGATGCAAGGCAAGCCGCGCATCCGTGCATACCTTGCTAGTAGCGGCAGTTTGTTCCGGGGTGGGGGTTTATTGCTGACCGCTTATCGCTTTTGCAGGGCAGTTGACTGCTTGGGCAGACCCGCGGGCGTGCAGTTGGGCGGGGGCCGCCGCGCGCAGGCGGCGGCCCCGCCTCTCGTCTTACTTAACGGCCTTCTTACTGGCCCGCTTGCGGCCCTGACTCTTCTTCGACCCCTTGCGCGAAACTCTCCTCCCGCCCGGCGACTCTTCCGACTCGTCGGTTGCGAGTTCAGTGGCGGTTGGCAGTCCGCCGCCCTGCGTGAGCGGCACGAGCGGCAGAGGGCTGCACGGGCACTTGCCCCCGGCCACTCGGAGAAGGCCAGCCAGAGCGAATCCGGTGGGGCCTCCGGCGTTAGTCACGCTGAACCGGAAACAGTTGCGTCCGGGCCGTAGGAACTGGGGGTTGACGGTAAGAGTCGTCGGCGTCCCGTAACTCGCGGTGTTCCCGACCATGTTGCCGTTGAGCAGAATTGCCCCAGGGTCGTCGGCCATCGCCTGAATGTTGAATCGTGCCGGAACCCTGTACCCGTAACACAGGTCGAAACAGAGGTCGTAATGGCGTGTGCCCACAGTGGCGCTTTGGCTGTCGGCGGCGGCCTGACTGACCCATGAGGAACCGAACGGCGTGCCCCCCCAGTTGGGGTGGACATTAGTTAGAGGCACCACAGGGCCAAGCGGGCCGGACGGTGCGGCCACCGTCTGCCATCCCGCGACGCCGGTGTGGAGCGGCAGGACGAGGTCTTCGCAGACGGGGACGCAGCGCGGACGCACGCGCTCGGTGTGGAAGCTGTTGACGGGGCCGGAGGGGGTCTGCGCCGTGGAGTAGACGGCGACCACGTCGAGTTCGATGTCACTCTCGATTACGACGTAGCCCTTGACGAAGCCCGGCACGGGCGGTGCGAGCGAGTTCAAAATCTGCCGGGTGTCGAGTTCGATTGCCCTGTCCGGCTCCAGCACCCGCGCGTTTTGGTACGCCGAGATGGGGCCGGGTTCGCCGGGTCGGCCGACCGCTACTTTCCAGCGGAAACGTGCCCCCTTGCACTTGTCGGGGTTGTGTATGTTGACGGCTGTCCAGTATTGGCCGGGGGCGACCGGCGAGGCGGCTGCTACCGCCGGGGAGGCCGCCACCCGACCGCAGACGACTTTCACCGCGTACTGAAACTCCGTGTTGCAAGCGCCGTGCGCCTGACCGCATTGACATTCCTGGTCATTAGACATCGGGCGTTTCTCCTCTCAGGATTTGGGAGTGGTTCGACTTGAGGTCTGAACCACGCCCTTACCTGTGAGTGATTCTGCTCGGAGAAACGTAACGCCGCCGTGGAAAGTAACTGACCGCTTATCACTTTTAGGGAGCCGTCAACCACTTGAACACTCTCGTCGCTGGATTTGTTTGCAGAAACATTAAAGGCTATCGAGGCACAAAATGCTATTGATAATCCAAGTTGACGAGTAAAGGCATCGTCTAACAACAGCACACACCCGACGCCCCTTAACGAAGCCTGCTGACTGGTGAGCCGCGTTCGTGGGAGGTCAGGCTACCCTCACGGCCTGAATTGTCTTTGTACGCTCCCGCCTTCTCGCCCGCGCCGTCTTAGCCCGCACCAGCCGGATGTTAGCCAACTGCCGCGCCGCCCGCTGGAAAGCCTTCTGGCACAGTTCGACGAGGCGGAAAGCCTGCTCGATGGCTTCCGCCGTCTGCTGGTACGGGATGTCCCAATGGCCGTCCCCCCACTGCCTCTCCTGAATCTTTCTCTGCTCGGCGTACTTGCGGTACTCGTAGGACTCCACCCGCGGCTCGGTCTGCGCCCGCCTCATCGCCTCCTCCGTCCAGTGTATCTGCATCACGTAGGCGTGCGTCATCTGGTCTATCAGGATGTACTCGGACGCCCCCCTCGGCCTCCACTCCTCGATCAGCCCGTCGCGGATTGCTAAGTGCTGCGCCCGCAGGAAGGCACTGTGCATGTAGTCGGCCGTCTCGAAGACCCGCGCCGCGTAGTGGCCGGAGACGAACTCGTCGCGCGCCTCCAGCCGGATGGCCTTCCACAGGTCGAGCGCCGCGCGCGGGTCTGCGTTCCACAGCCGGCCGAGGTCGCCCCAGTCGATGTACCGGGCGGCCTTGCGCTTGATGTACCGGATGTCCTCGTCAAGCTCCTCGGCGGTCTTAGGCTCCCACTTCCGCAACCACAGCTCGCGCTTGCGCTCGCGGACGGCCTTCTCCCTCTCCCAGGACTCCACGGCGGTCGGCGCCTCCTCCGGCTTCTTGAGGTCGCCGCGCAATAGCTCCTGCTCCACCTCGAAGGCGGAGACCGAACTCCAGGACTTGGACAACTCGCGCAGCAGCGAGCACGGCTCGACGCCCGCGACCCTCGCGTCGAAAGATGTAGGATCAATGTGCAGCGGCGGTAACTCTTCCGTGAACTCCGGCACCTCCGCCGGCTGCTCCTCCGGCTGCTCGACTGCTTTTAGCTTCGTGCTCATAACCCCACTCCCACGGCATCCCGCATCAGGCGGCGCAGGAAGGCCCGCGCCTCGTTCAGTTCGGAGCGCCAGCGTGTGCGCTGTGCGGCCCTCGCTTGGATTACGGCGCGCACGGCGGGCACGTCCGCGCGCCTCACGTAGACTTTGAACTGCCGCCCGCCTATGCGTGAAAAGAAGTAGTGATAACCTTCGTGCAACTCGCCGCGCGCACATTTGCAATTAGGTTTGCCGCACCGCACACGCTGAGCTTGGAGTGAACCGCTACCCCCAGCGAGGCTCAGAATCTTAGGTAACATTCCCGCAGACTTTTTCGCGGCGCGTCCACGCGAGGAGAGTGCGGGATAACGGCTGATACTAGCCTCCGGGCGACTACGAATCAGAAGGTCGCACGTTCGAGTCATGCCGGGTGCATTAAGCAATGCAATAAGTTACGGGCGCCGTCCAGGCGCCCGTTTTCGTCCGCACAAACATTCACACACAAAAAGCCGCGTGGCTGCCCTTCTTCTTTTGTGTGCCTATAGTGTGCTGACTTCAAGAGGGGCTGCACGGTAGAGTGCGATCCCTTTTTCAGCGGCGTGGGGGCGTGGGGGAGCGGGCGGCGAGGAGGAGGAGGGCGTCGAGCGATGGGAGTTCGGCGGTGACGAGGCGCGTGTTGTAGCGTTCGAGGTAGGCGCGGTGGGCGTCCGTTCGGGGGTAGGTTTCGGGCGCCGGGTAGGGGTAGCGGGTCATGGCGTGGAAGGGGAAAGGGGAGAGTTGGTCGGGGCTGGCGGAGTTGATGTCCATCTCCTTGCTGTAGCCGTCGGAGTAGAGCAGGAAGGTGCGCGTCCAGCCGGCGGGGAGCGGGGGCAGCGCGGTCGCGTCGAAGGAGAGGCTGATCTCGTCGCCGGGGCGCGAGACGACGAACATGTCGTCGGCCGCGAGCAGCAGGTCGCGCACGTCGCCCTCGCGCGTGTAGCGGCCGGGCAGCGCCTTCCAAGGCGAGACGAAGGAGACGCGCTGGTAGTCGTAGCCGTAAGGCTCGCGGCCGTCGGGCGTCGTCTCGCGCGAGAAGCCGCGCCAGCGCAGCGTGGCCGACGCCGGGTCGAGCGTCGTTGTCCGTGTCTCGAAGTCGCCGGCCGAGGTGTCTACGAGAACCTGATCCCAGAGTATCCGCATGTTGGTCACGACGCGCACCTCGCGGCTCGCCGAGAGGAACTTGCCCGTGAGGTCTACGGTCACAGTCTGCGGGCGGCCGACGGGGATGCCGATGTCTTCGACGACCGTCCGCCAGCGCCCGGCGCCGTCTTTGACTTGGAGAGCCGGCAGCTTCATCCCCTTCCCGGCCTGCACGGCGGCGACGTTATCGCTCGACCAGGCGTAGTCCGTCCAGCCGGTCAGAAGCAGCAGCGTGCGCGGCCTCTCGCTCCCGTCCTCGTCGAGCTTGAGCGTCAGCGTGTGCTCCTCGGCGTAGCCGCGCAGCGCGTCGCGCCGGAAGTCTTCGGGGTAGAGCCTGTCCATCCGTTCGACGCGCGCGAGCACGTCGTGACCGTGCTCGTCCGTGGCGGCGAGCGGCGTGCGCGCGCCGCGCGCCTTGTAAAGGGCGAACGGCTTCGGCGGGTCGGTCATCCCCTCGTTCGGGTAGACCTCTGTGCCGCGCGGGTGCGCGACGGCGACGAGTTGGAAGCGGTCGGCGAAGAGCGCCTCCTCCAGCTCGTTGGTCACGCGCAGCTCGTAGCGGCCGGCGCGCTCCTTCAACTGGTCGCCGCGGATGCGCACGTACTCGACGGGGTCGGGACGGTTGTAGCGCCCCGGCTCCTCCAGGTAGCCCATCTCGCCGCCGCCCATGAAGTCGGTCACGAAACTGAAACGCTCGCCGTCCCACGCGTAGAGGTATGGGCACGACGACGGCTTGCGGTCGAGTTCGGTGACGGGGAGCGTGACGGCCGTCGCGCCGCGTCCGGCCGGGTCGAGCGCGTCGCCCGCAAGTTCGGTCTCGGCCTGCACGACGCCGGAGGGCCAGAGGATGCGGACGGCGTCGGCGCGAACGCGCCGCCCCAGCCCGAAGAGCGCGTCGGCCGGCGCGGGCGCCGGGCTTGCCGAGTAAGTCTCAAGCCTCTGCCGGAGGCTGCCCGCGCGCAGCTCGACTTTGGCGCCGACGCCGCTGCGGTTGCTCACCTTGCCCGCGAGTCGCACGCGCAGCGAGCGGTTGCGGTTGCCGCCGTCGTTGCGCGCGAGCCGCAGGCCGCCGCCCGGCACGCCGTAGACGATGTCCGTGTCGCCGTCGCCGTCGAGATCGCCCGAGGCCAGCACGGCCTGCGCGGCGCCGCCGCCCGTCAGAGGTTCGAGGCCGCGCGCGGCCGTCGCGCTCACGTCCGCCCAGCCGCCGCCCGTGTTGCGCCAGACGCGCAGCGTCGTCGCGCGCGGGCCGGCGCCGCGCGCGCCCGGCCTCGTGACGACGCTGACGAGGTCGAGTAGGCCGTCCGAGTCGTAGTCGATGAACTGCGAGACGCTGCGGTAGCCGAACTCGCCGGGGCGCGCGCCGCTGCCCGACGGGCCGCGCTCCAGGCGGAAGCGGCCGCGCCCGTCGCTCAGCGCGAAGTATTCAACGCCGAGCGCGAAGGTGCTCGTCGGCCCGACGCCGAAGTAGAAGTCTGTGAAGCCGTCTTTGTTCACGTCGCCGGCGGCGACGCCCGCGAGCGACGGCATCAGCCGCGAGTCGCCGAGGCCGACCTCCTTCGCCACGTCCTGAAACGTGCCGTCGCGCATGTTGCGCCAGAGCTGCGCGCCCTCCGAGGTGGCGACGAGCAGGTCAACGTCGCGCCGGTTGTCGAAGTCGGTCGGGACGACCGCGACCACGCCGCGCGCGCCCGAGAGCTTCGACGCCTCGGTCTGATCCGTGAAAGTGCCGTCGCCGTTGTTGCGCAGCAGAAGACCCAGCGCGGGGGCGTGAAAGCTGAGCGCGGGGTCGTTCTTGTCGCGTGAGGGTTGGGGCGAGACGGCCGCGCCGCCGGCGGCTCCCATCGGCTCCCAGCCGCCGCCGACGAAGAGGTCGAGGTCGCCGTCGTGGTCGCAGTCCACGACGGCGGCCGAGCGCGCGAGCGGCGTGTAGGCGGGAATCTTCGCGGCGGCCGTCACGTCGGCGAAGCGCCCGCCGCCCTCGTTGCGGTAGAGCGCGCTCGCGCCTTCGCGCAGGACGAAGATGTCCGCGCGGCCGTCGTTGTCGAAGTCGCCCGCGACCGCGCCCGTGCCTGCGCCCGAGGCGGTGGCCGCGAGCGCGCCCGACCGCGCGGTCGCGTCAACAAAGCGCCCGCCCTCGTTGTGATAGAGACGCTGCGCCCCGCCCGCGACTTCGAGCAGGTCGAGCCAGCCGTCGGCGTCGTAGTCGAAGAGAAGCACCGCGCCCGACTCGGGCTCGCGCTTCACATCTCTCGCAGACCGTGCGGGCCACGCGCGCGCCGATGCTGACGAGGCGAAGGCCGCGCGCGTCGCGTCCGTGAAGACGACCGGAGGCGTGCGCGCGTCAACGAGGTTCGCTTCCGCGCCGGTCGAGGCGACGGCCTCGGCGTAGCGACCCTGCTCCATGTAGTTCTGCCCGATGGTCGTCCCCGACCCGCGCTGGCGCAACTCCTGAAACTCTGCGATGCGCCGCTGCCCCTCCTCGCGCGCGCCCACGCGCAGCAGCGCCGTGCCGAGGTTGTAGAGCGCCGTGCCGTTGTAAGGCTCGGCGGCGAGCGCCGCGCGGAACAGCGCGACCGCCTCCTCGTAGCGCCGCTGCTGCGCGTAGACCTGCCCGAGGCTGACGTTGGCGCCCACGTCGTAGGGGTCGAACGCCAGCACGCGCTTGAAGGCGGCCGCCGCCTCTTCGGGGCGGTTCTGCGACTTGGCGATGAGGCCGAGCAGGTAGTGCGGCTGCGGCGCTTCGGGCGAGGCGTCGGCCGCCGCGCGCGCCTCGCGTTCGGCCTCCTCCGGCTCGGGGACGTTGTAGAGCGCGACGGCGAGGTTGACGTGCGCCAGCGCCAGCCCCGGCTCTATCGAAAGCGCGCGCCGGAAAGCCTCGGCGCCCTCCTTGTATTTGAACTGCTCCAAGAGCGCGACGCCGAGGTTGTTGGCGCGGTAAGCCTCCTCGCGCCGGGCGTCTGCCGAGACGGACGACGCCGCGGGACGCTGGCGCGCGCGAGTCGGACGACGCTTCTGCGCCTCGCCCGCGGGCGCGGCCGGCAGCAGCACACAGGCCGAGAGGGCCAGCAGGACGAGAGGGCGTGTGAATCTCTTCATGCTTTAACGAAGACGAATGTGCAAAGTGGAGAGCCGGGAGACTCTTTCCCGACTATAAGGCGCGAAGCCGGGTTGTCAAGCGGGCGCGCCGGCCCGCTTCCGTGTTTGAAATTTCAAGTTTGAAATTCCCAATTTTTTCGCGCGCGGGTGATCCCCATCCGGTTTTCACTACGCGTTAAAGGGTTGAGGCGGCAAAAGGGCCGCCCAACGCTCATACGAGGGACTTGTCAGGAGGTCGTCATGCGATACATTCATAGATTCATACCCGTGCTGGCGCTTTTATTCACCCTCGCGGCCACGTCATACGCGCAGTCCGCGCGCCGCACGGTCATCCTTATCCCGTTCGACTTTGTCGCCGGCTCGGAGGTTCTCCCCGCCGGCGCCTACAAGGTCGAACCCGTCAGGCGGGACTCATACACGGCCTGGGAGATTCGGAGCACGACGGGTCGCGCGGGCGCCGTCGTGATGACCTCGGCCATCGGCGGCGGCGCGGCGGTCGAAGAGGCCGGCTCGCGGCTCGTCTTCCAGAAGTACGCGGAGACTTACGTCCTCGCCGAGGTCTGGCCCACGAGCGACGCGTCCGGCCGCGAAGTCGTTCAGTCGCGCCGGGGCCGCGCCCTCGTCGCACGCAACGTCAAACCCGAAGCCGTCACCGTCATGGCGCACGCGCGCTAAAGCGGGACGGTCTTAACTTCTCTCCCCGACGCGAAGGGGCCGGCTCGTCGCAAGGCGAAGCCGGCCCCTTCGCTTTTCTAATTCCGCCCACGCTTTTGTTCCGCCGCCCGGCAAAAATAATGCTTGAAGAAAAGCGCGGGATAAAAGAGAATGGCCGCCGCGCGCTCCTTCAAGACTCTTCCTTAAGGACAAGTTAACGGCCATGAAAACGACCGCCTTCCTGCTGGCAACTCTGCTCTGTCTTCCGGCCTTTTGCCTACAAATGCAACAAACCCGCGCCGCCACGCTCCCCGCCTCAGACGAGCGCGGCGTCGTCGCCGCGGACACGCCCGACAGCGACGCCTTCTTCCAGCGCGCCGTACGGCTCAAACGCCCGCCCGACTACTCGCGCCGCATCGACGCGCTCGTCGCCCGGATGACGCTCGAAGAGAAGGTCGGGCAGATGACGCAGTTGGAGATCGGCATGGTCACGACCGGCTCCGACCAAGGTATCCGCATCGACCCGGCGAAGCTTGAGAAGGCGGTCGTCAAGTACGGCGTCGGCTCCGTCCTCAACGTGAGCGGGCAGGCGCTCTCGGTTGACGCGTGGCACGAGATCATCCGGCAGATACAGGCGGCCGCCGGGCGGACGCGGCTCAAGATTCCCGTCATCTACGGCATCGACACCATCCACGGCGCCAACTACGTCCTCGGCTCGACGCTCTTCCCGCAGGAGATCGGCATGGCCGCGACGTGGA
Organism: Pyrinomonadaceae bacterium; assembly: GCA_036388915.1. Classification (GTDB taxonomy): domain Bacteria; phylum Acidobacteriota; class Blastocatellia; order Pyrinomonadales; family Pyrinomonadaceae; genus QHXN01. The sequence goes on from DASVQX010000013.1 coordinate 164,456, forward strand.
ACCCCGAGCTGATGCGGCGCTCGCAGGAGCTGGCGGCGATGGAGACGCGCGCCGCCGGCATCCCCTGGTCTTTCTCGCCCGTGCTCGACATCGGCCGCCAGCCCCTCTGGCCGCGCTTCTACGAGACGTTCGGCGAAGACCCTTACCTCGCCACGGTGATGGGCGTCGCCTTCGTCCGCGGACTCGAAGGCGACGACCTCGCTGCGCCGACGAGCGTCGCCGCGAGCCTCAAGCACTACATGGGCTACAGCCTCCCCCTGAACGGACGCGACCGCACGCCCGCGTGGATTCCCGAGAACTACCTGCGCGAATACTTCCTGCCGACCTTCGCCGCCGCGGTCAAAGCCGGCGCGCGCACCGTGATGGTCAACTCGGCCGAGATTAACGGCGTGCCCGGCCACGTCAATCGTCACATCCTGACCGACATCCTGCGCGGCGAGCTGGGCTTCAAGGGCTTCGTCGTCTCGGACTGGGAGGACATCAAGAAGCTGGTCACGCAGTGGAAGGTCGCGGCCGACGAGCGCGAGGCGACGCGCATGTCGGTCATGGCCGGCATCGACATGAGCATGGTGCCCTCCGACTACAGCTTCGCCGACATCCTCGTCGGCTTGGTGAAGGAAGGCTCGGTGCCGATGTCTCGCATCGACGAGGCGGTGCGCCGGATTCTTTTGGTCAAGTTCGAGCTGGGCCTCTTCGACCGGCCCGGCCCCGACCCGTCGCTCAAGGGCAGCGTCGGCCAGAACTCTTCGCGCGACGTGGCGCTGCAAGCGGCGCGCGAGTCGCTGGTGCTGTTGAAGAACGAGGGCAACCTGCTCCCGCTCGCACGCAACCGCAAGGTGCTCGTCACCGGCCCGACGGCCAACTCGCTCGTCTCGCTCAACAATGGCTGGACGTACGTCTGGCAGGGTTCGGAAGAGTCGCTCTACCCGAAGGATCGCCCGACGATACTCCGCGCGCTCGAAGGCAAGTTCGGCGCTAACCTGCGCTACGAGCCGGGGACGCGCATCACGCGCCCCGCCGGCTCGAACGCGAACGGCACGCCGACCGACCGCGACGAAGAGGTTGACATCCCCGCGGCCGTGCGCGCCGCGCGCGACGCGGACGTGGTCGTCCTCTGCCTCGGCGAAGGCTCGTACGCCGAGACGCCCGGCAACCTCACCGACCTCAACCTGCCCGACCCGCAGTTGAAACTGGCCGAGGCCATTCAGGCGACGGGCAAGCCCGTCGTGCTCGTCCTCGTCGAAGGCCGTCCGCGCGTCATCAACCGCATCGCGGAGAAGTCGGCGGCCATCCTGCTCGCCTTGAACCCCGGCAACGAGGGCGGCGTCGCCGTCGCCGACGTGCTGGCGGGCGACTACAACCCTTCGGGGCGTCTGCCCTTCACCTACCCGCGCACGCCCAACGGCCTCGTCAACTACGACCACAAGCTCTTCGAGACCGAGGCGACGAGCTTCGGCAACATGGCCTTCAACCCGCAGTTCGAGTTCGGCCACGGGCTGAGCTACACGACCTACGTCTACTCCGACCTCCGGCTCGAACGGAAGACGATTCCGTGGAACGGGCAGGCGCGCGTGAGCGTGACGGTGCGCAACACCGGGCGGCGCGCGGGCAAGGAGACGGTCATCCTCTACGTGCGCGACGTGGTCGCGTCGCTCGCGCCGCCGGGCAGGCGCGTCCGGCGCTTCGCGCGGGTCTACCTCGAACCGGGCGAGAGCCGCGCGCTCACGTTCACGCTCCGCCCCGAAGACCTCTCCTTTGTCGGCGCCGACAACCGCACCGTGGTCGAGCCGGGCGACTTCGACGTGATGGTCGGCGGCCTCACCGAACGCTTCACGCTTCAGCCCGGCGCGGCGCCCGCGCGCGGCCGAGCGCAGAGGCCGGGGAGAAGGTAGAGAGGGTAGCGGCGCGCTTTTGCGTGCGCGTGCGCGGCGGGTGTATCGTCTCGCCGCCGGATTTTTTTGCAAGGAGTAGAACCGTGAAGAACTTCGCCACACGTTTCCTGATCGTCGTCGCCTTCGTCCTGACGGCCTCCGCCGCCGCGCCGGGGCAGGGCATCCCGCCGGGGCCGCCCTCGCCCGACGCGGGCAGGCCGGGAGGGACCACCAATCTGAAGGGCGACACCGACGCGCGGACGAACCGCGAGGCCCGCCTGCGCAGCGCCGAGATAGGCACGTCCTCCGGCGGCATGACGCCGCAGCAGCTCGCGGCGGCCATCGAGCAGACCAAGAACGACTTCAAGCGCATCCAGCTCGTGCGCAACGAGTTGGTTGACCTGCTCGTCTCGAAGAAGCCTTTCGACTACAAGCAGCTCGCGGGTCAAGCCGAGGAGGTCAACAAGCGCGCGCTCCGCCTCAAGTCGTTCCTGATGAAGCCGCGCCCCGAGCCGACGGCCGAGGAGAAGAAGGCGGACGCGGCGGCGGCGACCCCGTACGACGAGGAGGCGCTGAGGGGCGCGCTCGTCAAGCTCTGCAACACGATCCACAGCTTCACCGGCAACCCGATGTTCAAGAACCCCGACGTGGTTGACGCGCAGCAGCCCGCGAAGGCCGGCGGCGAACTCATGACCATCATCGACCTCAGCGAGAGCGTCAAGCGCAACGCCGAACGGATGGCGAAGGCGAAGTGACCGGGCCGGGGAAAAGTTAAACGGCGGAGACACAAAGACGCGGCCTGAAGTCTTATAGCTTCAGGCCGCGTCTTTGTGTCTCCGCCGTTAATTCCTACTTGATGCCTTCGCCCTCGACGACCGTGACGTACTTGCCCGCGGGCGGGCCCGCGAGCCTGTCAACCTTGCCGCTCGGCCAGCGTATCTCGACCGCGTCGGCCTTCGCGGCTTCGCCGAGGCCCAGAATCTCGCGCGGGTCGTGCGAGGCGAGGTAGCTGCCGCCGCCGGTCTTGAGCCTGCTCCGCTTCACGCCGCCCGCCTGCCAGGTGATGACGGCGCCGACGGCCGCCGGGTTGCTCTTCGTCGCCACCAGCCGCAGACCCACCCAGTTGCCGCGGCTCCCGCCCTCGTTACGCAAGAGCACGGGCGGCTCGCCGTTGTTCGAGACGAGCGCGTCGAGGTCGCCGTCGTTGTCGTAATCGCCGACCGCGAGGCCGCGCCCCGAGAAGTCGCGCGCGAAGACCGCGCCCGACAGCGCCGAGACGTTCCTGAACCCCTTCCCCGCGTTCTCGAACATCAGGAGCGGCTCGCGGTATTTGACGCGCGCGACACGCATCTCGATGAGGTCGTCCGGGTGGCCGTTGGCCAGCATCAGGTCGGCGTCGCCGTCGTTGTCGTAGTCGAAGAACTTCAAGCCCCAGCCCGAGAGGAGCTGCGTGGCGGGGCCGATCTCGCCCGGCTCGTCGGTGAAGGTCAAATCCTTCTGGTTGCGGTAGAGGCTGAAGAACTCCTGATCGATGTTGGCGACGAAGAGGTCTTGCCAGCCGTCCGCGTCGTAGTCGCCGGAGTCAACGCCCATCCCCGAGCGCGGCCGCCCCGCCTCGCTGTAGGCGACGCCCGCCGCCAGCCCCTCCTCCTCGAACTTCCCCGCGCCCTTGTTGACGAAGAGGAAGTTGGGCATCGTGTCGTTGGCGACGAAGAGGTCGGCGAGGCCGTCGTTGTTCACGTCGGTCGCGACCGCGCCGAAGGACTTGCCCGGCGAGTCGGCGATGCCTGACTCCTTGCTCACGTCGGCGAACGTGCCGTCGCCGCGATTCTTAAACAGCCTTGACGGCATCGGCTTGAAGAAGCGCGGGACGCAGTAGTAGCGCCGCTTCGACTCGTCGGTGCAGTAGAGGTTCTGCGTCTTGTCGTAGAGGACGAAGCTTGAGACGAAGAGGTCGAGCCGGCCGTCTGCGTCGTAGTCGAACCACGTCGCGCACGTAGACCAGCCCGGCGCGGCCACGCCCGCCTTCGCCGTCACGTCCGCGAAGGTTCCGTCGCCGTTGTTGCGGTAGAGGATGTTGCGGCCGTACGAGGTGACGTAGAGGTCTTGCCGGCCGTCGGCGTCGTAGTCGCCGGCCGCCGCTCCCATGCCGAAGGTGCCGCCCGCGACGCCGGCCTTGTCGGTCACCTCGGTAAAAGTGCCGTCGCGGTTGTTGCGATAGAGCGCGTTCTTCAGCGGCGCCGCCGGCGCGTAGAAGTCCGCGGGGCCGCTGTTGACGAGGTAGATGTCCATCCAGCCGTCGCCGTCGTAGTCGAAGAAGGCGCAGCCCGCGCCGACCGTCTCGGGCAGCCAGCGCTCGGGCGAGTGCGCGTTGTTGTGAACCCAAGTGATGCCGCTCGCCTTCGCGGGCACCTCGGCGAAAGTCACGGCCGGCCGCCTCGCCGGAGGGGCCGGCGGAGCCTGCCGCGCGCCCGCGCCGAGCGCGAGCAGGAGGGGCAGAAGGGCGAGCAGGATGGCGGCGGGCTTTGTCTTCACGTCGGTCGTTTGGTCAGCGCGGGCTGGGGGGCGCCTGCGCGTCGTCGTCTTGCGCCTTGCCTTCGCTCTTGAGCCGCTCGACGATCTCCATCTCGGCGCGCGCGCGCTTCGGGTCCTTGAGCTGCGCGTAGAGCCGCGCGAGGTTGTAGTGCGCCTTCGAGTCGTCGGGGTCGAGTTTGACGCCGGCTTCGAGCGCGGCCTGCGCGCGCGGGAACTGCTTGAGCTTGAGGAAGACCGAGCCGAGCGCGACGTGCGCGCGCGCGTAGGTCGGGAGCAGACGCACGGCCGTCCCGAAGTACTCGACCGCCGCCGCGTCGTCCGATTGCTCCTGCGCCGCGAGTCCCAGATAGTAGAAGGTCTCGGCCGAGGTCGCGTCGCCGCGCGCGCTCTTGTCCAGCAGCTCGCGCGCCTCCGCCACTTTCTTCTGCTTGAGCAGCGTGTAGCCCAGATACATCTGCGCGCGCGGCTCGTCGGGGCGGAGCCGTAGCGCTTCGCGGAAGGCGCGCTCGGCCTCGAACAGATCGGGCTTCTTGAGCCAGACCGCGCCGAGCGCCACGCGGTAGGCCGCCTCCGCGGGCGCGAGCCGCGCGGCGCGCTCAAGCGCCTCCTGCGCCTCGGTGTACATGCCGGACTTGAGCGCGACCACGGCGAAGCGGTAGAGCATCTCGGGCGCGTCGCCGGCCGTCTCACGCGCGCGCGTGAGGTAGAGCGCGGCCGAGCGCGCGTCGCCGCGAGCCTGGCTGACGAGCGCCATGCCGATCTGCGCCTCGGCGCCCGGCGCGCGCGACCCGAGCGCGAGCAGGTACAACTCCTCCGCGCGGTTCAGGTCGCCCTTCTTCAGGTAGACGCCGCCGAGCAGCACCGCGAGCGCCGTCGTCAAACGCCCCGCGCCTCGCTCGCCCTCGACGAGCCGCACGCACTCCTCCCGTCCCGACTCCTGCGCGCAGACGAGCCGCGCCAGCTTGTCGGCGGCGTCCATGTTCGCGGGGTCGAGCCGCAAGACCTCACGAAGCTCCGCGGCCGTCTTCTCCGGCGCGCCCTTGAGCATGTAGAGGTAGGCGAGGTTCATGTGCGCCCCGACGAAGCGGCGGTCGGCGCGCACCGCGCGCGCGAACAGCGCCTCCGCCTCGTCGAGCCGCCCCTGCTTGGCGCGCACCGTGCCGAGCAGGTTGAGCGCGAGCACGTCCGTGGGCGCCGACTTCAGGACGGAGTTTAGTTGCTGCTCGGCCTCGGCGAGCCGGTCGGCGGCGATGGCGGCGGCGGCCTGCTCAAGTCGGCTCTGCGGCGCAGCCGTAGCGCCCTGCGCGAAGAGGAGCATGAGGCAGAGCGTGGCGGCCGAGAGTTTGGCGCGGGCGGCGAACATGATTTCTTGTCTTAGGCGGAAAGGCGGAGTCAGCGGCGCGGCGAGCCGCCCGGGGCGGCGCGGTTAAAATCCTTCTGCTCGACAACCCCCTGCCCCTCTTTAACGGTCAGGATTTTGTTGACTGGGGCGCCGGTTATCTTCTCGACCGCGCCGCCGGGCCAGCGCACCTCGATTGAATCTATCTTCGCGCGCGCGCCGAGGCCGAAGTGGAGCCGCAGGTCGCTGTGCGAGATGTAGCTGGCGCCGCTGCGCACCTCGTCGATCTGGACGAGGTCGCCGGCGGCGATCTTAACACGCGCGCCGACGGCGTCGCGATTGGCCTTCACGCCGACGAGGCGGACGAGGACGGCGTTGCCGGCGGCGCTCCCGCCGTCATTCCTTAAGACCTGCGGCGGGCCGTCGAGGTCGCCGACGACTAAGTCAACGTCGCCGTCGTTGTCGATGTCGCCGAAGGCCGTGCCGCGCGCGGCGCGCTTCTCGACGAGCGGCTCGCCGACCAGCGCGGCCGCCTCTGAGAAGGTGCCGTCGCGGTTGTTGCGGTGGAGGAGTTTGCGCTGCTTGTAGTTCTCCAACTGCGGGTAGACGTGCCCGTTGGCGACGAAGAGGTCAACCCACCCGTCGTTGTCGTAGTCGAAGAACTTCGTCCCCCAGCCGACGAGCGGGAGCGCGACCTCGGCGAGCTTCGCCGCGTAGGAAACGTCGGAGAAGTTGAGCCGCGCGGCCCCGCGGTAGAGCGTGTTGTACTCGTCGGCGAAGTTGGTGACGAACACGTCGAACTTGCCGTCGTGGTCGTAGTCGCCGACGGTCACGCCCATGCTCCCCTGCTCGCTCCCGTTCTCGTTGACGGCCGCGCCCGAGACGAAGCCCACATCCTTGAACGTGCCGTCGCCGTTGTTCCGATAGAGGAAGTTGGGCGTCGAGTCGTTGGCGACGAAGATGTCGGTCAGGCCGTCCTCGTCGAAGTCGGAGCAGACGACGCCGAGGCCGTAGAAGCCCTGCGGGTCGGAGACGCCCGCCTTCTTCGAGACTTCGGCGAAGGTGCCGTCGCCGTTGTTGTGGTAGAGCGAGTCGCCCGCGCCGGGAAGGCCGCGCGGGCCGCACTGGACGGCGACGCCCTTATACTGGCAGGTCTTCCCCTTGCCGAACTCGGGCAGGCGGCTCACGTCGAAGTCAACGTAGTTGGCGACGAAGAGGTCGAGCCGGCCGTCGTTGTCGTAATCGACGAAGGCCGCGCCCGTAGACCAGCGCGGGTCTGCGACGCCGGCCTTCGCCGTCACGTCGGCGAACGTGCCGTCGCCGTTGTTGCGGTAGAGGCGGTTGGGGCCGAGGCAGGTGACGTAGAGGTCTGTGCGGCCGTCGTTGTCGAAGTCGCCGGCCGCCGCGCCCATGCCCCACCCCACGTCGGCCAGCCCCGCGCGGTCGGTCACGTCCTTGAAGGTGCCGTCGCCCTGATTGCGGTAGAGCGCGCTGCGGGTCTTGCCGCCCGACTTGACGAGATCGACCGTGAGCGAGTTGACGAGGAAGAGGTCTAACAGGCCGTCCGAGTCGTAGTCGAAGAGCGCCACGCCGCCGCTCATCGACTCGACGATGTACTTCTTGTCGGGCGAGGCGACGTGGCGGAAGGTGATGCCGGCCGCCTCGGTCACGTCGGTCAGACGCACCTGCGCGTCGGCCGCCTCGGGGTTGAAGCTTAAAAGCAGCGCGACGAGCAGCGCCGCGAGCAGGACGGTCTTCGTGGGCAAGCTGATTAAACCTCTGGACGTTACGGGGTCGTCTGCGCGCGCTCCTTCTCTTTGAGCCGCTGGTAGAGTTCGAGCTGCGTGTCGCCCTCGGCCTTGCGGCCGGCGGCGAGGAGCGCGCGTCCCAGTTGGTAGCGGACGTGCGACTTTTCGGGCGCGAGCCGGGCGGCGGCTTCGAGATTCTCGACCGCCTCCCGGACGTTGTTCTGCTGTAAGAGCGCCTTGCCCAGCTCGTAGCGCGCGTCGGCGAAGTCGGGTCGCGCGAGGGCGACCTCGCGCATGAGCCGGACGCCGCGCGCCGAATCCTGCCGCGCCAGCAACACGAAGGCGAGGTGGTACTTCGCCTGAAGGTCGGAGGGGTTGAGCGTCAGCTCGCCCTCGAACTCGCGCGCGGCCTCGTCGAACTTGCCGTCCTTGAGGTGGATCAGCCCCGAGTAGTAGTGCGCCATCGGCGTGCGCGGGTCGAGCGCGAGCGCCGCCCGCAACTCTTCGAGCGCCTTCGGCGTGTCGCCCTGTTCGTAGTGCGCCTGACCCAAGACGATGTGGAGCTGCGGGCTGTTGCCGCCCGTCGCGACCATCCGCTCCATCACCTTCTGCGCCTCGTCCTTGCGCCCCTGCTTGACGAGCGAGAGCGCGAGCGTGTAGTTGACGCCGACGTTGTCTGGGCGTTGGGCCGCGACCTGCGTCAGCAACTCTGACGCGCGCGCGTAGTTCTCGGCGACGAAGTAGCTCATGCCGAGGAGCTGGCGCGCCTGCACGTTCGCGGGGCGCGCGGCCAGCTCGCGTTCGAGCGGCGCGACCGCTTCACGGTAGAGTTCGGCGCGGTAGGCGGCCAGGCCCAAGTTGAAGTCAACGCCCTCAAGCTTCGGGTCCCACTTCGAGGCCAGCGCGAAGTGCGCGGCCGCGCCGCGGTAGTCCTCGCGCTCGGCGCGCAGCAGCCCCGTCTCGTTGTGCGCGACGGCGACGACCTGCGCGTAGTAGCTCTCGCCGCCGGCCAGCTCGCCGCGCGCGCGCTCGCCGGGCGCGGCCGCGTCGGCCACCAAGCCCGCGGACGAGGCCATCTCGGGGAACCTGGCGGAGCCTTCCTTGAGGTTCTCCTCCGAGAGGTAAGCCTCGGCCTTCTCCTTGTCGCGCGCGAGCGACTTGGACTTCAGCTCGGCCGCGAGTTGAAGCTCCTTCTCGCCCTCCTCCTGACGGCCGAGCTTGACGAGCGACTGGCCGAGCCGGTAGTGGGCGGTCGTCACCTGATAGTCGTTGTGGCTCAACTCCTTCGTGAGCGCGACCGACTTCTTCAAGACCTCGGCCGCCTCGGCGTGGCGCTCCAAACCCTGAAGCGCCTGTCCGAGGTGGAAGTAAGGGTCGGGGTTATCCGGCTCGCGCGCGGCGGCCTTGCGCAGGAGCGCGGCCGCCTCGTCCCACTTGCGCTGGATGACGTAGATGACGCCGAGGTAGTAGTTGGCGAAGTACTCTTCGGGGTTCGACGCGAGCTCGATTTTGAACTCGGCGGCCGCGTCTTCGAGCCGCTCGGTGCCGTCCTTGAGCAGGTAGGTAAGCCCGAGGTAGTAGTGCGCGCGCGGGAAGCGCGGGTCGAGCGCGACGGCGCGCCTGAACTCCTCGACGGCCTCGGGCAGGAAGCCCGTCTCGCGGTAGGCGCGGCCGAAGATGATGCGGAGTTGCGGCCGGTCGCCGAGCTGCGCGAGCATCCGCTCGTAAAGCTCCTTCGCGGGCGCGAAGCGCTTGCGCTTGAGGTGCGCCAGTCCCAGCGTGTAGGCCACGTCGTAGTCTTTGGGCGCGAGCCTGAGCGCCTCTCCGAGCGCGGCCGCCGCCGGGTCGAACTCGCCGAGCATGAAGCGCGACTTGCCGAGCATGTGGCGCGCGCCCGCCGAGCGCGGGTCGAGCGCGGCGGCGCGCGCGGCCGCCTCGACGGCCTTCGCGTACTGCCCCGCGTCGAAGTGAGCGATGGAGAGGTCTACGAGCAGTTCGGCCGACTCTCCGCCGTGGCGTGCGGCCGACTCGAAGGCGGCGGCCGCTTCCGGGTAGCGCCGGCCGCGCGCGTAAATCCTGCCGAGCTTGCCGTAGCCTTCAGCGAGGATGGCGGCGAACTCCGACTCGGCCCCCGCGAGGTCGCCGGCGCGGCGGCGCGCCTCGGCCGCCTCGTAGTGCTGGCGGATGGTCTTTTGTTGGGGCGGCGGAGACTGTGGCGCGGCGGGGAGCAGGAGCAGCAGGAGGGGGACGAGGGTCGAACGTAAACGCATCGCGAAAGCTTCCGGCCGTTGGCTAAAAGAGAAAGGGACGGGGGGCCTCAAGTTACGTCTGGGGCCCCCCGTCCGTCTTGTCGGCCTCTGGCCGTACTATATCAGAAGCTCAGCTTGAGGCCGAACTGGATGTTGCGCGGCCCGCGGTCGCTGTTGAGCACGCCGAAACCCTGGCGCGACGTGACGACGAAGCCGGGCACCGCGTCGCCCGCCTGGTTGAGCCGGTTGACGACGTCGAACGGCGTGTTGGCGAACCCGTTGAAGCCGGGGTTGTTGAGCAGGTTGAAGAACTCGGCGCGGAACTGGAGGCGCGTGCGCTCCGACAGCGCGAAGTTCTTGTTGAGCGAGAAGTCCACGTTCGTCAGGCTCGGCTGCCTGACGAGGCCGCGGCTCAGGTTGCCGAACGTGCCGAACGCGGGCAGCGAGAACGCCGCCGGGTTCAGGTAGTTCGTCGGGTCGCCCGTGTCGAGGTAGATGGGCTGGCCCGACACCAGGTTCGGGCGGAAGCCGCCGTTGGCGGGCGTCGCCCGCAGCCCGAAGTAGTTCGCGTTGGCGCCCGAGTAGACGTCGAGCGGGGTGCCGCCGTAGTGCGAGATGATGGTGTTGAGCTGCCACCCGCCGACGAAGGCGCTGGCGACCCGGCCCCAACTCTTCATCTCCGGCATCTGGTAGACCGCGTTGGCGACGAACGTGTGGCGGCGGTCGAGGTCGGCGTCGCCGTAGTCGAGGTGGTAGTTGAACGGGTCGGTCGTCCCCGTCGTGAACGAGGTCAGCGGCACGTCCGAGAGCGCGTGCGACCAGGTGTACGAGACCGAGTAGGACAGGTTGTTGACGAAGCGCCGGTTGAGCCAGACCTGCAACCCGTTGTAGTTCGAGTTGCCGGTGGACTCGCTCTTCGTGATCGGCCCGACGTTCGGGAACCTGACGCTCGATGCGATGAGCGTGGCGATGTTCGGGTCGTGGGTGTTGAAGGCGTTGGCGACCGCCGCGCGGTTCTGCGGCAGCACGTCGTTGAAGTTGACGCCGCGCCGCCAGATGTGGTGACCCTGGTTGCCGATGTAGGAGACTTCGAGCACCGTGTCCCTCACCACCTCGCGCGACACGGTCAGGTTCCACTGGTAGCTGTCGGGCGGCCGGAAGTTGATGTCCACGGCGTTGAAGCCCGTGTTGTTGCTGACGCCCGCGACCGCGCCGGCCAGGCCCGTCCCGATGGTGTCGAGGCTGCGGAAGGTCGGGTCGTCGGAGAGGCGCGCGTTGGCGTCGCCGCCCCAGTTCGAGTTGACGACGGTCGTCCACGGCGGGTTGCCGTGCAGACGCAGAATGTCCTCGATGACGTTGGCGCGGCCCATGAAGCGGCCGAAGCCCATGCGGAGCGCGGTCTTGCCGTCGCCGAACACGTCCCAGGCGAGGCCGACGCGCGGCTGGAAGCCCTTGTTGTACGGGCGGACGAGCGAGCGCCCCAGCCCGAGGCTGTTGGGCTGGTCGGCGCGCACGAGCCCGCTCAAGGGGTTGACGCCGTTGTAGAGTTCGGGCACCCAGTTGCTGATGCGGTCGTCGTCGGCGTAGGCCGGCGAGTAGCGCGACCAGCGGAGCCCGAGGTTGAAGGTCACGCGCGAGCTGAACTTCCAGGTGTCGTTGCCGTAGGTCTCGAAGTCGTGCCAGCGCCCGGCGCCGAGGCCGAGCGAGTTGCGCTCGGTGTAGCAGCCGAGCGGGAGGTCGCGCACCAGCAGGTCGGCGAGGGCGTTACCCGTGCGGGTGTCGGTGCCGCAGAACTGCGCGAACTCGTTGCCGCCGACGGCCTGCTCGTTCTTGAGGTTGTGGCTGACGAGGCCGCCGAACTTCAGCTCGTGCGAGCCGGCCACCTTCGAGAAGTCGTCCTTCCAGATGAAGAGGTCTTGCTCGTTCTGCCACGGCGCCTCGTGCCAGAGCGCCGGGTAGCCGCCCGCGCCCCAGAAGGTCGGCAGCCCCACGCCGTCCGGCTTCGGGAAGACGGTCGGGAACTTCGAGGCGATCTCCTGGTTGAGCGACTGCCCGTTCTCGTTCGTCGTCACGAGGATGGTGTTGCCCGCGCGCGAGAACTGGAAGTCGTTGACGGCCGTCGAGGTGACGGTCGTGGCCAGCTTGACGGCGAAGCTGTGCGAGGGCTGCGACCAGTCGGAGCTGATGGTCGGGAAGCCGGTGTCGCCCCAGAAGCTGCCGGCCGCGTTGCCGTGCGTCCACGTCTCGTTGATGTAGCGCACCATCAGGTTCGACTTGCTGGTGAGGTTGAAGTCACCGCGCAGAGTGTCCTGGCGCGTGTTGATCGGCTTGACGGGCGACGCGACGTAGTTGATGCCGTTCGAGAGCGGCGTGTTCGGCAGCGGGAAGAACTTCAGGATCGAGAGCGCCGCCGGGCTGAGCTGCCCCTCGGGGATGCGGTTGCCGGGGAAGCAGTCCGGGTCGCTCGGGTTCGGCCCCGGCGTCGAGCACTCGCCCGCGCCCACGCGGTGCGGCAGCGGCCCCGTCAGAGAGCCGCTGAAGTCGCCCACGCGCTCGGCCGCGGTCGGCACGCGGAACTGGAGCGGCGGAACCAGGCCGCGGCGCTCGCGGCGCCACTCCTCGTTCCAGAAGAAGAAGGCGCGGTTGGTGCCCTTCCAGGTGGCCTTGCCCGGCCCCTCGCCGAACTTCGGGAGGACGATGGGGCCGCTGAAGTTGAAGCCGAAGTTGTTGTAGCGCAGGACGGGGCGCGGGGCGCGCTCGTCGCCGACTTTGGCCGACCCGTTGATGACGGCCGGGTCGTTGGGGCCGAAGCGGCCCGCCCGGTTGTTAAAGAAGTCGTTGGCGTTGAGTACGTCGTTGCGGAAGAACTCGAAGAGCGTGCCGTGGAACTCGTTGCCGCCGCCCTTCGTGATCAGGTTGATGACCGCGCCCTGCGCCTGCCCGTACTCGGCGCTGAAGCTGTTGCGCTCGACGCGGAACTCCTGAATCGAGTCGATGGACGGGAAGACGAGCAGCGTCGCGTTCGAGCCCACGTCCATGTTGTTGACGCCGTCCACCGTCCAGAGGTTGGTGTTCGACCCGTTGCCGTTGACCGACATGTCAACGTGCGAGTCGAGCCCCGTCCCGCCGGTGCCGAACGCGCCGCCCGCGCCCGCCTGCGTCACCGGCGAGATGCCGGGGACGAGCGTGACGAGCTGCGCGTAGTTGCGGCCGTTCAACGGGAGTTCGGTCACCTGCTTCTCGGTGACGAGGCTGCTCACGTCGGAGGCGCGCGTCTCGACGAGCGAAGCCTCGCCCGTCACCGTGACGGTCTCGCCGACGGCGCCGACCTCAAGGTTGAGGTCTACGTTGAGCCGCTCTGAGATGTGCAGCTCGACGCCGGTGCTGAGCGTCTTCTTGAAGCCGGCCGGGGCGGCGCTGACGGTGTAGCGGCCGGCGGGCAGCCCCGTGATGATGTAGACGCCCTCGTCGTTGCTCGTCACGGTGCGCGTGAGGCCGGTCGTCTCCTCCCTGACCGTGACCTCTGTGTTAGGGACGGCGGCGCCCTGCGGGTCGCGCACGGTTCCGCCGATGCTGCCCACGGTGCTCACCTGGGCGTGGACGACCGCCCCGAGGCAGAGCAACAGCGTGAGCAGTAGCGCTTGTAATCCAAGCTTCTTCGTCATAGACGCGTCTCCTCGCTTCCGCGCTTTCAAACCTTGTCGGCCCCCGCGCCGGGCTTTTGTTGCCCGCGCCAACTATTCAGGGGGAGCCGTTCTCCTGTGGACTTTCAAAGAGTTAAACCCCGGCGGCGTCCCCGCCCCCGACAAGCGGGCGGCGTCTCGGAGCCGGGTGCTGGTGCGTCAGGGGGCCCGACGGGGAGGTGGACCCGGTCTACGGAACGCCTCTACGCCTCTCCGAGCCCGGAACCGGACGCGGCCCGGCTCGCTGAAGCGTAACCTGACAAAACCGACTGATTTTCTTTAAAGACTAAGTTGCGTGACTGGACTTTGTTGCAAGACCTATCAAAAGGGGTTTTATTACTAAAACCGACGGTTGTCAAGATTTTTTTTTGGCCGTAAAGCAATTCCCTGTAAATGTTTAGGGGCGGGACAAAGTTGCCTATCCAAACAAAGTGGCGCGCGCCCGTCAGGCCAGCGCGGCGTGCGTGAACTTCGTCGTGAGGACGAGGCTCAGCGCGCCCATCAGCGTCGGCTGCTCGCCTAAGGTCGAGGCGATGATCTGCGCCGGGGGCAGCCCGCGGCAGATTCCTTCGCCGACGGCCGCCTTGATGTCGCCGACGATGAGCGGCCACGCGCGGACGATGGGGCCGCCGACGATGACCGCCTCGGGCGCTAAGCCCTGCGTCAGGTTGGCGATGCCGACGCCGAGGTAGTGCGCCGTCTCCCTGAGCGCCGCGCTCGCCTCCGCCTCGCCTTCGAGCGCGAGGTCTACGAGCTGCTTGAAGTCCACCCTCCCCGCCGCCCCGCCCTTCGCCTGCTCGTAGCGCGCGAGCGCGGCACGCTGCGACGAGAAAGCCTCCCAGCAGCCGCGGCTCCCGGCGGCGCACGTGACGGGCGCGTCCTGCCCGATGGTCATGTGGCCGAACTCGCCGGCCGCGCCGCTGCGCCCGCGGTAGACCTGCCCGTCGAAGACGATGCCGGTGCCGACGCCCTCCTCGACTAAGACGATGATGAAGTCGCGCACCTCGCGAATCTCGGGGCGGCCGAACCACAGCTCGGCGAGCGCGGCGGCGTTGGCGTCGTTATCGACGTGGACGGCCAGGCCCAAAGCCTCGCTCAACTCTTCGGCGACGCCCCAGTCGCGCCACTTGAAGTGCGGGATGAAGGTGGCCGTGCCCGTCTCCTGATCGACGAGGCCGGGCAGGCTGACGCCGACGCCCTCGATGGTGCCGCCGCCGCGGCGGACGAACTCGCGCGCGCACTCTACGATGCGCGCGGCCGTCCTGCGCGCTTCGTGGTCGGTCGGGAACTCCTCCTGTTCGAGGACGCGCCCCGCCAGGTCGCTGGTGGCGACGATGGTCGTGATGGTGCCGAGGTCAACGCCGATGGCGACGGGGTCGGCCGTGCGGAGCGAGAGCAGGATGGGCGGGCGGCCGCCGCGCGACTCGCCCGAGACCTCCTCGATGAGACCGCCGCCCTTCAGCTCGTCCACGATGAGCGAGACGGTCGAGCGCTGGAGCGCGGTCTCCTGCGCGATCTCGGCGCGCGAGATGGGGCCGCGGTCGCGCACGTAGTTGAGCACGATCTGGCGGTTGATGTCGCGGATCGTGTTCGGGCGCGCGACGCTGGCTTTCCTGAGGTCTATTCGGCGCATTGCTCTGGTCGGCGAGAAGGGGGCGGCCGTGCCGCAAGGCGTGCGGCGGGCTGCTCGTCAAGGCTGTGGTTTAGCGTATCGGTGGAGCGTCGAAGAAACCCGTGCGACGTTTATTAAGTAGTACAGGTGCGCCCGCCAGTCAACACTTTTGTTTGAGGCCCGTACAAAAGTCTGCGCGCGGCGGTTGACAGCCGCGCCAAAATGGCGAAAGTTATAGCCGCCCTTCCATCCGCTACAGAGGTCACGAACCTTTATGAAAATCGCGCCGCGTCTGTTCGCACTCCTGCTGCTCGCGTCGGCGACGCTGCACGCGCAAACCTCACGTCAGGCGGCCGGCGACGCGGAGAGGTACAGGCTCCGGCTCGACGGCGGCTGGACGTTCCGCGAGGCCGGCAAGGGGCCTTGGCTGAAGGCGAGCGTGCCCGGCTCCGTCCACACAGACCTGCTCGCCAACGGCCGCATCGAAGACCCCTTCTACCGCGACAACGAGCAGAAGCTCCAGTGGATCGGCAAGACCGACTGGGAGTACCAAACGACCTTCGAGGTCTCGCCCGCGCTCATCGGGCGGCGCTACTTCGAGCTGGTCTTCGAGGGCTTGGACACCTACGCCGAGGTCTTCGTCAACGAGCGGCACGTGCTCTCGGCCGACAACATGTTCCGCGCGTGGACGGCCGGCGTGACGGGCGCGATCAAGCCCGGCACGAACACGCTGCGCGTCGTCTTCCGCTCGCCGATTAACGAAATCTTGCCGAGGATGAAGGCGCTCGGGTACGAACTCCCGGCGGCGAACGATCAGGGCGAGAAGACCAGCCCGCACACGCGCAAGGCGCCGTACCATTACGGGTGGGACTGGGGGCCGCGCTTCGTGACGAGCGGCATCTGGCGCCCCGTCCGGCTCGAAGCGTTGGACGTGGCGCGGCTGACAGACCTGCACGTCGTCCAGAACCGGCTCGGGAAAGACTCGGCGCAACTGACGGCCGAGGTCGAGGTCGGGGCCTTTAAGTCGTCCGCCGCCGTCGTCCTGGTCGAAGACCCTTCGGACGGGCGCGTCGCGGCGCGTCAGGCGGTCAGGCTCGCGCCGGGCGCGAACCGCTTCGCGCTCAAGCTCAACGTCCCCGACCCGCAGCTCTGGTGGCCCGCCGGCATGGGCGCGCAGAAGCTCTACACGCTGCGCGCGCGCCTGCTGCTCGACGGCCGACGCGCCGACGAACTCTCGACGCGCGTCGGCCTGCGCACGATAGAGCTGCGTCGGCAGCCGGACGGGGCGGGCAAGAGTTTCACGTTCGTCGTCAACGGCGTGCCGGTCTTCGCCAAGGGCGCCAACTGGGTTCCGGCCGACGCCTTCCCCACGCGCGTCACGCGCGAACGCTACCGGCAACTGTTAGAGTCGGCGCGCGACGCGAACATGAACATGCTGCGTGTGTGGGGCGGCGGCTACTACGAGTCGGACGACTTCTACGAGCTGTGCGACGAGTTGGGGCTGTTAGTCTGGCAGGACTTCATGTTCGCGTGCAGCATGTATCCGGGCGACGCGGAGTTTCTGCGGAGCGTCCGCGAAGAGGCCGTCTACAACGTCCGCCGGCTGCGCAACCACCCGAGCGTCGCGCTCTGGTGCGGCAACAACGAGGTCGAGACGGCGTGGCAGCACTGGGGCTGGAAGCAGAATTTGCCGGCGAAGCTGTGGGACGACTATAAAAAAATCTTCCACGGCGTGCTGCCCGAGGTCGTCGCCGAGCACGACCCGTCGCGCGCCTACTGGCCCAGCTCGCCCAGCTCGAACCTGGAAGAGGACTCCGACTCGCAGCGCACCGGCGACGTGCACTACTGGGAGGTCTGGCACGCGTCGAAGCCCTTCGGCGAGTACGAGCGGCAGCGCCCGCGCTTCATGAGCGAGTACGGCTTTCAGTCCTTCCCGCTCATCGAGACGGTCAACGCCTACACCGTCCCTTCCGACCACGACATACAGTCGCCCGTCATGCTCGCGCACCAGAAGCACCCGCGCGGCAACCAGCTCATCCGCGAGTACATGCTGAGGGAGTATCCCGAGCCGAAGGACTTCGAGTCGTTCCTCTACGCCAGCCAGGTCTTGCAGGCCGAGGGCATCAAGGTCGGCGCCGAGCACATGCGCCGCATCATGCCGCACAACATGGGCTCGCTCTACTGGCAGTTGAACGACTGCTGGCCGGTCGCCTCTTGGTCGAGCGTTGACTACTTCGGCCGCTGGAAGGCGCTCCAGTTCTACGCGCGCCGCTTCTACGCCCCGCTCCTCGTCAGCCCGCACGAAGTGGGCGGCTACGTCGTCGTCAACGTCGTCTCCGACCGCCCGGAGCCGACGCCCGCGCGCCTAACGGTGAGCCTCCTCGACTTCGACGGTCGCGTGCTGAAGAACGAGTCGGAGGACTTGAACGTCATCCCGCTCAGCGGAGGCACCTATGTTAGGTTCCCCGCGGGCATGTTCCTCTCAGGGCGCGACCCGAAGGAGGTCTTCCTGCTGGCGGAGCTTCAAGTCGGCGGCCGCGTCGTCTCGTCCAACGCGCACTTCTTCCGACCCTTCAAGGAGCTTTCGCTCGCCGCGCCGCGCGTGGCGACGAGCGTCGCCGCCACCCGCGGCGGTTTCAAGGTGACGCTCGCGACCGACAGGCTCGCGCGCGCCGTCCACCTCTCCGCGCCCGGCGTCGGGGGCTCATTCAAAGAGAACTTCTTCGACCTCATCCCCGGCCGACCCGCCGAGATAGAATTTCGCGCGGGCGCGCGGACGCGGCTCGAAAATTTTCGCAAGAGTTTGAAGGTGAGGACGCTCGCGGACGCCTTCAGGTAGGCGCCTTCAGATGGCGGCGACGGGGGCGAACTTGTCGGCGAGGACGAGGCTCAAAGCGCCCATCAGGCTGGCCTCGTCGCCGATGGTCGAGGGCGTGATGCGCGCGGCGGGCAGGTCGCGGCGGACGCTGCGCTTGACGGCGTCGGCGAGGATGTCCGAGACCAACTCCCACGCGCGCGTGATGGCCCCGCCGACGACGACGATCTCGGGGCTGAAGCCGACCACCAGATTTGAAATCCCCTTGCCGAGGTAGTGCGCCGTCTCGCGCAGAGCCTCGCGCGCCGCCGCCTCGCCGTCGAGCGCGCGGTCGATCAGTTGCGCGAAGCTCAACTGCCGCGCCCCGTCGGCGTCCGACGACAGCCGCGCGTAGCGCTCGACGGCCGCGCGACCCGACGCGAAAGCCTCCCAGCAGTCGTAGCCTCCGCACGAGCACGGCACCGGCGCGCGGTCGCCGATGACCATGTGGCCGAACTCGCCGGCCGCGCCGCCCTCGCCGCGGTAAATCTGCCGGTCGAAGATAAGCCCCGTCCCGACGCCCTCGGCGATGAAGACCATGATGAAGTCGCGCGCCTCGCTGACCTCCGCGCGCCCGAACCACAGCTCGGCGAGCGCGGCGGCGTTGGCGTCGTTGTCCACGGCGACCTTGAGACCCGTCGCGGCCTCAAGCGTGCGCGCCACGTCGAGGTCGCGCCAGTTGAAGTAGGGGACGTAGACGAGCTTCCCCGTCGAAGGGTCAACGAGTCCGGGCAGGGAGACGCCGACGCCCTCGATCTTGCCGGGGTTGCGGCCCGCGAGGCGGACGGCGGCCGTGGCCGCGCGGCGGATGGTCTTCTCGAAGTCGTGGTCGGTCTCGAACTCCTCGCGCTCCAAAACGCAGCCGGCGAGGTCGCAGGCGGCGACCGTCGTGCGCGCCGGCCCGATGTCGATGCCGACGGCGGCCGCGCCGCTCGCGCGCAGGCCCAGAAGCGTCGGACACCGCCCGCCCGTCGAGCGCCCCGCGCCGATCTCCTCGACCAGACCTTCGACGAGCAGCGAGTCAACGATCTCGGAGATGGTCGAGCGCTGGAGCGCGGTGCGGCGCGCGATCTCGGCGCGCGAGATGGGGCCGCGGTCGCGCACGTAGTTGAGCACGATCTGGCGGTTGATGGCGCGCATCGTGCCGAAGTGCGCGGTGTGTATCCTCTTGAGGTCGATCCTACGCGTCATCTCTGGGGATTATCCGTTCGGGGTCGGGAGAAGGTTGTGCGCGGCCGCCCGTCAAGGGCCGTCGTGTCTGGCCGTCGAGCCGTCGTGGCCGAGGCGCGAGGCGCCCTCGCTGACGCCCTCGCTCAGGGTGATGATCACTTCCAGGTCGTCGCGGGCTTTCGCGTTCGCCTCGACGTTCACCACGTCGGGCGACTTGAAACGCGGGTTGGCGACGAAGCTGTCAATCGTCTTGCACAGGCGGACGAGCGCGCCCTTCAACTCCGATTCGCCGAGCTTCGGGGTCTCCGCCTGCGACAGCACGCGGGACTTCGGGCTGCTCAGGGCGAGGTACGCCTTCATGCGCAGAGCGCGCTTCCTCACCTCGACCGCCTGCTCGGAGACTTGTGCGTAGTCGAGCGCGCGGCCCGAGACGAGCGCGCGCGCCACGTCGTTGCGGATGACCTGTATGCGCCGGAAGTCCTCGCCCAACTGTTTGACGGCGGCCTTGACGGCGCGCTCGTCGGGCGGGTGCTCGACGCCCTCGCCGCCCCTGCGGAGTTCCATCTCGCGCCGCTGCTGTTCGCGGATGCGCTCGATGTCCGGGTTGCGGCGCGCGGCGGGCGCGGGCGCGAACTGCCGCGCGCCGGCGGCGGCCGACGCCGACAGCAGGAGCGCGGCCGACGCGAGCGCGCGCGCCAGACGTGCCCTCGACGGGACGGCGGGATAAAGCTTCACGTCACACCTCCGAAGTCGGCCAGTCTTCCCCGCGCCGGGGCGGGAGACGAGTATACCTGCGCGGGCGCCCAATCGTGAACGCCCCGGTGCCGCGCGGCCTTCAGACCTTGATGAAGATGCGCCGCCGGTAGAGCAGTGTCATCACGCCGAGCCAGAAGAGCACCGTGCAGACGGCGTAGGCGAGCGAGGCGTTCTTCGGCGCCGCCCACGAGGCGAAGAGGCTCTCGTAAAGAATCGTCTGCAACGGCACAGCCGCGCCCGCGCGCGTCAGCGAGATGATCGAGATGAGGTTCGCGCACAGCTCCGCGAGGAAGTAGAGGGCGAGCGCGTTGGTGCCGAAGACGACGAAGGGGAGCGCCCAGCGGCGGTAGCTCTTCACGTCCACCAGCCAGTAACAGACCGCGAGCAGTTCGAGCGCCAGCCCCGCAGTCAGCAGCACGTAGGAGCTAGTCCACAGGGCCTTGTTGACCGGGAACCAGTAGTTCCAAACCCAGCCCGCCACCACGCACGCCGCGCCCGCGACGAACATCGCGGAGACCTTCTCCAACGCCGGCCGCCGCGAGCGCAAGAGGTGTCCCGTCAGCACGCCCGCGAGCGTCGTCGCGATTGCCGGCAGCGTGCTCAAAAGCCCCTCGGGGTCGTAGACCTTCGCGAAGCGCCAGACGTGCCGGCCGAAGACCGCCCGGTCAACGTAGGCCGCGAGGTTCCCCTCTTTGCTGTCGAGCACGCCCGCCCCGAAGCCCGGCACCGGCGCGAGCGTCATCAGCGCCCAGTAGCCGAGCAGCAGCGCGGCGGCGACGTAGAGCTGCTGGCGCCAGTCGGTGTTAAGAAAAATGATTGACGTGACGAGGTAGCAGACCGCGATGCGCTGGAGCACGCCGGGGATGCGGATGGTCGCGAGGTCGAAGGCGGGGAAGCCGCCGAGGAACAGCCCGAGCGCGAAGATGATGGCCGCGCGGCGGAGAATCTTCAGGTAGATTTGCCTCTTACTCCCGGCCGTCTCGGCGCGGCGCCCGAGCGCGAGCGTGACGGAGACGCCGACGATGAAGAGGAAGAACGGGAAGACCAGATCGGTCGGCGTCCAGCCGTGCCAGCTCGCGTGTTCGAGCGGCGAGTAGATGGCGCCCCAGTCGCCGGGGTTGTTGACCAGAATCATCCCCGCGATGGTCATCCCCCGGAACACGTCGAGTGACGCCATCCGCCCCGACGCCCCGCCCTCCACGGCGGTCAACTCGCTCATAGCTCTTCCCTCCACTTCCGTCTTTTACTTCACTCCCCCATGCACTCCTCGACGCGGCGGCGCAGGTCTGCGACGAGAGAGCGCGCCTGCGCCTCGGTCGGCGATTCGGCGACGAGGCGGATGATCGGCTCGGTGTTCGACCCGCGGACGAGGAACCAGCCGTCCGGGGTCATCACCTTGACGCCGTCGCGCGTGTCCTGCGGACGGTCGGCGTAAGCCTCGCGCACCGTCTTCAGCGCGCGGGCGATGCGGTCGGAGCGGCACGCCAGCTTCTCCTTGACCATGTGCGTGCGCGGAAGACTTTCGATGATTTCGGAGACGGCGCGCCCCTCGGCGGCGAGCAGGTGGAGGACGAGCGCCATCCCGACCAGACTGTCTCGCGCGAAGTTGATGCGCGGGTAGATGACGCCGCCGTTGCCCTCGCCGCCGATGACGGCGCCGTGGCGCCGCATCTCTTCGGTCACGTTGGCCTCGCCGATCTTCGAGCGGTGGACTGTGCACCCGAACTCGCGCGCGACCGCGTCGAGCACTCCCGTCGTCGCGAGGTTCGCCACCACGGCCCCGCGCTCGCGCGCCAGCACGTAGCGCGCGGCGAGGACGAGCGTGTACTCCTCGCCCACAGCGCGGCCCCGCTCGTCCACGACGGCCAGACGGTCGGCGTCCATGTCCTGCGCGAACCCCACGTCCGCGCCCGACTCGCGCACGACGCGGCACAACTCCGTAAGGTTCTCGGGCACCGGCTCCGCCCCGCGCGGAAAGAGTCCGTCGGGCGTCGTGTTAATCGGAATCACGTCGGCGCCCAGAGCCGCCAGCAGGCGCGGCGCGACGACCGAGCCTGCGCCGTTGCACGAATCGACGGCGACGCGCAGCCGGCGCGCGCCCTCGGGCAGCGGCCCGAGCGCTTCGAGTATCTTTCGGACGTGGAGGTCAATCGCGCCCGCCTCGCGCGTCACCTCGCGCATCTCCGCGCCCGGCACTTTCGCGTACTCGCCCTGATGGTAGATGTCCAAAAGCTGCCGCGCCTGCGCGGCCGCGAGGAAAAGCCCCGACGAGTTGATGAACTTGAGCGCGTTCCACTCGGCCGGGTTGTGGCTCGCGGTGATGCAGATGCCGCCGCGCGCGCGGCGCTCGCGTACGAGGAGCTGGACGGTCGGGACGGGGCACACGTCGAGGTCTACGACGCGACAGCCCGAGGAGAGCAGCCCCGCCATCACGGCCTGCCGCACCATCTCGCCCGACGTGCGCGTGTCCCGCCCGATGACGATGGTGCCGGGGCCGACGTACGTCCCGAACGCCTGCGCGAAGCGCACCAGAAGCTGGGGCGTCAAAGACTCGCCCACCACGCCGCGCACGCCTGAGATGCTGATCTTGAGTGTCGGTATGGCCCTCATGGCGCTTCATTTAAAAGTTGCACGGCGAGTCGAGCGCCGGCCGCGGCGCGGGGACGGTGTCGCGGAACTTGACCGCGCGACGACGCAGGCCCGCGACGCGCGACTCGACTTCGGCGGGCGCGAGCACCGCGCCGGCCTCGAAGAAGACCCAGTCGATGTCCTCCTGATAGCTGCGCGGCCCGGAGGATTTCGCCGCGCCGTCGCGGATGAACCAGAGGTTGAAGTTGATCGACATCAGCGACTCGGGGTAGAAGCGCTCGCCGTGGTCGGCGAGCTGTTTGCCGTCCACGAAGTACCTCACTTTGCCCGCGGAGACCTGCGTGACGAGCGTGTGCCAGCCGGCGCGCGGCCCCAGCCAAGTGTCGAAGACGTTGTCCTTCTTCCAGTTCGGCTCCGGGTAGAAGGTCTCCCACGTCGTCGCGTACAGCGTCGGCTCCGCGATGCCCCAGCCGCCGTTGGGCAGGTACTCGAAATCGAGCTCGCTGTAGTCCATGTCCCACGGCGCCTTCAAGGGGCTGATGGTGTAGAAGCTCTCGACGAGTTGGTCGCCGCCCGGCCCTTCGACCGGCGCGTCGGTGAAGCGCACGCGCGCGGCGTAGGTGCCTTCGAGGTACTTGCGCTGGTGACAGACCTGCGTCTGCCGCGTCCCGGCGGCGGTGCCGTCCGTCCGAGAGGTCATGCGGAGAGCGCGCGTGCGCGGAGTGCCGTCAACGGCGACGAAGGTCACGCCCTCGGGCCACCACGTCGCGCCGGGGATGCCGGGCCAACCCGGCGCGGCGCGGACGATCCAGCCGTTGCGCGCGAGCTGCTGTCGGTGCGCGTAAGTAAAGTCGTCGAACATGAAGCGCGGCGCGCGCCGCGTCTGGCCGACGGCCGCCGCGCCGAAAAACAGCACCGCGCAGAGCGCGAGGGCGTAACGGGTCACGTAAGTTTTCACGGTTCTTTACCCCACTCGCGGCGTCGCGGTCAGCGTGACGAGAGCAGCACCCACTCGCGCCCCGCGTAGAGGCGGACGCCGTTTCGCGCCGCCGTCATCATCAGCGGCCGCGGGCGCTGAAAGTCCGCGTCGCGCCGCGTCCTCACCGAGAGGACGCGGCGGCCGCCCACGTCCATCACGTTCAGCCAGCCGCCCTTGAACCCGAAGCCGTAGGCGCCGGTCGGGAGTCGCGTGCCGCCGACCGTGATGGGCGAGTCGGTGATGATGAAGCCGACGTACTTCGCCTGCACCTCGCTCGAATAGCCCGAGGTGTCAACCAGCCCCGCCAGCGCGAAACGGTTCGCGCCGAACTGGACGGCGGCCGCGTTGCGCATCTGCGTCGGCGCGCTCTGGCCCTCGAAGTAGAAGCTCGAAGGGACGACGCGCGTCAGCTCGTCGCCCTCAAGAATTTTGGGCCACCCCTGCGCGAGAGCCAGCGCGGGCAGCAGTACGACGACGAGCGACACCCTCGAAAGCGTGGTTAACTTTGACAGCATTATTCGCATCACTCCTTTAATTTGATTCCGCTAATTTGATTCCGCGCGACCGGCGGCTTTATCTCCCGAGGCGGTCGCGCGCCCAGTCGAGCAACTCCTGCGCGCGCTCGGGCGTGTCGGCCTCGGCGATGACGCGGACGAGCGACTCCGTGTTCGAGACGCGCACGTGCGCCCAGCCGTCGGGCCAAGTGACCTTGACGCCGTCGGTCTGGTCGTACTCGGCGCCCTCGCGTTCGAGTTCTTCGTAGAGCCGCTGCACGAGCGAGTGGATGCGGTTCGGCTCTACGGCGAGGTCGTGCTTGAGCATCGCGAGTCGCGGCAGCCGGGACGCCAGTTCCGAGACGCGCTCGCCCGTCAAGGCAAGGTGTTCGAGGACTAACCCCACGGCCGCCGCGCTGTCGTGCGTCAATTGGACGCGCGGGACGACGACGCCGCCCGAGCCTTCGCCGCCTAAGACGGCGCGCGTCTCGGCCATCGCCTCGGAGACGAACGCCTGCCCGACCGGCGTCCGCACGACCGTCGCGCCGTAGCGCGCGGCGACGCGCTCGACCGCCGCGCTCGTCGAGACGTTGGTCACGACCGTCCCCGCCTCTCTTCGCAACTGTATCTCGGCGGCGAGCGGGAGCGTCGCCTCCTCCGAAAGAATCTCGCCCGCCTCGGTCACGATCCCGAGGCGCTCGCCGTCGGCGTCGTGCGCGAAGCCGATGTCGGCGCGCCCCGCGAGGACGAGCGCGCGCAGTTGCGCCATCGACTGCCGGCGCGGCTCGGGCGCGTGCGGGAAAGGCGCCGTCGGGTCGTCGTTGACGGCCAGCACCTCGCACCCCAGAAGTTCGAGCCAGCGCGGCGACAGAAGCGAGCAGGAGCTGTTGCAGCAGTCCACCGCGACCTTCAGGCGGCGCCCGCGCACGCGCTCAACGTCGAAGGCGGACGCGAGGGCTTCGAGGTGCGGCGTGACGGCGTCCGCCTCTTCGACCTTGCTCTTGATGCCGCGCCAGTCGGCCTTCGAGAACTCGGCCTGGTGGAAGATGTCGAGCAGCTCGTCGGCCTGCGTCGCGTTGAGGTAGAGGCCGTCGCCGCGCACGAACTTGAGCGCGTTCCAAGGCTCGGGGTTGTGCCCGGCGGTGATCGAGACGCCGCCCGCCGCGCCGAGTCGGCGGACGGAGAGTTGCAGGCTCGGCGTGGGGCAGACGCCCAAGTCCACGACCTCGCACCCGGCGGCGAGCAGCCCCGAGAGCACGGCCGCGCGCACCATCGGACCGGAAGAGCGCGTGTCGCGACAGACCAGCACGCGGCCTGAGTCGAGGTAGGTGGCGAAGCCTTGGGCGAAGCCGACGGCGAGCTCCGGCGTGAAGGTCTCGCCGACGACCCCGCGGATTCCGCTGATGCCTATCTTGAGAGAATTCATGGCGCGGGCCGCGAGGATAACAGAGTTCGCGGACGGTGGTCATCGAAAAAGTTTTGCCGGCCGCGCCAACATTTCGGTTGACGGCGGAGGGGCGTCTGTTTTAATCGTTGTCCACCAAAGTTCGCGCATAGCTTTCCCGTCATTCAGAAAAAACCGAATCGAGCGTGGCGTGCGAGTCCGTCCGACTTCCGCGCACGCGTTGAGGAACACATGAAAGCGCATAAGCTCATCTCCGCCCTTCTGCTCCTGTCCTGCTTCGCGAACACGGCCGCGCAGACGCCCGCGCCGACCGCCGCCGTGCGTCACAACCTGATGCCTGTCCCTGCGTCCGTCCGCTTCGGCGCCGGCCGGCTCCGCGTCGATAAGGCGTTCACGGTCGCCGCCACGGGCGCGGTGGACGAGCGCCTGCGCGCAGGCGTTGACCGCGCGGTGCGCCGCCTCGAAGGCCGCACCGTGTTGGAGGTGGCGCGCGGGCTTTCGTCCAGCCCGGCGACTGCCACGCTCTTGGTCGAGGCGCGCGGTCCGGGTCGCGCCGTGCCGTCGGTTGACGAGGACGAGTCGTACACGCTCGAAGTCACCGAGCGGCAGGCGGCCTTGCGCGCGGCGACGGTGGTGGGCGCGCTGCGCGGGCTGGAGACTTTTCTACAGTTGCTCGAAGGCGACCGCGACGGCTTCTACGTCCCGGCCGTCAGCATCGACGACCGGCCGCGCTTCCGCTGGCGCGGGCTGATGATGGACATCGCGCGACACTTCCAGCCGATGGAGGTCGTCAAGCGCAACCTCGACGCGATGGCGGCCGTCAAGCTCAACGTCTTCCACTGGCACCTCACCGAAGATCAGGGCTTCCGCATCGAGAGCAAGAAGTTTCCGAAGCTCCACCAACTCGGCTCCGACGGCCTCTACTACACGCAGGAGCAGGCGCGCGAGGTCATTGCCTACGCCGCCGCGCGCGGCATCCGCGTCGTGCCCGAGTTCGACATGCCCGGCCACGCGACGAGCTGGGTCGTCGGCCACCCCGAAATCGCGAGCGCGCCGGGTCCTTTCACGATTGAACGCCGGCCCGGCATCTTCGAGCCGACGCTCGACCCGACGAACGAGGCGACTTACAAACTCCTCGAAGGCTTCCTCGGCGAGATGGCCGCGCTCTTCCCCGACGCCTACATGCACATCGGCGGCGACGAGAACACGGGCAAACAGTGGGACGCGAACCCGAAGATTCAAGCCTTCATGAAAGCGCGGGGGCTAAAGGACAATCACGCGCTCCAGACTTACTTCAACCAGCGGCTTCTCAAAATTTTGCAGAAGAACGGCAAGCGCATGATGGGCTGGGACGAGATTTTTCAGCCCGAGTTGCCGAAGGACGTGGTCATCCACTCCTGGCGCGGGACGCAGGCGCTGGCCGAGGCGGCGCGGCGCGGCTACGACGGCGTGCTCTCGAACGGCTATTACATCGACCTCGTCTTCCCCGCGTCCGACCACTACCTCAACGACCCTCTGCCCGACGGGCACGGACTTTCGGAGGCCGAGGCGCGGCACGTCCTCGGCGGCGAGGCGACGATGTGGGCCGAGTGGGTGACGCCCGAGACGATTGACTCGCGCGTCTGGCCGCGCACGGCCGCCATCGCCGAGCGCCTCTGGTCGCCAAGCTCGGTGAGGGACGTTGAAGACATGTACCGGCGCCTCGCCGTCGTCAGCGTGCGGCTCGAAGAGTTGGGGCTGACGCACGAGCGCAATCAGGCGATGATGTTGCGCCGACTGGCGGGCGGGGCGTACCCGCCGGCGCTCGAAACGCTCGCCTCGTTCGTCGAGCCGGTCAAGGAGTACAGGCGCTACCAGCAGCGGCCGCAGACGATGCTCTCGCCTCTGACGGGACTCGTTGACGCGGCGCGCCCCGACCCCGCGGCCGCGCGCTTCTTCACGCGCCGGGTTGACCTCCTGCTCTCCGACGCGCCGCGCTTCGCGCTCCACTTCAGCACGCTGCGCGACACGTTCACGTCGTGGCGCGACGCCGAGCCCGCGCTCGAAGCCCTGATGGATCGCTCGCCCGCGCTCTCGGAGGCGCGCCCGCTCGCGCGCGACCTCGGGGCGGCCGGCGAGATCGGGCTGGAGGCGCTCTCGTACATCCAGCAGGGCGTCGCGCCCCCGGCCGAGTGGCGCGACGCGCGACTGGCCGCGCTCGCCGAGTTGGCGAAGCCCAAGGCCGCGCTCGAATTCACCTTCCTGCCCGCGTTGCGCGAGCTGGTCGTCGCCGCCTACGAGCGTCCGCAACTGGGCGGCACGTCGCCCGCCGAATGGCGCCGGCGCGTCCGCGAGCTGGCCAACCCGCCGAAGCCGCAGCCGGCCGCCAACCACTAAGGGTTAAGAGTGACGCCATGAAAATTTTTCTCCGCACGACGGTCGCGCTCCTCTCATTCGCCGTCAACGCCGTCCCGCCCGCGCGCGCGCAGACGGCCGACCCGCCGCCTCCGCCGGGGAGCGAGCAGTTGGCCGAGGGACTCCTCATGCAGATGACGCTTGAGGAGAAGATCGACCTGCTCGGCGGCACCGACGGCTTCTTCGTCCGCGACGTGAAACGGCTCCGCATCCCGCGGCTGAAGATGGCCGACGGGCCGTTGGGCGTGCGCAACTTCGGCCCCGCGACCGCGATGGCCGGCGGCGTCGGGCTGGCCGCGACTTGGAACCCGCGCCTCGCCGAGCGCGTCGGGACGGAGATCGGCCGCGACGCGCGCGCCAAGGGCGTCCACTTCCTCTTAGGCCCCGGCGTCAACCTCTACCGCTCGCCGACGAACGGGCGCAACTTCGAGTACTTCGGCGAGGACCCGTTCCTCGCCGC
>DASVQX010000014.1:0-110914 GCA_036388915.1 Pyrinomonadaceae bacterium
TCCCAGTTCAGCCCCCGCCGGTCGCCGTTGACGACCGACGCGACCGGGAAGGTCAGCCCCGGGTACTCCGAGTCGGGGGTCGTCGAGGAGGCCGAGGCCGAGCCGCCGTTCGAGGCCGCCGCGTGGTTGACCCGCGCCGCGATCTGCGCCGACTGCACGCCCCACGCCTCGACCTCGACGAGCCGCGAGCGGCCGGCCAGCGCGCTGTTGACGACGACCCGCACCTTCGTCGTCGTCACGGCCGGGAAGGTCAGCTTCCGCCAGACGCCGCTGTTGTTGGTGACTGCGCCGCCGGGGGCGGTCGCCCACGCCGCGCCGTCCCAGTACTGCACGACGAAGGAGGTGACGCCGTACTTGGAGAAGGCCGTCTGCTCCGTGGGATCGACCGGGCTGGCGTAGTTATCCTGCAAGGAGAAGACGCCCACCTCGTCCACGGCCGTCGGGGCGGCGAACGAGACTTCGAGCCAGTCGGGGAAGGCGTTGTTCGTCGCGTCCCTCCACCCGCCGCCGTGCTCCCAGTTCAAGCCCTTGCGGTCGCCGTTGATGGCGCCCGCCGGCGAGAAGTCGAGGCCGGGGAGTTCGGCCTGCGTCGTCGTCGAAGAGGCGGTGGCCACCCCGCCGTTGGACGAGAGCGCCGCGTTGAACCTCGTGGCCGGGGCCGGAGTCGGCGCGGGCGCCGTGCCCAACGCCTCGAACTCGACGAGGCGCGAGCGGCCGGCAAGCGCGTTGCGCACCACCAGTCTTAGCTTCGCCGTGGTCACGGCCGGGAAGGTGAGCTTGCGCCAGACCTTGTTGTTGCCGACGACCGAGGCGCCGGGCACGGCCGCCCACTGCGCGCCGTCCCAGTACTGGATGTCGAAGGCCGAGACGCCGTACTTCGTGAACGTCAGCGCCTCACTCGGCTCCGCGGGCGACGAGTAGTTATCTTGGAGCGAGAAGACGTTAACTTCCGAGATGGCCTTCGCCCCGTTGAAGTCAACTTGCAGCCAGTCGGGGAACGCGTTGTTCGTGGCGTCTCTCCACCCGCCTCCGTGCTCCCAGTTGAGTCCCTTGCGGTCGCCGTTGATGACGCCCGCGGGCGAGAAGTCCATGCCGGGAAGCTCGGCCTGCGTCGTCGTAGACGAGGCGGTGGCGACCGCCCCGTTCGACGCGAGGGCGAAGTTCGTCAGCCCCGTCGCGGACGCGGGCGTCGGGGTGGGCGTCGGCGTCGTGACCGGAGCCGGGGTCGGCGTCGGCGCCGGAGTGGGAGTCGGGGTCGGAGTCGGAGACGTTCCGTCGGTGAAGGTGACGGTGACGGTCGCCGAGGTGCGCGTGGCGCCGCTGTTGTCGGTCGCCACGGCGGTGACGGCGTGCGTGCCGAGCGGCGCGTTGTTCCACTGGAAGGTGTACGGCGCGACCACCGAAGTCCCGATGAGCATCTGGCCGTCGTAGTAAGAGACCGACACGACCGTCCCGTCGCTGTCGCTCGCCGTCGCCTGGAGCGTCAGGCTGCGGCCGGCGATGGTCGGGCCGCTCGGCCCGTTGACGGTGTCGCCGCCCCCGCCCGCGGCCGGGCCGCCCGCGATGGTCGGGCCGACGATGACCGACACGTCGGGCGGCGCGTTGAGACCCGTCGCCGTCGCGGCGCTGAGCTTGACCGTCTCCACGTCGATGGTGCCCGAGCGCGAGGCCGTGCCCGTGAAGTAGATGTTCCCCGCGCCGTCGAGCGCAAGGTCTCTGACGAAGTCGTCGGTGTGCTCGGGGTTGTCGTAGCGGTAGAGCCACCGGAGCGTGCCGTCGGCCTCGTACTTGAGGACGGCGGTGTCGTAGCCGCCGTAGCTCTGCGACTGGATGCCGACGTAGACGCCGCCCGAAGGGTCGAGCGCCATGAGGTTGTCTCCGTCCCACTTGCCCGGCAGCCCGCGGTAGAAGCTCGTCCAGAGCAGGTTGCCCGCGGCGTCGAACTTGACCGTCACGGCGTCCGAGGTCGTGTAGCCGAAGGCGCCGTCGTTGGCCTCGCCCGTCAGGTAGACCCCGCCGGCCGCGTCCACGGCGACGGCGCGCGCGAAGTCGTCGTCCGGCGTGCCCCAGTTGCGGCTCCACTTGAAGGCGCCCGCGTTGTCGTACTTGATGACGAGGAAGTCGCGCCGCGTCTCGCCGGTGCCGTTGTTGTCGGTGCCGTTGCCGCCGATGGGCCAGTTCCAGCCGAAGACGTAGACGTTGCCCGCGCCGTCGATGGTCATCCCGACGGGCGTGTCCATGTCGGGCGCGCCGCCCGACTCAGCGCCGTCGAACTGCGCCCGCCAGAGCTGCGTGCCGTCGGGCGCGTACTTGATGGTGACGATGTCGTAGGCCGCGCCGTTAACGTAGGTCGTCGCGTTGCCGGTGACGTAGGCATTGCCTTCGGCGTCGAGCACGAGGTCTTCGACGCCGTCGTGCATTTTCTGGAGGTTGTAGTTCTTCGCCCAGAGCAGGTTGCCCGCAGCGTCGTACTTGACCGTGGCGAACTCGCTGTAGCTCGTCGAGGAGCCGAGGTCGCGGCGGCGCGTCCAGCCGGCGGCGAAGACGTTACCCGAGGCGTCAACCTTGACCCTGCGCGCCTCGTCGCTCGTCCCGGCGTTGCCGCCGAAGTACTTCGACCAGAGGAGCGTGCCGTCCGCGCCGTACTTGAGCGTGACCCAGTCGTACTCGCCCGTCGCGCGGTAGGAGGCGCCGGTGACGTAGACGTTGCCGGCGGCGTCCGCTTCGACATCGGTCGCGTAGTCTTTGTAGTTGCCGTCGCCGCTGAAGGAGCGCGCCCAGAGCTGCTGCCCCGCGGGGCCGTACTTGATGACGCTGATGTCGGTGTCGCCCGACGAGGGCGAGCCGGAGGTGGCGGCGACGTAGGTGTGGCCGTTGCCGTCGGGCGCCACCGCGGGCGCGTAGTCGGCGAGGTTCTGCGGGCCGTTGTAGAACGCCTCCCAGGCGAACGCGGAGGCGCCGGGCGTCGGCGTCGGCGTCGGGCCGGAGTCGGGCGGCAGCGCCCCCGAGCAGGTGAACTCCCAGCTCCGGTCGCCGGCGAGGCCGTCGAAGTAGACCGAGGGCGGGTAGAACTGGTAGCCGGGCTCCGAAGGGATGACGTTGTAGCGGCCGCCGTCGCTGAGGCCGGTGAAGGAGAAGCGCCCCTGCGCGTCGGTGCGCGTCTCGCGGAACTGCTTGTCGTGCAACTGCATCTTGACAAGCATGTTCGGCATGAAAATCTTCCGCTCCGCCGTGCTCCGCTCGTGGAGGATGGTGCCGGAGATGGTGTAAGGCCCGTTCGGGTCCTGATAGGTGACGTGGACGGTCGCCGAGCGCGTCCGGCGGCCGAGGCTGTCCTGCGCGACGACGTAGAAGTCGTGGAGCATCGGCCGCGAGTCCTGGAAGGCGCAGGAGTACGGCGCGTTGAAGTCGGTGCAGAGCGGGCCGGTCGGCTCCCAGCCCGCGATGTAGAACTCGACGCGCGCGACCGCGGCGTCGGTGAAGACGGCCTCGGCGCGCAGGTCGATGAGCGTGCCCTGCGGGATGACCGACCCGTCGGCCGGGTTGGTGATGCGGACGCCGGGCGAGCCGGGGACGGGCGTCGGCGTCGGCGCCGGGGTCGGCGTGGGCGCCGGAGTCGGGGTCGGAACCGGGGTCGGCGTCGGCTGCGGCGTCGGGGTGGGTGCCGGCGTCGGTGTCGGTACGGGCGTCGGCGCGGGCGTCGGCGTGGGCGTCGGGGTCGGCGCCTCGTTGCGGACGTTGATGCCGATGATGTCCGAGTAGCTCACGAGCCCGGCCGCGTCGTAGGCGACCGCGTAGAGGCCGTAGGTGTCCGGCTCGGCGCCCGTGAACGTCGTGCGGTAGAGTCCGTCGGGCGCGGGCGCGTTGACGGTGGCGAAGTGCGTGGTCGTGCCGCGGCGGTTGTAGAAGAACTCGACGCGGTCGAGCTGCCCGTCGTCGGTGATCTGCGCGGCCACGCCGACGGCCGTGTTCTTCAGGAACGACTGGCCGGGCTGCGGCTCGGCCATGTAGGCCGTCGGCGGCTGGTTGATCGGGACGTTCTCTTTCGTCGTGTTGAGCGCGTAGAAGTAGCCGTAGGTCGTGCCCGTGCCGCCGTCGCCGAGCACGTCGCCGCCGGTGTAGCCGGTCGCGCCGTCGGCGGTGAAGGCGAACTTCGGGAACGGCGCGATGTTGCCGTAGGAGCCGAAGCCCGGCTCGGTCGGCAGCACCTGCCGCCACGCCAACTGACCGGTCGCCGGGTTGACGGCGACGAAGTAGCCGGTCGTCCCGAACGCGCCGCCCCCGCCCGTCAGGACGAAGTCGTTCGTCGGCGTCACGTTCGGCCCGTTCATCACCCCCGAGGTGTCGTCGAAGCGCCACCTCTCGCTCCCGTCCGGGTTGACCGCCATCAGCCGGTAGGAGCTCATCAGGAAGTAGTGCGTGTTGTCAGAGCCGGCGGCGGCCGCGCAGCAGACGGAGCCGTTCTGGAGCGGGAAGGCGTAGACGTAGGTCTTGCCGTCGGCCGCGCTCACGTTGACGTTGCGCAGCCGCAGGTTCCCGTCGGGCGGGATGGCCGGCGCGTCGTACGTCGAGTTGTCCGATGTCCAGACGAGGTTGCCCGCGAAGTCGAAGGCGTAGCTCGGCGTGCCGGCGTTGAAGTAGAGGCGGCCGCGCGCGGCGTCGAAGGCGAACTCGCGCACCGCGCCGCCCGAGACGAAGCCGGGCAGCGACGGGTTGCGCGACCAGGCGACCGTGCCGTCGGGACGGAAGGCCGAGAAGTTGTGCTGACCCGGCTTGAAGACGACGTAGACCTTGCCGTCGGGGCCGACGTTCGGGCCGGCGTAGATGGCGTTCGACGAGTCGAGCACGCGCCACTTGACGCCGCCGTCCCTCGGGTCGAGCGCCATCAGCGCGACCGTGTAGGGCGTGCCCGGCACCGGCTGCTCGTAGTCGCCGACGTAGACCGTGCCGTCCTGCCCGACCGTAATCTGACCGGCGCCGCCGCCGCGCCGCACCCACTTCAGCTCGCCCGAGGGCGACCACGCGTAGATGAGGGCGCCGGCGATGCCGCCGACCTGCATGTAGACCGTGCCGGCCTCGGGGCTGCCCGGCGGCGCGACCGCCGGGCGGTAGGTCATGTAGTCGCCGAGGTAGCGCGCCTGCCAGCGGATGCGCCCCACCGCCTTGCGCTCGGTGACGGTGACGGGGAGCGGGTTGCTCGTCCCCACGGGGTTGGTGATGACCAGCTCGACCGTGCCGAGCGCGGCCGCCTCGGGGACGTAGCCGATGATCTCGGTCGGCGACCACTTGACGACGATGGCACTCTTCTTATCGACGAGGACGCGGCTCGCGCCCTGCGACGCGCCGAAGTTCGTTCCCGTCAGCGTGAACCAGCCGCTGCGCGCGACCGTCTGCGGCGCGACCGAGGTCGGGTTGGCGGGCGTCGTCGGCGTGCCGTAGAGGTTGATGACGGCGTCGGCGTTGACCGTGCCCGTGATGAGGACGAGGGGTCCCCACGCCGGCTGCGCCGCGTAGTTGTCGCGCACGCGGACGGCCGAATTCTGCGGCGCGCCCGTGCGCGAGCTGCCCCATTGCCAGGAGAAGCCGCCGCCCTCCATCAAGAGCTGCACCGAGACGAAGTGCTTGCCCGTGGCGCGGAACGAGTGGGGCAGGCGCACGTCCACCGTGCCGAACTGCTCGCGGCCGAAGACGAGGGCGGGGTCGCCGGCGGCGACGTACTGCTCGTCGAGGAGCGCGCCGGGGTTGCCGTTCTCCCACGCGAAGAAGCGGACGTAAGCGCCGCGCACGCGGCTGCCGTCGCCCCCGCCGCCCGGCACGACGACGCGGTCAATGTCGCCGACGAGATCGAAGTCGTCGGCCAGCTCCTTGTCGAGCGGCGGGCCCGACACGTTGACGACGCTCGCGCCGAAGCCGGTGCGGTTGTCGGGCGGGGGCGCGGTGAGTTGCGTGCCGGCCGCGCGTTCGATGGTGACGCGGACGGGGGCCGAGGCGGTCGAGGCGCCGTGGTTGTCGAAGGCGACCGCCGTGATGTCGTGCGTCCCGCCGGGGAGGTTGAGGTCGGCCGCGAAAGGCTCGGACGTGTCCACCACGGCCGTAAAGCCTCCCGCGCGGAACTCGACGCGGGCGACGGTGCCGTCCCCGTCAACGGCGTTGGCGGCGGCGGAGACGGTCGCGCCGGCCGCGAAGTTGGCGCCGCCGGCCGGCGAGGTCAGCGCGACCTCCGGCTTGAGATTCAGGTCAGGCTCCGGCTCCTGCTCGGGGTTGACGACGATGCGGACGGGCTGGCTGACGACGACCTCGCCGCCGTTGGTCGTCGCGTGCGCGGTCAGGGTGTGCGTGCCCACGGGCGCGTTCGCCCAGACGAAGCTCCAGGGCGCCTGCCACGCCGTGTTGGCGCCGCCCCCAATCCAGCGCGTGCCGTTGTAGAAGTCCACGCGCGAGATGTACTCGCCGCTGTCGCCGTTATTGGTCTGCGCCGTGGCCGTCAGCGTGATGTCCGCGGGCTGCTTGTAGACCGTGCCGTCGGCCGGCGCGACGAGCGAGGTCGAGGGCCGCTGCCTGAGCCGCAGCGTCGCCTCGTAGGTGAGCGTCGAGCTGCCCGCCGCGTCGGTCGCCCTCGCGGTCAGGTGGTAGTAGCCGGCCGGGGGGGCGACCCAGTCGAAGTGGTATAAGCCGTCCGCGCCGGGCGCGGTCGCCACGCCGAGGAGGACGGGCGGGTCGGCGGCCGAGCCGTTGAGGGGGTCGCGGCTTGAGTAGAACTCGACGAGGCCGACGCCGTCGCCGTCCTCGGCGGAGACGGAGATGCGGACGCTCTGACCCACGTAGCGGAGGCCGCCGCCGGCGACTATCTTCGCCACGGGCGGCGTGGCGACGTTCGAGTAGGGCGAGTCGCCCCCTGCGTTGTAGGCGCGGACGCGGAACTGGTTCGCCGTGTTGGCGCCGACCGAGATGTTCTCGGCCGAGGTGGTGTCGGCGGGCAGCAATCTTATCTGGCCGAAGCCTCCGGTCGAGGCCATCTCGACCTTAAAGCCCGTCTCGTCGTTGCTCGCGTCCGTCCAGCGGAGTTTGGCCGTGCCGGTGCCGGGGCCGTTGTTGACCTGCTCGGCGACGAGCGCGGTGGGCGCGGCCGGCCGCGCCTCGTTCTCGGGCGGCGGGAGGCGCGTCGTGCGCAACGTCACACGGTGCGAGGCGTAGTTCGGAATGCCCGCGTCGCCGCCGCCGTAGAACTTCGCGTAGGAGAAGACGGTCAGGCCGCCCGAGGCGATGACGAAGGGCGTCTCTTCGGGGAACGGCGAGTCGGCGACCGCGAACTCCTCGACACGGACGTTGGTCGGCGCGACGCGCGCGCCGTAGATGTCGCCGCGCGGCTTTGAAGGGCTAGGCGTGTTGCGGTTGTCCAGCCACGTGATGACGTACTGACTGCCGTCCCACGCGACCGAAGGCTGAGACTGGAGCTGCGGCGTCGAGGCGATGGGCGTCCCCGACGGCGGCTCGGGCGAGGTGCCGTCGGCGTTGACGCGCCGGGCGCGGATGTCGCCGTCCGACCAGACGACGAGCGCCTGACCCGTGTCGCCCGCGACGGCGATCTCGGGCTTGAGGTCGTTGCCGAGGTCGGCGGCGACGAAGGGCGCGGCGGCGCTCCCGTCCTGCGCGACGAACGCGCCGAGGATGGTGCCGGGCGAGTCGTCGTGGTTGTTGTGCCCCTCCCAGACGACGAGCCAGCGGTCGCCGAAGGCGACGGCGCGCGGCCACGAATCGAACGAGTAACGAATCCGGGCGGGCGTGCCGACGGGCGTGCCCGTCGCGTCGGCGCGCACCGTGTAGAGGGCGCGTATCTGCGGCCCGTCCGTCTGGATGAAGGGGATGAGGAAGGTGCCGCCGAGCGCCGCCACGTCGGGCTGCAAGCCCGCCGAGACCAGGACGGGGTCGCCGACGGGCGCGCCCGACGCGGGCACGACGCGCGAGTAGACGTTCCTGAAGTCGGAGTTCGGCGACTGCTTCGCGTCCCACACGACGAGATAGTTCGAGCCGTTCCACGCGACCGAAGGGTTGTCGGCCCCGGGCGCGTCGGAGATGAGGAAGGGCTCCTGATCTACGGGCGCGCCGTTCGCGTCGAGGTGCTGCGCGAGGACGCGCGCGGTCGCCGAGGTCTCGCTGCGGAAGACCGCGAGAAGGCCGTTGCCGCTCGAAGCCATGCGCGGCTTCGTCTGTCGCGGCGCCCCCTGCGCGGCCGCCGCCTCCGCGCCGACCACGCCCGAAGCCGACACCGCCGCCGCGCCCACCTCCCCCGCCGCCCGGTCTTGCCAGACGATCTGCGCGCCGCCGCCGAAGCCCGGCGCGACGGCCGGCATGTCCTGCGTGTAGGGGGCGGTCTTGACGTTAATGCCCTTGGGGTCGAGCACCGTGCCGTCGGCGGCGACGCGCGACGCCTGCACGTCGTCGCCGAGCCGCGTGAAGGCGTTGGCGTGCGCGTCCCACCCGCTGTTGTAGACGATGACCCACTGCGTGCCGTCCCACGCCGCCTGCGGCTCGATGAATGACGAGCCGAGCTTGTCCCTGACGACGATGAGGTCTACGGGGTCGCCCGCGCGCGAGACCGGCGCGGCGTAGACGCCGCCGGGGCTCGTCGCGGCCGACCCCCAGACGACGAGCCACGTCTCGCCGTTCGAGACGACGCGCGGCTTGTTCGCGCCGTTGCCGGCGATCTGCTCGGGGCCGTTGCGGAGCTGGTTGAGGTTCGAGTCGAGGAGGACGCCGAAGGCCCCGCCCGAGGTGAGACTCTTGAAGGTCAGGAGGTAGCGGTCGCCCGCGCGCGCGATGTCGGAGTCGGCGAGGTACTGACTGCCGTGCGTGTAGATTTCGCGCGAGTCGATGAGCGCGCCCGCGGGGGAGACGCGCGCGGCGAAGACGGCGGAGAGTCCGCCGCCGCCTTTCGACGCGCCGTTCCATGTGACGACCCAGTTGCCCTCGGCGTCGCCGATCACTTCGGTGGGGAAGTCGCCGAAGAAGGCGAAAGGCTCGATGGTGATCGGGGTCGGGTCGAGGAGCTGGCCGGCGGGCGAGACGCGCGCCGCCCTGATCTCGTAGCGCGCGCGGTCGGCCTCCTGCTCGGTAAACCACACGACGAGCCAGTTCTCTCCGTTCCACCCGACGCGCGGGTGCCCCTGATTGTACCCCTGCGCGGCGACGACGATGGGCGTCTTGTCAATCACCTCGCCGCTCGCGCCGATGCGCGCGGCGTAGACGTCCATCATGCTCCCGAGTCCCGTCCCCTCGTAAGGCCCGTTGAAACCGATGTGGTTAAAGGTGCCGCCGTTGGCGATGACGGTGCGGCTGTCCGTCCAGACCGCGAGGTGGGAGTTTGAGCCTTTCGAGATCGAAGGCTCCTCCTGCCAGTCGGCGGCGGGCGCGGGCGCGGCGTCGCCGGGCAGGACGGCGGCGGCGGAGAGCAGTGTCTGCGCGGCGGCCGGCGCGAAGAAGGGCAGGGCGAGGCTGGCGGCGACGAGGACGGCGGTTAGGAACAGACCCTTGGCGCGCCTTTGGGTGCGGGGCAGTCGAGGCATTTCGGGATGTCTCCTCTCGGGTCAGCCGTCTCGCGCGGACGGGGCGGGCCGCGCGGCGTGTGTGCCCGAGACTTGTTCGGCGGGAGCCCGGCCCGGGGCCGTGTGCTCTGACCAGTTCGCAAAACCTGCGCGTCGGGGATTGGGAATGCTACGCAGTCTCCCACGCGAGGCGAA
Organism: Pyrinomonadaceae bacterium; assembly: GCA_036388915.1. Lineage (GTDB taxonomy): Bacteria > Acidobacteriota > Blastocatellia > Pyrinomonadales > Pyrinomonadaceae > QHXN01. Next base: position 9,738 of record DASVQX010000014.1, read on the forward strand.
TAAATTCAAATCAGGTTTTTCCCCTGCTAATGAACGCGTATTCCGGCCGCAAACTCCCACACGCGGCGCGAAAAATGTTAGTATCCGCGTGCCACTCCCCGCGGCGGTAGAACCAAATATATTTAAGTCCAGCAGTGTCGGCGGGCCGAATCGCGCCGGCCGTCTGCCCGGCGCCAGAACGGATGCACACGCCCCAGGCCGTCACGCAACTCCTGGAGAGGTGGAACGACGGCGACCGCTCCGCACTCGACGAACTGATGCCGCTCGTCTACGACGAGCTGCGAAGGCTCGCCGTGGGCTACCTGCGCCGCGAGCGCCCCGGTCACACCTTGCAGCCGACGGCGCTCGTCAACGAGGCGTACATGCTGATGGTCGATCAGCGGCGCGCGCAGTGGCGCAACCGCGCGCAGTTCGTCGGCGTCGCGGCGCAGATGATGCGACGCATTTTGGTTGACCACGCGCGCGCCGTGCAGGCCGAGAAGCGCGGCGGCCAGCAGTTCGCCGTCTCGCTCACCGAGGCCGAGGGCTTCGGCGAGAGTCCCGACCTCGACCTGCTCCGCGTCAACGAGGCGCTCGAACGACTCGCCGCGCTCGACGGGCAGCAGGCGCGCGTCGTCGAGCTGCGCTTCTTCGGCGGGCTGACCATCGAGGAGGCGGCCGAGGCGATGCGCGTCAGCCACGCCACGGTCGAGCGCGACTGGAAGATGGCGCGCGCGTGGCTGCGGCGAGAACTCGACGCCTAAGCGGAAGGATGAAGGCGGAAGGATGAAGGGTGAAAAGCTGACTGCCTGACAGCAGAGCTTTCGTCCCTCATCCTTCCGCCTTCATCCTTCATCCTTTTCCACTTATGACTCCCGAACGCTGGCAGCGGATCAAGGAGCTGTTCCACGCGGCGGTCGAGCTTGAGCCTGCCGAGCGCGGGGCGCTGCTCGACGCGGCCTGCGCGGGCGACGCGGAGGCGCGCGCCGAGGTCGAGTCGCTCGTCGCGGCGCACGAGCGCGAGGGCGAATTTCTCTCGGAGCCGCCCGCGCGGCTCGCGGCCGGGGTCGTCGCCGGCCCGGAGCGCGCGGAGCTTGAGCCGGGGCGCGAGGTCGGTTCGTTCCGTGTCACGGGGACGCTCGGCGCGGGCGGGATGGGGAAGGTCTATCTCGCGCAGGACGCGCGGCTCGGCCGGCGCGTCGCCTTGAAACTCCTGCCCGCCTCCTTCACGCGCGACCGCGACCGCGTCCGCCGCTTCGAGCAGGAGGCGCGCGCCGCCTCCGCCTTAAACCACCCGAACATTCTCACGGTCTACGACATCGGCGACGACGCGGAGGGCGCGCGCTACATCGCGACCGAGTACGTCGAAGGCCGCACGCTGCGCGAGCACGTCGGCGGCGCGCCGCTCGCGCCCGCCGAGGTGCTTGAGATCGGCGTGCAGGCGGCGGCGGGCCTCGCGGCCGCGCACGCGGCGGGGATAGTTCATCGCGACGTGAAGCCCGAGAACCTGATGGTCAGGCCCGACGGCTACGTCAAGATTCTCGACTTCGGTCTGGCGAAGCCCGTGCTTCCGGGTCCCGACGAAGGCGACTCCGACTCGTTCGCTCGCGCGCTCGTCGATACGCACCCCGGCATGATTATGGGCACGTTCGCCTACATGTCTCCCGAACAGGCGCGCGGGCTTGAGGTGGACGCGCGAACCGACGTGTGGAGCCTCGGCGTCGTGCTCTACGAGATGGCGGCGGGCGCGCCGCCGTTCGCGGGCCCGACGGCGAGCGACGTGATGGCCGCCGTCCTCAGTCGCGAGCCGGCGCCGCTCTCCGAGCGCGCCGACGGCGTGCCCGCGGAGCTTGAGCGCATCGTCACGAAGGCGCTCGCCAAAGACAGGGAGGAACGCTACCGGACGGCGAAGGACCTGGGTCTCGACCTGCGCCGGCTCAAGCAGCGCCTTGAGTTCGAGGCCGAGCTGCGGCGCAAGGCGGAGGGCGGCCCCGGACTCGGCGCGCGCGAAGAGTCGCACGGCTCTGCCGCCACGCAACACTCCGGCGCGGCGCGCGCTCACGTCCAGACGCGCGCGCACCCTTCGGCCGAACAGCTCAAGCAGGTGACAGTCCTCTTCGCAGACCTCTACGGCTTCACGGCGCTCGCCGAACCACTCGACGCCGAGGAGATGAGCGAGGCGATGCGCGAACTCTGGAACCGCGTGGACGCGGCCGTCATGGATCACGGCGGGACGGTTGACCGCCACATGGGCGACCAGATGATGGCGCTCTGGGGCGACCGCGTCGCGCACGAAGACGACCCGGCGCACGCCGTCCGCGCCGCGCTCAAGATGCAGGGCGAGGTGGCCGACTACGTCTCGTCAAACTTGCGCGCGCTGTTCGGCGAAGAGGGAGAGCCGGCGCCGCTCTTGCGCGTCGGCGTCAACACGGGCGCGGTGCTCTTGAGCGCGGCGGGCGCGGGAGGCGACGCGCGGCTGACGGCGACGGGCGCAGCCGTCAACGTCGCGAACCGTCTGGGGCAGGCCGCGCCGCCGGGCGGCGTCCTCATCTCGCACGACACCTACCGGCAGGTGCGCGGCCTCTTCGACGTGCGCGAGACGGAGCTTGAGAACGTGCGCGGCGGCGGCGAGCCGGTGCGCACCTACCTCGTCGAGCGCGAGAAGCCGCGCGCCTTCCGCCTCCAGACGCGCGGCGTCGAGGGCGTCGAGACGCGCATGGTCGGCCGGCAGGCCGAGCTTTCGAGGATGAGGGACGCGCTCGCGACCGTCCTCGAAGACCGCGAGCTTGAGGCGCTGACCGTCGTCGGCGAGGCGGGACTCGGCAAGTCGCGCCTGCTTTACGAGTTCAGCAGCGAGGTCGAGCTGATCGGCGCGCCGCTTCAGGTCTTCAACGGGCGCGCCGGCCAGCGCACGCGCGGGCTGCCCTTCGCGCTGGTGCGCGACGTGTTCTCTTTGCGCTTCGGCATCGGCGACGCGGACGCGCCCGAGGCGGCGCGCGAGAAGTTTAAGCGCGGGATGTCCGAGACGTTCGGCGAGGGCGACGAGGCGCTGATGCGCGCGCACTTCGTCGGGCATTTGGCGGGCCTGGACTTCTCCGCCAGCCCGCACCTCGCCGGCATCATCCACGACGCCAAGCAGGTGCGCGGCCGCGCCTTCCACTACGCCTCGGAGTTCTTCCGCCGCGTCGCGCGAACGTCGCCGGTGCTTCTGCTCCTCGACGATCTGCACTGGGCCGACGACGGCTCGCTCGACTTCGTAGACCACCTCGCGCGCGAGTGCGCCGGCTCTCCGCTGCTCGTCCTCTGCTTCGCGCGCCCCGAACTTTTGGAGCGGCGGCCGGCGTGGGGCGAGGGGCAGCGGACGCACGCGCGCCTCGCGTTGCAGCCGCTCACCAAGCGCGAGAGCCGCCAGCTCGTCGAGGAAATCCTGCGCAACGCGCAGGCCATCCCGCACGCGCTGCGCGAGCTCGTGGTCGGCGCGGCCGAGGGGAATCCTTTTTACGTCGAGGAGCTGATTAAGATGCTCATCGACCAGCGCGTCATCGTCCCGGCGGCCGAGCGTTGGCACGTTGACGCGAGCCGTCTGGTCGAGGTGCGCGTGCCGCCGACGCTGACGGGAGTCTTGCAGGCACGTCTTGACGGTCTGACGCCGTGGGAGAAGACGGTCTTGCAGCGCGCCTCGGTCGTCGGGCGCGAGTTCTGGGACGGCGCGCTCGAACAGTTTTCGGGCGCGGCCTCGTCGTGGGGCGCGGGCGTAGAGGGCGACACGGCCAAGGCTCTGGAGACGCTCAGGCGCAAGGAGCTGGTCTACCGCCGCGAGGCTTCGGCCTTCGCGGGCGCGCGCGAGTACATCTTCAAGCACGCGCTGCTGCGGAGCGTCGCCTACGAAGGGCTGCTCAAGCGCGAGCGGAGGCGGCTGCACGCGGAGGCCGCCGCGTGGCTCGTCAGGGAGGCGGGCGCGCGCGTCGAGGAGTACGCGGCCGTCGTCGCCGAGCACTACGAGTCGGCGCGCGACTCTCTACGCGCCGCCGAGTGGTACGGTCGCGCCGGCCGGCAGGCGCGCGCCTCGTACGCGCCCGAGGCCGCCATCGGCTTCTATCGCAAGGCGCTCGAACACCTGGCCGAGTCGGAGAAGGCGTTGAAGGCGGAAGGGGCGGCGCCGGACGCGGGGCCGCCCCCGGCGGTCGAACGTTTACGCGCGAGCGCAATCGCGTGGCACGCGGGGCTCGGCGAAGTGCTGACGATGCAGGCGCGCTACGGCGAGGCGACCGAGGCTTACACGCTGATGCGCGAGGCGGCGTCGGCCGCCGCGGACGACGTGGCGGAGGCGCGCGCGTGGAACGGGCTGACGGCGGTGCGCGAGTATCAGGGCGACAACCGCGCGGCGCTTGAGAGCGCGCGGCGCGCGGAAGAGTTGGCGCGGCGCGCGGGCACGCGGCCGGGAGCGCGCGACGAGCTGGCGCTCGCGCTCAACCGGCAGGGTCTCGCCTCGCACCGTCTGGGCGACGCGGCGGCGGTCGAGCGGCTGGGCGGTCAGATACTCGCGCTCGGCGAAGAGGTCGGCGGCGACGCGCGCGCGGCCCGCGCGAACGGCCTGAAACTGCTCGGCGTGGCGCACGAAGTCTCGGGGCGGTTCCGCGAGGCCGAAGAATGTTTCGAGCAGTCGCTCGCGCTGCTGAAGGAGTTGGGCGACCGGCGCAACCTCGGCTTTATGCTCAACAATCTCGGCGTCATCGCGCACCTCGGCGCGGACTACCGGGAGGCGGTGCGGCGCTACACCGAGGCGCTCGAAATCTTCCGCGAGATAGGCGAACGGACGTGGGAGTTGCCGACGCTCGGCAACCTCGCGGGCGCGCAGATCGGGTTGGAAGACTACGCCGCGGCCGAGTCGAACCTGCGGCACGCGGTGGCGCTCGCGGGCCCCGCGGGTCACTTCGCGCTCTCGATGATCTACTGTTACCTCGCCGAGAGCTTCTGGGGTCAGGGGAAGAACGAGGAGGCGCTGCCGACCGCGCTCCGTGCGCTCGAACTCGGGCAGAAGACCGAGAATCAGGACTACATCGGCAACGCGTGGCGCACGCTCGGGCTGGTCGCGGCGCGCTCGGCGGGCGGCGTCCTCATCGACGGCGAACCGCGCGCGGCGGCCGAGTGCTTCGCCGAGAGCCTGCGCGTCTACACCGAGATGGGCGCGGCGGCCGAGCGCGCGCGGACGCTGCGCGACTGGGCGCGCCACGAGCTTTCGCGAGGCGAGAGCGAGCGCGGCGCGGAGATGTGGCGCGAGTCGCGCGAGATTTTTACGAGGCTCGGGATGACGCGCGAGCTTGAGCGGATGCCGGAAGAGGCGGACAATGCATAGCAAAACTCGCGGAGGTAGAGGATGCGTCTGAAGACACTGACACTCTTGTTGTGCGCGCTGGCGACCGGCTGCGGCGCGGGCGGCGCGGCGCGGAACGCGAACGCCCCGACGCCGACGCCCGCGCCGACGGCCGCCACAGCCGCCGCCGCGCCCCTCCCGCGGAGCGCGACGTGCGCGCTGCTCTCGGACGAGGAGGTCAGAGAGGTGCAGGGCGAGGCGCCGTCGGACGCGCAGGGCACCGAGCACGCGGCCGGCGCGGTCTCGATGTCACAGTGCTTCTACCGCCTGCCGACCTTCGCGCGTTCGATCAACCTCGAAGTGGTGCGCGCCGCGCCGGGCGCGCCCGAGGGCGCGTTGAGGGACTACTGGCGCAAGCGCTTTCACCCCGAGGCCATCGAGGAGCGCGAGCGCGGACGCGAGTTGAAGGAGGAGCGCGAGCGCGAGCGCGAACGCGAGCTTGAGCGCGAGCGCGCCGCCGGTCAGGTCAGGGAGGGCGGCCACGGCGAGAAGGAGGAGGAGGAAGGCGGCGAAGAGGAGGACGAGCGTCCGCGCCGCGTGCAGGGGCTGGGGCAGGAGGCTTACCTGACGAACAACCGGCGCGCCGCCACGCTCAACGTGCTCAAGGGCGACGCGGTCGTGCGCGTCAGCGTCAGCGACCCGAAGGAGACGGACGCCCGCCTGAAGAAGGCCGAGGCGCTCGCGCGCAACATACTCAAGCGCCTCTGAGGCCGTCTAAAAAAGTTCACCGCCGCAGAGACGGGGACGCAGCTCAAACTTAAAAGCTGTGTCCGTGTCTGCGGCGGTGAAATTCTTTTGCCTTAGCGTTACAGGCTAAAGATCGTCGGCCCGAAGTTCCTTGAGGTCATCGTCTGGCTCCGTTCCGGGGGGAGGGAAGAGTCTCCCGCGCGTGCCGCCCCACACGGGCGCGCGCGAAAGCTTCGAGGTCTCGTTCGTGAGGCGGGCGGGCGAAAGGCGCCCTCGGAACTCCCCTTGTCCGCACGGCGCCTCGGCGCGCCGCCCGCGCCCACAAAAAGGACGACCTTGCCGGCCGCCGGGAGGGACGCCGCGCGCCGTGCCCAGCGCGAACACGCCGTGCGGAATCGCCTCTTAACTCTAAACGCGTATTCCGCCGCCGGACTCCCACACGCGGGCGGGAGAAATTTTCGGGGGCGTTTTCCGCCTCGGCCTACTTAGCCTCGGCGAGGCTGGTGGCGTGGAGCGTGTCGCCGTCGAGCGTGCCCTCGACATCGACCTTCAGACCCTTCCGGGTCTTCGCGGCCTTGAGCGCCTCGGCGGCGAGCTTGTTGCCCTGCTCGTCGAGCTTGTAGGTCTTCTCGCCCGAGACGACCGCGAAGCCGCTCTTCTGGCAGGCTTCCATCAGCGCGCAGGCGTTGGGGTGATTCTTGGCCTCCGCCTCCGAGCCGTGCATCTCGGCGCACATGTTGTCGATGACGTAGCCCGTGACCTTGACGGCCTTCTTCTCGGCTTCCTGCGCGAAGGCGAACGAGGCGGCCAGCGCGAGGACGGCCGCGACGAGGGAAACTTTGCGAAACATCTTCGTTGCTCCTTTGTAGAGTTACTGGGTCGTTGGCGCGCCGCCTTCGTCGCCCTCGCCGGTCTCTCCGGCGTGGGGCGCGCGGGGGCGCATGTGCGGGAAGAGTATCACGTCGCGGATGGAGCGGCGGTTGGTGATGAGCATCGTCAGGCGGTCGATGCCGATGCCGATGCCGGCGGCGGGCGGCATCCCGTAGGAGAGCGCGCGGACGTAGTCGAGGTCGGTCTGCATCGCCTCGTCGTCGCCGCCCTCGCGCTGCCGCCCCTGTTCCTCGAACCGCTCAAACTGCTCCAACGGGTCGTTCAACTCCGAGAACCCGTTCGCCACCTCCATCCCCGCCACGTACAACTCGAACCGCTCCGCGACCGCCGGGTCGTCGGGCGACGCTTTCGAGAGCGGCGATACGGATTTGGGAAAGTCGGTGATGAAGGTCGGCTGAATCAGATCGGATTCGACCGACTCCTCGAACGTCTCTATGAGTCGGCGGGCGTCGTCCACGCCGCCGCCAACGCTCTTAACATCTTCCGGCCGACGTTCGGCGACGGCCTCCAGCATCGTCAGCCGCCGAAACTTACGTCCGAAGTCAATCTCCGTTTCGCCGAAGGCGGCGGTCGTGCCCCCGGCCGTCGCGAGGATGGTCTGGCGAATCATCTCCTCGCAGAAGTCCATCATCCAGTTCACGTCCTTGTAGGCCGTGTAGAATTCGAGCATGGTGAACTCGGGGTTGTGGCGGGTGGAGATGCCTTCGTTGCGGAAGTTGCGGTTCAACTCGTACACGCGCTCGAAGCCGCCGACGAGCAGGCGCTTGAGGTACAGCTCGGGCGCGATGCGGAGGTAGAGTTCGATGTCGAGCGCGTTGTGGTGCGTGTTAAAAGGCCGCGCGGCGGCGCCCGAGGCGATGGGCGAGAGCATCGGCGTCTCGACTTCGATATAACCGTGGTCGTCGAGGTGCCGGCGCATCGCGGAGACGAGCTTCGAGCGGCGCTCGAAGACTTCGCGCGTCGAGAGTCCGGGTTGCGAGTCTTCTTCGTCGGTCTTGACCTTCAGACTCGAAGCGATCAAATCGGCGTAGCGCTGGCGCTGGCGTATCTCGGGGTCGCTGATGCCGTGCAGCTTATCGGGCATCGGCAGCAGCGCCTTCGAGAGAAACTGAATCGTCTCGACGTGGACGGAAAGCTCGCCCGTCTTCGTCACGAACAACTTCCCCTCGACGCCGACGAAGTCGCCGTGGTCGAGCAGTTGAAAGAGCTTCCAGCCGCTCTCCGTCTCTTCGACGGGCTGCAAAGAGTCGTTGCTGACGGCGACCGCCTCCTGCTTGCGGACGTAGATTTGCAGACGCTCTTTGCCGTCCGAGAGGTGGACGAACGCGGCCTTGCCCATCACGCGCGGCGGCGTCGCCAGCCGCCCCGAGACGCGCACCGTCGTCCCGCCCAGCTCGGCGTTCGCCGCCTCCAACTGCTCCGGCGCCGGCTTCTCGCCCGGCCGCGTCTCCGGCTCGTGCTTCCCGAACGCCGAGACGACTGACGTGATCGTATCCTCGCCCTCGGTGCTCTCGGTCAGAGAGGTGCGCTCGAACTTGTTGGGGTACGCGTTGCCGACGAGTTCCTGAATTGATTGAAGGTGCTCGCGCCGCGCGCGCGTCTGGTCGTTGTCGGGGACGATCTCCTCTGGAAGCCGTGTCGTCATAATTCGTAAATAGTAAATCGTCGGTCGTGAATAGACAAAACTGCGCCCCGCCGATTTACCATTTACCGTTTACCATTTACGATTGACCAAACGATGAGCGGCCGTGTGATTCTCGACAGGGACGAGTTGCTGCGCGCGCGCGCGGACTTGCGCGCAGGGGGGCGCACGCTCGTCTTCACCAACGGCTGCTTCGACATCCTCCACGTCGGCCACGTCCGCTACCTCGCGGAGGCGCGTCGCCTGGGGGACGCGCTGCTCGTCGCCGTCAACAGCGACCGCTCGGTGCGCGCGCTCAAAGGCGAGGGGCGCCCCGTGATGAACGAAGCGGAGCGCGCGGAGGTGCTGGCGGCGCTGGCTGCGGTGGACTTCGTGACGGTCTTCGACGAGGAGTCGCCGCGCCGGCTCATCTCCGAAGTGCTGCCCGACGTGCTGGTCAAGGGCGGCGACTACGCGCCCGAAGAGATACACGGCCGCGAGGAGGTCGAGGCGGCGGGCGGGCGCGTCCTCGCCCTCCCTTTTGTCGAAGGTGCATCGACGACGGGCATCATCGAAAGAGTTAAAGCAGTAATAAGCGATGAGTAAGACGGTCGAATCATCAACGGTCTTGCGGGGCGTGCTGCGGCGCGTGGTCGAGGGCGCGGAGTTCCGGCGGCTCGCGGCGGAGGTCTCTTCGGGGGCGCGCGTCGTGTCGGTGGCGGGGCTTACGTCGGCGCCGGCGCGCGCGCTGGCGCTCGCCGCCTTGCAGCGCGAGACCGGCCGGCGCTTCGCCGTCGTCGTCGCCGCCAACCGCGACATGGAGTCTTGGGAGCGCGACCTCTCCTTCTGGTGCGGCGCGCTCGGCGCGGGCGCCGATGACTGCGAGGCCGTGCTCAGCTTACCCGCGTCCGAAGGCGACCCGTACGCGGGCGCCTCGCCGCATGCGGAGACTTTGGAGCGGCGCGCGCTCTCGCTCTGGAACCTCGCGCGCGGGCGCGGACGCTTCGTGCTCCTGTCGTCGCGCGCACTCGCCCGCAGGACGGTCGCGCCCGCGCGGCTGCTTGAGGCCGGGGCGGTGCTGAAGAGGGACGGTGACTACCCGCCGGAGGACTTGGTCGAAGTCCTGCTCGCCTCCGGGTACGTGCGCGAAGACCCGGTGGGCGCGGTCGGCGAGTTCTCGATGCGCGGCGGCATCCTCGACGTGTGGTCGCCGGGCGAGCCTTTCCCCGTCCGCGTCGAGTTCTTCGGCGACACGGTCGATTCCATCCGACGCTTCAACGCCGAGACGCAGCTCTCCATCGAACAGCTACAGGCGACCGAGGTCGTCCCGATGCGCGAGCTGGCCGTCGGGCGCGACGACTTCCGGCTGTGGGCCGAGTTCGCGCGCGACCGCTGGGGCGACGAGGCGCACGCGCGCGCGCTCAAAGACCGCACCGTCAACGCCGACGAGGGCGAGACGTTCCCTGGCTGGGAGTGGCTCGTCTCGCTCGTTGTCAAGTCGGACGCCAGCGCCTTCGACTACCTGCGCGACGCGGTGCTCGTCGTGGACGAGCCGGCGTCGGTCGAGCAGTACCTCTCGAACAGCTTCGAGACGGTCGCCGCCCGCCACGCCGAGAACGACGCGGCGGGCGAGATCGGCCTGCGGCCGGAGGAGCTGTACCTGACGGCCGAGGAGCTGCGGGGCGGTTTAGGCGGCGTGCCGCGCGTCGAGTTCCGCGCGCTCGGCCGCGCCGCCGCGCAGACCGACGAGCGCTTCGTCGGCGAGACGGAGCAGCCCGCCGCGCAGATAGGTCGGACGCGTTCGACGGCACAGCCGCTCTTCCTCTTCCCGGCGGTCGAGCAGGCGAGCGAGGTCGAGTGGCGCTCGCTCCCCGCGCGCCGCTACCACGGGCGCATCCCCGACCTCGCCTCGGACGTGCGCCACGCGCGCGCCGAACGCGGCGCGCTCACGCTCTTCGCGATGCCCTCGGCGGGCGTGGCCGAGCGCGTCGGCGACGTGCTCTCGGACTACAACGTCGCGGCGCGCGTCGCGCTCGCGGGCGAGGGCGGCGGCGACGCCGAAGAGTTCGCGGCGGTCGTCACCGCGGGGCGGCTCTCGGGCGGGTTCGAGCTGCCCGGCTCGGCGCTCGTCGTCCACGTCGAGACGGACTTGTTCGACGAGGCGAGCGCCGCCGCCGCCGTCGAGCAGCGCGCGCCGGGGACGGGCGGCGCCACGACCGCTTCGGCCAAACGGAAGAAGTCGAAGACGGCCGCGTTCCTCTCGGACTTCAGGGATTTGAAGGTCGGCGACTACGTCGTCCACATCGACCACGGCGTCGCGCGCTTCGGCGGGTTGCAGACTTTGGAGCTCGGCGGGCGCAAGGGCGAGTTCATGCTGCTCTACTACACCGACGACGCGAAGCTCTACGCGCCGGTCGAGCGGCTGGACTTGGTTCAAAGGTATTCGTCTGCGGAGGGGCACGAGCCGACGCTCGACCGCCTCGGCGGCTTGGGCTGGCAGAAGACGAAGGCCAAGGCGAAGCGCGCGATGCGCGACATGGCCGACGAGCTGCTGAAGCTCTACGCCGAGCGCAAGCTCGTCACCGGCTACTCCTTCTCCGGCGACAGCCCTTGGCAGCGCGAGTTCGAGGACGCCTTCGAGTACGTCCCGACGGCCGATCAGGACACCGCCATCGAGGACCTGAAGCGCGACATGGAGGCGCAGACGCCGATGGACCGGCTGCTCTGCGGCGACGTGGGCTACGGCAAGACCGAGGTCGCCATGCGCGCGGCCTTCAAGGCCGTCATGGACTCGAAGCAGGTGGCGGTGCTCGCGCCGACCACCGTGCTCGCCTACCAGCACTTCGAGACCTTCCGCGCGCGCTTCGCGGCCTTCCCCGTCACGATTGAATTGATTTCGCGCTTCCGCTCGGTGAAGGAGCAGAAGGAGATCGTCAAGCGCGTCGAGTCGGGCGACATCGACATCATCATCGGCACGCACCGCATCCTCTCCAAAGACATCGCCTTCCGCGACCTCGGCCTCGTCGTCGTGGACGAGGAGCAGCGCTTCGGCGTCGCGCACAAGGAGCGTCTCAAGCAGTTGAAGAAGCGCGTGGACGTGCTCACGCTGTCGGCGACGCCCATCCCGCGCACGCTCAACATGTCTTTGATGGGACTGCGCGACATGTCGGTCATCGAGACGCCGCCGCGCGACCGCCTCGCCATCCAGACGCAGGTCGTGCAGTTTACCGAGTCGGTCGTCAAGTCGGCGATTGAACTCGAGCTGGGTCGCGGCGGTCAGGTCTTCTTCATCCACAACCGCGTGGAGACGATTGACACGGTGGCGGCGCTCGTCAAGCGGCTCGTCCCGCAGGCGCGGGTGACCGTCGCGCACGGCCAGATGAACGAGAAGGAGATGGAGCAGGTGATGCTCGATTTCGTGGGTTTTAAGGCCGATGTGCTCGTCGCGACCACGATTATCGAGAACGGGATAGACATCCCGCGCGCCAACACAATCATCATAAACCGTGCCGACAACTACGGCCTTTCTCAGCTTTATCAACTGAGGGGGCGCGTCGGGCGCTCGAACCGACGCGCCTACGCCTATTTGCTAATTCCATCCGAGGCGGAGCTGACTGCCATCGCCCGCCGGCGGCTCGCGGCCATCCGCGAGTTCTCGGACTTGGGCGCGGGCTTCCGCGTCGCGGCTCTGGACTTGGAGCTGCGCGGGGCGGGGAATCTCTTGGGCGGCGAGCAGTCGGGGCACATGGACGCCCTCGGCTTCGATCTTTACACGCAGATGCTTGAGCGCACCGTGGCCGAGCTTCGCGGCGAGCAGGTCGATGACGAGACTTCGGTCTCGATCAACCTCGGCGTGGACGTGTCCATCCCCGAGGACTACATCTCCGACATGGGGCAGCGGCTCCGCACCTACAAGCGCATCGCCTCGGCGCGCGACGACGAGGCTCTGGACATCATCCGGCGCGAGACCGAAGACCGCTACGGCCGCCCGCCCGAGTCGGTCGAGCGCCTGTTCGACTACGCGCGGCTGAGGCGCGTGGCCGAGGAGACGGGCGTCGTCTCGGTTGACCGGACGCCGACGGGGCTGGCCTTCAAGATGAGGGAGACGGCGCGCGTCTCGCCGGAGAAACTTCTGGCGCTGGTCGGCCGGGGCGCGGGCGCGACGTTCTCACCGAGCGGCGTGCTCAAGGTCGAGGCGGCGGGCGGCGAGCTGATCGAGCGGGCGCGCGGCGTGTTGCTCGAAATCCGCGCCGGGGGGTAGAATACGCGACTTCGCTTTGGTGCCGCGCTTCCCGACCGCAAGCGCCCGACAGAGGAATAAAGCCCGCTCAAGCAGGTTCAATTTAGTTCACAGAGGCGGCAGCCTGCCGCAGACTGCCACGCGGTTTACGTTTTAGAGGAGTGATAACTGTGCAATTTAGAAACATCACGGCGCGCCTCGGACTCGCCCTCGCGGCGCTGCTGCTCGCGTCCGCGGCCGCCGCGCCCGCCCGCGCGCAGGAGGAGGCGCCGCCCGTCGTCCTCGACGAGCCCATCGCGCAGGTGGACAACTACGTCATCATGCTCTCGCAGCTCAAGCGCGAGAACTCAGAGTTCCGCGAGGTGCTGACCAAGCAGCGCGGGATGACGCCCGAGCAGGCGCAGGCCGAGATCGACAAGCGGCTGCCCGAGATCATCCTCAACCTCATCAACGAGGCGCTGCTCGTCCAGAAGGGCAAGGACATGCCGCGCATGACCGAGGACATCGAGGCCGAGGTCAACCGCGAGGTGCTGCGCGTCGCCAAGCAGTCGCAGATCGCCACCATCGAGGAGTTGGAGGAGGCGATGCGGCGCGAGGGGATGAGCCTCTCGGACATCAAGGACACGCTGCGCCGCCAGTTCATGCGCCAGGCCGTCTTGCAGCGCGAGGTGGACGCCAAGATTTACTACGGGCTGACCGACAAGGAGCTGCGCGAGTACTACGACAAGAACCGCGACAAGTTCGTCAGCGTCACGCTCTCCGAGCTGTACCTGAGCCTGGCCGGGCGCACCGAGGCGGAAGTGAAGGCGAAGGCCGCCGACCTCGCCGCGCGCGCCCGCGCCGGCACGAGCTTCGAGGAGCTGGTCGAGAAGAACTCCGAGCACGAGCCGACCAAGAAGTTCAAGGGGCTGCTCGCGGACAACGACGGCAAGGCGCGCTGGTTCGTCGTCGCGGAGCTGTCGAACGTCATCGCCGACGCGGTCAAGGGCCTGAAGGTGGGCGGCGTCAGCGACCCCGTCAAGGCCGACGAGGGTTACATGATCGTCCGCGTCAACGAGCGCGAAGACTCCTTCAAGGAGAATTTCGTCCGCGGCGTGATGACGCAGGAGCGCTCCGAGAAGGAGCGCGACAACTACCTCCGCACGCTCCGCAGGGACGCTTACATCAAGCCCGCCGAGAACTACAAGGCGATCATCCAGCCCGTCCTCGACAAGGACAAGTCGGAGACGGCCACCGCCGCCGGCGCCGCCGCCGCGCAGCCCGCGGACAAGAAGGACAAGGCGAAGAAGCAGTAAGAATACGTGAGCCGTAAACCGTGAACCGTGACGGGAGGGAGACAGTCTCCTCTTCTTGTCGCGGTTCACGGTTTACGGCTCACGCTCTTGTCACGGCTTACGGTTTACGGCTCACGGTTCTCATGCGTCTCGACCAGTTCCTGCGCGCCAGCCGCCTCGTCATCCGCCGCACGGTGGCGCAGGAGTTGTGCGAGGCGGGCGCGGTCTCCGTGAACGGCGCGGCCGCGCGCTCCTCGCGCACCGTGCGCGAGGGCGACGAGATAACCGTCCGCCGCCGCGCGAGCGCCCTCACCGTACGCGTCCTGACAGTCCCGCAGACCAAGCAGCTCTCCCGCGCCGACGCGCCCTCCCTCTACGAAGTCGTCAGCGACATCAAGTTGAACGACGAAGTCTGAACGCGGGACGCCGAACTGTCCGACACCTGACAAACGTTTCCCACAGTTCATCGCTCGTCGTTCGTCGTTCATCGTTTCGTTTCCGTTCGTCTACCGCGCGCCGGGAACGCATTCCGCGCGCGGTTTCGTCTGGAAACGAAACGCGGGGGCGCGGCCTGTTTTTGGAAATCCGGCCTTTATCCGAGTCTGTCTTAGTGGAACGCCACTTGCCCAACCTCAGTTGACCTCGGCGAAGAATGTCCGCGAGAAAAGCAATTAGACCAAGTGGGGGAGCTATGAATATCCTGAGCAGTATCTTTACGGACGATCTGGCGATTGATCTCGGCACCGTCAACACCCTGATCTTCGCGCCCGGCCGCGGCGTAGTCCTCAACGAGCCGTCGGCCGTCGCCATCCACAAGTACACGGGGGAAGTGTTAGAGGTGGGCGCCGAAGCCTACAAGATGCTCGGCCGCGAGCCGAAGGACGTGGAGGTCTTCCGCCCCGTCCGCGGCGGCGCCATCGAGAACTTCGACGCGGTCGAGAAGATGCTCAAGGCATTCATCGCGCGCGTCTACGGCGGCAGCCACCGCCGCAGCCACGTCGTCATCGGCGTGCCCGGCTCCTCGACGGCGCTCGAACAGCGCTCGATCCGCGACGCCGCGCGCGACGCCAAGGCCACGCGCGTTGACCTCGTTGACGAGGGACTCTGCGCCGGCTTCGGCGCCGGACTCCGGCAGGACGACGAGCGCGCACACTTAGTCGTTGATATCGGCGGCGGCACGACGAACGTCGCCATCATCGCCTCGGGCGCGGTCGTCTCGTCGCACTCGCTGCCCGCGGCGGGCAACGCGATGGACCAGGCCATCTGCGACTACGTCCGCGCGAAGTACGAGATGCAGCTCGGCGCGCGCTCGGCCGAGAACATCAAGATGCAGCTGGGCAACGTCGGCGCCGACTGCGAGGGGCGGATGGAGATCGTCGGCAAGCAGTTGACCGACGGGCTGGCGAAGGTGGTCGAGATCGGGGCGCCGGACGTGCGCGAGGCGCTGGAGCCCGTCGTCTCCGAGATCGTCGCGGGGGCGCGCCGCGCCATCGAAGAGTCGAAGCCCGAAGTGACGGCCGACATCTACCAGACCGGCCTCATCCTGACGGGCGGCGGCGCGCTGCTCGGCGGGATGGCCGAGCGGTTGCAGAAGGAGTTGCGCCTCCACGTCGCCGTGGCCGACGAGCCGCTGGTGGCGGTCGCGCAGGGCGCGGGGATGCTTCTGACGGACAAGGCGCGGCTCCACCGCGTCGTCATCCGCGACGACGTGCCCGTCTGGGAGGCCGAGCAGGCGCTCGTCGTCAACTGGTAAGTTTTCCTTTGCGAAGGGGAGGAAGAAAAGGGGGCTCGGGACGAGTTTAGTCCCGGCCCTCTTTCTCTGTCTCGCGGCTGAGTTCCGCGACGACGCGCAGGCGCTCGCGCGCGGGGAGCAGTTTTAAGTCGCGGACGAGTTCGGAGGCGTGTTCGTTGTCTTCAGTCGGGTCGGCGTCGGGCGCGGGCGGGAGGATGAAGAGGCCGCCGACGTAAAGCGCGAGCGCGAAGAAGGAGACGTAGCCGGTCGCGGCGGCGTAGGCGGGGCCGGTGAGCGTGCCGAGCGTGACGCCTTCGAGCGCCGCCGCCGCCAGACGGCCGAGCCAGCCGCCCGCCGGCGCGCTCAAGGAGGCGAGCAGGACGTGCTTGACGAGGAAGGCCGTCCCGAAGAGCGCCGCGAGGCTCCGCAGCAGCCGTCGCGCGTCGAAGTTCGAGAACTGGTTCTGCCAGAGCGTCCAGAGGAAGAAGCACGACAGCACGAGGCGCGGCAGGCCCGCCTCGGGCAGCACCGAGTTGAACGCCTGCGCCGACGCGAAGAAGAGCGCGCCGAGCGTGAGCGCGTGCGAGACGTTCTCCGCCGTCCCCCTGTCGGCCGAGAGCCAGCGGCCGACCTTCAGCGCCCCGCCGCGCGCGAACAGCACGAGCAGCATCGACGCCAGCACCAGAGTCACGAGCGGCGGCGCGACGAACACAAAGGCGCCCGACCCGGCCGCGACGCGCAGTCCCCCCAGCAGCGCCGTCGTCAGAAAGACCGTCGGCAGCAGGACGTGGCGCAGCAGAGCGCGGTTCCTTGTGCGGTTGTCCGTCAACGTCTGTCGTGCGTGCGTCACTTGCGCTCGCGGAAGACCTTCAGCGGGTTGAAGTCGCCGGCCGTGCGTTCGAGGCCCTGTTCGAGCTCGGCCTTCAGCTCGGCCGGCGAGTGGATTTTAAGCTCCGGGTCTTCGACCGCGAGCGGCGCGCCGGCCGAGAGCGCGGAGGCCAGCTCGGCCGCTTCCAGCCCGCGCCGGAAGAGCGCGTCGTCGTTGTAGACGCGACCCCAGCCCTCGCGGTAGAAAGAGTATGCGACGTAGAACTGCGTCCGCGCGTCGCGCCGCGCGGGGTCGGCGAGCGCCCACTCGCCGCGCGCCGCCGCGTACTGCTCGCGCAGGAACAGCGCGCGCCCGGCGTCGAAGCGCGCGCGGTCAACCTCGTAAGTGCCGGCGGCGACGCTCGCGCGCGTCCCGACTTCACTGATGCTCTGCGGCGCGGCGGCGTAGAGCCACACGACGAGCGCGGCGAGCAGAAGTGTCCAGGCGATGCCCAGCCATTGGATGAGCCGAAGCGGCATTGTTATAATCCGCGCGTTCGGAACTTCAAACGTTTGTCGGCCGTCGAACCCCCGACGCGAAAGGATAGCGCATTTCCGTTATGAAAACATTCACCGCAGCCTTCGTGCTCGCCTTCGCCTGCGCCGCCGGCGCGGCCGCGCAGGACTCCCAACACGCCGGCCACCCGAAGCAGGAGGCTCAGGCCGCCGACTCCGCGGGCGTCGTCCGGCGCGGCGACGCCATCAGCTCAGAGTCGAAGCGCGTGGCCTTCGCCGACGCCCTGAAGGAGCCGCGGAAGTATGACGGCAAGACGGTCGTCATCGAGGGCGTCGTCCGCCGCGTCTGTCAGGCCGAAGGCTGCTGGGTCGAGATCGGGCCGAAGCGGGGCGAGGGCAGCGTCCGCGTCACCTTCGACCACAAGTTCGTCGTTCCGAAGGACGCCGCCGAGATGAACTTCCGCGCCGAGGGCACGCTCAAAGTTAAGACCTTGAGTAGGGAGACGGTCGAGCACCTCGTCAAAGACGACGGCGCCAAAATCAAGGCCAACCCCGACGGCACCGCCGACGAGTTGACCTTCCTCGCCACCGGCGTCGAGATTTGGAAGTAGGGTTTAGGTTTTGAAGCCTTTCAAGATTCGAGACGTGGAGATTTCGCCGCCGCTCGTGCTGTCGCCGATGGCGGGGGTGACCGACGTGCCGTTCCGCGCGTTGCTGAAGCGGCGCGGCGGCATCGGGCTGACCGTGTCGGAGTTCATCTCGGTCGAGGGGCTGACGCGCAACAACCCGAAGTCGAAGCGCCAGATGCGCT
Organism: Pyrinomonadaceae bacterium; assembly: GCA_036388915.1. Taxonomy (GTDB): domain Bacteria; phylum Acidobacteriota; class Blastocatellia; order Pyrinomonadales; family Pyrinomonadaceae; genus QHXN01. The sequence goes on from DASVQX010000014.1 coordinate 27,670, forward strand.
TTCACGAGTACGAGCGGCCGTTCGCCGTCCAAATCTTCGGCGGCCAGCCCACGCGGATGCGGATGGCCGCCGAGATGGCCGAGGAGGTCGGCGCCGACATCCTCGACGTGAACTGCGGCTGCCCCGCGCCGAAGGTCGTCAAGCACGGCGGCGGGTCGGGTCTGCTCCGCGACCTGCCGCGTCTGGAGACGATCCTCAAAGAGATTAAGAAGGCCATCCGCATCCCGCTCACCGTCAAGATTCGCGCGGGCTTCTACGACAACAACCGCAACGCGGTCGAGGTGGCGCGGCTCGCCGAAGCCTGCGGCGCCGAGCACATCGCGCTCCACGGGCGGACGAAGGAGCAGGCTTACAAGGGCTGGGCCGACTGGGATTTGGTCAGGCAGGTCAAGGAGGCCGTCGGCGTCCCCGTCTCGGGGAGCGGCGATGTCGTCAACATCGAGGGCGCCTTCAAACGCTGGCGCGAGACGAACTGCGACGGCATCCTCATCGGACGCGGCGCGATGGCGAACCCCTGGATATTCCGACAGATTGAGGACACGCTCGCCGGGCGCGAGCCGTTCGAGCCGACGCTCGACGACAAGCGCGAGGTGCTCATCGAGTACTTCGACCTGCTCCGCGCCGACATGCCCGAGTTCGCCGCCATCGGCCGCATGAAACAGCTCGCCGGCCAGTTCACCAAGGGCCTCCACGGCGGCGCGCGCTTCCGCCAGGTCATCTACCACTCGCACACCGTCGGCGAGGTTTTAGACCGCATCTCCGAATACTTCGAGACGGTCGCGGCGGGGCGCACCTACCTCGGCGAGGGCGGCGCCGACGAGCCGGAGGAGGAGGCGCCCGCCCTCGACTCCTGCGAGGCCGCGACCGTCTGAGGAAGGCGAAAGGCGAAAATCAAAAGGAGGACGAGAGTCACGCTGCCTCTCATCCTCCTTTTGATTTTCGCCTCAAACGTCGAGCGTGATTATCTCGGCGGTCGCGTCGCCCCCGCTCAGCTTGAGCCGGGCGACGGTGACGGGGAGCTTGAAGCGGCGCGGGCCGGCGCTGCCGGGGTTGAGGTAGAGGACGCCGCGCCTCTCCTCGGCGAGCGGCTTGTGCGAGTGGCCGCTGACCACGACGCGGAAGCCGGCGGCCGCCGGCGCGATGTCCAACTCCTTCAGGTCGTGCAGGACGTAGACGAAGGCGCCGCCCAACTCGACCGCCTCGAACTCCGCGAATGCCTCGGCCCACGCGCCCCGGTCGTTGTTGCCGCGCACCGCCACGACCGGCGCGACCCGCCGCAACTCCTCTATCACCTCGGGGCCGCCGATGTCGCCGGCGTGAATAATCAGCCCCGCGCCCTCAAGCGCCGCCAACGCCTCCGGCCTCAACAGCCCGTGCGTGTCCGAGATGACCCCGACGAACCCGCCCGCCTTGCGCTTGTCGCTCACACTCACCCCTTGATTACGTCCGACCCCGAAAGCCCGAGCGGGCGCGGCGCCTTGCCGCCGAAGAACCAGGCGGCGCCGACGCGCAGGCGGTGGTGCCAGGTCGGGAGGCGCGTCGTGTAGAGCGCGAAGCGCGCTTGGCGCGCGATCTGGCCGCCGACGACGCGGCCGGCCGTCAAGACCGCCGCCTCGTCCACCCCGAGGCTGACGGCCTCGCCCAACTCCTCGAAGTGTCCGGCCGAGGGGGCGCCGCCGTCGATCAACTCCTGCACGTTGCGCGCGACGAGCTTCGACTGCTGGAAGGCGATCTGCGCGGTGCCGGCGAGGCTCGGGACGACGTGCGGGAAGTACGCGATGTCGCCGAGCGCGAAGACCTCGGGGCGGCCTCGCAACTGCAACGTCGGCTCGACGACCAGCAGCCCGCCCTTCGTCTTCTCAACGTCCAGACGCTCGACGAGCGGGTTGACCCTCACGCCCGCCGTCCAGACGACGCCCGCCGCCGGAATCGTCTCGCGCTCGCCCGCGTGCTCAAGGACGACCCCGCGTTTGAGCACCTCGACCACCTTCGTCTCCGAGAAGATTTCGACGCGCTTCTCTTCGAGTACTTTCTCGACGACCGCGCGAATCTCCGAGTCCATGCCGGGGACGACCCCGCGCCCCATCTCGACGACGACGACGCGCGGCTCGCCGTGCAGGCCGCGGCGTTTGAAGGCGTCGCGCAGGAGGTCGGACATCTTGGTCGAAAGCTCGACGCCCGAGGCGCCGCCGCCGACGACGACGAAAGTGGCGGCGCGACGCGCGTCCTGCGGCGCGGCGTCGGGCGGGATGCGGTCGAGCGCGTCGATCATGCGCGCGCGCAGGTCGTCGGCGTGCCGGAGTTTGCGGAAGGGGAGCGCGTACGCTTCGGCGCCCTCGACGCCCCAGAAGTTCGTGACGCCGCCGACCGAGAGGACGAGGTAGTCGTAACCCAGACGGCGGACGCGACCCGCCACCGCGACCTCCCGCCGGTCGAAGTCCACGTCGGTCACCGCGCCCTGAACGAAGCCGACCTTGTCCGCGTCGAGCAGTTCGCGGTAGTGCGGCGCGATGTGCCACGCCTCGACCTCGCCGCTCAGGTACTCGTAAAGGAGCGGCGTGTGCAGGAAGTGGTCGTCGTTGGCGACCAGCGTCACCTCGCCCGCCCCGGCGAGTTCGAGCGCCGTGAAAAGCCCGCCGAAACCCCCGCCGACGACCAGAATCCGCGCCCTCTCCTCGACCGTCTCCTCGCTGGCGTCCATGAAATGTCCCCCGTCTCTCCGCGCTCAGAAATCGTGCGGCATCGTAGCAGACAAGTCGGTTTTGACACACCCCTCCGCGGGCGAGCCCGCTGGACACCCCGGCGAGGTGCGTGTTAGATTCTCCGGGGTAAGTAAATTAACTCTAGCGGTTGCCTGAGGATACCGTCAGGCTTACTGCGGACTGGGAGGGCCATCTAGGACAGCCATGGCATTAGCAACCGAGGTCAAGGAAACGATCATCGACACGTACAAGACGCACGAGGGCGACACCGGCTCGCCGCAGGTGCAGGTCGCACTGCTCACTCAGCGCATCAACGAGCTGACCGAGCATTTCAAGACTCACAAGAAGGACAACCACTCGCGGCGCGGGCTGCTCAAGATGGTCTCGCAGCGCAGGAGCCTGCTCGACTACCTCAAGCGTAGAGACATCGAGGGGTACCACGATCTCATCGGCAAGCTCGGCCTGCGCCGCTAACCGGTAGCGTCTCAGGTCGCTGCGCCCCGGCGGGTTCGCAGCCAGCGAGTGTACGAGGACACCAGCCTCTTTAACAAAGCCCCGCGTCCAGTGACAGGCGGGCGGGAGTGGCCGAACGTGACGGCAGAAACTTTCGCGCGCGGACGCAGGCGAGCGGCCTCTAGCAGACGAGCGGAAGGCGGCACCGGCTTCACGGTTGGAGCAGGGTGCCGCTTTCTCTTTTTCCGGCCCCGGACGCGCCGACGCCTCACGTAGCGGCGGCGCAACAGTCCGGCGGGGAACGAACATTTCCGGGCCGCGCGGCGGATGAGACGCCGCGCAAATCCACGGGCCGCCGCGTCAAGGCGGGCGGCCAGCCCGAAGGAGACCAGATAAAAATGACAGCCAAGAAGTTACTGAGAGAGAAGATCAAACTGGGCGACCGCGAGCTCTCCGTCGAGGTCGGCCGCGTCGCCAAGCAGGCGCACGGCTCCGTCATCGTCCGCTACGGCGACACGATGGTTTTGGTCGCGGCCGTCGGCGCGGGCGCGCCCCGCGAAGGGATCGACTTCTTCCCGCTCACGGTCGAGTACCGCGAGCACAACTACGCCGCGGGGCGCATCCCCGGCAACTACTTCCGGCGCGAGGGGCGCCCCGGCGAGAAGGAAGTCCTGACCGCCCGCATGATCGACCGCCCCTGCCGCCCGCTCTTCACCGAAGGGTACCGCAACGAGACGCAGGTCATCGCCTCGGTCATCTCGGCCGACGACGAGAACGACCCGGACGTGCTCGCCATCACGGGCGCGTCGCTGGCGCTCTACCTCTCGGACATCCCGTTCCCGAACCCCATCGCGGGCGTCCGGGTGGGCTTGGTCGGCGGCCGCTACGTGATTAACCCGACCTACGACGAGGTGCGCGAGTCGCGCCTGAACCTCGTCGTCGCCGGCACCGAAGAGGCCATCGTGATGGTCGAGGCCGGCGCCAAGGAGGTCTCCGAGGAGATCATGGTCGAGGCGCTGATGCTCGCGCACAAGGAGATCAACCGCCTGTGCCGCTGGCAGAAGGAGCTTTACAAGGCGCTCGAAATCGAGAAGCGCCCCGTCGAGACGCCGGCGCTCAACGAGGAGATGCTGGGCGAGGTCGAGCGCAACTACGCCGAACGCCTGCGCGACGCTCTCAACACCGAGGCGCACGGCAAGATAGGCTCCTACGCCGCCGTTGACGCGCTGAAGAAGGAGGTCGTCGAGAGCTACCCCGAAGACTCGCCCGAGCAGCGCCAGCAGGCGAAGAAGATTTTCGACCACCTCAAGGAGAAGATTTTCCGCGAGGACATCCTCGGCAAACGCCGCCGACCCGATAACCGCAAGTTCGGCGAGATTCGCCCCATCGACATCGAGGTCGGCTGGCTCCCGCGCGTCCACGGCTCGGCGCTCTTCACGCGCGGCGAGACGCAGGCCATCGTCACCTCGACGCTGGGGACGAAGCAGGACGAGCAGTTCATGGACGACCTTGAGTCGGGCGAGATCAAGCGCCGCTTCCTGCTCCACTACAACTTCCCGCACTACTCGGTCGGCGAAGTCGGCCGCTTCGGCTCGACCTCGCGCCGCGAGATCGGCCACGGCGCCTTGGCGCGCCGCGCGCTCGAACCCGTGCTCCCGTCGGAGGAAGAGTTCCCTTACTCGCTCCGCATCGTCTCGGACATCACCGAGTCGAACGGGTCTTCGTCGATGGCGACCGTCTGCGGCGGCTCGCTCTCGATGATGGACGCGGGCGTCCCCATCAAGTCGGCGGTCGCGGGCGTGGCGATGGGTCTGGTGATGGAGGGCAACCGCTACGCCATCCTCTCCGACATCGCGGGCGCCGAAGACCACTACGGCGACATGGACTTCAAGGTCGCCGGCACGCGCGAAGGCATCACCGCCTTGCAGATGGACATCAAGATCGGCGGCATCAACGCCCAGATCATGGCCGAGGCTTTGGAGCAGGCCAAGAAGGGGCGGATGCACATCCTCGGCATCATGGAGCAGGCGCTGCCCGCGACGCGCGAGGAGCTTTCGCCGTACGCGCCGCGCATCATCACCATCAAGATCAACCCCGACCGCATCCGCGACGTTATCGGGCCGGGCGGCAAGATCATCCGCGCCATCGTCGAGGAGACCGGCGCGAAGATCGACGTGGAGGACGACGGCACCATCTTCATCGCCTCGTCCGACGGCGACGCCGCGCAGGCGGCCATCGCGCGCATCCGGGGGCTGACCGCCGAGGCCGAAATCGGCGAGCAGTACCTCGGCACCGTCAGCCGAATCGTCGATTTCGGGGCTTTCGTCGAGATTTTCCCCGGCACCGACGGCCTGCTGCACATCAGTGAGATCGCCGAGCACCGCGTCCGCGACGTGCGCGACGAGCTCAAGGAGGGGCAGCAGATTCTCGTCAAGTGCATCGGCAAGGAGGGCAACAAGATCAAGCTCTCCCGCAAGGCCGTGCTCAAGGACGAGAAGGGCAAGAACGGCGGCGGCGGCGAGCGCGCCGAGGCGGCCGGCCAGGGCGACAGAGACTAGCCCCGGCTAAGTCATGACGTAAAAAAGGGTTCGCGCCGCACGCGCGGACCCTTTTTTATCTTGACAGGCCGCCCGCCCGGCGGGTTTAATGAGCATCCGAAATTGGAACTCAAAGGCTATTCGGAGTCTCTTCCCATTGCGGAAGACCGGAAGAGGTTTCACCGCAAGTCTTTTAGATAAAGGGCAGTTAAGGGTTTTGGGGTTCGCGGGCCGGACGACGGACGCACCGCCGCCGGCCGACGTGTCGTCTCCGGGTGAGATTCCCGGAGGCCGCGAGCCAAAACCGACCGCCCGGTCGCAAAGTTTCAGACGCAAGGCTTTTAGGGGAATGGATACAAGGGAGGATGACCCCACGATGAGGCATCAAGCAATCCGCACAACAGCTCTGATGCTCGGCGTTTTGATCGCCGCCGCCGCGCCCGTGCGGGCCGGCACCATCACCATCGGTGACTTGGTGCGCACGGTCGGCTCGAGCGGCCAGGTGCGCCCGGCCAGCGAGGTGCGCCTGCGCTTCGGCACGCAGAGCGGCGCGGTTCAGACGCAGAGCGGCACGACCTCTTCCTCCAGCCCCGAACAGCAGCAGGCGTCCGGCGCGCAGCAGACGGCGCAGGGCGGCACGGCGCCGTCCTCGTCCGACGCGACGCTCTCGCAGAGCGGCGGCAAGGTCGAGACGGTTGACCTCGGCGACGTGACCGGCACGGTCTGCGACTGCGGCGAGATTCCGTTCACCGCGCCCAAGGCCGGCGGGTTCCCGTGGTGGCCGCTCCTCGGCGGCGCCGTGATCCCGTTCCTCATCCCGCGCGGCGACGACAACCCCGAACCGTTCCCGACGCCGAAGCCGCCCGACACGCCCGTCCCCGAGCCGATTTCGCTCCTGCTCTTCGGGTCGGGTCTGCTCGCGGTCGGCGCCGGCGCCCGCCGCCGCCACGGCCGCCGCCTTGAGACGGAAGCCCTCGGCGCCACGCCGGTGGAGGAGGTCTAAACCGATGCACCGCCCCAAAGCCTTCCGCGCGCCGCGCCTGTTCGCCGCCGCCGCCATCGTCGTCGCGCTCTGCGCCTCGGCCACGCTCCTGACGACGGGCGTCGAGGCCAAGAAGCAGAAGAAGAACAAGAACCAGCCGACGACGGGTCGCATCGAGGTCTCGACGCAGCCGGGCGGCTACCCCATCACCATCGACGGGCAGCCCGCCGGCGAGACGACCGACTACGTCCGCGCCATCGAGCTTGAGCCGGGCACGCACACCGTCGATATTGTCTTCCCCAACAACACGCGCTGGTCGCAGGTCTTCAACATCATCGCGGGGCGCAAGAACTGCATCGCGCTCAACTACCGGCCGCGCACCATCGACATCCCGGCCGTCCCCGTCTCGCCCTGCCCGTACCCGGTCAACGTCACCGCGCCCGCGCAGGTCGCCGACGGCGACATCGTCACCTTCACGGCCGACGTGGGCTACCAAGGGCCTTCGGCGCTCAACTACACCTGGACGGTCAGCCCGCCCGCGGCGCGCATCCTCTCGGGCGTGGGCACGCCGACCATCACGGTCGATTCGTCGGGCTTGGGGAACAGGCGCGTGACGGCCATCCTCGTCGTTGACGACGGCTCGGGCGACCGCGCGTGCCGCCAGACGGCGCAGGCCGCGACCGGCGTCGGCGCGCTGCCCAACATCACGCCGCCCAAGCGCTTCGACGAGTTCCCGTCCATCGCGCACGACGACGACAAGGCGCGGCTCGACAACCTGGCCATCGAGCTTCAGAACAGCCCCGGCACGACCGGCTACGTCATCGCCTACGCCGGTCGCGGCAGTCGCGCCGGCCAGGCCGACCGCATGGGCCAGCGCGCCATCGACTACCTGACGACCGCGCGCGGCATCAGCCGCGACCGCCTCGTCTTCGTCAACGGCGGCTACCGCGAGGCCAACTCCTTCGAGTTGTGGGTCGTCCCGCAGGGCGCCGAGGCGCCGCGCCCGACGCCGACCCTCAGCCCCGAACAGGCCGCGCCCTCGCGCCGCACGCGCCGCGACTAGGGCGCGGATTCGGCCGACTTCAAAGACGGCGAGCGCCGTGGCTCTCAGTCAGGAGTCACGGCGCTTCGTCTTTCGCCGGCCGCCTCTGGCACGGGCTTTTCTATAAGTCCCTTGCGAGCGTCCGCTGTCGTACTGTTACGGAACGTGTGGGAGGCGCCCGATTCCTTTCGACGTTTAGTTTTAGAACTTTTGACCTCGCTTTTGCGCCCCTCGCGGGCGTCGGAAAAGAACGGATTTCGAGGAGGACTTAAAGACAATGGCTGATGGTGAAGGCTCAAGCAACACCGGCGTGGTCGCCATCGTGGTGATCTTTCTGATCGTCGTCGTCGCCGCGTTCTTGGCGTACCGCGGCGGTATGTTCGGCGGCGGCGGGAGCAAGAAGACCGAGGTGGACGTTAACGTCACCGCGCCGGCGACCAAGTAGCGGGGCTCGGCGTCCGGGAAACACAGGGGGAGGGGAGGCGTCGGAGCGCGGCGCCTCCCCTCCCTTCTTTTCAACACCGCCGCGCGGCTGCTAACATGGCCGAAAACCGTGAACCGCGAACCGTAAACCGCGACGAGTTAAAGGCCGGTTCTTACTTGTCGCGGTTTACGGTTCACGGTTCACGGCCCTTTAGGAGAAGCACATTGGCAGCAGCGAACATCGAGACAGTCGTGTCGCTCTCGAAGCGGCGCGGGTTCGTTTACCCCTCGTCGGATATTTACGGGGGCCTCGGCAGCGCGTGGGACTACGGCCCGCTCGGCGTCGAGCTGGCGAACAACGTCAAGCGCGCGTGGTGGCGCTGGCTCGTCTACGAGCGCGACGACATCGAGGGCCTCGACTCCTCGATCATCCTCAACCGTCTGGTCTGGAAGTACTCCGAGCACGAGGCGACCTTCAACGACCCGCTCGTCGATTGCCGCCAGTGCCAGTCGCGCTTCCGCGCCGACAAGCTGGTCGAGGAGTTCGGCTCGGGCGAGGGCGCCGACCTCTCCGGGGTGGACTGCCCCAAGTGCGGCAAGCGCGACTGGACGGAGCCGCGCCCCTTCAACATGATGCTCGAAACGCGGCTCGGCGCGGTCGCCGAGGACGACCCGGCCTCGCTCGCCTACCTGCGCCCCGAGACCGCGCAGGGCATCTTCATCAACTTCCTCAACGTCCAGACGACGACCCGCCGCAAGCTCCCCTTCGGCATCGCGCAGGTCGGCAAGAGTTTCCGCAACGAGGTGACGCCCGGCAACTTCATCCTCCGCACGCGCGAGTTCGAGCAGATGGAGATGGAGTACTTCGTCCGCCCCGACGCCGAGCACTTCCAGTTGGTTGACTACTGGGTCGAGCAGTACATGGGCTGGTACACGGGCCTCGGCCTCGCGCGCGAGAACCTCAACCTCTACGAGGTGCCCGGCGAGAAGCTGGCTCACTACTCGCGCCGCACCGTAGACATCATGTACCGCTACTTCCCCGAGCGCCCCGACGGGGAGCGGCAGTTCGAGGAACTGATGGGCATCGCCTACCGCACGGATTTCGATTTGCGCCAGCACTCGAACAAGCCCGAAGACGCCGAAGGGAAGCGCCGCAACCCGGACTCGACCGCCGACCTCTCGTACTTCGACGAGGCGGCGAAGGAGCGCTTCTACCCGCACGTCGTCGAGCCGGCGTCGGGCGTCAACCGCTCGCTGCTCGCCTTCATGATGGACGCCTACGACGAGCGCACGACCGACAAGGGCGAGAAGCGCGTCGTGCTGAAACTGCACCCGGAGCTGGCGCCGATCAAGGTCGCGGTGCTGCCGCTGGCGAAGAACAAGCCCGAGATCGTCTCGATGGCGCGGGCGGTCAAGGCCGAGTTGCAGCCCTCGATGCGCGCCGTCTACGACGACACGGGCGGCATCGGCAAGCTCTACGCGCGGCAGGACGAGATCGGCACGCCCTTCTGCGTCACCGTCGATCACCAGTCGCTCGAAGACGAGGCCGTCACCGTCCGCGACCGCGACACGTGGGGGCAGGAGCGCGTCAAGGCGGCCGAGCTGGCCGACTATCTGAAGAAGCGTCTGGGAATCAAGTGCTGACCCTTTAACCTATGGCGGTAGTCAAAAAACGTAACCAGCAGACCGAGTCGCGGCTGCTTCTGGAGTCGGACGAGCCCGTCGAGCTGCCGCCGGCCGAGGTGGACGACTCCGCGGTCGTCTTGCAGTTCGAGCAGTTCCGGCAGTACGTGCCCGAGCTTCTGGAAGAGCTGCGCGACGGCGTCGAGGCCACGCCCGTCCCCGTCATGATGGACGGCTCGACCTTCGTCATCCACGGCGACACGCGCAGCTTCTGGGTCAAGCTCTGGCACACCTCGCCCGAGATGACGCGCGTCGAGCGCGTGCAGATCATTAGCTGCCTGCCCTCGACACGCGGCATGCAACTTCTGGTCGAAGACCCCGAAGGCTACGACGACGAGGACGAAGACGACGACGACTTTGAAGACGACGACGCGGACGGGGACGACAGCGGCGACGACTTTGACGACGTTGACGACGACGACGATCCCGCCCCGCCGCGCGTCTAGCCGCCGCGGCCTTCCCCTGCGGCCTTTCGCATGACTTCTCCCGTCCCCGAAAAAATCATGAGGCTGGCGCGCGCCGTCGCGGAGGCGGGCGGCCGCGCGCTCCTCGTCGGCGGGTGCGTGCGCGACCGCCTGTTGGGGCGCGAGGTGAAGGACTGGGACGTGGAGGTCTACGGCGTCGAGCCGGCCGCTTTGCGCGGGCTGCTCGCGCGCTTCGGGCGCGTCAACGTCGTCGGCGAGGCGTTCACCGTCTACAAGATCGGGCGGGACTTGGACGTAAGCCTTCCGCGCCGCGAGCGCAAGACCGGGCGCGGCCACCGCGCCTTCTACATCGAAGGCGACCCCTCGATGTCGTTCGCGGAGGCCGCGCGCCGCCGCGACTTCACCGTCAACGCCATCCTCGAAGACCCGCTCACCGGCGAGATCATCGACCCGTACCGCGGCCGCGAAGACATCGCGGCGAGACGGCTGCGCGCGGTCTCGCCCGAGACGTTCGTCGAAGACTCTCTGCGCGTGCTGCGCGCCGCGCAGTTCGCCGCGCGCTTCGACTTCCACGTCGAAGAGAAGACGGTCGAGCTCTGCCGCACGATTGACCTCACAGACCTCCCGGCCGAGCGCGTCTGGGGCGAGCTGGAAAAGATTCTGCTCGTCGCCCGCAGCCCTTACGCCGGCTTGCAGTGGCTCGCGGCGCTCGGCGTCACGGGCCAGCTCTTCCCGGAGATCGAGGCCCTCTCGGGCTGCCCGCAAGAACCCGACTGGCACCCCGAGGGCGACGCCGAAGTCCACACGTATCTCGTCTGCGAACGCGCGCGCGAGTTGATTGACGATTTGGACTACCCGCGCCGCGTGACGCTGATGCTGGCGGCGCTGTGCCACGACTTCGGGAAGCCTTCGACGACCGAGTTCGCCGAGGGGCGCGTCCGCTCGCGCGGGCACGACGAGGCGGGCGTCGCGCCGACCGTGGCCTTCCTCGACCGGCTCAAGCTCTTCACGCTCGACGGCTACGACGTGCGCGCGCAGACAATCGCGCTCGTCCGCGAACACCTCAAGCCCGGCGAGTTCTACCGCGCGCGCGGCGAAGTATCGGACGGCGCCTTCCGCCGCCTCGCGCGCCGCTGCGAGCTGGAGCTGCTCTACCGGCTGGCGAAGGCCGACACCTTGGGCCGCAACGCGCCCTGGCTGCCGCCCGAGCGCTGGTTCGACGCCGAACCGCAGGAGTGGTTTATCGCGCGCGCCCGCGAGCTGTCTTTGGAGAACGGGCCGCCGGCCGCGCTGTTGCTGGGGCGTCACCTGCTCGGGATGGGACTCAAGCAGTCGCCCCTCGTCGGCGAGATACAGCGCGCCGTCTACGAGCTACAGCTCGACGGCCGCGTCCGCACGCTCGAAGAGGCGAAGACGGCGGCGCGCGAGCTCTTGCGGGACGCGGGCGGCGGCGACCCTCTGTGACTTTGGCGCCGGGGCTGTTGTAAGATGGCACTTACTTTCAAAACCCTCGCTCTTATCACTTCAATCCCCGAGGGAGAAAATTGTCATGATCGATTTGGAGTTGACCGAGGAGCACAGGGCGCTCGTCCAGACCGTGCGCGAGTTCGCGCAGGGCGAGGTGGCGCCGCACATCAAGGAGTGGGACGAGAAGCAGCAGTTCAACCGCGCGGTGCTCGACAAGATGGCCGGGCTGGGGCTGATGGGCGTCTGCATCCCCGAGGAGTACGGCGGCGCGGGCTTCGACTACGTCTCGCTCGGGCTCGTCTGCGAGGAGCTTGAGGCCGTGGACACGTTCCTGCGCGTCGTGATGAGCGTCCACACGGGGCTGAATTCGCTGACGCTCTACGCGTGGGGCACCGAGGAGCAGAAGCGGAAGTACCTCGTGCCGCAGGCGAAGGGCGAGAAGATCGCCACCTACGGTTTGACCGAGCCGAGCGCGGGGTCGGACGTGGTCGGCTCTCGCTCGACCGCGCGGCGCGACGGCGACGGGTGGGTCTTGAACGGCGAGAAGATGTGGATCAGCTTGGCCGACGTGGCCGACAACTTCCTCTTCTTCTGCTGGACGGACGAGGAGAAGCGCCGCAAGCGCGACCACTCGGGGATGTCGTGCTTCATCGTCGAACGCACGATGCCCGGCTTCTCTTCGGGGACGATTCACGGCAAGCTCGGCATACGCGCGGGCAACACCGGCTACTTTTCTCTTCAGGACGTGCGCGTGCCGGCCGAGAATCTGGTGGGCGAGGAGGGCGAGGGATTCAAGATCGCGATGTTCGCGCTTGAGCAGGGCCGCTACACGGTGGCGGCCGGCGCGACCGGCATCATCCGCGCTTCGCGCGACGCGTCGGTCGCGTACGCGCTTGAGCGCGAGACGTTCGGGACGAAGATCGCCAACCACCAGCTCGTCAAACAGAAGATCGCCGACATGGAGGCCGACTACCAGATGTCGCACCTGCTGTGGCTGCGCGCCGGCTGGCTCAAGAATGAGGGGCGCCCGAACGCGCGCGCGACCTCTTTAGCCAAGTGGCAGGCGACGGTGCGGAGCGAGAAGGCGGCCTCGATGGCGATTGAGGTGCACGGCGCCAACGGCTACTCGAACGACTACCCGGTCGAGCGCTACCTGCGCAACTGCAAGGCGGCGGTCATCTACGAGGGGACGCGCGACATCCACACGCTGATGCAGGCCGACTGGGCGCTCGGCCTCAAGGGCGAGAAGCCCGCGCGGAAGTCTCTGCCTCCCTACAAGCCCTCCGAATCGCGCGACGCCGTTGCGGCGGATTGAAAGGGAGTAGACAGTAGACAGTAGTCAGTAGAAAAACAGCGGCGGCGCGCCCGGCTGATGACCGGGACGCGCCGCCTTCGGTTTGTTCTACTGACTACTGTCTACTCCCCAAAATGCTTTCGGGGCGGCGGCGCCGGAAGGGTTGGGGCCGCCGCCCCGTGCTGAAGCTCATCGGTTTGGGTGGGTGAATGAGCTTCAATGTTTAGACCGCGAGGGCGGGGGAGTCGCCCCGCGGTCTTCGAGGCGCGCGGGTGGGGTCTCGGCGCGCGTCGATGGTCGCGACCTCCGCGTCGGGGAGCGTGACCGCGCGCCCCCTTCGCCGTCGGACTTCAGAACCTTTCAAAACAGCCTTCGCGCTTATCCCCATTGACAAGCGCCGTGCCGCGACCGAGGGCCGAGCCGCGCGGGGTCGCGCACGCGCGCGGAAGTGACGGGCCGGCGCGGAGTTGAGCCTGAGGCGGCGACTTGCGCGGCCTCGGCGCGAACGCTGGCGAGAGGGCGCGGCGTCTATCCGAAAAGATAGGCGCCTATCCGACGGGTTAGCCGCGCCGTCGGGCGAGGGGCGCGTAGTGACTTTTGACCTGCGAAATGTTATTTGTCGCGTGAGGGAATGATGAACCCGAGAGTCGTCGTCATCGCGGGGCCTTTGAAGGACTCGGTCTTCGAGCTGGGCGAGGCGGAGCTGTCGGTCGGCCGCGACTCGACGAACCGCGTGCGGCTCGCCGACTCGGTGCTCTCGCGCCGCCACTGCCGCGTCAAGCGCGAGGGCGGACGCTACATCCTGACCGACCTGGAGAGCCTCAACGGCACCTTCGTCAACGGGCGCCCCGTGCGCGAGCACGTCCTCGCCGACGGCGACCGCATCGACGTGGGCGACTCGCGGCTCGTCTTCCTCACCGGCGAGGGTCTGCCCGAGGAGCCGCCCTCGAACCCCGTCGCCTTGAGCGACCGCGAGATGACTGCGCATACGACCGTCCGCCTGAAGGTTGACGACGCGCGCTACCTCCGGCCGGAGCCGGCGTGGGCCGAGCCGCCCGCGCTCGCCGACATCGCGCGCGACCTCGCGCTCCTCATCCGCGTCAGCACCTCGGTCAACTCGATCCGCGAGACAGAGGCTTTGCAGCGCGAACTGCTCCGGCTCGTCTTCGAGGCCGTGCCCGCCGAGCGCGGCGCCATCCTGCTCGTCGGAGACGACGGCCGGCTCGTGTCCGAGTTGGGGCTTGACCGCGCGGGCGACGTCTCGCGCGCCGTCGAGGTCAGCCGCACGGTCGTCCGCCAGGTCGTCGAGGAGGGGGCGGCCGTGCTCGCCGCCGACCTCATCGAGGGCGGCTTCGACACCTCGGAGAGCCTGCGCGCCGCGCGGCTCAGCTCGCTTTTGTGCGCGCCGCTCGTCCTCTACGGCCGCGCGCTCGGCGCCGTCTACCTGACGGCCTCAGACCCCGCGACGCGCTTTGACGAGGGGCACCTCCAGATCGTCACGGTCATCTGCCGCGTGGCCGCCGTCGCGCTCGACAACGCGCGCCGCCTTGAGCGTCTGGAGAGCGAGAACGACCTGCTGCGCGCCGAGAGCACGGTCGAGCACGGCATGGTCGGCGAGAGCGCGTCGATGAAGAGGGTCTACCAGTTCATCGCGCGCGTGGCGCCGGCCGACACGACCGTGCTCGTGCGCGGCGAGTCGGGCACGGGCAAGGAGCTGGCGGCGCGCGCGCTCCACACGAACGGCCCGCGCCGCGAGCGCCCCTTCGTCGCCATCAACTGCGCGGCGCTGACCGAGACGCTTCTTGAGTCGGAGCTGTTCGGCCACGAGCGCGGCGCCTTCACCGGCGCCATCGCGCAGAAGAAGGGCAAGCTCGAAGTCGCCGACGGCGGCACGCTCTTCCTCGACGAAGTCGGCGAGATGGCGCCCGTCCTTCAGGCCAAACTCCTGCGCGTGCTTCAGGAGCGCGAGTTCGAGCGCGTCGGCGGCACGCGCACCATCCGCGCCGACGTGCGCGTCGTCGCGGCGACCAACAGGGACTTGGAGGAGGCCGTGAAGTCGGGCGGCTTCCGTCAGGACTTGTACTATCGGCTGAACGTCGTCTCCTTCGAGATGCCGCCTCTTCGCGAGCGGCGCGAGGACATCCCGCTGCTCGCCAGCTACTTCGTCGCGAAGTACGCCGCGAAGTTCAAGCGCAGGGTGACGGGTCTCTCTCCGGAGGCGCGCGAGTGCCTGACCGCGTACGACTGGCCGGGCAACGTCCGCGAGCTTGAGAACGCGGTCGAGCGCGCCGTCGTCCTCGGCTCGACCGAGAGCGTGCTGCCCGAAGACCTGCCCGAGACGGTGCTCGAAGCCGAGCCGGAACACGACGCCGGCGCCGGCGCGCCGCCCGTCACGAAGTACCACGAGGCACTGCGCGAGGCCAAACGCCAGCTCATCCTCCGCGCCCTCTCACAGACGGGCGGCACCTTCACCGAGGCCGCGCGCCTCCTCGGCGTCCACCCCAACTACCTCCACCGCCTGATACGCAACCTGAACCTGCGGCCGGAGATTAATAAGTAGACAGTAGTCAGTAGACAGTAGAAAAGCTTTCGCGGCCCTAATTGTACGTGTGTTAGCGTCAACGCCCACGAAGCGGAGCCTGCTGACTACTGTCTACTGACTACTGTCTACTTCTTTCCCTCTATCAATTCCCCGCGCTCTCTGGTAGTATTCCCGTGCCTTTCCAACGCCTAAGCGATCATTTCAGGGCGGTTCAATTCTTTAGATTCGGGAGTCCTCTTTTAATGCCCCAGGAGCTGAACAGCGTTAACCTCTCGCTCGACTTCCTGAGCGTGTGCGAGGCCGCGGCCATCGCCGCCGCGCGGACGATGGGGCAGGGCGACCGCAAGTACTCCGACCACGTCGCCGTCGAGGCGATGCGCGAGAAGATGGACGCCGTCCCGATGCGCGGCCGCATCGTCATCGGCGAGGGCGAGCGCGACGAGGCGCCGATGCTCTTCATCGGCGAGGAGGTCGGCGAGGGCTATCACGACGGCGTGGACGCCGAAGCCTTCCCCGAGGTGGACATCGCCGTCGATCCACTCGAAGGCACCAACCTCTGCGCCCTGGGCGCCAACAACGCCATCGCCGTGCTCGCCGCCTCCGAGCGCGGCGGGCTTCTCAACGCGCCCGACATCTACATGGACAAGATCGTCGTCGGGCCGTCCTGCCGCGGCGCCATCGACATCGACGCGCCGGTCAAAGACAACCTCAAGGCCATCGCGCGCAAACTCAGCCGCGACATCGAAGACCTGACCGTGATGGTGCTCGAACGCTCGCGCCACAAGCAGCTCATCGCCGACGTGCGCGCGGCGGGCGCGCGCATCCGTCTCATCGGCGACGGCGACCTCTCGGCGGGTATCGCGGCGGCGGTCGCCGGCACCAACATCCACGCGCTGATGGGCATCGGCGGCGCGCCTGAGGGCGTGCTCACGGCCGCCGCGATGAAGTGCCTCAACGGCGAGATTCAGGCGCGGCTCGTCTACGACCCCGAGCGGCTCGGCGTTGACAAGTCGAAGGTGCCGCCGGCCGAGGAGGTGCTCGCGCGCCTGCGCGAGATGGGCATCAACGACCCGAACAAGGTCTACGACACGGGCGACCTCGCGCCCGGCAAGAAGATCATCTTCGTCGCGACGGGCGTCACCGACGGCTCGCTGCTGCGCGGCGTCCGCTTCTTCGGGGCGGGGCGCCGCACGCACTCGCTCGTGATGACGACCGAGTCGCGACACATACGCTTCGTTGACACCGTCCACGTCGAGGGCGGCCCCGACACCGTGATTAGATTCTAGCCCGATGCCCGAAGCGATTTCCGAGTACGTCCCGCTGTACGCGCTCGACGAGGAGTCGGCGCGCAGGGCGCGGCTCGCGCGTCGCGCGTGGGGCGCGGCGCTCGCGTGCGCGGCCGTGCTGGTGGGGATGATCGTCGCCGCGCCGCTCCTGCGCGCGGGCGGCGCGCGGGATGCGGCCGAGGCTTTGTACGGCGGCTTCCGCATCGCCTGTCACCAGATGGGCTGGCGCTCTTTCCACGTCGCGGGCGAGCCGCTGGCCGTGTGCGCGCGCTGCTTCGGGCTTTACGTGGGGGCGCTCGCGGGCGTCGCGGCGTACCCGCTGGCGCGCCGGCTTACGCGCAGAGACTTGCCGGCGCGCGCGTGGCTGCTGGCGGCGGCGGCGCCGACCGCGGTCGATTTCGCGCTCGGGTTCTTCGGCGTGTGGGAGAACACACACGCGTCGCGGTTCCTGACGGCGTCGCTCCTGGGCGTCGTCACGGCCTTCTACATCGTGCCGGGGCTGGTGGACGTGAGCCTTACGCCCTGGAGACACTTCTTCCGCCCGCGCCCGGCCCGCCAGGGCTGACCGCGCGGCTCGCTCGCTCGAACGAAACCCGAAACAAAAGTTTTCCAATCTTCTCCCAAGTGAAGGTGTAGACATGAACGACAAACTTAAACCGGCATTGATCGGCGGCGTGATTCTGGGAATCCTGTCGGCGATCCCGGCAGTAAACTACTGCTGTTGCATCTGGGCCATCGTCGGCGGGATCATCGCCGCGAACATCTACATCAAGCAGTCGCCGACGCCGGTTCAGCCGGGCGACGGGGCCGTGCTCGGCGCCATCGCGGGCGGCATCGGCGTGGTGCTGATCTTCGTGCTCGGGATACCGCTGAATCTCATCCTGGGCGCCGCGCTGATGCCGTTGCTCCAGGGCATGGTTCCCCCTGATCAGGCCGAGCAGATGAACCAGATGATGGCCGCCGGCGTCGGCATCGCCAGTGCCATCAAGAGCGCCCTGATAGTGTCCGTCCTCGCGGTTATCTTCTCCGCCATCGGCGGCCTGATCGGCGTCGCCATCTTCGAGAAGCGCAAGGGCGGCGCGGGCGCGCCTCCGCCTCCCCCGGCCGGCGGCTTCGGCGGAGCGGGAGTGTCCGGCGCCGGCGGCGGCTACGGCGGCCCGGGCCAGGGAGTCTAGGCGTTAAGGGTGAAGGCGGAGGGATGAAGGATGAAGGCGCGGCCGCGCGGCCGTCAGCTTTCCCTTCGTCCTTCCGCCTTCACCCTTAGTCTTTCGCGCCGGGCATCCCTTCGGCTACAATTCGTGCATCAAAGCGGGCGGCGCGGCGTTCTACTGACGCGCCGCCCGTTCTTTTACGCGTCCCCCGCCGGGGCCGCGCCGGGCCGTCCACGGCCGCCGAGAGATTGAAGAAGATGCTTTTCGCCGCACAAGCCGCCCGCCCGCTGCTCGCCCCCGACTCGCTCTTCCAGAAGTACATCGACGACGCGGTGGCGAAGACGGCCGCCAACATCAGCCCGCTCTACCGGCTCGACGCCTTCGACTGGGTGGTGCTCGCCGTCTACTTCGCCGTCCTCGTCCTGCTCTCGCTCTACGGCGCCTACCGCATCAAGCAGGTCGTGGACTTCTGGCGCTACCGCCGCGTCGCTCCGCACCCCAAGCGTCTCTACGCCGAGGGCGAGCTTCCGCGCGTCACCGTCCAGCTCCCGCTCTTCAACGAACTCTACGTCGTCGAGCGCCTACTCGCCGCCGTGACCGCCGTGGACTACCCGCGCGAGCTGTTGGAGATTCAGGTGCTCGACGACTCGACCGACGAGACGCGCGAGCGCGCGGCGCGCGAAGTCTCGCGCTACCGCGCCGAAGGCTTCGACATCAGCTACATCCACCGCGACGACCGGACGGGCTTCAAGGCGGGCGCGCTTGAGCACGGCCTCAGGACGGCGAAGGGCGAGCTGGTCGCCATCTTCGACGCCGACTTCGTCCCGCGCCCCGACTGCCTGCGCAAACTCGTCCACTTCTTCACCGACCCGCTCGTCGGGTGCGCGCAGATGCGCTGGTCGCACATCAACGGCTCTTACAACCTTCTGACGCGCTTGCAGACCATCCTCCTCGACGGCCACTTCGTCGTCGAGCAGACGGTCAGGAACCGCACGGGCGGCTTCTTCAACTTCAACGGGACGGCCGGCCTCTGGCGCCGCCGCGCGATTGAACTCTCGGGCGGCTGGCAGCACGACACGCTGACCGAGGACACGGACCTCTCCTTCCGCGCGCAGTTGATGGGCTGGCGCTTCGTCTACCTTCTGGACGAGGACGCGCCGTCGGAGGTGCCCGTCGAGATCAACGCCTTCAAGGCGCAGCAGCGCCGCTGGGCGAAGGGCGTCACCGAGGTCGCGCTCAAGCTCTACCCGCGCATCCTGCGCTCGCCGCTGCCGCGCCGCGTCAAGCTTGAGATGTTCTTCCGGCTGACGGGGAACGTCAGCTACCCGTTGATGATCTTGATGAGCCTCTTGCAGTTCCCGCTCCTGCTCGTCCGCTACAATCAGGGCTTCCAGCATCTGATGCTCTTGGACTTGCCGCTGCTCTTCTTCTCGACCGCGTCGGTCGTGCTCTTCTACGGCTCGGCCATCTGGTACTTGGACGGTGCGCGCGCGCGGCGCCGCCTTCTCCACCTGCCGCTCGTGATGGGCCTCGGCATCGGGCTGGCGTTCTCAAACGCGCGCGCCGTTCTCGAAGCCTTGCTCGGCATCAAGACCGAGTTCGTCCGCACGCCCAAGTACAAAGTCGAGGGCGGCGACGACGTGACGTGGAAGCGTAAGAAGTACCGCCGGGGGCGCGGCTGGCTCCCCGCCTTCGAGTTGTCGTTCGCGCTCTACTTCGTGCTCGCCATCGCCTACGCGGCGCACATGGGCATGTGGGGCACCATCCCGTTCCTCTCGCTCTTCTGCTTCGGCTACGGCTACATGGGCGTGATGAGCCTCGTCCAGACGGCGGGCCTGCGCCGCTGGCTCGACGCGCTGCGCCCGCCCGCGCTCGGGCGCAGGTAAACCTTGACCGGCGCGGCCGGCCGCCGTAGTATCTCGCTTCGCACCCGCGGGTTTGAACGCTTCCCGAAGCCCTGCTTAAAAACCGACCTCGAAAGGAACTCCATGTCGAAGAGAATTCCCCCTGTTCTCGCGCGGCTGGCCGTGCTGTGTCTGCTCTGCCTCGCCCTCCCGACCCAGTCCCTGCGCGCGCAGTCGCAGGCGACGACCGGCGACATCGAGGGGCGCGTGCTCGACCCGGCCGGCGCGGTCGTCCCCGGCGCCACCGTCACGGCCAGGAACCGGGAGACCGGCTTCGCACGGAGCGTCAACACCGACGCCGACGGCAACTACCGCATTATCCTGCTCCCGCCCGGCACGTACGCGGTCGAGGTGACGGCGGCCGGGTTCAAGAAGGCCGGCGCCGACGCGGTGCAGGTGACCGTCGGCGGCAAATCCTCTCTCGAACTGAGCCTCGCGGTGGGCGGTATCTCCGAGACGACCTCCGTCATCGCGGAGACCCCCACGGTCGAGACGACGCGCACCTCGGTCTCGACGACCGTCAACGAGCGTGCCATCCAAAACCTCCCCATCAACGGCCGCAACTTTCAGGACTTCGCCACGCTCTCGCCCGGCGTCATCCGCGACCCGCGCGGCGGCGACCTCTCGGTCGGCGGCCAGCGCGGGACTTTAAATAGTCTTCAGGTGGACGGCGTCGATAACAACAACACCTTCTTCGGGCAGGCGCTCGGGCGCGGCGGCGTGCGGCCTCCGTACCAGTTCTCGGAAGAGTCGGTGCAGGAGTTTCAGGTCAACCAGAACGGCTTCTCGGCCGAGTTCGGGCGCGCGGGCGGCGCGGTCATCAACGTCGTCACCAAGTCGGGCACCAACGCCTTCCACGGCGGACTCTTCGAGTACCTGCGCGACGAGTCTTTGAACGCCAACGACCCCGGCACGAAGGCCAACCAGGCGCGCCGCGGGCTTGCCAACAAGCGCCCGCCCTCGCGCATCAACCAGTTCGGCGGCCGCATCGGCGGCCCCGTCGTCAAGAATCGCGCGTTCTTCTTCTTCTCCTACGACGGCCAGCGCTCCGACATCCCGCAGACGCTCGACGTGTCGAACATCGGGACGGCGCCCGCCTCCGTCCAGACGATACTTCTGCCGAAGCTCGCCACCTATCAGGTCGGCCGCAATCAGGACGTGTTTCTCGGCAAGACCGACATCTCCATCAACCAGGCCAACCAGCTCTCTTTGCGCTACAACCATCAGGGCTTCACGGGCCGGAACAACGAGAACAACGGCACGCTCTCGGCCGAGGAGCACTCGGGCGACAGCCTCGTCAAGAGCGACACCTTCAGCGGCAACCTGACCTCGGTCTTGACGAAGACGGTCGTCAACGAGTTCCGCTTCCAGCTCGCGCGCGACAAGGAGCCGGGCGAGGCTAACAGTGACCAGCCCGAGGCCGTCATCAACACCGGCGTCGGCAACTTCAACATCGGCCGCAACAACTTCAGCCCGCGCGAGACGACCATCAAGCGCTTTCAGGTCATCGACAACGTCTCGCTCGTCTCCGGCCGCAGCAGCTACAAGTTCGGCCTCGACTTCAACTTCGACCGCATCCTCAACTTCTTCCCCGGACTCTTCAACGGCTCCTACACCTTCTCGACCATCGCCGACCCGCTCGCGCCCGGCGTCAACCTCAACGGCTATCAGGCGTTCGCGCGCAACCTCCCCGTCTCCTTCACGCAGAACTTCCCCGGCGCCGGGACGAGCGGCGGGACGACCGAGCCGAACCTCTCCGAGTACGCCTTCTACGCGCAGGACGACGTGCGCGTCACGCCGAAGCTCACGCTCAACCTCGGCGCGCGCTACGACTACCAGAAGCTCGCCTGCCCGCCGGTCAGTAACCCCGACCCGCGGCTCCTCTCGAACGGCGTCAACACGGGGAACTGCCCCCGCGACAAGAACAACCTCGCGCCGCGCGCGGGCTTCTCCTACGCCTTCGACGAGAAGACGGTCGTGCGCGGCGGCTTCGGCCTCTTCTACGGGCGCACGCCGGCCATCGTGCTCGGCACCGCGCACTCGCAGAACGGCATCAACGTCACCGGCGTCACGCTGACCGCGGCGCAACTGAACACGCTCGGCCTCGCCTACCCGAACGTGCTGACGGCGCCGCCCGCCATCGGCGGCGCCAACCCGAGCCTCTTCTTCTTCGCGCCCGACTACGAGAACCCCTACGTCGAGCAGGGAAGGCTCGGCTTCGAGCGCGAGGTGGCGCGGGGCCTGAGCGTGTCGGCGACCTACCTCTTCTACAAGGGCGTCCACCTGACGCGCACGCGCGACATCAACCTCGCCGCGCCCGTCGCGCAGACCTTCCCGACGCAGGACGGCACGCAGACCTTCACCGTCCTGCGCTTCCCGGCGGCGCGGCCCGTCGCGGGCTACGCACGCATCAACGTCTTCGAGAGCGCGTCGCGCTCGCTCTACAACGGGCTGGCCTTGCAGGCGACGCAGCGCTTCACGCGCGGCTTCCAGTTCATCGCCGCCTACACCTTCTCGAAGGCGATGGACGACCGCCCCGACCAGACGACCGTGGTCGTGGGCGCCGACGACGCCAAGATCGTCGAGAACCAGATCAACCCCGGCGCCGACTACGCGCGCTCTGACACGGACCTGCGCCACCGCTTCGTCTTCAGCCCGGTCTACGAGATCGGGCGCATCAAGTGGAGCGACAACGCGTTCGTGCGGACGCTGTTTAGCGACTACACGCTCTCCGGCATCGTGCAGATGCAGTCCGGCTCGCCCTACTCGGCGCTGGTCGGCAACGACCCGAACCGCGACGGCAACCGCGCCAACGACCGTCTGCCCGGCACCGCCCGCAACCAGTTCACGACGCCCCCGGTCTACCAGTTCGACGCGCGCATCACGCGCAACATCAACTTCAACGAGTCGATGCGCCTCCGGCTCATCCTCGAAGCCTTCAACCTCTTCAACCGCGCCAACGTGGTGACGGTCAACAACACCGCCTACAACTTCACGGCGCTCGGCGCCTCGGGCCGCCTCGACCCCGTGGCGGCCGTGACGGCCTTCGGCACGCCGCGCACGTTCTCGTCGCCCGCCTCGGGCACGACCACCTTCGCCACCCCGCGCCAGTTGCAACTGGCCGTCAAGTTCGACTTCTAGAAGGGAAGTCGCCGGGCATAGAGAAAGGGCGTGGCGCTCGGAGTCGAGCGCCACGCCCTTTTAGCTAAGTGGTGTCCGCGCCGGTTAGCGCCGGCCGGCGTTGAGAATACGCAGGAGCGCCATGAAGATGTTGAAGGCGTCGAGGTAGAGCGAGAGCGCGCCGGCGACGTACTCGTTCGTGGGGTAGCGCCGGATGATGTTCGACGTGTCGTAGAGCACGAAGCCCGAGAAGAGCAGCAGCGCCGCGCAGGAGATGCCGAAGGCGACGGCGCTCGACCCGACGACGAACAGGTTCAGCACCGCCGCCAGGAAGACGACGATGAGACCCGTCGTCACCATCCCGCGCATGAAGCTGAAGTCCTTCTTCGAGATGAAGACGTAGGCCGTCAGCCCGCCGAAGATGCCCACCGTCAGCACGCCCGCTTGCAGGATGGACGCCGGGTTGAGCCGCGTGTAGATGGCGATGGCCGGCGAGATGATGACGCCCGTCAGCGTCGTGAAGGCGAAGAGCGCGGCGAGGTTGACGCCGGGGACGAGCCGGAGCGCCTGCGCGCCCATCACGCCGCCCATCAGCCCGAAGAAGCTCAGCCACGGGTGCTGGATGATCCAAAGCATGAGCGGCGGGTAGGCGAACCCCAGCCCGACGCCGCCGACGGCGAAGAGCGTCGCCGCGAAAAAGAGCGCGTAGACCTTGCGGACGAAGCCCATCCGCTCGGAGACCGAGGCTTCCGCCGCCGTCTCCATGCCGTAGCTGCCCCACGCGCCCGGCTGCTGCGGCTGCTGCCAGCCGTGCTCCCGCTGTTCGTAGCGTTGCTGATTACGAGAGTCGAAGTCGTTCATCTGAAATCCTCTTCCGTAGGGGGTTGAAAACTCCCGGCGCGCGCCCCTTTCACGCCCGCCGTCACGTTAGATGCTAACACGAAACCGGCCGCTGCACGGCACCGGAATGTGCGGCGCGGGGCGCCCGCCGGCCGCTTCCAAAACCCGGCGCGTTAATGCTTAAATTGGCCGGTGCTGAAAATCCTGCTCGTCGGGCTGGCCGGACTCGCCGGCACGCTCGTCCGCTACTGGCTCTCGGGCGCCGTCGCGCGCCGCTACGGCGAGGCGTTCCCCGCGGGCACGCTCGCCGTCAACCTGCTCGGCTGCTTCGCCGCCGGCCTCCTCTTCCAACTCATGCAGGAGCGCGGCGCCTTCTCCGAGACGGCGCGCGCCGCGGTCTTCGTCGGGCTGCTCGGCGGGTTCACGACCTTCTCGGCGTACGGCTTGCAGACCTTCGAGCTGCTGCGCGAGGGGCGCGCCGGCGCGGCGGCGCTCAACGTCGTCGCCTCGAACCTGCTCGGCGTGCTGATGGTCTTCGCCGGCTACGGGCTGGCGAAGCTCGCGGGGGGCGCGTGAGCCGGGAGGTCGTGAAGGTCGAAGGGAAGCAGGCGGCGGACGCGACGGGCGGAGTCGCGCCGATCTTCTTCGTGCTGGCGGCGGCGCTTTTATGGAGCACGGGCGGCCTCTTCATTAAGGCCACGCCGGGTCTTTCGGCCTACCAGCTTTCGTTCGGGCGCTCGCTTTTGGCCGCGCTGACCGTGGCCTACTTCACGCGGCGCGAGGGCTTCCGCGTCAACTCGGTGACGGTGGTTGCGGCGGCGTTCTACGCGGCGCTGCTCCTGCTCTTCGTCATGGCGACGAAGATGACGACCGCCGCCAACGCCATCTTCCTCCAGTACACCGCGCCGGTCTACGTCCTCGTCTTCGAGCCGCTCATCTTCAGGGAGAAGTACCGCCGCTCGGACTTCCTCGTCGTCGCCGCGTGCGTCGTCGGCATCGCGCTCTTCTTCGTCGGCCGCCTCAGGCCAGAGGAGATGCGGGGGAACCTGCTCGCGCTCCTGTCGGGGCTGTGCTTCGCGGCCTTCATTCTGCTCATCCGGCTCCCGCGCGCGGGGCGCGTCAACCGCGCCTCGTCCATCATCTACGGCAACCTCCTGCTCGCGGCCGCTTGCGCGCCGGCCTTCTTCCGAGGCTTTCACAAGGTGACGGCGTCCGACCTCGGCGTCATCCTCTTCCTCGGCGTCGTCCAGATCGGGCTGGCCTACACGATCTTCACGCGCGGCATTGAGCGCGGCGTGCGCTCGCTCGACGCGGGGCTGGTCGGCTACGTCGAGCCGGTCTCGAACCCGCTCTGGGTCTACCTCTTCATCGGCGAGCGCCCTTCGGGCTGGGCGATGCTCGGCGGCGCCGTCATCATCGCCGCGGTGCTGGCGCACACGGTCGCGCTCGCGCGGGGCCCGAAGAAAAGTGTTAGCGGAAGTCTTTGATTAAGACGACGCCGGTACTCTCGACGCTGCGCGTGGCGACGAGGCGGTTGTCGCGCGACCAGTCGAAGGCCGTGACGGGGTCGTTGGTGAAGTTCGTGAGCTGGACGGGCTTGCCGCCCCCGAGGGGTTGCACCCAGACGTTCGCGGTGCCGGTGCGCGTGTCGAGGAAGGCGATGCCGCGGTTGTCCGGGAGCCAGACGGTGTTGGCGCGGAAGGTCTGCGCGATGTCGTAGAGCCGCGTCGGCTCGCCGCCCTCGATGGGGACGACCGCGAGCTTGTTCTCGGGGTAAGGCCCCTCGCCGTAGGTGCAGACGAAAGACTTGCCGTCGGGCGAGACGAAGGGCCACGACGCCGTCTTATTCGTCAGGCGGACTGGCTCGCCGCCGTCAATCGGCACCTTCCAAATCGCTGCGTCCTCCCCGCCCACGCTCGCGTAGACGACCCAGCGGCCGTCCGGCGTCACGTGCGGGAAGTTCTCGCCGCGCCCCGACGTGAGCCGGACGGGGTTCGAGCCGTCCGAATCCATCCGCCAGATGTTGAAGCCGCCGCCCGCGCGGTTCGAGACGAAGACGACGCGGCGGCCGTCCGGCGAGACCGACGGGCCGTAGTTCGAGCGCGCGCCCACGGTCAACTGCCGCGCGCCCGTCCCGTCGGCGTTCATCACCCAGATGTCCCAGCCCCCGCCCGCCATCGAAGCGTAGACGACGCGCCCGTCCGGCGCCCACGACAGCCCGTAGAAGCCGTCGAACTTTCCCGACCCGGTCGTAATCTGCCGCGCGCGCGCGGCGTCGCCCCCCGGCGCGACCCAGATGTTCGGCGCGCGGTCGGTCTGCACGGTGACGAGCGCCGAGCCGTCGGCCGTCAGGCTCGCGCCGAGGTACGTGTTGAGGTCGTTGGTGACGCGCCGCACCTCGCCCGTCCGGGCGGAGACCTGCCAGATTTGCGCCGGGCTTAACTCCTGCTCGGCCGCGCTCAGGACGACGCCCGAGCCGTCGGGCAGCCACGCGAGCTGGCGCACGTCCGTCCAGCGCCCCTCGGTCACGCGCCGCTCCGCGCCGTCGGAGAGGCGGAAGGTCGTCACGCCCGCGAGCAGCAGGCCGCCTTCGAGCTTGTCGGTCGAGCCGTAGACGCAGGCGAACGACTCGCCGTCGGGCGACCACGCGGGCAGGCCGAACACGTCGGGCGCGCTGCGCTTGACCACCTCGCGCGCGTTCTCGCCCGAGAGGTCTGAGACGACGAGCGTCATCTCCTGCCCGAAGCGCCCGCGCACGTAGGCTATCCGTTTGCCGTCGGGCGAGAAAGCGACGGGGCCGCCCGCGTCGCCGAAGGGGTCGGAGAGAATCTTGACGGGCGGGCCGCCGAGCACTGGGACGCGGAAGAGCGAAGGCGGGCCGTCGCCCTCGCGCGCCGCGCCGTAGTAGACGTGCTGGCTGTCGGGCGAGAAGACGAGCGAGCCGTAGAGAGTCCCCTCGGCCGGCGCGACGAGCTGCTGCGTGTTCGAGGCGGCGCCGACCTGCCTGACCCAGACGCCCGGCCCCTGCCGCCCCGGCTCGGTGGCGACGTAGGCGAGGTAGTTGCCGTCGGGCGAGATGGCGGCCTCCGCGACCGATCCCGTGACGGGCAGCCGCGTCACCTTCATCGACTGGAAGGCGGGCGCCTGCGTCCGCGCGCGCTCCACGTCGGGGCGCACCGAGAAGCGGTAGACCGCGTAGACCAGCGCCGCGACCGAGACGAAGACCGCGAGCGCGATGAGCACGGCCGCGCGGACGGGGTGGCCGTCGCGAGGTTGAGAAGAAGCCGGCGCGGCCGGCGCGGACGTTGACGAGAGCGCCGCTGCCTGGGCGCGTCCGTTGGCGGAGTCCGCCGCGCGTCCGTCTGCCGGCTCGTCCGCCGCCGCGTCCGTTTGGACGTGAGGCGCGCGACCGGCTCCCGGCGCGGCGTGCGCGGCGTCGGGTGGGACGGCGGGCGAGCCGGCGGCCTGCTGTCGGATGAGGGTCGCGGCGTCACCGTCAACCTGTGCGGGCGTGAAGGCGCGCGCGCCTTTCACTTCGGCGGCGTCGGCCGACGCCTCGCGCCGCTCGGTCACCTTGACGGCGAAGCGGTAGCCGCGCCGCGGGACGGTCTCGATGAAGGGGCGGCCGCCCTCCGCCTCGCCGAGCGCGCGGCGCAGCGTGAAGACGTTCTGCGCCAGCGTCGCCTCGCCGACGAAGGTGTCGGGCCAGATCTCCTTGAGCAGCTCCTCCTTCGACATCACGCGCCCCGCCCCGCGCACCAGCGCCAGCAGCGTCTCGAACTCCTTCGGGGTCAGGTGGACGGGCGCGCCCGCGCGCAGCAGCACGCGTTCCGAAGCGTCGAGCGTGAAGGGGTCGAACTCGTAGAACTGCCTGAAAAATTGCGACATAGAGGGCTTTTAAAAGTTCTTTGATAACTCTTTGAAAACTATTTTGGCGGCCTTTGAGCCCGATTTGAAAGTCCGGCCGATCCCCCGCCGCGTTAGTCCCCGCGTCCGTGTGTGACGCTCTTTATACGAGCCGCGGTCGCCAGCCCGTTCGGCCGGAAACGACGGGGCGGGGCAACAAGCGGAGGCTTGAACGGGTAGGCCGGGACGAAAATGCCGACGGCCATCGAGACTAAATGGAGGATGTATGAAAAAGCAAATTACGAGGACGCTTCTCGGTTTCTTCGCGGTGTTGGTGTTGGCCGCCGGGGCGCAGGCGCAGACCGCGCGCGGCGTGGAGGTTCAGATTCCCTTCGACTTCGTCGCGGGGCAGAAGCAGATGCCGGCCGGCAGCTACACCGTCCGCCGCGTCCGCGTCGATTCGGAGAGCGCGCTCCTCATCAAGGGCTTGGGGAAGGGCGCCGCGTCGGCGGTCGTCCTGACCAGCACGGGCGACGAGAACCCCGCGCGGGCCGCGCTCACCTTCCGCCAGCACGGCGAGCGTTACTTCCTCGCGCTGGTCTCGATTCCCGGCGCCGCGTCGGTGCGCGAACTGGCCAAGACCGGCGCCGAGCGCGCGGCCGAGCGCGAGACGGCGGCGGCGGCGAAGTCCGCGCCCGCCGCCGCCAAGACCGTCACCGTCACCGGACGCGTTCAGTGACCCGCCGAGACCGCGGGCCTATTCGCCGGGAGCGCGGGCACACTAGCCCGCCAAAGCGTGCGCCGGCACGCTTCAAAGAGAAGCGCCACACCTCGACGTTGAGATGTGGCGCTTCACCCGTTCGCGCGGTCGCGCTCATGGCGGGCCAGTGTGCCCGCGCTCCCGGCTTTGAGGGGCGTTAGCCCTCGTGCACGTACTGTCGCTCCCACGCTTCGATGTCTTCGGTGATCTTCGACGTGAACCAGCGCTGAAACTCGTCGTCGGCGAGCAGGGCGCGCTCTAAGATGCCGTCGGCCACGGGGCCGGGCTGGGCCGGCTCGGCGGCCGTCTCCTTGAGGTAGGCCGTGTACTCGGCCAGCAGTTGCCAGACCCAAGGGTGGAGGCGGACGCTCACGCGCTCGGGGTCGGCGCTCGCGACGGGGGCGGCGAACCGCTCGGGCGAAGTCCAGGAGGCGGGGTCTATCAGGCGGATGCTGACGCGGTGGCGGCCGGTCTCCTCGTCGAGCCACGCGCCGTTGACTTCGGCGAGGAGCGTGCCGCCGAAGGGCGGCGTGACCTGAAGCCCCATCCCCAGCGCGATGGGCTCGTCCACGTCGAGCGTGGCGCCGGCGTGGCTCACCACGACCGTGTGCGCGCAGATGACGAGCGCGCGGCCGTCGGCGAGCGGCGCCTCGACCCGGACGGGGAAGCGCACCCTGACGCGCTTGTTCCGGCGCGCCTTGATGCCGCGATCGTGCTGACCTTTGTCTTTCTCTTGGGCTGACATTGTGTGACCGTGAAGTCGGAAGTCCGTCGTGAGAGTTCTCTGAGGCTTCCGCGCGCGCCTCGGTTCCCCGCGCGCGCGGCCTACCAACATCCTACCCGAGCGCGCAGGAGGGTGTCGAGATAAAAGTCCGGCCGGCTTGAAACGTTGAACTTTGAGGCCGGCTCACGCCGTGAGGCGGCGGACGACGCGGAGGAGCTCGTCGGGATCGACGGGCTTGGGGATGTGGACGGCGAAGCCGGCGGCGAGCGCGCGCGCGCGGTCTTCGTCCATCGCGTGGCCGGTGAGCGCGATGGCGGGGACGGCTTCGAGGCCGGGCATCCGGCGCAACTCGGCGAGCAGCGCGTAGCCGTCCACGCCCGGCATGCTGATGTCGGAGATGATGAGTCCCGGCCGCCGCTCCTGCACGCGCAGGACGGCCTCGGCCGCCGAGCCGGCCCCGCGCACCTCGTAACCCTGCCGCCTGAAGAGCAGCTCCAGCAGCTCAAGCGTCTCGCTCGAATCGTCCACGACGAGCACGGGGACGGGGCCGCCCTCGGGCTCCGCCTCCGCCTCGCGCTCGTCGTCGGCCTCGCCGGCGACGGCGCAGGGAAGCCCGACGGTGAAGCGAGCGCCGTGGCCCAAACCGTCGGACTCGACGACGACCCACCCGCCGTGAAGCTCGACGAGTGCGCGGACGATGGCGAGCCCCAGCCCGAGGCCGCCGTACTGGCGCGTCGTCGAGCCGTCGGCCTGACGGAAGCGGTCGAAGACGTGCGGCAGAAACTCGGGCGCGATGCCGACGCCGCTGTCCGAGACCTCGACGCGCGCCTCGTCGCCCTCGCGCCACGCGCGCACGCGGACGCGCCCGCCGCGCGGCGTGAACTTCACCGCGTTCGACAGGAGGTTCCACACGACCTGCTGCAAGCGCAGCGGCGCGCCCTGCACGACGATGGGGCACTCGGGCAGCTCGACCGCCAGCTCGATCTCGCGCAGCTTCGTCTCGGCGCGCACCGGCTCGGTCGCCAGCTCGACCACCGAGCAGAGGTTGACCGGCTCCCACTCGACGCGGAGCTTGCCCGAGACGATGCGCGAGATGTCGAGGAGGTCGTCCACCAGCCGCGCCTGTAGGCGCGCGTTGCGCTCGATGGCGTCTAAGCCCTGCGCGAGCATCGACGGGTCGGCCGCCGCGCCGCCCGTCCGCAGGAGGTTGACCCAGCCGAGCACGGGCGTGAGCGGCGTCCGCAGCTCGTGCGAGAGCGTGGCGAGGAAAACGTCCTTCATCCGGTTGGCCTCGACGAGTTCCCGGTTGACGCGGCTCAGCTCGGCCGTGCGCTCCTCGACGCGGTGCTCCAACTCGCGGTTCAACTCTTCGAGCCGGCCGCGCGCCTCGCGCTCGGCGAGCATCAGCCGGCGGTGCTCGATGCCGCGCGCGACCGTGTGGGTCAGCTCGGCGATGATGCAGGGCTTGGTCAGGTAGTCGTAGGCGCCGTGGCGCAGCGCGGCGATGGCCGACTCGACCGCGGCGAAGCCCGTCAGGACGATGGTGATGGTGAGCGGCGAGCGGCGGCGCACCTCTTCTAAAAGGGAGAGGCCGTCGCCCTCGTCCATGTGCAGGTCTGTGAGGATGAGGTCGTACTCGGCGCCGCCGTCGAGCAGCCCCGTCACCCCGCTCCCGCTCGAAGCCACGTCCACCTCGTAGCCTTCGAGCCGCAGCACCTCGCTGATGGTGAGGACGATGTTCTCCTCGTCATCGACGACGAGCAGGCGCGCGCCCCCGCCCGCGGGCGCGGGGCCCGTCGTCTCGTCGGACGTGGAGGGGGTGTCGGCGGTCGGCATTTCGGTACGCGGCTTCGGTCGCGGCTTCAGTCGCGGGCCGGCGGCCGGAGGCCGCCCGCGGGCCGGCTGACTGTTAAGTGGAGCAATTCTAGTGCGTAGCGCAGGCCGTCGGCCAGCCTGCGGCGGGTCGTGATGTCTTCGAGTTCGACGCCGAGCTTGACGAGGTCGGCGGCGATGTGCGCGCTGACGCCCGTGATGACCGTCGCGGCGCCGAGCAGCCGCACCGACCTGACGGTGTTGATGAGGTGCGCCGCCGTGTAGGTGTCAACCACCGTGCAGCCGGTGATGTCCACCAGGACGACCTGCGCGCACTCGCGCCGGACGGCTTCCAAAAGCGCCGTGGACATCTGCGCGGCGCGCTTGTCGTCGAGCGTGCCGACGACCGGGAGCAGGAGCACGCCGTCCCAGATTTCGACCACGGGGTTCGACAGCTCGGAGATTTGCATCTTCTGCTCGCGGTGTTCGAGCGCGCGCCCGACGGTGCGCTTGAGGTCTTCGACCACGCAGGGCTTGACGAGGTAGTCGTAGACGCCCTGCCGGAGCGCGTCGATGGAGGACTCGATAGAGGCGTAGCCGGTGAGGACGATGGTGACGACGTTGGGGTGGCGCTGCTGCAACTCGTGGAGCAGCGTGCTGCCGTCCATGTCGTCCATCCGCAGGTCGGTCAGGACGAGGTCGTAGTGGCCGCGCGCGGCCATCTCCAGCGCCTCGCGCCCGTCCGAGGCCGTCGCCACGTCGTAGCCCTCCTGTTCGAGGATGGCGGCGGTCGTGATGCGGACGTTCTCCTCGTCGTCCACGACGAGCACGCGCGCGGCGCGCGCCGCGCGGTGGCCGTTCGCCGAGGCGGCCGACGCCCCGCCCGCCCCGTCAGTGTTTCTTGCCGTCATCCGTGTCAGATAGCGTCGGCGAATCGACGGGCAGGATGACGTTGAAGGTGGTGCCCGCGCCCTCCTCGCTCGTCGCCTCGATGCGCCCGCCGTGGTGGCGCACGATGTCCTGCGTGACCCACAGGCCGAGTCCCGTCCCCTTCGCGCGGGTCGAGAAGAAAGGCTCGAAGATGCGCGCGAGGTCGGTCTCGCTGATGCCGCGCCCCGTGTCGGTGATCTGGACGGAGACGGTCGGCTGCAAAGCCTGCTCGTAGACGGAGGTGCGCACGGTGATGCGCCCGCCCTTCTCCATCGACTGCTGCGCGTTCAGGAGCAGGTTGAGGAAGACCTGTCGGAGCTGGTCGGCGCGCGCCCTCGCCTTCGGCAGTCGGTCGTCGAACTGGCGCACGACTTCGACGCGCGCCTGCTTCATCTTCTTCTCGACGAGGATGAGCGTCTCCTCGATGAGCTGGTTGACCGCGACCCACTCGACCTCGCCCGAGCGGCGCGCGAACCCGAGCATCTGGCGGATGATGTGCGAGACGCGCTCGGTCTCCTTGCGCGCGACTTCGAGAAACTTCCCGTTCTTCTCCATGTCCTTGCTCGTCGTGAGCAGGTAGAGCGAGTTCTTGATGGCTTCGAGCGGGTTGTTGACCTCGTGCGCGATGGACGCCGCGAGCCGGCCGACGGCCGCCAGCTTCTCCGACTCGAAGAGCTGCTGCTCGACGCGGCGCCGCTCGAGCTCGCGTATCTCGGAGAGGTCGTGGAGGACGGAGACGACCGCCGTCACCTGCCCCTTCGCGTCCGCGACCTCGGCCGACGTGATCTCCATCGGGAGCGAGCTGCCCGTCTCCGGGTCGATGAGTTCTATCTCGGCCTGCCGCCCCGACTCCGCGCCCGAGGCCAGCCCCGAGATGAAGGAGGTGAGCTTGACCGAGTTGTTGCGCACCGCGCGCAGCGCCGGCCACGGCATCCCGTCGCGCTCCTGAAAGAGCAGCTCGGCGCGCGAGTTGAAGAGGATGAACTTGCCCGAGGTGTCGCACACCGCGATGGGCTGGCCGACGTTTTCGAGTATCAGGTCGAGGCGGTCGCGCTCGCGCCGCGCCTCGGATTCGGCCTGCTGGAGCTTGACGAAGTTGCGCGCGAGTTCTTCGTTGGCGCGCCGGAGGTCGGTCACGTCGCGGAAGATGGAGACGAGGCCGATGCGCTCGCCGCGCGCGTTCAGCGCCGGGGTCGAGATGACCTCGAAGTGGATGTCCGAGCCTTCGATGGGATCGACGAGGATGAGGTCGCGGCCGATGATCTCCTCGGAGGTGACCGCCGCGCTCGACAGGTAGGCCGAGAAGAGCAGGTCGTTCATCTCAAGCGCGCGGCGCTTGCCCTCGCTCGCGTCGCGGCGGTCGCTGAAGAGTTCTTCGGCGCGCCGGTTCTGGAGCAGGATTTCGTTGTCCATGTTGGTGAGGACGATGGGGTCGGCCACCGACTTCATGATCGACTCGACCCACTGGCGCTCGCGCTGGAGCTTAGCCACAGAGGAGCTGAGGCGTTCGACGTTGGCGGTGTTCGAGAGGATGGCGCCGATGCGTTCGGCGTAGCGCGTGAGGAGCGTGAGCTGCGACTCTTCGAGCGAGTCGCGGTCGGCGCCGACGTAGAGCGCGCCGGTCGAGAGCGACTGCGGGAGCCAGTAGCGCTCCTCGCCTCCGGCGCGCAAGCTCCCCGTGTCGGCGGAGACCCCGCGCGGCTCGGCGGCGGGGATGTGGCCGCCGAAGAGCGGGAGCGCGAGGAGGTCGGACGAGCCGCCGGCCTGGCGCAGGAAGTCGGCGGCCGCCTCGTCGTCGCGCGTGAGCCAGGCGGGGCGCCCGTCGTGCACGACCCGGACGTGCGGCGCGTTCGAGTCGAGCGGAATCTCAAGCCCGGCGAGCGCCTCGTCTTCGGGGAACCCGGCGGCGCCGCGCACCCGCAGGACGCCGCGCGGCCGGTCAACGAGCGCGAGCGCCGCGCCCGCGTGCCCCAGCCCGGCCGTCAGCGTGTCGAGCACGAGCGAGGTCTGCTCGTCGAGGCTCTGCGCGGCCAGAAGCTGCGTCGTCATCTCGAAGAGCAGCTCGTACTGGCCGAGCGACAGCAGCCCCCCGCCCCCCTCGGCCGGGGCCCCGAACGCCTGCGCGATCTCTGCCGGGCGGTTCTCCATAAAGCAGTAGACAGTAGACGGTAGTCGGTAGTCAGTAGAAAAACCTTCGTCGGTCGAACCCTGCGGTCGCCAACTTCAAAGGCCGCAGCGCGGAGCGCTACCGACTACTGTCTACTGTCTACCGTCCACTCGGTTCAGCTTCTATCCACGTCCGCCGTGACGCGGCGGCGCGGCTCGTCGGCGACCGGCTCGGTGCCCGGCCCCATGGCCGGGCGCGAGACGGCGGGCGTCAGGCCGACGGCCTCGGCGTACTTGAGATAGGTGTCGATGGAAGCGACGACGACGCGCGCCTCGACCGTGATCAGGTCGATGCCGACGAGCGAGATGCGGACCCACGCGTCGATGACGATGCCCTTGTCCAGCACGCGGTCGAGCACGTCAATCAGACTGGTTCCGCCGGGTGCCCTCTCAACAGCCATGTGGTCAAATCCTCTCTTCCGGGAATGTTTAAAACTTTAAGCCGCCACGGCGCCGGCCGGGCGGCGGGGCGGGGAATCGAAGGGTGAAGGCGGAAGGGTGAGGTAAGAGCCAAAGCGGCTTTCACTTCACCCTTCCGCCTTCACCCTTCACCCTTTTCCTTTGCGCGCCTTCCGCGACTTCGCGCCCGAGGCGGCGCCGCGCGCGGGCGCTTCGCTCAACTGGCGCAGTTCGCGCTCGAGCGCGGCGAGGCGCTCACGCAGTTCGGCGTTCTCGGCCTCGGCGACGGCCGCGCGCGTCGTCAGGTTCGTGTCGTAGCGCCACCAGTTCAGGCCGATCTGCTCGGCCTTGTCGATGGAGCAGACGAGCAGGCGTATCTGCAACGTCAGCAGCTCGACGTTCGCCAGTGAGACCTTGATGTCGCCGGCGATCACCAGACCCTTGTCCAGAATCCGGTCGAGCACATCGACCAGCCCCGGCGGGCGCGCGGTAATCAGGCTCGTTCTGTCGCTAGACAATTCGCTTGCTCTCCCTTTCGAGCGGGCTCCGCAAAAACCCTTAAATCAATTTACCTATCGGCCCGAGGTCGATGTTCAACTCCTCGTCCTCAAGCCCGAAGTGCTCTTTGAGCTCGGCCATCTTCTCTTCGAGCTTCATCAGCGCGAGCCCCAGCTCCTCGACCTGCTCGGCCGTCAGCCCGCCGCCCTCCATCCTGCGCACCGCCTGCTTCTCCAGCAGCCGCCGGATGAGCTCGATCAGCGTCAGGACGAGTTTCGCCAGCCCCTGCTCGACCGACTCGGCGTCGATGTTGACGCGCTCGGGCAGCCGGTCGGCCACGCGCCGGAGTTCCGCGACGAACTCCGCCGGGTGGTTGGTCTCGACCTCCGGCTCGACCGGAGAAGGAATTTCAGGGGGGGGAGTCTTCAACAGAGTACCCCGTTAGCGCGCGGCATGTCCACAACTGAAATGTCGATGGCGGACATTGTAACAGACGCGCGCCGGGCCGCGACTCGGGGCCGCCCGCGAAACGTTTACCGGCCGACCTCGCCGAAGCTGTAAGGCGGCCACGGCCCGCTCGCCAGCAGCCGCAAGTCCGGCCGCGCCGCGCGCAGCCCGCGCAGGCGCCGTCTGTACTCCTCGACGCTCCCGCGCTCGACGAGGTGAGCCGCGCGCACGACTATCGCCTCCGAGGGGTTGACCCGCACCGCGCTCTCTCGCGCCAGCCCCGCGACGCCTTCGGCCAGCCACGCCGCGAAGCCTTCGGCGCGCAGTTTCATCTCCTCGCCGCCCAGAATCTCGCGCCGCTTCTTCAGAAGGAAGGCCGTCCCGCGCCCGACCGCCGCCTCGGCTTCGCTTCCGCCTTCCGCCCCTGCCGCTTCGCTCGCCTTCGGCATGAGCTTGACGCCCATCTCCACGCGGCCGCGCACGCGCGCGAGCGCCTCGGCGAGCGCCGCCTCGTTCGACGCGGCGTACTCGGCGAGCCGCTCGGGCGCCGCCCGCGTGCCGAAGCGGAAGGGGAGCGGCGTGGCGGCGGCGAGCGCCGCCGCGTTGACGCGGTTGTGCGCCAGCAGGTTCTCCTCCGTGACGGCGACCGGCTCGGCCGCCGCGCTCACGACCGCCGACAGACGCCCCGTCAAACTCATCAAGCGGACGGCCGCCCCGCCCACGCCCGTCATCCCCTCGAAGGCGGCTTCGGACAACTCGTCCCCCACGCAGTAGACGTAAAGACTCATTCGCCCTCGCCCGACGGCCCGCCGCCCGCCCCGGTCTTCGGGGCGAGCGCGGCCTGCGGCACCTGCCCCAGCAGAAGCTCGACT
The DNA here is from genome assembly GCA_036388915.1 of Pyrinomonadaceae bacterium. GTDB lineage: Bacteria > Acidobacteriota > Blastocatellia > Pyrinomonadales > Pyrinomonadaceae > QHXN01. The sequence continues at coordinate 63,975 of DASVQX010000014.1, forward strand.
TTCCGCTCGCGCTCGCCGAGGACGCGCTCGACCGTCTCGACCGAGCCGAGCAGCACGTTCAGGCCGAGGAAGATGAGATCGACGCCCGCCACCGCGATCCTCACCTCGCCCGCGATGACCAGCCCGTAGTCGAGAACGTGGTCGAGCGTTTCGAGCAGCGAAAGCTCCTCGTCCTTATCAATGTCTAAAATATTCTCTTCAACGGCCATACGAGTTGGCCCCCCTACTCCCCCGTGAAGTTGTAAGCCGGCCACGGGCCGGTCAGCTCGAAGCGGAAGCCGAGCGGCGTGTACTGGGCGGCGAGCCGTTCGGCCTCGTCGCGGAACGTCTCGAAGCCTTCGCGCGTGACGAGGAAGGCGAGTCGCGCGGCCAACTCGCCCTGCTCGGCCGCCTCGTCCTTGAGCACGCGCAGCCGCGCGGCGCCGTCCGAAGCCTCCGACAGCCGGCGCTCGACCTCCTGCGCGACGCGGCGCGTCTCGGCGCGCGCCTCCTCGTCGCGCAGGCCCTCGATCTTCTTGCGCAGCAGGTAGGCCTGACCCGGCGTCGCGGCCTCGGCCTGCGCCGACAGCTCGCGCAGGCGCGCGCTCACCCGCGTCACCTCTTCGCGCAGACGCGCGCGCTCGACGAAGACGTTCAAGCCCCACTCCTCGCGCCCGCCGAGCCGCGCGAGCACTTCGCGGAGCCGCGACGCCCTCTCCGCGAGCATCGCCGCGACGCCCTCGCGCCGCAGGTAGATCGAGCCGAAGCGCAGCGGCGCGACCGCCGCGCGGCGCGCGAAGTGTTCGGCCACGCGCTCGTGCCTGAGCGCGCGCGTCGCCGTCCACGCCGCGTCCGCCAGCCGCTCGGCCAACACGTCCTCGCCGTAAGCGCCGAGCGGCACCTCGCTCACGACCGCCGTCAGCCCGCCGGCCTCGACGGCTTCGAGCCGCGAGTCGTCCTCGATGGCGTCGGGCAGCCCCGCGCCGAAGAGCGGCGCGAGCTGCCGGCTCTCGCCGACGCAGTAGACGTAGAAGGCGCGCCCGCCGCCCGCCTCCACGCCCCGACTCTTATTCGTCGCCCTCTTGCTCATCACTTCGGAATTTCAAATTTCAAACTTGAAATCTCAAATCCTTAAAACTTCCGCCAGCCCTCGAAGTGAGCGCGCAGCGTCTCGCGTCCGCGGACTTCGCCCGGCTGCTGCGGCGCGACGAAGACCTCGACGCCGCGCAGGCGGCTCCGAAACTCTTCGACGACCGGCGCCTGCCCGCGCCGACGCTGTCCGCAGAAGTCGCACGCGCGCGCGGCCTCATCGGTCAGCACGTTGTTGACGACGAGCCGGCTCAACGGCACGCGCAAACGTTCGAGCCTCGCGGCCAGTCGCGCGGTCTCTTCGAGGCTCATCCGCTCGGGGATGGCGACGCCGACGAACTCGCATTCTTCGGCGTCGGTCAACAGTGCCGCGACGCGCTTGATTGATTTCGAGAGCGCGACCAGCTCCTCGGCCACGCCGCCCCAGCGTACCACGTTCTTGTACTTGAGAAGCAGCTTGATGAAAGTCCGCACCCAAGCGAGCGCCACCTCGGGCAATTCCAGAAAGCGCAGGAGGTGTCCGGTCGGCGCGGTGTCGAGGACGATGGTCGTGTAGGATCCCTCGTCGATGAGGTCGCTGACGGTCGAGAGGGCGGCGATCTCGTCGATGCCCGGCGGCGCGAGCGCGACCAGCTCGCGCATCGCCTCGCGGTCGAACTGCACCTCCCAGCGCGAGCCGCCCGTCAGCGAGTCGAACAGCTCGTCCGTCCAGCGCCGGTAGCGCTCCTTCAGCTCCTCGAAACGCGCCGCCGGGTCGATCTCCATCGCGTCCAGATTGCCGACGCCCACCACGCCCTCATTCAACTCGCCCACCTGCTCGCCGAAGCTGTCCGAGAGCGAGTGCGCCGGGTCGGTCGAGAAGACGAGCACGCGCCCCGACTCGTCGGCCTCGGCGGCGGCGAGCGCGTAGGCCGCCGCCGAAGAAGTCTTCCCCACGCCGCCCTTCCCGCCGAAGATGACCAGCCGCTTCGCTTCGAGAGGGAAGGAAGAATTGTTCGGGGGCGACGGTGAAGTTGCTGCCGCCTTAACCTTCCCTTTACCCTTCGCCCCTTCCGCCTTCCCCTCCGGTTGCGGCTGCCACAGCGCGCGCGCGAACTCGCGAAGTTCTTCGGCGCCTCGGACTTCGGAAGGGAAGAGCGGGACGCGCCGCTGCCGCAGCGTCTTGAACTCTCGCGCGAGCGCGTCGAGCCACGGCGACTGCATCGCGGCGCGGGCGCGACAGAAGGGGCAGGCGCCGTGCTCGCGCTCGACGCGGTTGACGACGAGGTCGGTGACGGGCGCGCCCTCCGCCCGCAGCGAGGCGAAGTAGCGCGCGCTCTCCTCGAACGCCATCGCCTCGGGCGTCGAGACTAAGACGAAGCTCGCACGCGCGGCGTCGAAGAGCATCGCGCGCACCGCCTCGACGCGCGCCGAGAGGTCGCGCAGGAAAAGATCGACCTCGTCCTCCCGCACGCGCCCCCGCCGCGCGAAGTGCGCGACCATGTAGCGGTGCTTCTCCGACATCACGTCGAGCGCGCCGACCCAGCGCGTGAAGACCTCTGGCAGACGCAGCATCCGCGTCGTGTGCCCCGACGGCGCGGTGTCCACGACGACGCGCGCGAAACGACCTTCGCGCTCGACCTCGCTCAGCTCGAAGAGCGCCATCACCTCGTCCAAGCCCGGCAGCGAGAGGTCGAGCAGGTCGTTCACGTCCGCCTCGTCGAGGATGGTGCCCCGGTCGGCGATCTCGGCGAGCACGGCGCGGTGCTTCGTCTTGAACTCTTCGAGCGCGCGCGCGGCGTCCATCTCGCGCGCGAAGAGGCGCGGCGCGTCGTCGCCCGCGCCGCCGCGCGCGACCTCGGCCGCGCGGTCGCCCACCTCTACGTCGAGGCTGTCGGAGAGCGAGTGCGCCGGGTCGGTCGAGAAGAGCAGCAGGCTCTCGCCCGCCCCCGCCGCGTCGAGCAGCGCGAGCGCGGTGGCCGCCGCGGCGGTCGTCTTGCCGACGCCGCCCTTGCCGCCGAAGAAGATGTAACGCGTGGTGGGGAAGTCGGGAGGGAGTTTGTGAGCGGCCGGGGATTTGCGCGCGGCGCGCGGCGCGCTCGGCTTCGCGGGGGTGGACTTGCGCGCGCGGGTGACTTTTTTAGCGCCGCCTTTTTTCGCCAACGCCGCCTCCCGCGCCCGAGGCCCCTAGCGGCCGCCGCCGGGCTCGTAGAAGTCGCCGCCGCCGCCTTCCTCGTCGCCGCCGGCCTCGATGACCATCGAGGAGGTGTCGGCCGTGTGAACCTGCCCCAGCGCTTCGAGCTGCCGCTCCTTGATGGTGCGCAGCCGCGCGAACAGCTCGCGCTCGGCCTCGGCGTAGTCCTCGTCGGAAATCTCCTCCAGCTCGTAACGCATCTGGAGTTCGAGCAACTGCTCCTTGATGACGGACTCGTCGTTCAGCTCCTTGTCGGCGAGCTGCTGAATCTGCCGCATGATGAACTTAAACCCGTTCACCGGCGCCAGCAAAATGTCGTCAAGCAGGAACATGGCGATTGGTATTCTCTCTTCGGAAGTGCGCCGGCCAACTTCAGGAGGGAGCAGCCCCGCCTCCCCCCGCGTCTTCAGCACTCCCGTTAGCCTTGTGGGATAAGGACGCGATGTCTTGACTGTTACGCTCGGTGGTGGCCGTCAGGCGGCGCCCTCGCCGCGCTCCAGTTTCAGGCGGATGTGGACGAAGTTGTAGGGCGGCCAGGGGCCGGTGTACTTGAAGGAGAGCTTGCCCTCGTACTTGGCGGCGATCTCCTTGACCTTCGAGTCGAACTCCGATTCGCGGTCGCGCTCGATGAGGAAGGCGGCGTTCATAATCATCTTGTCGCCGATGGGCTTGTTGGCGCGCGAGGCGACGGCCGTGTCGCGCAGGTAGTCGTAGACCTCGCGGACGTAGGCGTCCGACTTCTCGCCGAGCGCCGTCTCGACCAGCCGCCCCAACTGCATCCGCGCGAAGTAGGTCGAGCCCGCGCCGCGCGACGTGATCTGCTCCTTGAGGTTGCGTATCTCCTCGCTCTCCTCCTCCAGCTCGCCGATGACGCGCTCGCGATCCCAGTTCACTTTCAAGCCGAACTCGACCTTGCCCGCCATCTTCGCCAAAACGTCCCTGAGCGCGTCGTAGGTGCCGCGCATCAGCTCCATGATGTCGTCCTCGGTGCGGAAGAGCACGCCGAAGGCCATCGGCAGCACCGTGAACTCGCGCATCACCGTCTCGTTGACCTGCTCGTGCGCGAAGACGTTCTCGCGCGTCGGGTCGTAGACCTGGATGGGCGTGTTCGAGACGACCGCGGCCAGCCCGTCGTGGTGGACGGTGTAGACCTCGTCGCCGCGCCCGCCGATGCCGATGGGGCCGAAACTGCGCGGCTCCTTCGACTCGACGATGCAGTAGACGTACTTGCCCTCCGGCGCGGGGGCGGCGTTCGGCGTCTCGTTTTCGGCGCTCATAGTTTTCTCGGAAATTGTTCGGCGGCTCGGAAGTTTGCTGACGTTTGTATAATAGTGGGCGGCGCGTTGGCGGCGCAACTACTATCCGCCCCGCCCGCGGTGTTAGAATCGCGGCCCGAGAACCCCGCGGCGCGCCGCGACGTACATAGACCGACGAAATGAGAACCGACGCCTCTGGAGACACAGCATGAGCGACCAGCGAAACTGGCTTGAACGTTTGGGCGACAAGATACCGGGCTACGCGGGCTACGTCGCCAAGGAGCGGCGCCGCGACGTGGACAAGACGCACCGCGAGCATCTGGCCGAGCGGCTGCGCTTGGCCAAGCAGCCCTTGACCGACGCGATGCGCGAGCTCTCCTCCACGGGGCGGCTCTTCGAGGTGGGCCCCGTAGACCGCGTGCTGAAGAAGCTCGACCAGATCGAGAACCGCATCCGCTTCGCGTCCTACGGCTACGCGGGCTTCTTCGACGCGGCCAAGATCGAGGAACCCCAGCTCGACCGCATCTACCAGTTCGACCTCTCGCTCGTCGAGAAGGTCGAGGAGTTCGAGCGGCTCGCGCGCGAGTTGGGCGCGAAGTCCGGCACGGCCGACGGCCTCAAGGCCGCCGCCGACGAGGTCGAGCGCGCGGCCGACGACCTCAACCGCACTTTCGACGAGCGTTACCGCGCCATCGAAAACTTCCGCCCCGGCGACGCGCAGGGGCAGCCGATGTTTAGCTGAAAGGCAGTAGGCAGTTGGCAGCGTGCAGTCGCTCCGCGTTAGGGAAGTTAAAGGATTGACTCGGAAGTTTCGACAGCAACGGTTTTAACTGCCATCTGCCTGCTGCCCACTGATTCCCATGCCCGAGCTTTGTCAAAACTGCGGCGCGGAGTTTTACGAGGGGCAGCAGTTCTGCCGCCGCTGCGGGACGCCCGTGAGCGCCACGACCAGGGGCGGCGAGGCGCCGACGCAACTCTTCCAACAGGCCGAGCGGCCGGCGGCGCCGGTCGCGGCTTCGCAGGTGCGCGCCGAGACGGGGCCGGTCGTCGCCGGGCAGCCGACCGCGTACTACCCGCCCGCGAACCCGCAGCACACTTCGCCGCTGGTGGGCCGACCCTTCGGCTCGCAACCGCTCGCCGTCGAGCCGCCCGCGCGCCGCCGTCGTCGGGGCGCGTGGCTCGCCGCGCTCCTCGTCGTCTTCGTGCTCGGCGGCGGCCTCGCCTTGGGCGTGGCCTCCATCTGGTGGCGCGTGACGCGCGGCCCCGTCGTCGTCAAGAGGATTACGACCGGCGGCGGCGTGCCCGCCGTCCCCGCCTTCCCTGTTGTCCCCGACGTGCCGGCCGACATCGGCGAGCGCATCAAGGAGGCGCTCAAGGGCGTGCCGCTCCCGATGGACGAGTCGGGCGCGGTCGTCTCGGGCGACACGACGACGCTCACGCGCACCTACGAGGTGGGCGACGAGGCGGCCTTCGCCGTCCACGTCTTCAAGGGCAACGTCACGGTCTCGGGCGCCGACGGCGACGAGGTCGTCGTCCGCGTCGTCAAGCGGGGCGGGAGCGCGTCCGAGCGCGCCGCCGCGCGCGTGCTCGAAGCCAAGGGCGAGGAGGGAGTCAGTCTCCTGTCCGCGCCGTCCGGGTCGGTCAGCGTCTCTTACGAGGTCAGCGTGCCGCGCGACCTGCGCGAGCTGAAGATCGAGGCCGAAGAGGGCGACGTGCGCGTGAGCGAGTTCGCGGGCGCCGTCGTCGCCGAGGTGAGGGCGGGCGACCTTGAGTTCCGCGACGTGTCGGGCGAGGTGCGCAGCCGGCTCATCAAGGGGGACACGAAAATCTTCGGCGCGTCGGCCGAGCGCGAGGGCGCGCAGCAGTTTTCGGTCGTGAAGGGGAACATCGAGGCGACGCTGGCCGAAGGCTTCGGCGCCGACCTCAAGGCCGAGGTGCTCGACGGCGACATCGAGGTCGCGGACGCGTTCGGGCTGCGCGTCGAGCGCGCCCCGGCCGGCCGCCACGTCGCCGGCCGCATCGGCGAGGGCGGCGAGGCGCTGGTCTTCAAAGTCACCGACGGCCGTATCAGGTTGAAGAAGTAGGAAGAACGGTAAGCAGTAGGCAGATGGCGGTAGGCAGTTAAGAGCAGCGGTATCGGCGACTCCGATTTAACCGTTCAACTCCCGACACGCGGAGCGACTGCCTGCTGCCATCTGCCTACTGCCAACTACTCATAAGGAGAGCCAGATGGCAATCGAAGTCATACAGTTTTTCGACCAGACGGGGCAGCAGATCGTGGCGCGCGTCCCCCCGCAGGGCTCGTCCGACATCAAGATGGGCGCGCAGCTCATCGTGCAGGAGAACCAGTCGGCGGTCTTCTTCCGCGACGGCAAGGCGCTCGACACGTTCGGCCCCGGCCGCCACACGCTGACGACGATGAACGTGCCGCTGCTGACGCGCGTGCTCTCGATCCCCTTCGGCGGCACCTCGCCCTTCCAGGCGTCGGTCGTCTTCGTCGCGCGCCACACCTTCCAGGACATGAAGTGGGGGACGAAGGAGCCGATCCCGTTCCGCGACACCGAGCTGTACATGGTGCGCCTGCGCGCCTTCGGCAAGTACTCGTTCCGCGTCGCCGACCCGCAGCTCTTCGTCGCCTCCATCGTCGGCACGCGCGGCCTCGTCTCGACGCAGTCTCTGGGCGAGTACCTGCGCGACATCGTCGTCTCGCGCCTGAACGACCTCTTGGGCGAGAACCTGAAGACGGTCTTCGACCTGCCGGCCTACTACGACGAGCTGGCCGCCGGGGTCAAGGCGCGCGTCGCCGAGGACTTCAGCAAGCAGGGTCTCGAACTCGTTGACATGCTCATCTCGGCCATCACGCCGCCCGAGGAGGTGCAGAAGAAGATCGACGAGCGCGCCTCGATGTCGGCCTTGGGCGACATGGACAAGTACATGCGCTACAAGGCGGCCGAGGCGATGCCCGACGCGGCGAAGCAGCCGGGCGGCGCGGCCGGCACGGGGATGGGTCTCGGCATGGGCTTCGGCTACGGGCAGATGATGGCCAACGCCATCGGCGGCGGCGGGCAGGGGCAGCAGGGGCAAGGACAGCAGGGCGGAGGCGCGGCGCCGCAGGGCGTGCCGTGCCCGAAGTGCTCGACGCCTAACTCGGCGGGCGCGAAGTTTTGCCAGAACTGCGGCGCCAACACGCAGGCGCAAGCCGCGGCCGGCGTGACCTGCCCGAACTGTCAGGCGCAGGTGCCGGCGGGCGCGAAGTTCTGCAACAGTTGCGGTCAGTCGGTCGAGCCGAAGGCGTGTAAGAACTGCGACACGCCCGTCGCGCCTGGCGCCAAGTTCTGCGGCAACTGTGGCACGGCGACCTAAGATTTTCCGGCGTCGGCGCGCGAGTCGAGTGATGCGCGCCGACGCCGCTCAAGGCAGAGAGATGAGGCGAGCCACACTTCTCTTCATCGCCTTCGCTTTCGCCGTCGCGTGCGGCGCGTGGCGCGCGCACGCACGCGCGGCGTCGTTCCCGACGACGACGGAAGCCTCCGCGTCGTCAACGCGCTTCCCGCCCGTCCCGTCCCCGACCGCCTCGCGCAAGATTGACGAGTACGGAAACATCCGCTGGCGCGACGAGCGGGTGCGCCTCGACAACCTCGTCATCGAAATACACAACGATCCGACGGCCGTGGCGTACCTCGTCTGCTACGGCGGGCGCACGGGGCGCGCGGGCGAGGCGCGCCGCCGGTGCGAGCGCGCGGCAAACTACTTGAAGAGGACGCAGGGCATCGAACCCTCACGCGTCGTGACGGTGGACGGCGGCTTTCGCGAAGAGCTGACGGTCGAACTGTGGAAGCCCCAGGCCGGCACGACGATGCCGGCCGTGGTGCCGACGGTAGACCCTTCCGAAGTGACCCTCGTCAGTGACGCGCCACGGCGGAAGCGTCCCGCGCGAGCGCGCCGCGTAAAGCGTGCGCACGCCGCCCCGCGCTGAACGGCCTTGAAGTCTTAGCCCCGCTGCCTCGGAGCGAACTTGTATGCGACGCCTCTTGCTGCTGATTGCCCTCGCGCTCCCGGCGCTCCTGACGCCGGCGCCGCCCGGCGGCGCCGCGCGACGCGAGAGTCAGTGCCCGGTCGTCAAAGTCTCCTGCCCGGACACCGCCAACCCCGGCGAGCGGATAGACTTCAACGCCCTCGTCGAGCCGGCCGGCGCCGGCCTCAAACTTAACTACACTTGGGAAGTCTCGGCCGGCACCGTCGAGGGCGGGCAGAGCGCGTCTTCGCTCAAGCTTGACACGACCGGCATCTCGCGCGGGCAGGTCATCACCGCCACGGTCGAGGTCGCGGGACTCCCCGAAGGCTGCGAGCGGAAGGCGTCCTGCTCGACGGTCGTCCCGCAGGCGATTATCGGGTGCGGCTTTGACGAGTACGGCAACATCAAGTTCGACGACGAGAAGGCTCGCCTCGATAACTTCGCCATCGAGTTGCAGAACGACCCGACGGCCGAAGGGTATCTGACCTGCTACGGCGGGCGCAGGGGGTACGAGGGCGAGGCGCGTAGGCGCTGCGAGCGCGCGAAGAACTACGTGGCGACGGTGCGCGGGATAGAGCCGGCGCGCATCGTCACGGTGGACGGCGGCTTCCGCACAGACCTGACCGTCCGGCTGACGATAGTCCCGGCCGGCGCGGCGCCGCCCGAGCCGGCGCCGACCGTAGACCCGCGCGAAGTCATCATCTTAAAAAACGGACGCGGGCAAAAGTCCCGCCGCCGCTGAAACCCCCACGCGTATGACTTGCGACTACTGCCACGGCGCGCTCGAAGAGGGCGCGAAGAAGTGCGCGAACTGCGGCGCGGCCGTCGCGGGCGCGGGCGGGGCGCGCGACTTCCGCTTTTGCCCGCACTGCGAGCGCCGCCTGCTCGCGTTGGGTAGCCCCGCGTGCAACTACTGCGGGCGCGCGCTGCCCGAGGACTACGTCCGCGCGCGCGACGCGCTCTGGCAGAAGGTCAGCGACGCGTCCGCCGGCAAGGCGACCCCCGAAGAACTCGAAGAGCTTGAGCAGGGCGGCGACGACGCGCTGCGCCGCGCCCTCAAATCCCTCCTCGACCTCGACGGCCGGAAGTAAAGAAAAGGACGAAAGGCGAAGGGAGGGTGAGAGCCACGCCGCTTCTCACCCTCCCTTCGCCTTTGAAGTCTGCCCCCCGCTTCCGGCGGCTTTTGTCTTCAATCGCCCTTCGAGTCTTTGAGGATTTCGAGCGCGCGTTCGAGGGCGCGGTCGCGGCGGCGGCGGAGCGTCTCGCGGGTAGGCTCGACCGTCACGTCGGGGCGCAGTCCCGTGCCTTCGAGCCGCGTGCCGCCGGCGGTGTGGTAGTCCATCTCGCTCACGTCGAGGACGCCGCCGTCGGGCAGGCGGTGGCGGCGGCGGATGCCGAGCACGCAGCCGCACGTCGCCTCGCCGATGACCGAGGCGCGCCCCATCTCGCGCAGCGCGGCGGCGAAGACTTCGGCCGCGCTCGCCGTCCGCGCGTTCGTCAAAAGCACGACGGGGCGTCGGAAGCGCTCGAAGGAGTCGGCGGTCGAGAGCAGCGCGGCGCGCGTGTGCGGCTCAAGCCGGACGGCGCCCGCGCGGTCGGTGAAGCGCCCGAGGCTGAGGCCCGCCGGCAGCAGCGTCGAGGCGAGGTCGGCCATCGACTCGGCCTCGCCGCCGCCGTTGTCGCGCAGGTCGATGACGAGCGCGCGCGCGTCCTTCAACTCGTCCTTGAGCGCGCGCGTGAACTGCGCCGCGACCTCCGGCGTGAAGATGTTGAAGCGGACGAGGCGGACGCCGTCGCCCTGCCCGCGCACCTCGAAGGAGGGCACGCGCGTGCGCGGCTCGCGCCTGAGCACGGCCTCGCGCGCGCGGCGCTCGCCGGGGCGCGCGTAGGTGACGCGCACCGTCGTGTCGCGCTCGCCCTCGAAGAGGTGCGCGACGGCGGTCAGCCGCGCCGAAGGCGAAGGGGCGCCGCCGCCCTGCTCCGCCAGCCTGCGCTCGACGAGCGCGCCCGCCGGCTGGCCGTCAACTGCTATCACCGCGTCGCCCGCGCGCAGTCCCGCTTCATCGGCCTCCGAGTCGCGCTCGACGTCCGTGACGACGACCTGACCCGCCAGCTCGCGCACCGAGACGCCGACCGAGACGTAGCGCTGCACGCGCCAGTCGGGGCTTTCGCCGGGCGCGAAGACGCGCGTGTGCGGGTCGTGCAAAAGCCCGAGCATGCGCCGCAGCACCGCGTACAACTCCGCGCGCCCGCTCGCGGCCGAGGCGAGCGGGCGCAACTGCCGCCGCGTCTCGTCCCAGTCCACGCCCTGAAATGCCGGGTCGAAGTAACGCTCGCGCACCTGCTCCCACACCTCGTCGAAGATGCGTAGGCGCGCCTCGGCCGTCGAGTACGCCTCGGCGCCCGAGCCGACGGCGACGAGCGCCGCGCGGCCCCGCGGCGCCGCCGGCCAGAGCGCGAGCAGAGAGGCGAGCGCGCAGAGCGCGAGCGCGACGCGGGCGGTCTTCGTTCTGTGCTTCGGACGTGACACGGACTCTCTTTCGTCCTTCACTTGCTCGGCGTCTTCGGCGGGCGTCGGAAATTGTAGCGCAGAAGCACGCGGACGGCGACGCTTTCGCCGTCGCGCTCGGCCGGGCGGAAGTTCATCCGGCGCACGGTCGAGACGACCTCCTCGTCCAGCCCGAAGCCGGCCCAGCGCACGACCGTCACTCCGCCGACGCGGCCGTCGTCGCCGATCTCGACCGCCACATCGACGGTCGCCTCGGCCTCGGCGCGCGCGGCCGCCTCGGTGTAAGCCGGCCGCAACCTCCTGTAGGGCGCCGGCTCGCGCAGGTCCGGGTTGGCGCTCGCGCCGTCGCCGGTCGAGAGGTCGATGACGGCGCCGCCGGCCGGCTCCGGCTCGAAACGCACGCGCTCCTCGCGCCCCGCCTCTAGCGCGACGGCGCCGGCGTAGAGCGCGGCGGCGTCGCGCTCAAGCGTCGCGAGCAGGGCGGCCTCCGCCTCCTCGGCCGTCGCGCCCTCGGCCGACGGCCTGTCCCACGTGACGAGCCTGCCCGTGCGCGCGCTGACGACGAAGACCGACGCGTAAGCCTCGAAGTACATGGGCCGCGCCGACGAGGAGCGGCGGATGGTCTGCGCGTCGCCCGTCAGGAAGAAGTCGCAGCCGACGGCCGCGCCGAGCGCGCGCGCCTCGGCGAGCGTCATGTTGAGCGACCCCGCGTAGCCCGCGCCGCGCGCAGCCGCCGCGCTCATCCCGCGGTCGAGCACCGCGAGCGTCGTGTCCTTTATGACCAAGGCCGCCAGCCGCCGCGTCAGGCGCTCGGAGACGCGCGCCGCCGTCGGGGACGCGCCCATTTCGAGCACGGCCACGCTGACGCGCCTCGGCTCGTCCGCCGCCGCGCGCGAGAACGCGAGCGTGAGTAAAAGGAGCGTGAGCGCGGGGCGAAAATACATCTTGTCTCGGTGGTCACTCACCGTCGGCGCGCAGCGGGTCGGCGTAGACGCCGGGCGAGCTGTCGGGGATGAGACGCGCGCCGACCGCGCGCTCGTAGAAGCCGGCGGGGCCGACGCCGCCGACGACGGCGTAAGCATAACCCAGCTCGCGCAAGCCCCGCAGCGCGGCCAGCAGCAGCGCGCGCCCGAGTCCACGGCCGCGCTCAGACTCGACGACGCCCGTCGGTCCGAAGAAGTTTTTGCGCGTGCACTCGTAAGCCGCGAAGCCGACGAGCCGCCCGTCGCGCGCCGCGACGAAGACCGTCACCGGCTGCCGCACCAGCCCGACCGCGACCTCGTCCGCCCACGCAGAACTAAACTCGCGCCCGACGAACTCGCGCACTTGGCTCAACTCCCACGGCCGCGCGCGCCGCACCACGACGCCCGCCGCGCGCAGCTCCTCAATCGCCGGCTCGACCGGCGGCAGCCGCAGCAAGTTGACGAGCATGTCGGGCATGGCTCTCTCGCGAAAGAGTCCTCCCCGGCCGCGCGCGGGGCGTGCGCGCCGCCGGCCTACTTCCCGGCGGACGCCAGCGCGACGGCCGCTTCGTAGATGCGCAGCGCTTCGCGCGTCACGCCGGCCGTGTTCGACTCGTCCCAGGTGATCGTGTAGGTCTTCGCGCGCCCTTTCGACTCGCGCCGCCGCACGACGAGCTGCATCACGTAGCAGTCGTTGCACACGCCGGGGGCGGTCGCGACCTTCCACTTCAACGGCCTCGCCGCCGCGACCAACCGCGAGAGGGGCGCGAGCGCGTCGGCGGGACGCCTCTCCGCGCAAGGCTCGGCGGGCGGCGTGCACGTCACGCGGCCGTCGGAGTAGACCGTCACGTCACCGCGCCCGTGGCCCGCGAAGCCGCCGCTCGTGAGCACCCGCACCGCCCACGCGCCCTTACCCTCGGGCAGCCCCACCTCCGCCTTCTTCGGCGTGGGGGACTCGTTCCTGTCGCCCTTCGACTCCTGCGCCGCGAGCGGCGAAGCGCACGCGAGGACTAAGAGGCACGCGACGGCCAGACGCCTTTTCATGCGGTTCCTCCTTGCGAGACTAGCGTGGCTCGGACGCGGGGAGACTTCAGTTGACCGCCGCGCCGGCGCTCGGGCGGCGGTGGTAGAGCGCGTAGACCTCGTCCTTGACCTCGGGCGGGAAGCAGACGCGGTGGAGTTGGTAGCCGCGCAGGCCGCGGACGGCGTCGCTCACCTCGCTGATCTCGCGCACGCGCGGCCGCGCGTAGCCGTCCTCGACGTAGATGAGCGACTTCGGCTCCGCGCCCTCGGCCGTGTAGTAGGAGTAGTAGGGCACGTCGCCCGCGTGGTCTTCGATGAAGTAGTAGGCCGGGTCGAAGCCCTGACGCTCGACGGCCGTGCGGGCGTTGGCGAGGAAGTCGGCGCGCTCGGCCTCGGGCATGTCGAGGTCGATGGCCTTGAAGAGCTTGCGGCCGACGAAGCGGCGGCTGAGGTCGCGCAGGGTCGCGTCTTCGGCGCGCTGCCACTGTTTGACGTGGAAGGTCAGCTCGGCGTCGTCAAGCTCAAGGTGGTCGGCGAGCGTGAGCGGCGCGCGCTTCAAGACCTTCTCGAACGCGGTGTCGGGCGCGCACCAGACGCGCTCGCCCGCCGCGATGAGTTCGAGCGCGCGCCTTAAGGTCGAGCGCAGCACGGCCTCGGCCGACCGCAGCGTCCGGTGGAAGTAGACCTGCCGGAACATGTAGTAGCGCGCCTGCAAATACTCCTCGACCGCGTAGAGGCCGCGCGCCGAGACGTAGATGCGGTCGTTGGCCTCGTCAACCTCGATGGCGTTGACGATCCATTCCAAGTCGTAGTTGCCGTACTTCGCGCCGGTCATCAGAGAGTCGCGCAGGAGGTAGTCCATGCGGTCAACGTCCAACTGCGACGAGACGAGCTGCGCGAGGAAGGCGGGCTGGAACGTGCCCTCGATGATGGAGGCGACCGCCGTGGGAAGCTCGGGCGAGTAGTCGCGTAAGATTTGCCCGGCCTCTGTCTCCTCGCTCAGCACGGCGCGGCGCGTCCACTCCTCGTGGTGGAAGTTGAGAACCTTCTCCATCACGTGCGAGAAGGGGCCGTGCCCCGTGTCGTGGAGCAGCGCCGCCGCGCGCGCCGCCGCGCGCGACTCTTCGGAAATCTTGTAGCGCTCGGAGAGCAGGTCGAGCACGCGCGTCATCAGGTGGAGCGCGCCCAGAGAGTGTGCGAAGCGCGAGTGCTCGGCGCCCTGATAGGTGAAGAGCGCGAGGCCGAGTTGCTTGATGCGCCGCAGCCGTTGGAACTCGAACGAATCGACGAGGCGCACCATCAGGCGGCCTTCCTCCGTGTCGGTGCGGAGGCGGATGATGTTGTGCACGGGGTCGCGGTAGATGCGCTCGCTCACGCCGCGAGTCTAGCACAGCGGCGCGCGGGGCTGCGGGTAAGCGTCCGCGCGGCGTCGAAAAAATCGTGAAGGTGATCCTGACCTCCGCCACCTTCGGCGTCGGGAAGAATAGCAAGAGCCTCTACATCACCAACGCGGCCTTCCCCTTCATCCCCGGCCCCACCCCGAGCCGCCCGAGCCCCCTTCGTCTCGAAGTCGGCATCCCCGGCCAGCCGCGCCCGTAGCGTGCTAAGAACTTAACCGCCGCAGACGCGGAGACGCGGCTTGAAGTCAGAAGGCTTCAAGCCGCGTCTCCGCGTCTGCGGCAGTCAATCTTATTCTGAGTCTCTGCTATTGTCCCGGCGCTAGGTTAGCGCCAACTCGCGCACATGCAGGATGTCCCTTTCACCCGGCGGCCTGACATCCTGTGCGTTCAGCGTTAGGACGGCGACCGTCTTGCCCTCCGCGGTGACGAACTCGACCTCGAACGCGCCGCCGTCCTGATAGCAGTGTACGACCGCGCCGATGTCGCCACTCTTCAGACCGCTTTCGTCGAGGTCACGCGTGAGCACGACCGTGTCCAGTTCTCTAATCATGCCAGCCTCCTCGCCGCTCACAGCGGGTACGCCGTGACGAACCGTGGGCCTTCCTCGCCGGTCTCTATTATCCAGACCGTCCGTAACCGCCTCGTCCCCGCCGTCGGGGTTTGCAGGTCGCCTTCCACGACGTACTTGATGCCGTGCGGCGTCTGCTCTACTTCCGTTACGTCCCCGGAGCCGGCGATGGCGATTAACGCCCGCTCCAGCTCGCCGGCGTTGGCATCGTCGAAACCCGCCGAGCGAAAGAAACGCGCCTTCGATCCCCCGACGGGGTGGGAAGAGGACAGCAGGTAGTCTAACAACTTACGCGGGGGGACGTAGGCTTTATCGCCGCCGGGAAGCTTCACGCGAATAGTCTCCGGCCTGAATCAGAAACAGAAACGGGCCTCGGCCGACGCCCGCGCCCGTCTTTAACCGGATTCGCGCGAAGGCAGTGCCGGTCACTCGATGTGGTCAAGGAGGTGGCCGAGCTTCTCCTTTTTGGTGCGGAGGTAGTGCATGGCGGCGTCGGCCGGCTCGACTTCGAGCGCGACGCGCTCGACGACGCGCAGACCCGCCTCCTCCATCGCGCGCAGCTTGAGCGGGTTGTTCGACATCAGCCTGACCTGACACAGCCCGAGGTCGAACAGCACCTCGGCGCACTGGCGGTACTCGCGCAGGTCTACGGCGAGGCCGAGTTGCTCGTTGGCTTCGACCGTGTCGGCGCCCTCGTCCTGCAAGGCGTAGGCGCGAATCTTGTTGATGATGCCGATGCCGCGCCCCTCCTGGAGTTGGTAGACGATGGCGCCGCGCCCCTCGCGCTCGATGAGGAGCATCGCGCTCATGAGCTGCCGGCCGCAGTCGCACTTGGTCGAGCCGAACACGTCGCCCGTCAGGCACTGCGAGTGGATGCGCGCGAGGGTCGGCTCGTCGGGCTTTATCTCGCCCTTGAAGAGCACGACGAACTCCTCCTCGCTCGTCTTCGAGCGGTAGCCGGCGATGCGGAACTCGCCGACCTCGGTCGGCAGGCGCGCCTCGGACACGCGCTCGACCGTCAGCGCCTGCTTCGACCAATGGCAGTCCACCGTGGCTTCTTCTTTCACATCGGGAACTCCTTTGTGGGGGATTATAGGAGCGCGGCGCGCGCGGGACAAGACGGCGCAGGGGGCAGGGCTTTAAGCCCCGAGCATCAGCGCGAGGTTGTCGCGCAGCAGCCCCGTGTCGGCCGTGAGGTCGCCCGCGTGCGCGTCGCCGTCGGCCGGGGCGCAGAGTTGGTAGTGGTAGCGGAGCCGCGCGGCCGAGGCGAGGTTGTAAAACCAGTTGCGCTCGCGCTCGCCCTCGCGCCGGAGTTCGAGGACGCCGCCGCCCCCGCGCATGAAGAGAATGTTGGTGAGACCCGCGCCGTGGTTCGAGACGAGGTGGCGCGCCGAAGCGGTGAGGCGCACCTGCTCCTCGAACGTGTGCTCCTCGAAGTGGACGACGCGGAAGCCGAACTCCTCGACGACGCGCGCCACCTCCGGCTCGTTCGTCAGCTTGCGCTTGGGCGCGCGCCCACGGCTGACGTAGAGCCGAGCGTCCGCCTTCGTCTCCGCGGCGCCGCAAGCGTCGAGGATGAGGTCGCGCAGCTCGCGCACGAGCGGCTCGTTGTAGTGACCCGACGGCGCGGTGTGCGTCGGCATCAGGAGGCGTTCGCAGACGCAGACCTCGTCCGCGCCGACGTACTCGACGCCGCGCAGGCTAAAGAGCTTGAGCGAAGAGGTGACGAAGCCCAGCCGCTCGTAGCCGTGCGGGAGCAGAAGCGTCGTCTCACGCGCCGCCTCGCGCGCGGCGTAGAGGCGCGGGAGCGCGTCGGCCAGCCAGTGAAAGTAGCCGCCGCTCCAGTCGTCCGTTATCCAGAGGCGCGGCCCTGTGATGCGGCGGCGGCGGCGGAGCAGACGGTTCTTCGCGAAGAACTTCGCGACGCTCTGCGGGCGCCCGAGGAAGTGGCGCATGATGACGGGCGAGGAGAAAGACTCGGGCAGGATGGACGCGCCCTTGAAGAGCATCCCTTCGGGCGTCGCCGACACGTCGCGCAGCTCAAGCAGGCGCGTCGGCGGAATCTCACACACGCGCTCGTGCGCGAACAGTTCCTCGTCCCCGGCGCGGAGGTTCGCGGGCGCGGCGCGCGCGAAGCGGCCGCCCTCGCGTATGACGGGCGCCCCCTCGCGCGGCGTGAGATAAGGTCTGAACATTTTTTGCGGAGGCGACGCGGGCGTCCGTCAGCCCGCGCCGGCGCGGCGCACGGCGAGGTAGTTGGTCGTCAGGAAGATTTCGCGCTGCTCGCCGTAGTAGGCGATGGGGGCCAAGCCCTTCGGGACGATGCGGTAGATTCGGAAGTCGCCCGAGAGCAGCGTCCAGAAGTCGTAGAAGAAGGTGCGCGAGTAGATGTTCGCCGGGCCGAACTCGAACTGAATCATCGAGACCGCGCCCGCCGCGAGCATCCGGCGCGCGCCGCGCAGCACGGCCAGCTCGTGCCCCTCCACGTCGAGCTTGAGGAAGTCGATGCGCGCGACGCCGTGCTCGGCGCAGAAGTCGTCGAGCGGGCGCACCTCGATCCGCTCGGTGGCGCTCACCTCGACGTTGACGACCTGCGTCGGGAGCCGACGGTCGATTGACGAGATGAGCGACTGCTCCTCGCCCTCGACCGTGTACGAGTAGAGCTCGACGCCCTTCGTCTCGTCTGAGAGACCGAGGTTGAACGCCCTGACGCGCCCGCCCTCGCCGGCGACGTTTCGCGCGAGCTGCTCGTAGGTCGCGTGCGAAGGCTCGAAGGAGTAGACGGTGGCCGCGGGGACGTGGCGGCGGACGAGGCGCGCGTAGTCGCCGACGTTGGCGCCCACGTCGAAGACGACGGGCGACTCGGCGCGCGCGCAGGCCGGCGCGACGACGTTCGCCAGCACCCACTCCTCGCCGCTCGTCTCGACGAGGCCGCCGCCGCCGTAGTTCATCGCGAAGACGGAGAGCGTGTGCAGGCGGCTCCAGACCGGCTGGAGGCGTGGGCGCTTGGCGCCCTCCCGAAAGAGAATTTTCTTCAGCAGGCCGCTCAGAGGCCCCTGTGACTGCTCCATTTGCGAACCGTTGCCCCTCGCGACCTGCGGCCGCCGAAGTGTTTGCGCCAGAGAACGCGACAATCATACGCGGCGCGGCCCGCGAAAAGTCAAACGGCGGCGGCGCGCGGCCGCGCGCCGGTAAAATTTTCGCGTTGCCGCGCGCGGGCGGCGCGGGCTAAGATTGCGGCGCGCGCGTAGTCCCCATCCCCTTACGGAAGCTTTCCGCCTGCCGCCGAAGATGAGCAGCGAAGAGGGCAACAAATCTTTCGACACGACCGCGCCCTTCCCGGCGCGCGCCTCGGCGCGCGAGCGCCACCCGGCGCTCGTCTTCCTGCGCGGAGAGCTGCTGGCCGCCCCGATCCCGCTCGAACGCGACGAGGTGACGCTGGGGCGCGCGCTCGAAGCCGACGTACGCGTCAACGACGCGCGCGCCTCGCGCATGCACGCGCGCATCACGGTCGAGCGCGACGCCGCGACCGGCGAGACGCGCTACCGCATCAAAGACCTCGGCTCGACCAACGGCACGCTCCTCAACGGCGAGCCGGTCGCCGACTCCTACCTTGAGGACGGCGACAAGCTGACCGTCGGCGAACAGCTCCTGCGCTTCGACCTCCTCGACGACATCGACCGCGAGTACCAGCGCCAGATTCACCGCCTGCTCGCGCACGACGAGCTGACGGGACTGCTCACCAGCAAGTCCTTCTTCTCGGAGCTGCGGCGCGAGGCGGCGCGCGCCGAGACCGAGGCGCGACCCTTTTGCGTGCTGATGATGGACCTCGACCACTTCAAGGCGGTCAACGACACGCACGGCCACCTCGTCGGGAGTCAGACGCTCGAAGAGGTCGGCTCGCTCATCACGCGTGCGCTGCGCGCGGGCGACGTGGCCGCGCGCTTCGGCGGCGAGGAGTTCGCCGCCTTTCTGCTGAACGCCGACTGCGCGCAGGGGCTCGTCGCCGCAGAGCGCGTCCGCGCGGCCATCGAGTCGAACCACTTCCCGGCCACGCGGCGCGGCGCGCACTCCGACACGGGCGAGACGCTCCGCATCACGATCAGCGTCGGCGTCGCCGTCTTCCCACAGGACGCGCGCGACCCCATCGAGCTGGTCGAACTCGCCGACACGGCCCTCTACCGCGCCAAGAACCTCGGCCGCAACCGCGTCGTCGCCTACTGCGTCTCCCCGCCCGACCTCCGCCCCGCCGCCGCCTCCGTCCCCGGCGACCCGCGCTGAAGGCGCGAGCTGAAGGCCACACGCTTCGACGCGAACGTCTTGCGGCGCGGGAAGATTCTGCTATCATACGCGCACCGTCTGAGAACCCTTTCAAGTTCCCCGCGAGTGAGTTTCTGAGTAGAGACAGGGGTCTGCCCCGTCGAGGTCAGAGCGATGTTGAGAGTGAGGCTCGCCGTCGTCTTCAAGTACGCGCTCGGCTCCGCCGTAGTGTTGGCGTCGGCGCTCGCGTCGGACGCCGCCGCGCAACAGCGGCAGGACGCGCCCGCGCCGAGGCCGACGCCCGCGGCGGAGCGTCAGGCGTCGCCGCCGCGGGCCGACGACGCGAACGCAGACCTCTCGATCACGGCGCGCGTGACGGCCGACTCCGTCCGCTTCGAGAAGGTGCCGAACACGCGCGTCGAGTTTACGGGTAAGCCCGAGCGCGCGACCGTGTGGGAGGCGGAGCGCGAGAACCTCCCGCCGCAGGTTCAGCCGGGCGTGACCTACCGCAACATCGGCGTCACGCTGCGCATCACGAGCGTCTTCGCGGACATCGACCGCATCGTCGCCGAGGCGCTCGGCGAAATTCCCGTTAACGACGACGGTGCGGCGCGGCCTTCCGCTACGCCGACAACACAGCCGCCCGCCGCGCCGCCCGCGCAGCCACTCAACGCGCCGCCCGCGCTCCCGGCGAGCTCGTTCCCTTCCAAGTCTTCTCCCGCGAACTCCGTCACGAACGCGCCGCGCCGACGGCCGGCGCAGAGGGGGAGGGGGAAGTGAAGCCCATCAATTTCCGTCACGCCGCCGGCCCGGCCGTCCGCCGCGCCGGGGCCGTCTGCCTTCTCGTCGCGTTCGGGTACGCGTCCGCCGCCGCGCAGACTCGCGCGACCGAGACGCCAACTCCCGCGCCGCCTCGCCCCGCGACGCAGGCGGGGCCGACCGCCGACGAGGACTTCGAGCTGAACATCGACGTGCGCCGCATCAACGAGGCCGACTTCCACGCCGAGACGGAGGTCGAGGCGGGCGGCGCTTCGGGGCTGCGTCTGAGGGTCGGCGTGGCGCTCGCCGCGCGCGACATCGACGTGCTCTTGCAGGGCGTGCGCGGCCGCGTGCGCTTCCGCGCGAGCCTCGCGCCCGTGCTGCGCCTGCTCGACGCGCGCCGCGGCGGCGCCGACGCCCCGCAGAGTCCGCCGCCGCCCTCCCCCTAAAATTCACTCGCGACACTCCCCCCAAGTCACTTTCGGTCGCGGAAGCAGTTCTCATCAAACTTTTCGGAGGGAACGATGAAGAAGCTTTTTACAGCCGGAGCAGTTATGGCCCTCGCCCTGTGCGCGGGCGCACGCGCGCAGACGACCACGACCACCGACCGCGGCGACGCCAACGCGTCCATCACGGGGAGCACGACGGGCACGCGGGTGGCGCAGCAACAGCAGCCGCGCCCGACGCCGTCGCCCGCCGCGCCCGTCCGCCCGCTCTCGCAGGAGGACATCCGACGGCAGCAGGAGGCGAGCGAGCGGCGCCGGCAGTCGGCCGCGAGCGGAGACCCGGACGTGCTCCTGGACGTGCCCAACCTCTCGGTCGAGGAGATCACGCTCAAGGTGAAGAACCTGCGCGCGCGCGTCTCGCTCGACGCGCGGTTGGCGAACCTGCTGCAACTGACGGCGGGCGCCGAGGCCGGCATCGACGAGGTCGATCTGACCATCAAGGGCGTGCGCGCCGAGCTGCTACTCAAAGTCAGGCTCGACAACGTCGCCGCCATCATCGACCGCACGCTGACGACCATCGACCGCAACCCGCAGATACTCGAACGCCTGCTCCAGAGCGTTGACAACACGGTCGGCACCGTCGGCGGCGTCGCGGGCACCGCGCTCCAGCCGGGCGGCGTCGTTGACCGCACGGTCGGCACCGTCGGGCAGACCTTAAACAACGTGACGCAGCCCGGCGGGCTGCTCGGCTCGACCGTCAACACGCTCGGCCAGACCGTCCAGCGTCTCGTAGACCGCTCGGGCAACATCGTCGAGCGGACGCTCGACACCGCCGGAAAGGTCGTCGGCCAGCGCACCGTCGGCAACGTCACCTCGCTGACGCAACAGGGCGCGGACGCGACCAACTCGTCGGGTCAGACCGTCCGCCGCGTCCTCGACACCACCGGCTCCGTCATCGAGTTGACGCTCGACGCGGCCGGGCGCGTCATCAACTCGCGCGTCGTCAGCCAGGCCACCGGCCGCCCGTAAGTCGAAACAGAACGGCGGGCGGTCGCGACCGCCCGCCGTTCTGTTTTTTCTGCAACTCGGCCGCCGCGTGTGCGTGTAAGTGGCGGTGTGGGGCGGTTGCGCGCGTGTGCGGCGCGGGTTATGCTTTCCGTCGTCCGGTGAAGTCCCCCGGCCGCCCGACGCGCACCTCTTCGGAAAGCGAAAGAGCAAGTGATTTCCAGACTCAACCTAGCCAGCGACCCTTTCCGGAACCGCGCGCTGCCGTGGACGATTGCCGCCACCGTCTCGGCCGTATCGCTCGTCGCGCTCCTCTTTATCTTCTCCGAATACAGAAGCGTCAACGCCGAGGCCGCCGACTCGGAACGCGAGGTCGCGGCGATGAGCGGACAGCAGAAAGACCTCGAACGGCAGGCGCAGGAGGTCATGCAGACCATCCCGCCCGAGCAGCGCCAGACGCTCGAAGCCGCGCGCGCGCTCGTCAGCCGCAAGGGCTTCTCCTGGTCGCAACTCTTCTCTGACCTCGAAGGCTCGCTGCCGCAGAGCGTGCGCGTCTCGCGCATCAACGTCCGCGAGGTGATGCAGGTCGGCGACCAGACGCGCGCCGACCTCGACCTGACGGTCGTCGGCCGCACGCCGTCCGACGTGACCGGCATGATCACCGAGATGAGCCGCGTCGGCACCTTCAGCGCCGTCCCCGTCAGCGAGAATCAGAAGTCCGGGCGCGGCGAGTCGGGCTACGAGTGGCTGCTGAGAGTCTCCTACGTCCAGCGGTCGCGGCGCGCCGCGCGACCCGCGGCCGGCGACGAAGCGGCCGCGTCCCCGCGCGCGCGCGGCGCGCGCCCCAACGACTCGGAAGCGGGGGGGCGCGACTAGACTTGAGGAACGACACCGCAGCCACGGGTAACGCTTCCGGCGCGCGCGCCGCCGCGCTGCGCACCCGACTCGACTCATTCCGCGCCACGCGCCGCCGGGGGGCTTTGGGCGTGCCGGAGGTGGCCGCGCTCGGCGTCGCGTCGCTGCTGCTGCTGACGGCCGTCCTCGCCTACCTCTTCCTGCTCGTCCCCGCGCGCTCGCGCCGCGAGGCGCTCAAGAACCAGCGCGGCGACCTTGAGCGCCTGCTCCAGAGCCAGCGCACCAACATCGGCGAGGGCAAGGACACGGGGCAGCGCGTCTCGGACATCCTGTCGAGCCTCGAACGCTTCGAGGTCGATCACCTCGGCCTCGCGTCGAGCGGGACGAAGACGGTCGTCGAGGAGCTGAACCGCCTCATCCTCAAGAACAACCTGCGCATCAGCGGCGGCGTCAACTTCAGGCAGCTTCAGGAGGCCGTGCCCGGCTCCGAAGGCTCGGCGCGCTCGCGCCGCCCCAACGCCTCGGGCGACGAGACGGGGCAGCGCATCGAGCAGAGCGTCTTCCCCGGCATCGGCGTCACGCTCACGGTCGAGGGCAACTACCCGAACCTCCGCCGCCTCATCCGCGACATCGAGGCCGACCGCCAGTTCGTCGTCGTCAACACGGTCGAGCTCGAAGGCGCCAGCGACTCGAACGCGTCCGAGGCGCCCGCTCCCGTCACCGCCCCCGGCGCCGAAGGAGGCGCCGCGCCGCAGCCCCAGACGCCCTCGCGCAACGCGCTCGTCAGCCTGCGCCTCGACATGGCCGCCTACTTCCGGCGCGCCGCGACGGCCGCCGCCAACGCCCCGGCGCAGTGAGCCGGCGCGCGCTTCACGAGCGGAAGGTCCCGGGAGCCGGAGCGATTTAAAGTCATGGCACTGTTTGAAGGAAAGACACCGGCGGAACGCAACAAGATGATCGCGGCCATCGCGATGCCGCTCCTCGCGCTCATCTTCGTCTACCAGATGTTCTCCGGCCCGTCGAAGCCGGGCGGCGCCTCTGCTACCCCGACGCCGGGCGCCAGGAAGACGCCCCGCACCACCGGGTCGCAGACGGCGACGACGGACGCCGCCGCGCAGCCCGACGCCGGCGACGAGGTCGTCAGCATCATGACGCCCATCGACTGCTGCCCCATCCCTTACGTCGGCGGCGACGCCGGGCGCAACATCTTCGCCTTCTACGTCAAGCCCCCGCCGCCGCCGGCCCCCGTGCCCACCGTGCCGACGCCCACGCCCGAGCCGCCGGCGCCGTGGACGCTCGCCGCGCTCGCGCCGCAGAGCGTCTTCGCGCGCACGGCCGGCTTCACGCTCCAGATAACCGGCGACAAGTTCGGCCCGGGCGCGCGCGTCTACGTCGAAGGCCAGGAGATGCCGACGCAGTACAAGAGCATGCAGCAGCTCTCGGCCACCGTCCCGGCCGCGCTCATCGCGAATCCGGGGCAGCGCTCGGTCGTGGTGCGCACGCCCGACGGCCAGCTCTACTCGAACCAGGCGACGATCAACGTGATGCAGCCGCCCGCGCCGACCTACACCTTCGTCGGCTTCCTCAAGCGCCAGCGCACGAACGCCAACACGGCCGTCCTCAAGGACGCGAAGGGCGAGCTCTACAGCGTCCGCCAGGGCGACCTCGTCGAGGGGCGCTTCCGCGTCACCGACATCACCGAGCGCGGGGTCGAGGTCGTGGACAAAGACCTCAACATCAAGCACACGATGCCCTTCGTTGACGCGCGCGGCCTCCCAGGCGTCGGCCCCGGCCGCGCGCCCGGCTCGATTCAGCCGCCGCCGCCGCCCGACCCCGAAGGCGACGACGAACCCTGACGCGATGAACACAAGCGCCCAACACACTACGGCCGCCGGCGCGCGCGAGCGGGGCTACGCCCTCGTCGCGCTGCTCGCCGTGATGACCGTCCTCATGATCGCGATGATGGCCGCCGCGCCGAGCCTCCGGCAGCAGGCGCGGCGCGAGCTGGAGCTGGAGGCCATCGCGCGCGGCGAAGAGGTCGCCGAGGCCATACGCATGTACGTCCGCATGCACCCCACACGCCAGCTTCCGAAGTCGATGGACGAACTGCTGGAGGGCGTCTCCCCCGCCGGGCGGACGAAGAAGGTGATGGTGCTGCGCGCGAGCGCGGCGCGCGACCCGCTCTCGTCGAGCGGCGAGTGGAAGACCATCAAGCCCAACGACCCGGCGTTCGTCCGCTTCGTCCGCGACCTCACCGAGTACGCCGAGGGGCGGACGCCGAACGCGACGAGCGACCCCGCGCTCCAGGGCGTCCCGCTGCCGCGCATCACCAGCCTCGTCACCGGGCTCGACTCCGACGGCGGCGACGACGACCGCGGCGGCGAGGACGAGTCCATGTCGAGCAGCGGCCCCTTCGTCGGAGTCGCGAGCCGCAGCCGTCGCGACTCCATCGTGACCTACTACGGCATCGACCACCACGACGGGTGGGTCTTCACTCCCTTCTACCGCTGGTGACGCGGCGTCGCGCGACGCACGCGCGGCGTAGCCGAACCACAGACGCGACCCAATCGCGCGCGCATGAGAGTTGATCGCTCTCATGCGCGCGCGAATTTTTTTCGCCGCGATTGCATTAAGTTATTGACATACCTTTTTAATCTGTTTATAAATCCCAATATGTTGTGCGCTTTTCACTCTAGGCCACAAGATGAAAATCAACACAGCATCTTGTGGTGAGACTACCAAACCAAAAAGGAGCGGATACAGCTTATGGCAACTGCAAAGAAGTCAGCGAAAAAGGGCGGCGCTAAGGGCGGCGCTAAGGGCGGCGCCAAGGGCGGCGCTAAGGGCGGCGCTAAGGGCGGCGCTAAGGGCGGCTCGAAGAAGAAGTAGCCTAGCCAGGGGGAGCACGCGCAACCTTCAACGGCGCACACAACACTCTTCGCCCGCGAGGGCGTTAATCAGGACGGCGGCTGCATCCGATGCACGCCGTCCAAATTATTTTAGGGCGTCCACATCGGGCCTCACCTCCAAACTCTCCCTCCCAACTCTCTCCCGCTTGCCACCCCGCCACGCACGTCAGACAATCGGTGCGAGCCGCTCGTCATTAAACCGAAGGTAGTGCATTCCATGTTCCACGTCGCGCTCGTCGAGCCGGAGATACCGCCCAACACTGGTAACGTCGCGCGCCTCTGCGCGGCGACGCGCACGCCGCTGCACGTGGTGGGCGTCGCGGGCTTTCGCCTCGACGACCGCGCGGTCAGGCGCGCCGGCCTCGACTACTGGCCCGAGGTGGAGTTGCGGCGCCACCGCGACCTCGGGGCGCTCGGCCTCGCGCTCCCCGGCTCGCGCCTCCTCTACCTGACGACGAAGGCCGAGGTCTCCTACGCCGACTGGCGCTTCGCCGACGGCGACTGCCTCGTCTTCGGTCCCGAGACGCGCGGGCTACCGGAGGAACTTCTGCGCGCGAACCGCGAGCGCTGCCTGACGATCCCGATGCCGAACCCGCGCGTGCGCAGCCTCAACCTCGCCACCTCGGTCGCGGTCGTGCTCTACGAGGCGCTGAGGCAGGCGGGCGCGCTGCGGCGCCCCGGCGGGTGACAGCGGCGGCCGGCCCGGTTACAATTTCCTTTTAATTTCAGCCCTAAATTCAGGACAGAGGGGGCGCCGCAGGGGTTCGCGCGCCCGGAAAGACTTATGCACAAAGAGAGAGAAGACATACGCAACATCGCCATCATCGCGCACGTCGATCACGGGAAGACGACGCTGGTGGACTCGATGCTCAACCAGTCGGGCACCTGGCGCGATAACGAGCAGCACGTCGAGCGCGTGATGGACTCGATGGACTTGGAGCGCGAGCGCGGCATCACCATCATGGCGAAGAACACGTCGGTCCGCTTCGGCGGCGTCAAGATCAACATCCTCGACACGCCGGGGCACGCCGACTTCGGCGGCGAGGTCGAGCGCGTCTTGAAGATGGTGGACGGCGTGATGCTTCTGGTGGACGCGGCCGAGGGGCCGCTGCCGCAGACGCGCTTCGTGCTGAGGAAGGCTTTGGAGGCGCGGCTGCCGGCTATCGTCGTCGTCAACAAGATCGACCGGCAGGACGCGCGCCCCGAGGAGGTCGTCAACGACATCTACGACCTCTTCATCGACCTCGACGCCACCGACGAGCAGATCGACTTCCCCGTCCTCTACGCCGTGGCGCGCGACGGCGTGGCGAAGAAGGAACTCTCCGACGACTCGCGCAGCCTGAAGCCGCTCTTCGAGGAGATCGTGCGCGCCATCCCGCCGCCGCGCGAGCAGCGCGACGACGCGCTGCAACTCCTCGTCGCCAACCTCGACTACAACGAGTACATCGGCCGCCTCGCCATCGGCCGCATCTTCTCGGGCGAGATCGCGCAGGGCGAGACGGTCGCGGTCGTCAGGCGCGACAAGACGGTCGAGAAGATTCGCGTCAAGGAGCTGTACGCGTTCGAGGGCCTGAAGCGCGACTCCATCGCGCGCGCGTCCTTCGGCGAGATCGTCGCGCTCGCCGGCATCGAGACCATCGAGATCGGCGAGACGATAACGAGCGCCGACAACCCGAAGCCGCTCCCCATCATCGCGGTGGACGAGCCGACCATCTCGATGATCTTCGGCGTCAACAACTCGCCCTTCGCCGGGACGGAG
Source organism: Pyrinomonadaceae bacterium (assembly GCA_036388915.1). Lineage (GTDB taxonomy): Bacteria > Acidobacteriota > Blastocatellia > Pyrinomonadales > Pyrinomonadaceae > QHXN01. Next base: position 90,942 of record DASVQX010000014.1, read on the forward strand.
GGCAAGTACGTCACCTCGCGCCAGATCAAGGAGCGGCTCGACCGCGAGCTTTTGAGCAACGTCGCCATCCGCGTCGCCGAGACCGAATCGCCCGACCAGTTCAAGGTCTCGGGGCGCGGCGAGCTTCAGCTCTCGATCCTCATCGAGATGATGCGGCGCGAGGGCTACGAGCTACAGGTCTCGAAGCCCGAGGTCATCACGCGCTCCGAGGACGGCAAGACCTTAGAGCCCATCGAGCAGGTCGTCATCGACTGCCCCGAGGAGTTCATCGGCGTCGTCACCGAGGCGATGGGGCGGCGCAAGGGTCAGATGACGAAGATGGTCAACCACGGCACGGGGCGCGTCCGTCTGGAGTTCGAGACGCCTTCGCGCGGCCTCATCGGGTTCCGCGGCGAGTTCCTGACGGAGACGAAGGGGACGGGACTCTTGAACACGATCTTCCTGCGCTGGGGCGAGTGGCAGGGGTCGATGCGCGGGCGCTCGACCGGCTCGCTCGTCGCCGACCGCGCGGGCGAGGCGACGACCTACGCGCTCTACAACATGCAGGAGCGCGGGGCGATGTTCATCCGCCCGATGACGCGCGTCTACGAGGGGATGATCGTCGGCGAGAACGCGCGCTCGGTCGATCTGGACGTGAACATCGTGCGCGAGAAGAAGCTGACGAACATGCGCGCCGCGTCCGCCGACGAGGCGATGCGGCTCGTCCCCGTCAAAGACCTCTCGCTCGAACAGTCGCTTGAGTTCATCGCCGACGACGAACTGGTCGAGGTCACGCCGAAGTCCATCCGCCTGCGCAAGCGGGTGCTCGCCTCGAACCAGCGGCCGAAGAAGGAGAAGGCGTGAGGGGCTTGACAGGCCGGCGCGCGCGCCGTAAGTTCTGCGCGTCAAGCTTAAAACCCGGTCAGAGGTGAATGAAGTGAACGAGAGGACCTGCTGGAACTGCGGGCATTTGCAGGGGCACCACACCATCGCGGGCGGGTGCTCGTTCGCGCCGGAGGGCGCGGAGCGTTGCGACTGCCCGCGCTACGAGGACAGCGAGTACAGCGGCGAGCAGCGCAAGCGCGACACGTACACGCTCTCCGACCGCCGCCGGCTCACCCTCCGCAAAGGCCGGCGTTAGTGTCGCCTTCGCCCGCGGACTCTTCCTCCTCTTCGTCCGCCTCGTCCGGCCGATAGGTCTCGTAGCCGGTGGCGTCGTCGTAGTAGTAGCCCCCGTCCCCCGGCGCGGGGCGCGACTCGCCCGCCGGTTTTGTTGTATCATCCCGCCGCTCTGTCACCTTTAAAGTCTCCCTGAAATTCTAACGCGCGTCTCGTCGGCCGCGCGCCGCGTGCCCGGCGCCGGCGGCCCGGATTATACCGCCGCCGGGGCGCGCGGGAAGCCCGAACCGAGAGGACTTAATGCGACGACAAATCTTTCGGCGCGCCGCCGCGTCCGCGGCGCTCGCCGCCGCTCTGTTCTCACCGCAGGCGTTCGCGCGCCGGCAGCAGCCCCAGCCCCGACAGCAACAGCAGCAGACGCCCGCCCGGCCCTTCGAGCTGACGGTGGACAGCATCATGCGCGGGCCCGACCTCGTCGGCTACGCGCCGGCCGGCGTCTACTGGTCGCAGGACAGCCGCCGCGTCTTCTTCCGCTGGAAGCGCGCGGGCGAAGCCCGCCTGAAGGAGACAGACCTCTACGTCGTCAACGCCGACGGCACCGCCTTACGCAAGCTGACCGAGCAGGAGGCGCGGCAGGCGCCCCCGGCCGGCGGCGAGTTGTCGAAGGACAAGCGGCTGACGGTCTTCACCGAAGAGGGCGACGTTTTTCTATACGACCATGAGAAGAACGAGCGCCGCCGTCTGACGAGCACGGTGGAGGCGGAGTCGAACGCGCACTTCACGCGCGACCAGCGCTCGGTCTACTTCACGCGCCAGAGCAACCTCTACCGCATGCCGCTCGACGGCGGCGGCCCGCTCGAACAGTTGACCGACATCCGCGTGCCCGGCGCGCCGGCGGGCGGCGGCGCGGCGCAAGGCGCGGGCGGCGCTGGGCAGGTGTCGCTCACCGCGACGCCGCCGCGCGCCGCCGGGGCGGGCGAGAACCAGGAGTTTTTGAAGCGGGAGGAGCGGCGTCTGCTCGAAGCCGTGCGCGAGCGCGCCGAGCAGCGCGAGGCGCAGGAGCGCCAGCGGCGCGAGCGCGAGAAGGAGAGGCGTAAGCCGCTCGCGCTGACGGCCGGGCAGGTCGTGACGAGCCTCCTGCTCTCGCCCGACGGCACGCAGGTCGTCGTCACCATGAGCGAGCCTTTGGCGGGGAAGAACGCCATCGTCCCGAACTACGTGACCGAGGCCGGCTACACCGAGGACATACAGTCGCGCACGAAGGTCGGCGACGCGCAGGGGCGCACGCGCCTCGGCCTCGCGTCGGTGGCGACCGGCGACGTGCGCTGGGTCGAGACGGGGCTCAAGGCCGAGGTCGCCCCGCGCGTCCAGCAGCGCACCGAGCAGAACGCGACCGAGTCGGCGCTGCGCGAGACGGGCGCGCAGCAGTCGGGACAGCAGACCGGGCAACAGTCGGCTCAACAGTCGGCGCAGCAGACGCAGACGGGCGCGCAGACCGGGACGCAGACGCAACAGCAACAGCAGGGTCAACAGACCGAGTCGGCGCAGCAGGCGCGCGACCGCGAGGTGCGGCTCGACCAGTTGCAGTGGTCGGAGGACGGCACGCGCGCGGCGCTGCTGGCGCGCGCGGCCGACAATAAGGATCGGTGGGTGCTGGCGCTCGACCCCGCGACGGCGAAGACGAAGGTGCTGGCGCGCGTCCACGACGACGCGTGGGTCGGCGGCCCCGGCTCGGGCACGCTCGGCTGGCTGCCGGACAGCCGCCGCGTCTACTTCGTCTCCGAGCGCGACGGATGGGCGCACCTCTACGCGGTGGCGGCCGACGGCGGCGAGCCTTCGCAGTTGACCACGGGGCGCTTCGAGGTCTCCGACGTGCGCCTCTCGGCCGACAAGACGAAGTTCTACTTCACTTCGAGCGAGGGCAGCCTCTTCGAGCGTCACCTCTACTCGATGCCCGTGGCCGGCGGCGCGCGCACGCGCCTGACGACGATGACGGGCAACAACCAGGTTGACGTGTCGCCCGACGAACGCACGCTCGCCGTCGTGCGCTCCTACGCCACGCGCCCGCCCGAGCTGTTCCTTCAGCCGAACCGCCCCGCGCCGAACCAGACCGCCCAGGCGCCGAGCGCGCCGGGCGCCAACTCGCAGGCGGCGTCCGCGCCCGACCCGGAAGCCAAACAGGTGACGACCTCGCCCACGCCGGAGTTCTTCACCTACAACTGGACTGACCCGCCGGTCGTCAGCTTCCGCGCGCGCGACGGCGCGACCGTCCACGCCCGCATCTACAAGCCGGCCGTGCAGCGGCGCGGCGGCCCGGCCGTCATCTTCGTCCACGGCGCGGGCTACCTTCAGGACGTGCACAAGTGGTGGTCGAGCTACTACCGCGAATACATGTTCCATCACCTTTTGGTCGAGCGCGGCTACACGGTGCTGAGCATCGACTACCGCGGCTCGGCCGGCTACGGCCGCGACTGGCGCACCGGGATTTACCGACACATGGGCGGGAAGGATTTGGACGACCACGTTGACGCCGTCCGCTACCTCGTCGCCGAGCACGGCGTAGACCCGCGCCGCGTCGGGCTTTACGGCGGCTCTTACGGCGGCTTCATCACGCTGATGGCGATGTTCACCACGCCCGACATCTTCGCGGCGGGCGCGGCGCTGCGCCCCGTCACCGACTGGGCGCACTACAACCACCCCTACACCGCCAACATCCTCAACGAGCCGCAGGACGACCCCGAAGCCTACCGCCGCAGCTCGCCCATCTACTTCGCCGAAGGGTTGAAGGGGTCGCTGCTCATCTGCCACGGCATGGTGGACACCAACGTCCACTTCCAGGACACCGTCCGCCTCGTCGAGCGCCTCATCGAGCTGCGCAAGGAGAACTGGGAGCTGGCCGCCTACCCCGTCGAAGATCACGCCTTCGACCGGGCCGACAGCTGGGCCGACGAATACAAACGCATCCTCAAACTCTTCGAGACCAACCTCCGCGCCGACTCCGCCGCGCCCGCCGGCGGGCGCGGCGGAGAGCGCGGGCGTTAGGCGGGGCGGGCGCACCATCAGGGGGATAGACTCGATGACCGGAACACTGCTGTTGGTGAAAGGACTCCAGCTCTTTGCGAGCGCCGCCCGTCAGAGCGCGGAGGAGGGGGAGTCGCCGGGCGCCGCCACGCCCGTCGCGCGCGGCCTGCACGAGATAGCGGCCCGCCTCGGGGACGTGTCCGCGGGGCTGGACGAGATCAGGGGCGTGCTCCTCAACATCTCGAAGAGCATAGACGAGCTAGTCGCGGCGACCAGTCAGGTGTCCGACACGCTGGTTTCCATCGCGAAGAACGCCCCCGCCCTGAAGGCGGACGGGCACTTGGAGAGGGCGGCCAAAGCCATCGACGCCGGCCTCTTCGACATCGCGCTGTCAGAACTCGCCGAGGCCGAAGCCCTCGACCGAACGAATTACAAGCTGTGGCTGTCCTACCTCGTGTGGCGCGCGGGCGTCGCCTCCTCCGGGCTGACGGGTTCGGAGGCGAACGCCCTGCTGGGGCGGGTCGCGCACGGCGCGGAAGAGGAGCTTCAGAACGGCACGCGGCTGCTGGGCGCAGACCGGGATGTCGAACCGCGCTTGAAACTCCTCCTCAACTACTGCTTCCTCGCCCTCGCGCTCTTGTTCGGCCGGGAGGAGTTCGTCGGCCGGCTCGCCCACACGATCAGTTCGCTGCTGGTTTCGTCCCGGACGCTGAGCCTCGACAACGCGCCGCTGTTCCTCGGCCCGCTCGAACGGCTGGTCGCGAGGGACGACAGGGACGAGGTCCTGGGAGAGTCACTCCGGCATCTCCGGCGCGAGTACCAGGGCGAACTCGCCAAGGTCTCCGACTCTTGGGCGCTCCGACTGCAATACCCTCTGGACAATTATGAGTATGAGAAATACCGTCGGGTGTCCGAGCGCGTTCAAAGCATTCGGGGTCTGCTGCCGCCGGACGACTTGGCCGCCCTGGGCGCGTTCGAGGAAGTGTACCGCGCGACCCACGACGACTCTTCCGCGCTGACGGCGCTCAGAAAACGCAGGGACGAGGTCGCGGAAGAACTGAGCCGGTGGAGCAAAGATGTCACGAACTCGGCCGGGGAGATGGGGAAAGAGCAAGAGGCGGTGACGACGAAGGATCTCAGGTGGATCGGCGCCGTGCTGGTCTTGCCGTGGGTGGTCGCATACTTTCTGCCCTTCCGGATGCTCTTCTCCGTCCCCGCGCTCTACGCCGTCTTCATCGCCGCGTCGCTGCTGCACAGGCTGATTTATAACGCCCCCGCACGGAAGTTCGAGCGGGAGCGACGGCCGGCGCTGGAGGAGGAAGAGAAGCTCCTCAACGGCCAGATTGCCGAGGAGGTGTCGCGCCTGCGGGACACGCTCGGCCGACATCGAGTTTAGAGACGAATGCGCGCCCGGAGCGCGGAGACTTCTCTTTGACCCCTTTCAAAGCCGCCGCCTTGTTGTCCGTGTGCTTCGCCTTCGTAGCCGCGCCCCCGTCCGGTGCGGGCGGCGCTCAGCGCGTCGTGGCGACGGAGAAGGCGACGGTGCGCGTGAAGGGGCGGCAGTCGGTCGTCGTGAGAGAGCGCGGGCGCGCGCACACGCTCGACCTGACGAAGCACATCGACGCGGCGCGCATCCAGGAGGCGTCCGTCATCTTCATGACGCGCGCGGGCGGGGCGACGTACCTCTTGCTCGACGTGTGCGGGATGTCGAAAGATACGTCCGACGACCGCCAGTGCGGCGCAGGCATCGAGTGCAACGTCGTGTGGCTCAAGCTCGACCGCGCGTGGCGCGTCGCCGACGCGCGGAACATCCGCTACGAGTCCTGCTGGGCGCCGGTCACTTCCGACGAGGGGCCGAAGGTCGCGGGGCGGCGTCTGACGCTGACGGTCGAAGACCTGCGCGACGAGGTGCGGCGCGAAGTCTCGTACGACGCCGACAGACCCGAGGCGGGCCTGACGATCAACGAGTCCGCCATCCCTAAATCCGACCCTTAAACCCGACCCCGGGAGGGAAGAGCATGAGAAACTTTTTGAGGGGAACGCTCGCGCTGTCTCTCCTGCTGTCGTACGCCGCGAACGCCGCGCGCGCGCAGGCCGCGCAAGTTACACAGACGGCGCAGGCGCGTCGCGGCGTCACGGCCGAGGACTATTACGCGTTCGAGTTCCTCGGCGACCCGCGACTGTCGCCCGACGGGCGCTGGGTAGCTTATGTCGTGACGACCATCGATCAGAGGCAGAACCGGCGGCTGTCGCAAATCTGGCTGGCCGCGACGGACGCGAGCCGCCCGCCGCGCCAGTTCACGAACAGCCCGCAGTCCTCGACTTCGCCGCGCTGGTCGCCCGACGGCCGCTCGCTCGCCTTCCTCTCGACGCGCCCCGACGGCGGCGCGCAGACGCAGGCGTCGGCGGGGGCGTCTCCGACCCCTCCTTCAAATTCTGAAACTCAGACCGCCGCGCCGCCGCGGACGACGGAGACGCCGACGACCTCGGGCACGCCGGGTCAGGCGGGGACGGCGACGACGCCGGGCGTGCCGAGCGCGCTCCAGACCGCCGCGGCGGCGGGCGAGGCGACGCCGCGCTCGCAGGTCTGGGTGCTCGCGCTCGAAGGCGGCGAGGCGCGGCGCGTGACGAACCTGAAGAACGGCGTCGGCGGCTTCGACTGGTCGCCCGACGGCGCGCGCCTCGTCATGACGAGCCGCACGGGGCCGAGCGACACGAAACCGCCTTCGAGCGACGTGCGCCACTACAAGCACACCTCTTACAAGTTCAACGACACGGGCTGGTTCGACGACAAGCGCGGCCACGTCTGGGTCGTGGACGTTTCGACGGGCGCGGCGCGGCAGATCACTTCGGGCGAGGACTGGAACGACTCCGACCCGCGCTGGTCGCCCGACGGGACGCGCATCGCCTTCGTCTCCGACCGCACGGGGAAGGCTTTCGACGAGAGCCGCAACACGGACGTGTGGGTCGTCTCCGCGCAGGGCGGCGCGCTCACCAAAATCTCCGACCACGAAGAGGAAGACTCAAGCCCGCGCTGGTCGCCCGACGGAAAGACCATCGCCTTCGTCGGCCGCCTCAGGTCGCGCGACCACCCGAAGATTTTCGTCGCGCCCTCGGCGGGCGGCGCGGCCTCGCGCAACGTCGCGCCCGCGCTCGACCTCATCCCGTCGAACCTTTCCTGGGGCGAGCAGGGGCGCGCGCTCTTCTTCGAGACGGGCGTCAAAGGCGAGACGCACCTCTTCCGCGTTGACGCGCGCGACGGGAGGATTCGGCAGGTGACGAAGGGCGCGCGCGCCGTGCGCTCGGCGGACTTCTCGGACGACGGCCGGCGGCTGGTCTACGCCGCGAACGACTTCGAGCACTTGGACGACCTCTACGCGGCCGACGCCGACGGCTCGAACGAAAAGAAGCTGACGAGCCTGAACGCGAAGCTCTGGTCGCAACTCCGTCTCGCCTCGGTCGAGCGCATGACCTACAAGGGCGCCGACGGCTGGGACGTGGACGGCTTCCTCGTCAAGCCGCTCGGCTGGCGCGAGGGCGTCAAGTACCCGTTGGTCTTGAGCATCCACGGCGGGCCGGCGGGGCAGTACGGCGTGGACTGGTTCCACGAATTTCAGGTCTACGCCGCGCGCGGCTGGGCCGTCTTCTACACGAACCCGCGCGGCTCGACCGGCTACGGCCAGAAGTTCGAGCGCGGCATCGAGGGCGAGTGGGGGCGCAACGACTACACCGACGTGATGAACGGCGTCGAGGAAGTCCTGCGCCGCAACGCGTGGATCGACCGCGAGCGTCTGGGCGTGACGGGCGGCTCCTACGGCGGCTACCTGACCAACTGGATCGTCGGCCACACGAACATGTTCAAGGCGGCGGTCACGCTCCGCAGCGTCACGAACTTCGTCAGCGACGAGGGCACGCGCGACGGCGCCTACGGCCACAAGGACGACTTCGGCGGCGACCTCTTCGAGAAGTTCGACCTCTACTGGGAGCGCTCGCCCTTGAAGTACGCCGCCAGCGTCAAGACGCCGATTCTGATTCTGCACTCGGACAACGACTTCCGCGTCCCGCTCGAACAGGGCGAGCAGTGGTTCCGCGCGCTCCGGCACTTCGGCGCCACCGCAGAGTTCGTCATCTTCCCGCGCGAGAACCATAACCTCACGCGCACGGGCGAGCCGAAGCACTTGGTCGAAAGTCTGAACTGGCAGCTCTACTGGTTCGACCGCTACCTCGACGGCAAGCACACGGCCGTCGCGCCCGACGTTCGTTGATTTTGACGTACGTCAAAATCAACGTATAATAACTTTGACGTACGTCTCGGAGGGCTTATGAAGTCGAATCCCGGCGGGATTATTCCACCGACTCAGATTATTGGCAGGGACAAGCTAATCCAACAGCTCTGGCGGATTTTGGAGGGGCGTGGCTTGGTTCTAAGCGCCGAACGGAGGATGGGTAAAACCAGCATCATTAAAAAGATGGTCGCCGAGCACTCAAGCGATAAGCTCTGCTTTTACCAAGACTTGGAAGGGGTTCGGACGCCGCTGGAGTTCGTCGAGACCATTTTCGGAGAGGTCGAGAGCCATCTAAGCCGCTCCCGCCGCCTAGCGACGAAGGTGCGTGGCTGGTTGAAGGAAGTGGCAGGATTAGAGGTTGGAGGCGTCGTCAAATTCCCCGAGACGCTTGCAGCCCACTGGAAAAGTCTTCTCGCCCGAACCATCGAAGACCTCGTTGAACAGCAGGAGGAGACAGTCATCCTCTTCTGGGACGAAATGCCGCTCATGCTCTACAACATCAAGGAGCGGGAGGGGGAGTCCGTGGCGATGGAGATACTCGACGCGCTGAGGTCTTTACGTCTCAGCCACCCCAAACTCCGTATGGTCTTCACGGGCTCGATAGGCCTGCACAACGTTCTCACCGCGCTGAAGCGCGCCAAGTATGCCAACGACCCGACTAACGACATGGACACGGTCAATGTGTTGCCCCTCTCATCCACCGACGCGGGCGATTTGGCGCTCAGGCTAATCGAAGGCGAAGGCATCAAGGCAGCCGTGCCTCGGGCGACCGCTGGCGCCATTGCCGCCGCGGTGGACAACGTCCCGTACTTCATCCACCACGTGGTGGATCAACTCGTACAGCGTGGCGGGGAGGCGGACGCGGCGGCCGTGGAAGAGATTATTAGCGACAGTCTCACCGACCCGCAGGACCGCTGGCACCTGCGTTACTACCGCGAGCGCATTGACGTGTATTACCTGCCAGACGAGAGACTGTTTGCGTTGAATCTGCTCGACGTTCTATCCGCCGGCGACAGGCCACTTCCTTTCGGCGAGACCTTTAACCTGCTCAAGACGCGGCTACGAACCGAGGATGAAGAGAAGGCTCGCGACGTGTTGACGCTCCTTGAGAAGGATCACTACATAGTTCGGGAGCGTGACGGGCGGTATCGCTTTCAGTTCCCGCTAGTCAGGCGTTTCTGGCGACTAAACAGAGGGCTCGCATGACGACCGAGACATTCCTCTCCCGCTTCACGCCGAGCCTGATGAGCGCGGAGGCGCTCGAAGCCATCTTCGTCCAACGCGAGGAACTGGCTCGGCGGATGGTCAGCCTCGTGCGCGACAGCGCCCTGACCGAAGCCAAACACCACACGCTGCTGGTGGGGCCGCGGGGTATCGGCAAGACGCACTTCGTCTCGCTCGTCTACCACCGCGTGAGGCAGGCGGAAGACCTGCGCGGGCGCCTGCTGATCGCCTGGCTGCGGGAAGAGGAGTGGGGCGTCGCCTCTTTCCTCGATCTGCTGCTGCGTACCCTCGGCTCTTTGCAGAGCGAACAGGGGGACACTGCGCTCGCCGAACGAATCGAGGCACTGTACGCATTGCCGGCCGGTGACGCCGAGCGCGCCGCCGCGGCGCTGCTTAAGGAGTACGTCGGCGGCCGCACGCTGCTCCTCATCATGGAGAATCTGGACGAGCTGTTCTCGGGGCTGGGCGACATGGGACAGAAGCGACTACGCGCTTACCTCCAGGAGAACCCTTTCTGCACGATCTTGGCGACCTCTCAGAGTCTCTTCGGCGGCGTCTCGCTCCAGACCTCACCCTTCTACGGCTTCTTCCGCATACAGCACCTCGAAGACCTTTCGCTCGAAGAGGCCACGCAGCTTCTGACGAACATCGCCAACTTTAAAGGCGACGGCGAACTGGCTTCCTTCATTCAGACGCCGACGGGGCGCGCGCGCATACGCGCCCTGCGACATCTCGCCGGCGGCAACCACCGCGTCTACGTCATCTTCTCGCGGTTCCTGACGCGCGAATCGCTCGACCAACTGGTCGAGCCGTTCATGCGGATGCTCGACGACCTGACGCCCTACTACCAGGCGCGCATGCAGTGGCTCTCGCCGCAGCAGCGCAAGATCGTCGAGTTCCTCTGCGAGCGCCGCGGCGCGGTCACCGTCAAGGAGATCGCGCAGCGCTCCTTCATGACGCACCAGACGGCTTCGAGCCAGCTCAAGAGTCTTCGCGAGATGGGCTACGTCCAGTCAGAGGCGGTCGGCCGCGAGTCCTTCTACGAGTTGCGCGAGCCCCTCATGCGCCTCTCCATCGAAGTCAAAAAGCACCGTGACAAGCCAATCCGCCTCTTCATCGACTTCCTCCGCCTCTGGCACTCCACCCCCGAACTCCAGCGCCAACTCGCCGCCCTCGGCGCCGACGCCAAACTAGAGAGGGAATACTTATTACACGCCATCCAAGTTGCGGAGAGCGAAGCAGAAGACCCTCGCTTAACAGCTTGTCAAAAAGATTTCAGAACTTACCTCAAGTCTGGGGACTATTTGCATGCACTGGAAGTTACAGAGGAATTAGTGGAGGTTCGAGGGAACTCCCCTGATTGGTTCGCATATGGCTTTTGCCTGCTCAATCTTATGCGGTATGAGGAGTCGGTCGAGAAGTTTGCTAAGAGTGCCGAGTTAGACCCAGCTTTTGCGATGGCTTACTCTCATTCGGGGGTGGCATTCCAAAAACTGGGCCGTTTCGAAGAAGCCCTTAAGAATTATAATAAAGCTATCGAATTAAGCGAAGATGGTCCTGTTCTGGGGGCCAAGGGTGAAGTTCTAATATATTTAGAGCGCTTCAATGAGGCCCTAACAGTTTTTGATAAAGTAATTGAATCGTATCCTGATTATGGTTCGTTAGCGTGGAGAGATAAAGGCCGTGCTTTGATGTTACTTGAGCGATTCGATGAAGCGCTCGTCTCCTTAGATAAAGCTATCGAAGTTGATAATAACAATGCGTCCGCGTGGGTTTTTAAGGGCGTTCTTCTAAGCTTTTTAGACGATCATGTGGGTGCCATGGCTGCTTATGATCGAGCTAGCGAGCTTGATTCAACAAACCCAGCCTCTTTCTTCGGGCGCGCAATTAGCTTGGTTATGCTTGATCGGTATGATGAAGGAATCCTCATTTTAAATGATTCGCTGGAGCGCTTCCCTGATTTAAGTGAGGGGGCAGCAGGTTGGGCCGAAAGTACTGTTCACTACCTTTTTACTAAAGACCGTGGAACCGGGGCGTGGCAAGCACGTGTCGGAGAGTTAGTTGAAATCTACTCAAGGCATAATGTCCTTCCTGCGCTGGCACAAGGGATTGTCCAGAATGTTTCCGATGTGATGTCGCCGGTCGTGAGCGATGCGGCGGCGGGGACGTGGCGGGACATGTGGAAGGAGGTGGCGGAGGGGCAGGAGGAACTGGAGTTGCCGGTGAGGTTGTTGGATGCGGCGGTGCGGTATCGGGAGACGAAGGATCAGCGCGTGTTGCTTGAGTTGCCGGCGGAGGAGCGCGCGGTTCTTGAAGAGGCTTTGCAGAAAGCAGAGGCCGAGACAGAAGCTTCGGAAGCGTGAGGCAGCGCCCACGGTCGCTGGCCTTAATGTTGCCGCCGGGGTTCACCGTAGAAACGTTGTCGTCGAAGTTCATGTTGCCGAAGCTGTACCCGATAACCGACCGGCGTCTGTCGGGGCTGTCGCACGCGGAGCAGGTGGCGCGTCTGTGCGAGGGCGGGGCGCGGCTGGTGCAGTTGCGGGAGAAGCACCTTTCGCCGCGCGAGTTCTACGCGGAGGCGGCCGAGGCTGTGAAGGTGGCGCACTCGTTCGGCACAAAGCTCGTCATTAATGACCGTGCGGACGTGGCGCTGGCGGTTGGCGCGGACGGCGTGCACGTCGGGCAGGACGACATGCCGCCCGGCGCGGCGCGCGCGGTGCTGGGCGCGGGGGCGTGCGTCGGGTTCTCGACGCACAACGTCGCGCAGGCGGTTGAGGCGGCGGCGTTGCCGATCAGCTACGTCGCCGTCGGCCCCGTCTTCGCCACGTCGTCGAAGGAGAACCCCGACCCGGTCGTCGGCCTCGAAGGCTTGCGGCGTGTGCGCGCGGGCATCTCGGCCGTCCCGCTCGTCGCCATCGGCGGCATCACGGCCGCGACGGCGCGCGCCGTGCTCGAAGCCGGCGCCGACTCGGTCGCGGTCATCGGCGCGCTCCTCTCGGCGGCCGACCCGGCCGAAATCACACGCCGCACGCGCGAGCTTTTAGCCCGCCTCTAAACCCGCCTCAGACCGCCTCGGAAAAGCTAAGTGTTAAAATATTAAGCGTTAAAAGTTTTAACTTGCTTTTCCACTGTCGTTCAGACATTATGAAAAAGGTCGTCGGGGGCAGTGCCCCGTCCCCGGCCTCCGAGCCTGACACTCCCGCCCCTGAGTTCTTTACCGCCTTCCAACGGAGTCGCCAATTCCCGCATGAAATATTTCGATCTGCCGCCCGTCATCGAGCAAATGTTACAGGTCTCTGAGGACATCAGCGACCTCAACTTCTCCGTGGGGCAGGCGCCGCAGGTCGAGGTCAACGGCCGGCTGCGCCCCGTCCAGCCTTTAGGCTTGCAGAAGCTGACGCCCTACCAGACCGAGATCATCGCGATGACGTTGCTGCACGGCAACCCGGACGCGGCGCACCGGCTGGCGCACACCGGCTCGGCCGACCTCAGCTACTCGCTGCCGTCGCGCACGCGCTTCCGCGTCAACGTCTTCCAGCAGCGCGGCACCTACGCCATCGTGATGCGCGTCATCCCGACCGAGATACCGACGATCGAAGGGCTGAGCCTGCCGCAGCAGCTCGGCGACATCGCCGAGCTGCGCAACGGCATCGTGCTGGTGACGGGGCCGACCGGCTCCGGCAAGTCAACGACGCTGGCCGCCGTCATCGACATCGTCAACCAGCGGCAGCAGTACCACATCGTCACCATCGAAGACCCGATTGAGTTCCTGCACCAGCACAAGAACTCGACCATCAACCAGCGCGAGGTCGGCTCGGACGCCAAGGACTTCCCCTCGGCGCTGAGAGCGGCGCTCAGGCAGGCGCCGAAGGTCATCCTCATCGGCGAGATGCGCGACTACGAGACGACCGAGATCGCGCTCGAAGCCGCGGAGACGGGTCACCTCGTCCTTTCGACGCTCCACACCATCGACGCGTCGAAGACCATCGACCGCATCATCGGCCTCTACCCGAAGAACGAGGAGCAGGTCATCCGCACGCGGCTCGCGCAGACGTTCCGCTACATCGTCTCGCAGCGCCTGATCCCGCGCGCCGACGGTCGCGGCCGCGTCGCGGCGGTCGAGGTCTTGAAGTCCACGCCGCGCACGCGCGAGTACATCGCGGCGGGCGAGTCGGACGGGAAGACCCTGCTCGACGCGATGCGCGACGGCGGGCTCGACGGCATGCAGGACTTCGACACGGTCATCAAGGGGATGATCGAGGCGGAGACGGTCGCGCTCGAAGACGGCCTCTCGTTCGCCACCAACCCGAACAACCTCCAGCTCGCGCTCAAGGGGATGTCGGCCACCGACGACTTCCACGCGCCCGACGCCGCGCCCGCCTTCACCGCCCGACGCCCGGCGGCGGCGGCCCCGCGCGCCTTCCCCTCCACGCCCGCGCGCGCCGCGGGCGGCTCGATGCTCGACATGATCGACTAAAGTTATGATTGTCACCTGTCCCAACTGCGCCACGCGGCTCCAGCTCGACGCGTCGAAGATACCGGCGCGCCCCTTCAGCGTGCGCTGCCCGAAGTGCCAGCAGATAGTCAACGCGCAGCCGCCCGCGCCGACGGCGGCGCGCGACGCGGTGGCGGCCGTCGGCGACGTGCCCGCCTCGGCGCGCCCGCAGCAGGAGCCGCCGACGGCGGCGCCCGCGCCGGTCGTGGCCGAGCCGGCGCCCGCGCCCGAGGCTCCGCATGAAGACGTGCTGCGACTGCTCGCCTCTCTGCTCAGGCGCGAGGCGGCGGGCGAGGTCGCGGCCGCCCCGGCGCGGCGCGCGTGGGGTCGCAGGCGCGCTCTGGTGTGCGCGGGGTCGGCCTTCGGCGGCGACGCGGTGCGCGCGCTCAGGCAGGCCGGCTACGAGGTGGCGGTCGCGCCCGACGCCGCGCAGGCCGTCGAGTGGATGCGAGAGGAGGACGTACACGTCCTCCTGCTCGACCCCGAGTTCGACACGCGCACCCAGGGGGCACTCCAGATCGGCCGCGAGCTGTCGGCGATGCGGACGGCCGAGCGCCGCCGGCTCGTCTTCGTGCTGCTCTCGAACACGGCGCGCACGGGCGACGCGCAGGCGGCCTTCCTCGCCGGCGCGAACCTCGTCGTCTCCATGAAGGACGTGGCCGAGCTGCCGCGCGCGCTCGAACGCAACATCCACGACCTCAACGAACTCTACCGCGACTTCAACAAGGCGCTCGGCCTCGCCGAGCTGTGAGGGGAAAGTAGGCGGTAGGCAGTTAAGAGCTTTAGCGCGGCCCTAAAAGCCGTGAGCGCGGGCAGGGATGCCCGCGCTCACGGCTTTTAGGGCCTTATTCCATCCCGCAAGCCGGTATTAACCGCCTACCGCCTGCTCGCTTCCCTCTGTCGGGCTTCGTCGCAATCTGCTAAGCTTACGCGCTGAAGATGGCTTCCGAGAACGGACACCGGCACGCGCACGGCGCGCACGCGCACACTCACGAGGCGCTCTCGGCGCGCGGGCGCCGCCGCCTGCGCTTCGTCCTCGTCCTGACGGCCGTATACATGTTGGCCGAGGCCGCCGGCGGGTGGCTGACGGGGAGTTTGGCGCTTCTGGCCGACGCCGGGCACATGTTCGCCGACGTGGCGGCCATCGCGCTCGCGCTCGTCGCGGCGCGGTTCGGGGCGCGACCCGCAAGCCCGACCAAGACTTACGGCTATTACCGGCTGGAGATTCTGGCGGCCTTCACCAACGGGGTGGCGCTGGCCGCCGTCTCGCTCTTCATCCTCTACGACGCCTACGGGCGCTGGCTCGCGCCGCCGGTGATAGAGCGCGGGGGCCTGATGACGGCGGTGGCGGCGGGCGGCCTCGTCGTCAACCTCGTCTGCGCGTGGCTGCTGCACGGCGACCACGAGCGCGACTTGAACGTGCGCGGCGCGTGGCTCCACGTCGTCGGCGACGCCCTGGGGTCGGTGGGCGCGATAGCCGCCGGCGCGCTCGTCATGCTCAAGGGGTGGCACGCGGCCGACCCTCTGTTCAGCGCGCTCATCGCCGTGCTCATCGTCTGGAGCTCGTGGAACCTGATCCGCGAGGCGACGAATGTTTTGCTCGAAGGGACGCCCGCGCACATCAACCTCGCCGCGGTCGAGGGCGTGATACTTTCGACCGACGGCGTCGAGGACGTGCACGACCTGCACGTCTGGACGATCACGTCGGGGCGCGACGCGCTCTCCGCGCACGTCCGGCACGCGCACGCCGCCGCGCCCGCCGAGCTGCTGCGGAGCCTGCGCTCGAAGCTCCACGACCAGTTCGGCGTAGACCACCTGACGATCCAGATGGAGACCGGCGACTTCGAGGACGAGACGTTCCACTTCTGCACCTCCGGCACGGCCTGCTTCCGCTCGGCGAAAGAGTAGACGGCAGAATTAAGAATGGAGATCAGCCTTCTCATCGTCCTCGACCTGCGAGAGCAGGCGGCCTTGCAGGCGGCGCTGATGACGCACGGCGCGCCCGACGCGCTGGTGACGCTGGCGCTGACGGGCGCGTGCCGCATCCAGTCGCTCGACGAGGCGCGCCAGCTCCGCCGCTGGCTCGCCGAGACGCGCGCGTCGGGGAAGACCGACTTCGCCTCGCTCAACGTCATCGAGCGCGAGCTGGTGCGCTTCGGCGTCTGAGCGAGGGAGGAACCCCATGACGAAAAGTGAAGTGGTGTGGCTCATCATCAGACTCGCCGGGGTCTATTTTCTCTGGCAGGCGTTGGAGACCGCGGTCGGCTTCCTGACCGGCGCCGGCCTCGCCATCGGCCCGCGCCCGATGGTGGCGGGTTCCGCCGTGGTCTTGGTGGGGATGCTGCTTAAGGCGACGTTCTACACGGTGCTGGGCTTCTACTGCATCGGCAACGGCAGGCTTCTCTTCCGCGTGCTCGGCCGCGAATCGGCCGGGTGAAGCCCGGCCGCGTCTCAAGATGACTCACGTTGAACTAGGCTACGGCCGCGGCCGCGTCCCTTTCGAGTTCGAGGGCGGGCGCTTTCGTGTGCTCGAAGGCGGCGCCGCCGAGGAGCGGCCGCTGACAGACGCCGAGTTGGGCGCGGTGATCGACGACCCCTTCGATTCGCAGCCGCTCGAAGAGATCATCAGTCCGGGCGAGAGCGTGCTCGTCGTCGTCTCGGACGCGACCCGCGCGACGGGGAGCGCGCAGGTCGTCAACCTGCTCGTCAGGCGTCTCGTCGCGCTCGGCGTCGCGCCCTACGACCTGCGCGTCATCTTCGCGACCGGCATCCACCGCGCGGTGACGCGCGAGGAGAAGGCGGAGCTTTTAACGCCCTTCATCGTCCAGCGCGTGCGCGCGCTCACGCACGACGCCTCGGACGAATCGAAGCACGTCCATTTGGGCGTGACCGAGCGCGGGACGCCGATCGAACTCGACCGCGCGCTCTTAGACCACTCGCACGTCGTCCTCACCGGCGCGGTCGGCTTTCACTACTTCGCGGGCTTTACAGGCGGGCGCAAGAGCGTCTGCCCCGGCCTCGCGTCGAAGCGCACGATTGAGGCGACGCACCTGCAAGCCCTCGACTTTGAACAGGGCGGGCGTCGCGCGGGCGTCGGGGCGGGGAGGCTCGACGGCAACGCCGTCCACGAAGAGTGCGAGCGCATCGCGGCCGAGGCCGCGCCCTCCTTCCTCATCAACACCGTGACGGACGAGCGCGGCCGCGTCGTGCGCGCCTACGCCGGCGACTGGCGCGCCGCGCACCGCCTCGCCTGCGCCGAGTACGCCGACTCGCACACCGTCAAGATAAGAGAGAAGCGCCCCATGGTCGTCGCCTCGGCCGGCGGCGCGCCCTTCGACCTGAACCTCATCCAGGCGCACAAGGCGTTGGAGACGGCCTCGTACGCGTGTCTTGAGGGCGGGACGATTGTCCTCGTCGCCGAGTGCGCCGACGGGCCGGGGCGCGCGGACTTCCTCAAGTGGTTCGACTCGCCGGACTCGCGCGCTCTGGAAGCGCGTCTGCGCGACGCCTACGAGGTCAACGGCCAGACCGCGTGGTCGCTCATGACGAAGGCCGAGCGGTTCCGCGTCCGGCTCGTCTCGAACCTCGCGGAAGAGGACGTGCGCCACATGCGCATGACGCCGGCCCGCACCGTCGAAGAGGCGCTCGCGGATGTCGCCTCGGACGCCGACGGCTACGTCCTGCCGCGCGGCGCGGCCTTCATGCCGGTCGTCTCTGGCTGAGAACACGCAACAGGGAACGGAGGAGAGCAAGTGAAGACTAAACTTTTTGTGACGGCGTCGCTGCTCGTCGTCTTTGTCTCGTTCGGCGCGGGCGCGGCGCGGGCGCGGCAGCAGCAGACGGCGGCGACGACTGCGGACGTGAGGCCGAGCGAAGTCCACGTCCCGCTGGCGCAGCCGGCGGTGGCGTACGACGTGGCGGGCAACGAGGCGCTCGGCGGTCGCTTACGCACGCAGACGCTCGCGGGCACGCCCGAGGCGCCGGTGCGCAACACGCGGCTCGTCGTCGAGAACCGCAGCCCGGTCTTCTACAACTACGCCGCCGGTTGGGCGACCTTCTACGGCGAGGACGGCGTGCGCTGCGGCGAGGGGCTGTGGAAGCTCGAAGCCTTCGCGCCGCGCGAGCAGGTCGAGGTGGACACGCCGGGGCTGCGTCTGACCTGCACGCCCGCGACGTGGCGCATCGTGGCGACGACGCTTTTGACGCGCACGGGCGACGTGGCCAAGCCGCGCGAGCAGGCCGCGCCGCCTCCGGCCGAGTCCGGCACGCCCGCGAACCCGGCGACGCCTCCAGCGAACGTCGAGCCAGCCGGTGCGACCGTCGCAGGCGGCGCGGGCGGCGTCACGCCCCCGCTCGAAATCAACGTCAACGGCAAGACCATCCCCATCCAGCTCGGCAACCCGCTCGAAATCGTCGTCGGCCGTGAGCGCGTCCGCATCGTCGTCCAGCAAGCGCCTTGACTTCGCTGCCGTGTCGGGATGAAACTTAGGTCAAAATTCCCCCGGCCCGGAAGTGTCAAAGCAAGAGATGGAGGTTCGAGATGGCGGACGAACAAAAGAGTAAGTGCGCGCGCGCGACGTGCGACTGCCCTCCGGCCGAGGGCAGCAAGTATTGCAGCGAGGAGTGCGAGGACGCGTCGAAGGTGCACATGATGGAGATCGGCTGCACCTGCCACCACCCCGACTGTGGCTGACGTGCCGGCGCGCTCTCACGCGTGACCTGTTAACCACCGAAGACACGGCTTGGACTTTAACAGTCTGCAAGCTGTGTCTTTGTGTCTTCGGTGGTCAATGCTTTGTAAGTTCGCCCTTCACTCCCGACCGCGCAGTCTCGTCCGCAAACGCAATGTAATTGATTCGCAATCAACTCGCGGCTAACTCCTCTTAACCTCAAGTCATCTCATCGAGCGCCCGCCGACGCGCGCGGTTCGCGCCGCTGCAAGCGGAAGGCTTGGGGGCGGGGCCGCGGCGGCGGCGGGCGTGAGAAATTCCGGCGTCCCACCCGACGGGCGCGAGAGCTTCCTGAGGAGAAATCTTATGCTGCGAAACTTTTCGGCCGCGGCGCTGGCCCTTGCCGCCTGCGCCTCGGTCTCTTTGGCCCAGACGGGCGCCGGCGCGTCCGCCGAACACTCGACCTCGGTCAGACGCGACGGTCGCCAGCTCGACGTGGCTTCGGGGACGCGTCTGACGGGCGAGCTACAGAACACGCTCGACGTGAGCAAGGCGCGCGTCGGCGACCGCGTCGTGCTGAAGACGACCGAGGCCGTGAAGCAGAACGGCCAGACGGTCGTCAAGAAGGGCGCGCAGCTCGTCGGCCGCGTCGCCGACGTGCAGCGCCGCGCGCGTGGTGAGGCCGGCTCGGCCGTCACCGTCGTCTTCGACACGCTCCAGAGCGGCTCGCTCGCGACGCCCATCTCGGTCACGATTGACTCGGTGACGCAGGCCGCGACGCGCGCGCGCGGCGGCGAAGACTTGGACGCGGAGGCTGGCGCAAGCGCGCGCACGTCGGCGCGCGCCTCTTCGGGCGGCTCGTCATCTTCGGGGTCAGGCGGCGGCCTGCTCGGCGCGGTCGGCAACACCGTGGGCGGCGTGACGAGCGCGGCGGGCGACGTGGTCGGCTCGACGGCCGAGACCGTGGGCGGCGCCGGCAGGGCGCTCGGCCAGATACAGGTGACGCAGGCGGTCGGCCTCTCGGCCGAGGGCGGCTCGACGCTCTCGCTCGGCGCCGGCAACCTCCGCCTTGAGAAGGGCGCCACCTTCCGTCTCACCGTGCAGGAGTCCGCGTCGGTCAACCGGCGCCAGTGAGCGCGGACGGCGGTCACGTAAGAAGAGAAGAGGCGGCGGCGAACA
>DASVQX010000015.1:0-63003 GCA_036388915.1 Pyrinomonadaceae bacterium
GAAGCGGTAGGCGCGCGCCACCATCCGCGTCATGGCGCCGATGCCGACGAGTCCGACGCCCTCGCGGCGGGCGTAGGCGACCAGCTCGGCCTCGGTCATGGCGCGGGCGTTGCCGTCAACGAGGATGACCTCATGGCCGGGCGGGGTCAGAGCCTGGAGCAGGAACATCCAGAGGTGCGGCATGAAGTTCCGCGTCACGCCGTTGTCGGGGTTGTATAAGAGTATCTTCATCTTTATTTCCCGCGAGGTTAAACGCCGCACACTCTCAACCCACCCGTGGGGGCGCGGCGTGAAAAAACGACATTGGCAAAGGGGGTGGGGGCTCGTGCCCGTCGTCGGAAGAGACGTCGGAAGGGAAGTATATAGGAAGAGTGTCAGCTATGCACGATAGCGCGCAAAAGGACGGGTGCGGGCCGCCGGCCGGCCGGTTTATGCACGCGCGGGCTGTGAGCCGTCCCCGCCCCTGACCGCGGCGTAGCACTCGCAGGCGAACGCTTCCAGCCCCTGTCTTTTGAGGATGGTGATGTGCCCGCGCGCGTAGCGTATGAAGCCCTCCTCCTGAAGGCCGACGGTGGCGCTGCTCACCCCGGCGCGGCGCACGCCGAGCATGTCGGAGATGAAGTCCTGCGTCAGCGCCAGTTCGTCCGACCCCGTGCGGTCGTGGCACATCAGGAGCCAGCGCGCGAGCCGCTTCGGCGCGGTGTGGCGGCCGTTGCAGGCGGCGGTCTGCGCGACCTGCTTCATCAGCACGCGCGTGTAGAGGAGGAGCGTGGTGAGCAGCGGGCTGCCCCTCTTGATGACCTCCTTGAAGGTCACGGACGGCATCCGCAGCGCGTCGCCGGCGATCTGCACGGTGGCGGTCTCGAAGGCGATGTCGTCGCCGAGCAGGACGGGGATGCCCACCATCCCGTCCCTGCCGATGAGTCCGACCTCGACGGTCGCCCCGTCCCTCATGTGCGTGACCAGCGAGACGAGCGCGTCTTCGGGGAAGTAGACGTGTTTGATGCTCTCGCCCGAGTTGTATAGGCCGGTGCCGAGCGGCAGCGAGACGGACTCAAGGTGCGGGAGCAGGCGCAGGTATGCGGCGCGCGGGAGGGCGGCGAGCAGCTCGTTTTTGATCGGCCCTTTAGTCAACGGCCGCGTCGTCCTGTCCCGCCTTCTCGACGGCGCTCGCGTCGAGGTAGTCGGCGCCGCCCGCGGGGAAGCTCACCAAGACGTTGCGCGTCGGCCGCCCCTCGTTGTCGCTCGTCACCACGCGCAGAGCCGTGCCGACCTCACCCTTGTAGGCGCCGTCGCGCGCGCGGACGGAGTCGCCCGCCTTGATGTCGGTGTGCGTGTCCGGCATTCTCAAAACCTTTTCACTCCCCGACCTCGTCTTTCTCGTCCTGCGCGTCACCCTTCCGCCCGTCGCTGAGGTCTCTCAGAAAGAGCGGGACGGGGTGTCCGCCCTCGGGCGGCTGTCCGGCGTACTGTCGAGCGTTGCCCTCCGCCGGCTCCCTCCGCGGCTCGTCATTCGGCTCTTCGCTGGCGCTCATCGCTTTCAGCCTTTCTTAAGTACGCTGCTCCTCGGTCTCCAGCCGATCCGCCTCGGCCAGTATCTCCGCGCGCCCCTCGCTCGTCAGTCCTTGCAGGTATTCGAGGAAGTCCTCGCGCCCCTCGTCATCGACGAGCGCGGCCTCCAGCCGTTCTATGAAATCGTCGTAGCCGTTCACGCGCCCGCGCCTTTCGCCCGGCGCATGATTTCGAGCGCGGCGGAGAGGTGCCGCACGGCGGCGGCGCGCAGCGAGTCGGACGCGCCGGTCTGCTCGGCCGTCACGGGCTCGCCCAAGAGGTCTATCACGGCGGCGATGGCCGCGAAGGCCGCCAGCGCCTCCGACTTCGCCTCTTCCAGCACGCGCGCTTCTTCGCTCACGTCTTTCGCCCCCTGCGCCTAAGCGGTGTGTTCGGTCACCTGCGTCCTGCTGTCGGCGTACATGTCGCGGTACTCGGTGCCGTCGGCGGTGACGATCCCGCGAAAGAGCATCGCCTCGTCGGCGGCGTCGCCCTTCTCGCTGAGCTCGGCCTGCACCTCGTTCCAGCTCCGCCTCTTCGCAATGATTTCGTTCGGGCGCTTGACGAGGTAGTGCCTCGCGTCGCGGCTGACGGGTCTCTGTCCGCTCAACTCGTTTTCACCTTTCGCTTGCCGGGCGAGCCGGCGGGACTATTCGAGGTAGTGTTCGCCGAGGCGGCTGCGCAGCGCGGCCGGGACGGCTTCCCACGGCGCGACGCAGAGCACGCGCAGCGTCGGCCTGTCCAGACTGACGCGCGAGTAGCGCCAGCGCCCGGTGCCTTCGGCGCAGAGCCATCGGTAGAAAGGGCCGTCGCCGCGCCGGCTGTAGAACGCCGCCCGCTCGTCGCGCGCGCCCGAGCCCGCGGGCTCGACATAAACGTGCAGGTCTCTCATGAGTGCAACTAAAGCTCTTGCGGCCCCGACGCTACGCACGCTGTGAGGCGCCGCGGCCAAAGACACGTCGCCGTGGCCGCCGGGCGCTGATGTGAACGGTTTCGTTTGAGGTTAAAGGTAAAGTGGGAGTGGACATCAGGTCGCTCCTCGTCGTCGCGTTGGACAAACAGACGGCACGAGGAGAAGGGCGCGGCGCGCAAATCCTGATGTCGAGAGTGTGTTGTCGAAAGAACTGCGGGTGACTTACGCGGCGACTATATCACACGCGCGCGCGAATAGCTTCCGCCGGGACGGTTGAGGACCCGCAATCATTACTCAAGCCGCGCGCGGTGAGCGCGCGCGACGGCACGCGGACGCTTCGCGTCACCTGTTGCCGTCGGCGTCGCCGCGCGCGTCGCTCCCGCCGGACTCGCGGCGCTCCTTGCGCGCGCGGTTGCAGTCCTTGCAGCGCTTGGGCTGTTGGAAGCCCTTCTCGCGGTAGAAATCCTGCTCGCGCGCGCTCCAGACGAAGTCGTGCCCGCAGTCGGCGCAGGTCAGATGCTGGTCGTAGTTGCCGCTCACTTCTTGCCGCCTTTCTCCGCGTCTCCTTTGGCGCGGACTTCTTCTTGGTTGATGCTGGAGATGGCGAGGGGCATCAGCTCAAGGAAGTGCTCGGAAGCCTTGCCGCCGTGAGTCGCCTCGGCCTTGGTCGCGGGGCGGATGGCCACCACCTCTTCGACGCCCTCCTCGAAGCCGATGCGGAGCCTGACCGCGAGCCCCATCGCCGCGTCGAGGTCGCGTGCGAAGTAGCGGTTGTAGTGCACCTCGCCGGCCTCCCCCGCCGCCGTCCAGTTGATCGCCTCGACGATGTGCGGCAGCTCGGCCGCGCGCGCCCTCTCTTCGGCCTGCGCCAGCTCCATGTGCTCGAAGCTGTAGGTGGCGCCGGCGTGTGGGTCGAAGGTGAAACCGCTCTGTAACTTTTTCAACTCTGTCCGCCTTTCCTGACCTCTCTGTCTATCCGTCTGACTTCCTCGATCCAGTCGCCCGGCTCGAACACCGGGTCGCTGCTCAGGGCGCCGGTGTGGCGGGCCCTGAAGACGACGCCCGCCTCCGTCCTCACCTCGTACTCGCTCAAGGGCGTGCGGGCGAACGCGAGGCCGGCCTCGTCGTACGTGATGAGCGACTCGCCCTCCCGGCGCACGCCGCGGGCCTCGACGATGCGCTTGACCGCGTCGAAGACGTTGCCGAACCCGGCCGCGTGGTCTCTGCTCACTGCCTCCCGCCTTTCCCGCCCGCCTTCCGCGCCCCCGACTTCGCCGCGAGGCGTCCGCCACCCCCTACCGTCCGGGCCACGCCGTGGGGTAAAGTTACCTTAACGCGGGGGCGGGCATGATAGCGCATGTTGATTCGGAAGTATGTACCTTCCTGGGCGATGTGTCTAATCGTCCTCAAGCACCGGCGCGGGTGTGATGCTATAGTGTAAACAGTCTGACGGGGAGGGATTCGTCGAATGTACGTTTATACGATTCAGGTGATGCCGGGGCAGAAGGCCAAGTTCGAGGGCGACACCTCGGTCAAGTATCGGGTCCGGAGGGTCAACGACTCTATCGCCGTCTCGAAGAAGGGCCGCTCCGAGATCATCAGGGAGAATCTTGAGTACGACGAGGCGCTGGCGCTGGTGAACGGCTTCAACAGCAAGGAGAGTAAGTCGCAGGTCATCAGGGAGGAAGAGGCCCGGCAGAAAAACGGGTTGTAGCCGAGTATGCTGAACAAGGCACACATCCCGCCGACCGACGCCGCGCAGCTCCGCGTCCTGAACGCGCTTCAGGGCGGGGCGCGGACGTGGCAAGAAATCCAGGCCCTGACCGACTTCAACAACGACTACCTCGGCATCCTGCTCGGGGAACTGCTCGGCAGGCGCATGGTGAAGACGGGGCACAGGGGCGAGGTCAGAGTCTACTGGCTGCCGCGCCCCTGAGCGCGAGGTTTAAAGCCCCGACTCGGTTAACGCAGCCCCGCGTCCCTGTACCACGGCTTCTTGAACCGCAGCAGGTTGGCCGCCGTCCGGGTCGGGTTGAGCGCCATCCGGCCGAATATCCTCACGTACTTGTTCTGACTCCGCCGCTCCAACCTCTCGATCACGTACCTGTCGAGCGCGTCTTCGGCCACGAGCAGCCCGAAGCCCGCGGTCGGCGTCATCACCAAGTCAACGTAGGTCTGCTTGCCGTGCAGCCCGACGTTGCCGATGGACGCCTGACTGACCGGCCCGATCTCGAACTGCGTGCTCCACGCGGCCGACCACGCGAGCGCCTTCATCCGGCTCCGCCAGTAGTCGCCGCCGTCGCCGAACCTCAGGCGCGAGCCTGCCGGGTCGTTCTGCACCTGCACGAAGCCCAGGAGCGAGCCCTGCATCGGGTGCGCGACGTAGTTGGTGAAGAAGCGCCCGCCGTCCGCCCAGCCGTGGAGCGAGCGAACCGAGCGGATGTAGTCTCGGAGGAAGTTGCCGCTGAGGTCGCGGCGGGTCTTCGGCTGCGTCAGCGCGTAGCCGTGTTGGACGGAGAGAAAGAGCAGCGACTGCTCGACGGCCGCGCGCCAGCGGAAGTGCTTGGCAGGCTCGGGAGCCTCTTCGGGCGCTTTACGCGGCCCGGCCGGGAGGGAATTGTCGGAGGCCGGCGCGGCGTCCGGCTTGACGGCGGGCGCCGTCGTGGTCTGGACGCGCGTCGTCGCCGGCTCGGGGGGAGCGGCCGCTTCCGGCCGTTCGTCGCGGCGCTCTTTGGATTCGGGAGACGGGGCCGCGCGGGCCGGTTTCTCCTGAACGGAGACGGCGTCGGCTTGCGGCCCCTGGAGGCTCATGGCCGCCGCGGCGGCGGTCAGTATCACGGTCGCTGCGAGTAGTTGAATAACCCACCTCGTCCCCACCCTGTTCTTCGGAAAGCCGACACATAGTACACCGTGCGGGCGCGCGGCGGCGTGAAATCTGTTTCGACTAACTGCGCGCCGCCTACCTTCCGGGGGGCGCCTTCAGGTCGCGGACGACTCCGACCCACGAGAGCGCGCGCAGCGTGTAGTGCGCCACGTCTATCTCCCACCAGTAGAAGCCCTGCCGCTCGGACGAAGGGTAGTGGTGATGGTTGTTGTGCCAGCCCTCGCCGAGCGTGATGAGCGCGACCAGAAGGTTGTTGCGGCTGTTGTCGGCCGTCTCGTAGCGGCGGCTCCCGAAGAGGTGCGCGAGCGAGTTGACCGTGAACGTCCCGTGGTAGAGCAGCACCGTGCTCACGAAGAACCCCCACACCAACATCTGCCAGCCCGAAGTGCCCGAGCCGGGGAAGTAGCGTTCGAGCAGCACGCCCAGCAGGAACGTCGCGCCCGCCAGCATGACGGGCGGCAGCACGTAGTACTTATCCAGCCAGCGCAGCTCGGGGAATTTGAGCAGGTTGGAGACGAGCCGCGTGTCGGTCGCCGCGCTGTCGCGCGACAGGAACCAGCCGACGTGCGACTGCCACACGGAGCGCGACACGGGCGAGTGCAGGTCTTCTTCGGTGTCCACGAGCAGGTGGTGGCGCCGGTGGTGCGCAGACCACCAGAGCGGCCCCTTCTGGTAGGCGGCCGTCCCCACGAACGCGATGGCGAACTGGAAGAGCCGCCCGGCCCTGTACGAGCGGTGCGAGAGCAGACGGTGGAACCCGGCGGTGATGGCGAACATGCGCACGACGTAGAGCGCCAGGCAGACGGAGACCGCCGCCGCGCTCGCGCCCGTCCGGAAGGCGAGCAGGCAGGCGAGGTGCATGAAGAGGAACTGCGTGCAGACGGTGTAGCTCAAGCCACGGCTGCGGGGCCGGGAAATGTCCGCCACTAAGATTTCGTTCATCGGTTAAAAATCATCTTTCGTAAGGATGCCGTGACGGTACTACGTCCGGCCCCGTAAAGCCACCCGCCAAGCTTTTTCGCTTGACGTTGGAGAGCCGTGGGCGGACTGCTCACCCCGACCCTTCGCCGCGCCGGCCTCAACGCCCTCCGCCCGCGCGGTATAGTTCGATGACACGCGCGGCCTCGCGCGACAGAGGCTCGGGGAGCCGACCCCACTCGAACCAGCCCTCGTCGTAGACCTCCGCGCGGCGTGGCTTGAGCGCCGCGCTCTCGGCCCGCCCGAAGTAACTGACGACCGTGTCCCTGTCGTAGAACTCCGTCCCGGTGTAGCGCCCCAGCGGCCGCAGTTCGGCGAGCGAGACGCCGACCTCCTCGCGAACCTCGCGCCGCGCCGCGTCCTCGGGCCGCTCGCCGCGCCTGACGCCGCCGCCGGGCAGGTCCCACTTCATCGCGCCGTACGGGTTGCGGATGAGCAGCACGCGCCCTTCACACTCGACCAGGCACCGCACGCCGAGCACGTCCGGCCGGAGCACGAACCAGTAGAGCCGCAGCAGCGGGTAGAGTAGCAGCTTGTAGAACAACGCGGCCGGTGTGTAGGGCACGCCCGACAGTATAGGCGAAGCGCGCGCCCCGGCACGACGGCCCGCGAGAAATTTACGCGGCGGCCTCCGTCATTCGTCATTCGGGGCTTGAATGCGGGGAGGCAACTCAGGGCAGGAGGTTCTTGATGAGGTCGCCGAGCCACTCGAAGTCGATGGGCTTGGTGACGAAGGCGTTGCAGCCGGCGGCGAGGGCGCGAGCGCGGAAGTCTACGTCGTGGTGGGCGGTGACGGCGACGATGACCATCTCCTTCAGTTCGGGGTTGGAGCGGATGCGCCCGGCCGCGCCGAAGCCGTCGAGCACGGGCAGGTTCAAGTCCATCAGGACGACATCGGGGCGGAAACTTTCGGCGACCGCGACGGCGCTGGCGCCGTCCGAGGCTTCGAGGATGTGATAGCCCTTCTGTTCGAGCGCGAGGCGCATGGCGAGGCTCGTGTCTTCGTAGTCTTCGACGACGAGGATGGTCAAATCTTCGGGCTGCCTCTCGGACATTGCTGGATGATTACTTAAACGCTTATTCTTTTCAACCGGAGGGCGGCAAAATAATAGTTCCGCAATGACAATGCAACTCCTTCGCAAGCGTCGCGTGGTAAACATTCACCCGCGCCCGAGACGAAGAGCGCCGAGCCCTCCCAGCTTTGCAATACTTTAAAGAGTACTTATTGAGGTCAACCCGACTTGAAGAGCGAGCAGGATTATCGCGTGCGCGAGTGCGTCCACCGCGCGGGCGGCGCGCCGGGGACTTTCTACCGGGGCAGCGTCTACGTCAAACACCTCCAGCGGTTGCCGTCGGCGGCGGCCCTCCGCGCCGCCGCGCGCGTCACGCCCTTCTTCTGGGCCGACGCCGCGCACATCCACGTCTGGCTCTGCCGCGACTGCGCGGACGAACTCGGACTGACCGAGCGCGAGTCGGACGCCGCGTGAGATAAGCGCGTCAGCTCGTCAGGGGTTTGCCGCAGCGGTTGCAGAAGCGCGCCGAGGGGTCTTTCTGCTGCGCGCCGCAGGAGGCGCAGGCGTGCGCGGCCTTCACTGTCGCGCCGCAGCCCGAGCAGAAGGCCGAGCCTGAGGTGATGGTCGCGCCGCAGGTGCCGCAACTGCCCGGCATCGGCGGCACGTAACCGCCGGCCTTGCGCGCGACGTGCCCCTCGATGATCTTCCACGCGTCCTCGGTCAGCTTGTACTGCCAGTAGGCGCCGAGCGCGGGCAGGGCGAGCAGCAGCCCGGCGGAGAGGAAGACGGCCACGGCCGCCACCGCCGCCTTGTCGAGCCACTTCTGCATCCCGATTTCGACGCGCGTCCCGCCGTGCTCGGGCGTGATCTTGATGGTGAGCGCGGCCGAAAGCCCGGTCAGGTCGCGGAGCGTGCTCGTCTTGCGCGCCTGCACGACGGCGGTCGTCGAGACCTGCATGATCTGGACTTCAAAGCCCGCGTCGGCGTCGAAGAGTGCGCGCAGCTCGCCCGTGAGCTTCGCCGAGTCGGCCTGAACGCCGGGGTAGAATCTGCTCTCCATAAGTTATTCCGCGTTTCCTTTCGCGCCCTATTCTACGACACAAACCGCCGCGCGGTTCGGCCTCACACAATAAGTCGAAATAAAAAAGCGGCGCGCTCTTCTTTGAGAAGTACGCGCGCCGCCCCGGACGCTGCGGTCGAACTTTCTGTAACCCGACTCAGTTGTCCTTCTTCGCGGCCTTCGCCTTGGCCTTGAGGTCTTCGGCGTTGACGCCGCGCTCCTTGGCGGCCTCGGCGATCTCCTTCGCCGTCTCCAGCGCGCGGTCGAGTTGGTCTGCCTCCGCCTCCTCCTTGACCGACTCGCGCAGCCTCGCCAACTCGGGCAGGATGCGCCCGGCCGCCTGCGCGAGCATGAAGAGCGACTTGCGGAGCAGCGGGCTGTCGGGGTCGTGGACGGCCACGTCGTCAACGTTGACGACCGCCTCGTCGAGAATCTTCGAGATGTCGTAGAAGAGCTGCGCGCGCGTGCCCTTCACCTCGCCCCACTTCTCCTTATCCTTCGCGGACGTTTTGGCGGCCTCGGCCGGGTTGGTGACGGCGAGCAGGCGGCGCTCGGCCGCCTTGATGAAGACGCCGGTGCGCGCGTCGAGCACCTGGTTGTCGCGCACCAACTCGATCTCCTCGGGCGTCAGGTGCTCGCGCGTCCGCTGGGCCGGGACGAGCGCGGGCAGGGCTGTCAAAAGGCAGAGCGCGAAGAGCAGGGGCGCGGCGGCGCGCGCGTGTCCGCGGCGGCGTGCGCGCGTCGTGGTGCGGGGGTTGTCCATGACTGCTTTGATGTCGCGGCTAACGCTGCTGGTTGGGCTTCTTCTCGTCCACGGGCT
Source organism: Pyrinomonadaceae bacterium (assembly GCA_036388915.1). Taxonomy (GTDB): domain Bacteria; phylum Acidobacteriota; class Blastocatellia; order Pyrinomonadales; family Pyrinomonadaceae; genus QHXN01. The sequence goes on from DASVQX010000015.1 coordinate 9,220, forward strand.
GCGCCGGGGCGCTCGTCGTCGCGCGCTCGCCGGCGGCCGTCGTGACGGCGGGGCGGTTCGGCTCGCGGATGACGGCGTCGTCGTAGAAGGCGCCGAGCGCCTGGTCGCGGCTGTCGCGGACGAAGTCGATGGCGTCCTTCAGATAGACGGCGTGCTGCGAGGGGAGTTCGCGGCGGATGGTTTCGAGGCGCGGGACGTGCGCGCGGAGCGTGATCTCGACGCGCTTGAAGATGTCGCGCAGCTTGTTGCCGGCGCGCCCCGGCCTGTGCAGGAAGCCGATGGTGTCTTCGACGACCGCCTGGTAGACGCCGACCTGCCCCGTGGCGGCCACGAACTGATCCTGCTCGGCGAACTGCGCCGCCCGGTCGAGACACTCTTCGGCGATGAGCATCCCGAGGCGCGCGCGCGCCTTCGGGTCGCGCTCGGCGTCGAGCCGGCTGCGCACGTCAACCGGGACGTAGCGCACCGGCGGCGGCCCGCCCTCTTCGCGCGGCGGCGGCTGGGGCTGTGCGGTCGCCTCCTGCGCGCGCGCCTCGCCGCACGCGAGCGCGGCGAGCGTCAGTAGAATCAGGAGTCGGGCCGACTGCCGCGTCAGTGTGGCGGCGTGCGGCCGGGCGGTCTGTCTCGCGCTGCGATTCGTGTTCATCACTGCGCCCTCTTATCCTTCTTGACCCCCTCGCCGCGCTTGATCTGGTTGCGCAGCACGGGGAGCCGCAGGTTGACCTTCTCGATCTCCAACTGGTTGACCCGCGCGTCGGCGCGCGCGAGAAAAGTCTCGTAAGACGCGAGCGCCGCCTCATACTCTCCGAGGCGGTCGTGCGCGGTGGCGATGAAAAAATGGACGACGGACAGCTCGGGGCGCGCCCGGCTGATCCATTTGTATTCCGAAACGGCCTCGTTGTAAAGCTTCATCTCGTAGAGGGCGGCGGCGAGGTTCGCGTGCGCCTCGTACTTGTCGGGGGCGACCTTGATAACGCGTTGCAGTATGCCGGCCGCCTCCGCGAAGCGGCGCGACTGGACGAGCGCCGACGCGTAGCCGATGGCGTGGTCTACGTTGCCCGGCTCGGCCTCGGCCGCGCGCCTGTAGTACTGGACGGAACGTTCCGGGTCGGTCGTGCGAGCGAGCAGCCCGAGGCAGGCGAGCGCGCCCGCGTTCTTCGGGTCGGCGGCGACGAGGCGTTCGAGCGAGGCGCGCGACTCGGGCGTGTCCTCGCAGGTCGCGTCGGCGAGCGCCGCGAAAAGCTTCTTGCCGTCGTCAGAATTTTTGGCCTCGTCGGTGAGCGACTCGTAGACGCGGCGCGCCTCGTCCTTGTGCCCGGCCAGCCCGTAGCGGTTAGCGACCGCGACGCCGAGCCGCCAGTCAGAGGTCGCCTTCGCCTGCGTCTCAAGCTCGCGAACCACGACGAGCGCGTGCTCGGCGTCGCCCGAGGCGAGATAGAGGTCTGCGCGCCCGAGCCGCGCCTCCGTGTTGGACGGCTCCACGATTGACGCCTGCTCGAAACTCTTCAAAGCCCCGGCCGCGTCCTTCGCGGCGACCTGCGCGCGCGCCAGCGAGACCCAGAGCGACGCGTCGCCCGGCTTCAACTCCGCCGCGCGCCGCCAGAACGTGACGCTCTCGGCCGCGTCTCCCGCGCGAGAGCGCAACTCGGCCAGCGCGACGGCCGCCGTCAAATTCTTCGCGTCGAGTTCGAGCGCGCGCCGCAAGAGCGGCTCGGCCTCCTTCTCGCGCCCCGGCGTTCGCACCAGCATAAGCCCGAGCGCGGCGGGCGGGAGCGCCCACGTCCGGCGCAGCTCCATCGCGCGCCTGTAAGACTTCTCCGCCTCGGTCGGACGCTTCAGCGCGACGAGCGCGCCGGCCTTCTGAAACTCCGCCTCGGGGAAGTCCGGCCGGAGCTGCAAAGCCTCTTCGTAGAGTTCGAGCGCGCGCTCGTAGTCTTTCTTCGCGTGCGCCTCCTGCGCGCGGTCGAAGAGCTTGACGGGGTCGGCCGCCGTGTCGCCGAACTCGTCCGTCTCCTGCGCACGCGTCGCCGGCGCACACACGAAGACGAGCGCGAAGACGAGCGCGAAGACGAGCCGCCGTTGGCGAAAGCCGTAAGTCATCTGAAGCTTTGGTCGCAGGGGAAGACGTTTGGGGACGAAACTGCCCACGTTGGGAGACGCGCGCGTGAGTTTCGAGCGGAATATAACACGCGCGCGCGGGGTCGTCCATCACGTCCCCGCGCGACGTATGACGCGCGGCCGGGGACTCCGGGTTGCGCGCCCCGCGCGCGTGCGATACCATCCGAATTTGGCAAGACTCTTACACCAAAACAACTTGAGACAGCAGCCCGCACGTTGTGGCGCCGCCGTCCGTCTGTTGCGAGAGGCCAAAAGGGAAGCGTGAACAGTCTGGTAGCCGACAAGGAAGTCCCCGGCGTGGAAGTCGCCGAAGCCCTCGCGGAAGAGGGGCGCGCGGCGCTCGCCAAGGAGCAGGCGTTGCGTGCGCTCCTTTCGGGGATGGGGTCGGCGCTGATCGCCTTCTCGGGCGGCGTTGACAGCACCTACCTCGCGCACGTCGCGAACGAAGTGCTCGGCGCGCGCGCACTCTGCGTCACGGGCGTCTCGCCGAGCCTCGCCTCGAACCAGCGCGAGGAGGTCGCCGCGCTCGTCTCGCGCCTCAAGCTCAACCACGAATACATTCAGACCGGCGAGATGGGCGACCCGCGCTACCTGCGCAACGAGTCCGACCGCTGCTACTTCTGCAAGTCCGAACTCTACTCGAAGCTCGCGCCGCTCGCGGAGTCGCGCGGCTTTGCTTTTGTGTTGGACGGCTCGACGACCGACGACCTCGGCGACTACCGACCGGGTCGCGCGGCGGCCGGCGAGCGCGGCGTGCGCAGCCCGTTCGTCGAGGCGGGCATGGCGAAAAGCGACGTGCGCATCCTGAGCCGGCGCGCCGGACTGCCGACGTGGGACAAGCCGGCGAGTCCCTGCCTCTCGTCGCGCCTCGCCTACGGCACGCCCGTCACCATCGAGCGGCTGCGAACCGTAGACACGGGCGAGCAGGTCATGCGCGAACTCGGCTTCCGCGAGTTCCGCGTGCGCCACCACGACGAGCTGGTCAGGCTGGAAGTCGCGCCCGCCGAACTGGACAAGGCGCTCCGGCGCGAGGTCGCCGACGAGCTGGCGCGGCGCTTCCGCGCGCTCGGCTTCCGCTACGTCACGCTCGACCTGCACGGCTACCGCACGGGCGCGATGAACGAGATTTTGAAAAACAGGGAGTCAGGGGTCAGGAGCCGGGAGTCGGAATAAGCGGAGGCCGCCGCAAGCGCCTCCGCTTATTTCTGGCCCAGATTCCGAGAACGCCGACTTCTGACCCCTGACTCCGGAGAAGAATAATGACAAAGGCAATGATGGACGACCCGCGGCGCATCAGGGAGGAGAATCCCTTCGAGTCGATGATGGAGCGCTTCGACCGCGCCGCGCAGCTCCTGAACCTCAACCCCGACCTCTACGCCGTGATGCGCGTCCCGAACCGCGAGCTGAAGGTCTACATCCCCGTCCGCATGGATTCCGGCCGCATCGAGGTCTTCGAGGGCTACCGCGTCCAGCACAACTTCGCGCGCGGCCCCGCCAAAGGCGGCATCCGCTACGCGCCCGACGTGACGATTGACGAGGTGAGGGCGCTGGCGGCGTGGATGACTTGGAAGTGCGCGGTCGTCAACGTCCCGTTCGGCGGCGGCAAGGGCGGGGTGATCTGTGACCCGATGCAGATGTCTCTGGGCGAGCTTGAGCGCATGACGCGCCGTTACGCCGCCGAACTCATCGACTTCATCGGCCCGGAGCGCGACGTGCCCGCGCCCGACATGAACACCAACGAGCAGACGATGGCCTGGATCATGGACACCTACTCCATGCACGCCCGCCACACCGTCAACGCCGTCGTCACGGGCAAGCCGGTCGAGTTGGGCGGCTCCCGCGGCCGCCGCGAGGCGACGGGGCGCGGCCTCCTCATCGTCATCAACGAGGCCATCAAAAAGTTCAAGCTCTCGCCGCCCAGCACGCGCGTCGTCGTCCAAGGCTCGGGCAACGTCGGCGGCATCGGCGCGCGCCTCCTCCACGAGGCGGGCTACAAGGTCGTCGCACTTTCGGACATTTTCGGCGGCATCTACAACCCCGACGGCATCGACATCCCCGCCGCGCTCACGCACCTCCAGCAGACGCGCTCGCTTCAGGAATTCCCTAACGTCGAGCACGTCTCGAACGCCGACCTGCTCGAAATCGACTGCGAAGTGCTCGCGCCGTGCGCGACCGAGAACCAGATTCGCTCGGAGAACGCCGGCCGCATCAAGTGCCGCATTCTGGCCGAGGGGGCGAACGGGCCGACGACCGCGAACGCCGACAAAATCCTGCACAACAACGGGGTTTTCGTCATTCCGGACATTCTCGCCAACGCCGGCGGCGTCACCGTCAGCTACTTCGAGTGGGTGCAGGATCGGATGGGCTACTTCTGGAAGGAAGATGTCGTCAACGAACGACTCGCCGACATCATGGTGGCGAGCTTCAACGACGTGGTGAAGTACGCCGAGAACCACAACGTCGATACGCGCACGGCGGCCTACATGCTGGCCATCGACCGCGTGGCTTACGACACGCGGATGCGCGGCATCTACGCGTGACGAAAATGTGAACTGTTTTTTCGAGCTAAGTTGCGAAAAACTCTTGATTTCCGCGACTGAGAGGTGTATGGTCTGGCGGAACTTGGTACGCCCCCGGCATCTGTCCGTGTAGGGTTTTAGGCGGCGGCGTTGGAGGTGTTCCACCCAAAGTGTTGACAGCGGCGCACCCGTTCTGTATAAGCAGGTGCGCTAAACCAAGCACAAAGTTCACTCAGTTGAGAGGCGCTGTAGAGGCATTGCATTAGCGCCCGACGGGCGCCCCACCAGGCGTCCGAAGCTCCTCTCGCTGCTCCGCTCCATCTACAAGACGTTCGAGTTCGAGGGCGGTAGCAGTTTCTTTGACTTAAAGGGTTTACGCTTGTAGTTGGAGCGCCCGCGCCCCAGGATTAAGGGTCGCCCGGTCGCGGCCAGCGGCTAAGCGGTCGGACTGAGGAATACAGTCCGGCCGGCGCCGAACACGGCCGCCGCCGCCGCGATTTCGAGGAGCACGGTCGCCCCCTTCCGCAAAATTTAAACTCATTTCGCAGGAGGAATGCGATGAGACTCGCGAGAAGAGCGCTCTTTGCCGCGCTCGCCACTTTAATCCTGTTGTCGGCAGTGACGGCTCAGACTCTGCGCCCGGGTAACGACCCGCGCAACCAGGCTCCGACTGTCGGCACGGGTGGCCCTCCGGGAGGGCCGACCGGACTCTTCACCATTTACGACGGCGACACGCTGCGTAAGGGAGAGTTCACCTTCAGCATTGCCTACAGCAATTACGACCGCGACCCCGGCAACGTTGACATCAGCGTCATCCCGCTCAGCTTCAACATCGGCATCAACGATCATCTTGAGCTGTTCTTCAGCACCGAGGGCTACCGCGGTGTGAAGGTCAACAACCCGAAGCACCTGTCGAGCTTCTACCTGCCGAACTCGCAACTCTACTTCAGCCAGACACTGCTCGGCAGCGGCCCCGCCATCATCCTCTCCCCGGAGAGGGTGAGCGGCTCGACCATCCCGACCAACTCGGCGATGTTCCGGCCGGCGTTCAACCAGCCGTTCGTCCAGTTCCCGTTCGTCGGCGGCGTCGGCCCCAACTTCGGGCTGACGGGCAACGCCATCGCGCCGCCGTTCACGTCGCGTCTGGGCACGCCGACGGGGACGGAGCAGGGCAACTTCAGCGCGGCGTCCAACTTCCCCGGCGTCGGCTCGCCCTGCGGCTCGATCCTGCCCGGCGTCGTCCTGACGACGCGCACGATCCCGGCCAACCTGACCTTCAACACGCTGACGGTGCCGGACCTGTTCGCCGTCTGCCCGAGCTACATCGCCGACGCGCCCTTCGTCAACCGGCTCTACGGCGAGTCCGCCTTCGGGACGATGCAGGCCGGCGCGAAGATTCGCTTCACTGGCCCGAACAACCCGCTCGGCGTCGGCCTCGTCGCCTTCTACCGCTGGTACACGGACAAGGCCGACGACTTCTCGGGCTTTAACCAACTCCAGCGCGGCGCGAGCCCCGGCGGCGACATCGGCGACTTCGGTCTCGTCGGCTTCGTCTCGGGACGCCTGAGCCGCTCGGTCAGCCTGCACGCCAACTTCGGCTACATCCTGAACTCGAACCCGCAGTCCGAAGCCTTCGGCACGGGCAAGGTCTCCTTGCTCGACCGGGCGGACGAGGTCGTCTCGGGCGTCGGCATGGACTTCGCGGTCAACCGCCACTTCCAGGTCATCACCGAGTTGAAGGCGATTCACTACGCGGGCGGCCGCACGCCGAACGCGTTCCCGAACAACCCGGTCGAGTTCCTCGGCGGCGTCCGCATCTTCCCGAAGCGCTGGTTCGGCTTCTCGGCGGCCTACCGCGGCCACCTGAACCAGCAGGGTAAGACGTTTACGGACATGCTCGGCTTCGGCGACGACGAGCCGAATCACGGCTTCCCGGCCGGCTTCCGCACGTCGGACGACCCGCACGGGTTCATCTTCCAGATCTTCGCCGGACGCCGCAACGAGCGGCTGCCGACGGTGTTCCCGAATCAGCCGCCGACCGTCAGCCTCTCGGCCTCTTCGAGCCGCGTGACGCTGGCGGCCGAGTGCGGCACGGGCGAGCGCCCGTCCGGCTCTTGCACGCCGACCGCCGGCACGGTTCAGCTCTCGGCCACCGCGACCGACCCGGACGGCGACACGCTGCTCTACACCTACTCGACGACCGGCGGGCGCGTGACGGGCGACGGCCCGAACGCCACGCTCGACCTGACGGGCGTCGCGCCGGGCACCTACACCGTGACGGTTGAAGTGGACGACGGCTGCGGCTGTATCGCGTTCACCTCGACGACCGTGACGGTTGACCGCTGCCCATGCGAGGCCATCCCGCCGCCGCCGGTTACCTGCCCGACGATCACGGTGAGCTGCCCGGATACCGCCACGGCGGGCCAGCCGGTCACCTTCACCGCTAACGTCTCGGTCGGCGACCCGAACGTGACGCCGACCTTCAACTGGACGGTCTCGGCCGGCACGATCAGCAGCGGTCAGGGCACCAGCTCGATCACGGTTGACACGACCGGCGTGAGCGGCACCGTTACGGCGACCGTTGACGTGGGCGGCTACGACCGCAGTTGCTCGGCCTCGAATAGCTGCACGACGAGCATTCCGGTCGAAGTCAGGCCGCGCAAGATCGACGAGTACGGTAACATCAAGTTCAACGACGAGAAGGCTCGCCTCGACAACTTCGCCATCGAGTTGCAGAACGACCCGACGGCGCAGGGCTACCTGGTTTGCTACGGCGGACGCAGGGGCCGGACGGGTGAGGCGCAGCGTCGTTGCGACCGCGCTAAGGACTACCTCGTGACGACCCGCGGCATCGATGCCTCGCGCATCGTGACCGTGGACGGCGGCTTCCGCGAAGACCTGACGGTCGAGCTCTGGATCGTGCCGTCCGGCGCCACGCCGCCTCCGGCCGCGCCGACGGTCGATCCGTCGGAGGTTCGTACCACTCGCGCCCCGGCGCGTCGCCGCCGCGGCCGCGACGACGACGAGGAGTAGTCGTTAACCTACAGCCGCGCCGCCCGTGACGGCGGCGCGGCCCAAACCGAAAGCGGGCGACGCTTCTTTAAGTTGAAGCGTCGCCCGCTTCGCATTTATGCCGCGCCGGCCAAGGTATGCGTCACGCGGGCTTTCGGCGATTCTCGGCCCCGCACATTCCGTACAACGGCCAAAATTGGGGCGGCATCCTACATTCCCGACCCGCGCGGCGGGCCGGGCTTTGCTAAAGTCGCATTTGATAAGGATAATAGCCGCGCGGTTCCCGTTAACCCCCCGCCGCGAAGCTCGTAGAATTTTGAAGACCGTGGTGTTAAAAATGAAGAATCGCTTGCTCCAAAAGCTCCCCTCCGCCCTCGTCATCCTGACCCTGCTCGCGTCATGGGCTTCTTTAGGGAGTCCCGCGCACGCCGCCGACGACGCCGACTCGGCCGCCGAGAGGCTTTTGAGCTGGGAGGCGACCGGGCCTCTGGGCGGTGACGTGCGCTCGCTCGTCATCGACCCGCAAGACCCGACGCGGCTCTACTTCGGCACCATCGACGGGCAGATTTACACCTCGGGGGACGCGGGCGAGACGTGGTCGCGCGTCGCCGGCTTCAACCGGCCGGGGCTGCTCATCGACAACCTGATCGTTGACCCGCGCGACTCCAAAGTCATCTACGTCGCCGCGCACAGGCACAAGGAGGCGGGCGGCTTCTTCAAGACGGCCGACGGCGGCCGCACCTGGCGCGAGGCGGAGCAGTTGAAGGGCGACGGCATCCACTCGCTGACGCAGTCGTCGAAGAACCCCGACCTGCTCCTCGCCGGCACGAACCGCGGCATCTGGCGCTCGGCCGACGGGGGCGACCGCTGGGAGCTGCTCAACACGGCGGCCACGCCCGGCCTCATCAACATCGAGTCGCTGGCCGTAGACCCGCGCGACGCCGATGTCATCTACGCCGGCACGTGGTATCTGCCCTACAAGACGACCGACGGCGGGCAGACCTGGAGTATCACCAAGACCGGCATCATCGACGACTCGGACATCTTTGCCATCGAGATCGACGACAGCAACCCCGACCACGTCATCGCCTCGGCGTGCAGCGGCATCTACGAGACGCGCAACGCCGGCGCCACTTGGCGCAAGGTCAACGGCATCCCGTCGCAGTCGCGCCGCACGCGCTCGATTCTCCAGAACCCCGGCCGCCCCGAGACCATCTACGCGGGCACGACCGAGGGCTTCTGGATGAGCACCAACGGCGGCACCGACTGGAAGGTGACGACCAACCGCCAGAGCTTCGAGGTCAACGCCATCGCCGTCCACCCGACGCACCCGGACGTCGTCTACATCGGGACGAACAACTACGGCGTGATGGTCTCGCACGACGGCGGCCGCAACTTCGCGCCGTCGAACGGCGGCTACTCGGGGCGGCGCGCCTACGCCGTCGTGCCCGACCGCGAGAAACCCGGCCGCGTCTACGCGACGACGATCAACACCGCCACGGGCGGCGGCTACTTCTACGTCTCGAACGACGCGGGCGAGACGTGGCAGCTCTCGGCGCGCAACATGCCGCCGCGTCTGATCGCCTACTCCATTCTTCAGGACGCGCGCGACGCCAACGTCATCTACCTCGGCACGAACTACGGCCTCTACCGCTCGGCCGACCGCGGCGCCTCCTGGGCGCCCGTCACCGCGCCGAAGCCGAAGGCCGCGTCGCGCGGCAAGGCGCGCCGTGGGGCCGCCGGCGCGAACGCAACGACCACGACTGCCCCCGCGCCCGCCGTCGCGGCGAAGCCGACCCCGAACGACACGGTCAGGCGCGCGCAGGAAGCCCTGAACGTGGCCGGGTTCGCCGTGGGCAAGCCCGACGGCATCGCGGGCACGCGGACGGTCGCGCAGCTCCGCAAGTTCCAGACGGCTAAGAGCATCCCCGTGACCGGCAAGTTCGACGCGGCGACGTTCGTGGCGCTCGGGCTGGCGGGCGGGATGCAGGAGGCCGGCGCGATGGCCGACGCCTTGCAGAACGCGCCGCGCTTCCTGACCGACACCATCAACCAGCTCGTCTACACGGCCGACGAACGCGACGGGCGCCCCGGCATGCTCGCGGCGACCAACGCCGGCCTCTACCGCAGCTACGACCTCGACAAGGGTTGGGAGCGCATCTCCTTCGGCCCGAGCTTCGACGTGCGGACGCTCTGCATCTCGGCGAACCCGCAGGAGCCGGAGACGATGTTCGTCGGCACCTCGAACTCGGGCGTGCTCGTCTCGCGCGACAACGGCAAATCCTGGGAGCAGGTGAGGGGAGTCCCGGCGGAGGCGCCCGTCAACGTCATCGAGCGCGACCCGAAGCGACCCGCGAACGTTTACGTCGGCACGACGCAGACGCTCTACGTCTCGCACGACGGCGGCCAGCGCTGGCTGCGACGCGGCGGCAACCTCCCCCTGGGTAGCTTCACCAGCGTGCTCGTCAACCCCGAGAACCCGGACGAGGTCTTCGTCGGCAACGCCTACGAGCGCGGCGGCAAGGTCTTTACGGCGGCCGAGGGCGGCGGCGTCTTCCACTCGACCGACAAGGGGATGACGTGGCAGCGGCTCGACCCGCCGCTCCCGAGCCGGCGCGTCTGGGCGCTCGCCTTCGACCCGCGCGACCGCGGCCGCATCTTCGTCGGCACGCACTCGGCGGGCGTCTACGTCGCGCGCCGCGGCTCGGACTCGGCGGCGACGGACAGCAAGTAAAAAAAGCGGCGGGCAAAGTTCAAAAGGCGAAAATGGAGGACGAAAGGCGCGCCGCCTCACGTCCACATTTTTGCCTTTTGGCTTTTGCTTTTGCCTTTTGCCTTGCTTTCCGCCTTGACACGGCGTTGCCTGCCTGTGTAAATTGCTCCCCTACCTGGCAGAATAGCGAGGTGATTGGCGGATCACGCGGGTGATCCACGGGCGTGTGGAAAAACAGAAACTTCGGTTTACTTCTTTTCTTTTCAACGGCTCGCATCTCCCGCCTCAATCCTCCGGAATCCGGCAATCGCCCCAAGCTACTCTCGGCATCTGAAGGCGCCAGCGCGCGGCATCGCCCGCCGAACAGTGCGCCGACGTTGCGACCGCCGGGAGGCGCGGAGGGTAGCCCAACGTTCGCGCCAGACTAATCCAGCAGGAGTCCGACAGGAGTTCATGTCAACCGAAAACGACAAGCCTACCAACGGCGATAACACCAGCGAACAGCCCGCCGCCGGCGCTTCCTCAGTCGAGGCCGGCGAGATGGCGGCGACGAGCGCGGCCGCGGCCACTGCCTCGGCGGATCAAACCGCGACGGCGACCAGCCCCGCCGCCGAACAGCCCTCCGCCGCAACGCCGGAAGAGCTGACGGTCCCGACCCCGCGGCAGGCGCCCCGGCCGATGTCCGACCCCGCCGCCTCCGACGACGACGACGAGCCACGCGGCGGGGGCGGCGACGCCTTCGACTTCGGCGCGATGCTCGACCAGTACGAGCAGGAGCAGGCCCAGTATCAAGAGGGCTCCGTCGTCAAGGGCACCGTGGTCGGCGTCACCGAGCGCTCGGTCGTCATCGACTTCGGCTTCAAGTCCGAAGGCGCCGTCCCCATCGAGGAGTTTCAGGAGGAGGGCGAACTCACCGTCAAGCGCGGCGACGAGGTCGAGGTGCTCATCAAGAGCATGGAGTCGCAGGAGGGCGTGCCCATCCTCTCGCGCGCCGACGCCGTCCGCATGCGCGCGTGGGACGTGCTGGAGGAGGCTTACCGCGCGGGCACCCCCGTCAAGGGCAGGATCGCCGAGCGCGTCAAGGGCGGCCTGCGCGTGGACGTGGACGGCGTGGCGGCCTTCCTGCCCGGCTCGCAGGTGGACGTGCGACCCATCCGCAACCTCGAATCTTTGCGCGGCCAGGAGATTGAGGCCAAGGTCATCAAGCTCAACCGCAAGCGCTCGAACGTCGTGCTCTCGCGCAAGGCCATCCTCGAAGAGGAGAACCAGGGCAAGAAGGGCGAGACGCTGAACGCCCTGGAAGAGGGCATCATCGTCGAGGGTCAGATTAAGAACCTGACCGACTACGGCGCCTTCGTCGATCTCGGCGGCATCGACGGCCTGCTGCACGTCACCGACATGTCGTGGGGCCGTCTGCTGAACCCCGGCGAGATGTTCAGGGTCGGCGAGAGCGTTCAGGTCAAGGTGCTGAAGTTCGACAAGGAGCGCGAGCGCGTCTCCTTAGGCTACAAGCAGCTTCTGCCCGACCCGTGGGAGTCGGTCTCCGAGCGCTTCCCGACGGGGCAGCGCATGAACGGCAAGATCGCGAGCGTGACCGACTACGGCGCGTTCATCGAGCTTGAGCCGGGCGTCGAGGGGCTCGTCCACGTCTCCGAGATGACCTGGTCGAAGCGGATGAAGCACCCGTCGAAGCTGGTCAACGTCGGCGACACGGTTGACGTGGAAGTTTTGGGCGTCGATCCGAAGAATCGCCGCATCAGCCTCGGCATGAAGCAGACGCAGCCGAACCCTTGGGAGACTCTGCCCGAGCGCTTCCACATCGGCGACCGCGTGCGGGGCCGCGTCCGCAACCTGACCGACTTCGGCGCCTTCGTCGAGGTCGAGGACGGCGTGGACGGCCTCGTCCACGTCTCCGACATCTCCTGGAACAAGCGCATCAAGCACCCGGGCGAGGTCTTAAAGAAGGGGCAGGAGATCGAGGCGGTCATCACCAACATCGACATCGACAACCGCCGGCTCTCGCTCTCGATCAAGGACACCGAGCCGAGCGCGTGGGAGAAGTTCGTCAACGAGCACCGGCCGGGCGACATCGTCCACGGCAAGGTGACGCGCTTCGCCAACTTCGGCGCCTTCGTCGAGCTGGCCGAGGGGCTGGAGGGCTTGTGCCACGTCTCGGAGCTTTCCGACGACCGCGTCGAGCGCCCCGAGGACGCGGCGCAGATCGGGCAGGAGTTGGACTTCCGCATCCTGCGCATCGAGCCGGAGTCGAAGAAGATCGGGCTCTCGCACCGCGCGGCCAAGCACGACGAGCCGATCGCGGACGTGAAGAGCTACACGACCGACGCGGGCGGCGGCATGGCCTCTCTGGGCGAGCTGGCCGACTTCTTCAACAAGCGCGGCGGCGGCTCCGAGGAAGAGAACCGCTAGTCCCCAACCGTACGTAGAACCGAGGCCCCGCGCGGAGTCGAAAGATTCCGCGCGGGGTTTCTCTTTGCGCGCGGGCGCTAACTTGTTGGCTGCGCGACCGTTTACCCTTGTCAGGCGTTCCCCGTATCTGCTAAGTTACAGCCCGGTTCTTGTACCCCTTAACTCATCGACCTGCCTGTGTTTTGCGGCGGAAGCTTTCACCGAGAGGCCGGAGAGGTGGAGACAATGACGAAAGCAGAACTGGTTGAAGACGTGGCCCGCGCGGCCGAGCTGACCAAGAAGGACGCCGAGCGGCTCGTCGAAATCGTCTTCGAGAGCATCATCGACACGCTCAATCAGGGCGAGAAGATCGAGCTGCGCGGCTTCGGCTCCTTCCGCGTCCGCGAGCGCGGCGCGCGCCGCGGGCGCAACCCGAAGACCGGCGACCCCGTGGACATTCCGGCCAAGCGCGTCCCCTACTTCAAGCCCGGCAAGGAGTTGAAGGAGCTGATCAACGAGGAGGACGGCGCCGATGCTCCCGCCCCGTCCGACCTCCCGGCGGCAGGGGCGGGCGCGGACGGCGACGGCGGCGAGCCCGGCGCGTCCGAGGGCGGCGGCGCCGGCGGCGGCCAGACGCCCCCGCTGATGTGAGCCGTGCGCGCGGGTGATTCTTTCGGCAAGGGGACAGGTTTTTGGACAGGCTCTACACACCCTGGCGCTTCGACTACATCAAGGGGGCGAGCGGCGAGAAGACCGGCCACGGCGACTCGTGCGTCTTCTGCGTGCTCCCCGCGCGCGGCGACGACGAAGGCTCCTTCATCCTCCACCGCGCCCGCCTCAATTTCGTCGTCCTCAACATCTACCCGTACACCAGCGGACACCTGATGGTCGTCCCCTTCGAGCACACGGCCGACCTGCCCGCGCTCGCCAAAGAGACCGCCGACGAGATGACCGACCTCTCGCGCCGCGCGGTGGGCGTCCTGGGCGAGGTCTACCGCCCGCACGGCTTTAACCTCGGCATGAATCTGGGGCAGGCGGCCGGCGCCGGCGTCAGCGACCACCTCCACCTCCACGTCCTGCCGCGCTGGTCGGGCGACGCCAACTTTATGACCACCGTCGGCGAGACACGCGTCATCCCCGAAGACCTGCGCGCGACCTACGACAAGCTGCGCGGCCGCTTCTAGCCCTTTTCTAGTCCTTCGGCGGCGCGGCGCCGCGCACGACCCGACCGCCCTTCATCACGAACACGACGCGCTCGACCGCGCCCACGTCCTTCGTCGGGTCTCCCGCGACCGCGATGAGGTCGGCGAACGCGCCCGCCCGAATCTCGCCGACCTTGCCTTCCAGCCCGAGCAGGCGCGCGCCTTCGAGGGTCGCCGCGCGCAGCGCCTCGGCCGGCTTCATCCCGGCCTTGACGAGCCACACGACCTCGCGCGGGTTGTGGCCGTGCAGCCCCGCCACGGCGTCCGAGCCGGCGACGACCCACACGCCGCCCTTCAACGCGCGCGCGGCGTTGGCGAGGTTGCCCGCGCGCAGACGCTCGAAGAAAGTCCACGTCAAAGGGTCGAACGAGACGAAGCGCTCGCGGTGTTCGAGGTAGTGCGTCGGCAGGTAGAGCGTCGGGACGAGCGCCGTGCGGTGCTTGGCGAGCAGGCGCACGGACTCTGCGTCGAGGAACGAGCCGTGCTCGACCGAGGCGCAGCCGCCCGAGACTGCGGCCCTCACGGCGGCCGCCTCGTGCGCGTGCACGGCCACGCGCAGCCCGGCGCGCGCGGCCTCCTCGACGGCGGCGTTTATCTCCTGCGAGTTGAAGAGCGGCGCGCCGGTCGCGTCAACGCCCTCGAAAATCTTGATAACGTCCACGCCCTCCGCGATCCTCGCGCGGACAAACGCCCGCACGCGCCGGACGCGCTCCCCCCGATCTTCTTCCGCGCCGCGCAGCACGGCCGCCGTCAGCGGCTCGCCCGAGACGAGGAGCCGCGGCCCGACGGCCTCGCCGCGGCCCACGCGGTCGCGCAGACGTGTCACGACGCGCGAGTCGCCGCCGAGGTCGCGCGCCGTGGTGACGCCGGCTTCCAGCGTCGCGCGCGCGTTCTCCTCGGCGCGCCCGAGCGTCTCGTCGGCGCTCGCGTCCCAGACCAGCCCGAAGCGCCCCGTCCTGTCGAAGTGGTAGGTGAGGTGCGTGTGCGCGTCAACGAGTCCGGGCATGAGCGTCACGTCGCCCAAATCGACGACGCGCGCGCCCGGCGGGACGGCCAGCCCCGCGCCGGCCGCCGCGACGCGCTCGCCCTCGACGACGACGACGGCGTCGGCGACGACCTGCCCGCTCCGCACGTCGAGCATCCGCGCCGCGCGCACGACGACGACCCCGCCGGCCGGCGGTCTGTTGGCTTCCTGGTTGCGCGTGCAGGTCGGGAGCGTGAGGACGAGCAGGAGCGCGAATGAGAGTCGGCCGCCGCGTCCGAAGCGTTCGAGCAGCATCGCCTTCGTCACCCCCTTGTTCTTCCGGTGCGGGCCGCGCGGCGCCGCGACTCAGAACCTCTTGCGGACGCCGGCCGGCGCGGGCGGGGCGGCCCAGAGGCGGTGCATGTCGCGGAGCGCCTCCAACTGCTCGTCCCTCAACTTTACGTTGTAAGGGCCGAGGCTGAAGACCACGCTCTTCGCGCCGATGACCTCGGCGAAGACTTCGTAAGGTATCGTCTTGCCGACGTTCTCGAAGTAGAAGCCCCCGTTCTCCGTGACGAAGGCCGGCACCAGTTCCTCCTTCCAGCCGTTCCACGTCAGGTCGCCGTCGGGGCCGGCGGCCGGCCACACCAGCCGGCCGTCGGCCCTAATCAGGAGCCCGCCGTCGAGCGAGTCCGACCGCTCTCTGTTGTAAGAGATGAAGTGGAGGAGCACGGCGTCGGGCGAGCCGTCGCCGCGTATGGTGAAGGTCGGGGAGAGCGTCATGACGTGGCCCGGCGACGACTGAAGCGTCAACTCTTTATCGAGATAGACGGTGAGCACGCCCGAGCCGTCGCGGTAGGAGGTCGCCTTCGTCGGCCCCGTGGGCGGCGTGAGGAAGACTGAGATCGGCGGCCGCTTCGGCCTCGCGAAGTCGGGGCGCGCGTAGTCGTTGGGATACAGGCGCCCGCCGACCTGCGACGGCGACGGCACGAAGAGGCTGAACAGGTACAGCCCGTTGACGAGCAGCCCCAGACGCACCTTCGAGCTCGACAGCCAGTACAGCATAAATCTCCTCCGCGCGTGACAGCTTAAACGCGGGCGGGGCCGGGATTCAAGCCGCCGCTAACCCTTCGACTCGGCCGGCAGCGCCTCGTCCTCGACCTCGCCGCCTCGGCTGATGGGGACTTCGATGGGGCGCTTGTAGCCGACGCCGCGCTCCTCGCTGTCGAACTCGGGGCGCGGGAGCGTCGGCTGGCCGGGGTCGAGCGAGGGCGGGTTGAAGCCGGGGTAGTCGATGCGCGCGTGGTAGATGGCGACGAGCGAGACGGCGATTGCCTCGCGTATCTTCGTCAGCTCGCGCAAAGAGAGGTCGCACTCGTCGAGCTGGCCGTCGCTGACGATGGCGTCGAAGATTTTGCTGACGATGGTGCGGACGTTCTCCGGGTCGGGGCGCGCGAGGCTGCGGGCGGCGGCCTCGCACGAGTCGGCCAGCATCATGATGGCCGACTCCTTGAACTGCGGCTTGGGGCCGGGGTAGCGGAACTCCTTCTCGTCCACCGTCTCGCCGTCGGCGGCCTGCGCCTTGCGCAGAAAGAAGTGGAGCGTGCGCGTGCCGTGGTGCTGCGGGATGAAGTCGGCGATCTGCTTGGGCAGCCCGATCTCGCGCGCGAGCTTGAGGCCGTAGGTGACGTGGGTCGTGATGATCTTCGCGCTCTGCGTCGGGCGCAGGCGGTCGTGCGGGTTGTTGCCGGTCTGGTTCTCGACGAAGAAGTCGGGCGAGGCCAGCTTGCCGATGTCGTGGTAGAGCGCGCCGATGCGCGTGAGCAGGGAGTTCGCGCCGATGGCGCGCGCCGCGTCCTCGGCGAGTCGGCCGACCGCGTGCGAGTGCTGGTTCGTCCCCGGCGCGCGCAGAGCCAACTGCCCGAGCACCGGCAGGTCGGCGTTCGACAGTTCGAGCAAGCGCACGTCGGTCAGAATCCCGAACAACGATTCGCCGACCGGCAGCAAGCCCGCCGTGAAGATGGCCGTTAAAAGCCCGCCGGCCAGCCCGCATGCGGCGGCGAGCGCGACGGCGTTCAACGTCAGAGGCTTCTGCGACGAGAGCATGACGGCGAGCGCCAGCCCCACGTTGACCGCGCCGACCATCAGCCCCGCCTTCGTCACCGACTGGCGCTCGCGGTAGCGCCCGATGCCGTAGATGGCCGACGACGACGAGACGAGCGCGAAGCAACTCGTCAGCATCCCGTTCGGCGCGAGCAAGCCCGCGAAGACGGCCGTCAGCACCGCCGTAATCAGCGCGAGCTGCGTGTCAACGAGCATCGTCACCAGCAGGGCGGAGGCGGCGAAGGGGATGGCGAACGTCCAGAGGCTCACGTCGTTCGTGGGCGCGTGAGTGGACTGCGAGGCGATGCCCTCGGCGAGCGCGAAGCCGGCGCGCATCAGGCCGAGTCCCGCGAGCACCGAGAGGCCGACGAGCGCGAAGCCGCGGGGCGCCGAGAGCGGCAACGCCGTGATCGTCGCGCGGTACTCGGTGAAGCGCCACGCGCCCCAGTAGAGCGCGCAGGCGAAGATAAAGAGGCCGATGTAGAGCTGCGGGCGGCGCTCGGTGTGGCTGTAGAAGCGGATGGCGGCGAACTGGCCGAGCATCTGCGGCGTGACGGTGTCGCCCTCGCGTGCGACCGTCTGGTTGCGCTTGAGGACGACGAGCGCGGGCGCTACGGCGCGCGCGGCCCGCTCGCGCGCCGCCTGCGTGGCCGCGCGGTCGAAGGTGACGCTCGGGCCGACGAGCGGGAGCATCGCCGAGGCGAGCAGTTCGCGTTCCGACGCGCTCCAGCGCGCCAGCTCGGCGAGCCGCCCGCGAAGTTGCTCACGCGCGGCCCCGACGCCGACGAAGCGAGCGCGCTCCGTCCCCAGAACCTCGGACGAGCCGCTACGCACGTCGCGGACGCGCACCTCCGGCCTCACCTCGGCCGCGTCGCGCTCCTCGTAGACGTAGCCGCCGCCCGCGTCGCGCATCATGTGCGTGAGCAGTTCGAGCGTGCCGGCGTCGAAGTTGTGCGCGGCGACGGCGCGCGCGAGCGCCTGACGGTCGGCGGCCTCGCCGGGCCACGCGAGTTCCGCGCGCTCGCGCTGAGCGTTGGCGTTCGCGGTGTTGTTGTTGGCGGCGTTGGCGCGCGCGTCCGATTGGTGTTTGAGCGAAACCCACGACGCGCGGAAGTTCTGCACGGCGGCCTCCACCCGTGCCGGGTCGTAGTCGAAGGCGGGCGGCGTCGCGCGGCGTGCGGCCTCGCGGTGCGCCTCGGTCTGGCGCTGATCCTCGGCGGTAAGGTCGGCGGGGGCGACCACGTCCGCGCGCACGATGTCGCCCTCCTGATAGACCTCGGCGGAGGTGAGCGCGGAGCGCGTGCGCGCGAGCAGCAGCGTGGAGAGCACGGCGAGCGCGAAGAAGCCGACGAGGAAGCGGGTCTGGGGCCGCAGCAGGCGCAGCGGGCGCTTGAGCGCGCCGAGTGCGCGGTCGCGCGCTTCGGAGAGCGGGGTTGAGAAGCGGGGGCGGCGTCCGTGTCTTTGCATAAGGGGGGGCGAAATCCGTTCGTCGTTCGTCTCAGCGCGCGACGACCTGCTCGGCGCGCTCCGGGTCGTCCGGGCGCGGCTGCTCGTCGTCCTGCGCCTCCGGCTCCGCGCCGCGGTGGCGGCCCTCGTCGGGCGCGAGGTCGCGCGCGATGAGAGAGCCGGCGCGCTCAAGGAGCGGCCGCAAAGTCTCGGGCTTGAGCGCGGAGACCGCGATGCACTCGCGCTGACCGGCCTGACACGCCTGACGCATGAGCGCGTCCAGCTCGTCGGCCGCGAGGAGGTCGGCCTTGTTGAAGGCGACGACGCGCGGGATGTCCGTGTGACCCAGCTCGCCGAGGATGCGCTCGACCGATTCGAGCTGCTGCTCGAAGCGCGGGTTCGAGGCGTCGATGAGGTGGATGAGGAGGTCGCTGTCGTCTATCTCTTCGAGCGTCGCGCGGAAGGCCGCGATGAGGTCGGGCGGCAGGTCGCGGATAAACCCGACCGTGTCGTTGACGATCACCTCCTGCTCGCGCGGCAGGCGCAGGCGGCGCGAGGTCGGGTCGAGCGTGGCGAACATGCGCTTCTCGGCCAGCACCTCCGACGAGGTGAGCGTGTTCAGCAGCGTGGACTTGCCGGCGTTGGTGTAGCCGACGATGGAGATGATCGGGAGGCCGCGCCGCGTGCGCTCCTTGCGCCGCTGTTGGCGGCGCATGCGCTGGTGCTCGATCTCTTTTTCGAGGCGGTTGATGCGGTCGCGGACGCGGCGGCGGTCGGTCTCAAGCTTGGTCTCGCCGGGGCCGCGCCCGCCGATGCCGCCCGCGAGGCGCGAGAACGCCGAGTCGTGCCCGGCGATGAGGCGCGGCAGCATGTAGCGAAGCTGCGCCAGCTCGACCTGAATCTTGCCCTCGCTGGTCTGCGCGCGCTGCGCGAAGATGTCGAGGATGAGCTGCGCGCGGTCGATAACCTTGAGGTCGGTGGCCTCGGAGACGGCGCGCACCTGCGCGGGCGAAAGCTCGCGGTCGAAGACGAGGAGGTCGGCTCCCAAGCGGAGCGCGCGGACGATCAGCTCGTCGAGCTTGCCGCGCCCCAGAACCGTGCGCGGGTCGATGGCCTGCCGGCGCTGGATGGTCTCGTTCATCACGGCGAGGCCGGCCGACGAGGCGAGCTCGCGGAGTTCGGCCATCGACTCTTCGGCCTCGCCGACCGAGCCGGTGGTGACGCCGACGAGGATGGCGCGGTCGCGCGCCGACGCGCGCCGGCCGCCGCTGCGGTTGCGCGCGATCTCCTCTTCGAGCGAGCCGATGAGTTCGAGGAAGTCCACGTCGAGCTGCGACGCGGCCGGCGCCTCGAAGAAGGTGTAGGCGGCGTCGTGCACGTCGGCGGCCTCGTCCTCGCTGACCTGTTCGGCCGTCGTCGGCAGCAGGTGCGCGCCGCGCACCTTGCCGGGTAGACCCGTGCGGTCGTCAACGTCCACGGCGACCATCAGGTCGAGCCGGAGGAGCGCGAGGTCGTTCAAGTCGTCCTGCGTCAGCTCCTCGCCGCGCAGGTGCGTGTGGACGGCGCGCAGCCCGCGGAAGCGCCCCTCGCCGACGCGCGTGCGCTTGAGGTCGGGCCACTCGATGCGGCGCGCGTCGCCGACGACGATTGACTCGACGTAGCCCTTGCGGTCGATGAGCGCGCCGATCTGGCGCCGCGTCTCGTGCGAAAGCTCGGAGAGCTGGCGCGCGAACTCGGGCGTGACGATCTGCTGC
The DNA here is from genome assembly GCA_036388915.1 of Pyrinomonadaceae bacterium. Taxonomy (GTDB): domain Bacteria; phylum Acidobacteriota; class Blastocatellia; order Pyrinomonadales; family Pyrinomonadaceae; genus QHXN01. Next base: position 29,457 of record DASVQX010000015.1, read on the forward strand.
GGCGAGATGCGCCGCGAGTAGAGCTTCTCGATGCGCCGGAGCTGGTTCGGCTTCAAGCCCTGCGTGTTGCCCTGTACGTTGCTGATAACTCTTCCTCCAACGCGACCGCCGCCCGCTAAAAGCCGAAACGCACCGTGCGGTGATTCCGCCGGCGCGTTAGTCTCGTGCTCAAGTTAGAGAGATAGTGAAGCGAGCGGGAAATAACGGACGCTGCCCAAGACCCTTCGATGTTGACCCCTGCGCAAACACTTCGGTGTGAGCGCGCCGACGGCCTCGACTGACACGGAAAACATCGCGACAAAAAAACATGCCGCGATTTTGAGGCCGCAGCAGATGTCTCCTTTAACTGCGGCGAAGTATAGCACAAACGGCGTGAAAGCAAGCACCGTTCTGTCCCATCCATAGACACCCCGGCGCGGCCGTCGTATGATGAGGGCAAAGCTAAGCCCGTGTCGTTTTCGGTCGTGTGACGGTCGGAGCAGTTGCTTCCGGCAGGCGGGTTGCTGCTCGCTAACGGGCGTGAGTGGAGAGCCGAGATGTCTGACGAACAGAGCGTGCGTGTTGAGCCGCCGGCCGCGATACCGGGCGGGGAGGTGTCGGTCGAGTGCTCGGGGTACGACACGAGCAACCTGCGCGAGTGCCGCGTGACGTTCGACGGCGTCGAGGGTCGCATGGTCGGCGCCGCACCCTGGCGCGTGCTGGCGCTGGTGCCGGAGACGCTCGAAGAGGGCGGCGAGGTCGGCGTGGTGCTTGAGAGCCGCGACGGCGGCCAAAGCGACCCGGCGGACTTGCGCGTCGGGCGCAGGCTGGCTGAGGACGTACACATGGTCGCCAACCCGGCGGTAGACCCGGACGACGGCTCGGTCTACGTGACGCGCTCCGGCTCGCGCGGCCAGCGGATGCCGGTCTCGCTCTTCCGCATCGACCCGGCGGGCGAGATGGCGGGCGTCACCGGCGAGATTACCAACCCCACCGGGATCGCCTTCGACAGCCTCGGCCAGATGTACGTCACCTCGCGCATGGACGGGACGGTCTACCGCGTGACGCCCTTCCACGAGGTCATTCCGTTCGCGCGCGACTTGGGCGTGGCGACGGGGCTGGCCTTCGACCGCGCGGGGCGGATGTACGTCGGCGACCGCACGGGGACGATTCACCGCGTCAACGGCCGCGGCGAGTCGGACGTGTGGGCGCTACTTGAGCCTTCGGTCGCGGCCTACCACCTCGCCTTCGGGCCGGACGATAACCTCTACGTGACCGGCCCCACCGTGTCGAGCTATGAGTCCGTCCAGCGCATCGACCGCGACGGCCGCGCGTCGGTCTTCTTCAAAGGCTTGGGCCGCCCGAACGGCCTTGCGTTCGACTCGGACGGGAACCTCTACGTCGCGGCCTCCTACCGGGGCCGGCGCGGCGTCGTGCGCATCTCCGCGGACGGGAGCGAGGCGGGCCTCGCCGTCGCCGGGATGAACGTCGTCGGCCTCTGCTTCAACGCCGCCGGCGACATGATCGTCGCCACCAACGAGGCCGTCTACAGCCTCGCGCTCGGCGTCAGGGGAACTTTGGTGAAGTAGAGAGTTTTTGACTCCTCCAACCCCGCGTGCTACTTTTTCTGACTTCGCGCCGGGGCGTTTTTTCGACTGTGAGCCGCAATGCCAAGTGACCTCGTCGGACAGCTAATCATCTACATCGTCGTGCTGCTGTTGGCCATCTCCGCGCACGAGGCGGCGCACGCCTGGATGTCCTACAAGTTCGGCGACGACACGGCGTACCTGCTCGGGCGGGTCACGCTCAACCCCGTCGCGCACACCGACCCCATCGGCACGCTGCTCATCCCCATCGTCAACTTCGTCGGGGCGGTCGGGATGGGCGTCTTCGTGCCGCTCATCGGGTGGGGCAAGCCGACGCCGGTCAACCCGCTGCGCTGGCGCAACAAGGACTTGGCGAACGTGATGGTCTCGCTGGCGGGCATCATGGCGAACCTGCTACTGGCGCTCGTCGGCTTCGTCATCCTCAAGGTCTGCCTGCATACCGGCCTGATAGGTTTCGGCTACATCGGGCGGTTCGGCACCTTCGAGGACGCCGCCTTTCAGCTCTTGACCCGGATTCTGATCATGAACCTCTCGCTCGCGATTTTTAACCTCCTGCCGGTGCCGCCGCTCGACGGCAGTAAGGTGCTCTACACCTTCCTCCCCGCCAGCGCGCAGCCCTCGCTGGAGGCGTTGGAGCGGTTCAGCTTCATCATCCTCATCGGGCTGATGTACTTCGGCGTCGTGGGCGCGGTCATGTCCCCCGTCATGCGGGTGGTGGAGTTCATGCTCCTTGTGGGACTGCGGTAAAATCGGGCGAGGCTCTTCGAGATGGCTAAGAGAATCTTCAGCGGCGCACAGCCGACCGGCAACCTCCACATCGGCAACTACCTCGGCGCGCTGCGCAACTGGGTGGCGCTCCAGCGCGAGTACGAGAGCTTCTTCTGCGTCGTTGACCTGCACGCCATCACCGTCCCGCAGGACCCGAAGCATCTCGCGGCCAAGACGCGCGAGGTCGCGCGCATCTACCTCGCCGCCGGCGTTGACCCGCAGGTCTCGACCATCTTCGTCCAGTCCGACGTGCAGGAGCACGCCGAGCTGGCGTGGGTCATCAACTGCGTCGTCCGCATCTCGGAGCTTGAGCGGATGACGCAGTTCAAGGACAAGGCGAAGAAGCAGCGCGAGAACGTTTCGACGGGCCTTTTGACCTACCCGGCGCTGATGGCGTCGGACATCCTGCTCTACCAGACCGACCTCGTCCCCGTCGGGCAGGATCAGAAGCAGCACCTTGAGCTGACGCGCGACGTGGCCGAGCGCTTCAACCGCGACTACGGCGAGACCTTCCGCGTCCCAGACCCCTTCATCCCAAAGGTCGGCGCGAAGATCATGGCGCTCGACGACCCCGCGAAGAAGATGTCGAAGTCGGACGAGAACGCGAACGGCCGCATCTCGCTCCTCGACGACGCGGACACCATCCGCCGCAAGTTCAAGCGCGCCGTCACCGACTCGGGCACCGACGTGCGCTTCGACGAGACGCGCCCGGCCGTTACCAACCTCCTCTCGATCTTCCAACTCCTGACGGGGAAGACGCCCGAGGAGATCGAGTCGCACTTCGCGGGCAAGGGCTACGCACAGCTCAAGTCCGACTTGGCCGAGGCGACGGTCGAGTTCCTGCGCCCGTTCCAGGAGCGGATGCGCGACATCTCGGACGAAGAGCTGCGCCGCACGCTCAAAGAGGGCGCCGACAAGGCGCGCGCCATCGCGGCCGAGACCATGCGCGCGGTGCGCGAGCGCATGGGAATCGTGGGGGCTTAAAAGTTGTCGAGCGAACAGCCGGAGACGCAGAAGGCCACGGAGGAGGGCACGGTCGCCAGCGCGGCCGAGGGGCAGTCCCTCAACGTCGCGGGCGCGACGCCCGAGATCAGCACGGCGAGCGGCGGCGAGGAGCTGAAACTCGTCCTCGGCGAGTTCGCCGGGCCGATGGACTTGCTGCTCTACCTCATCCGACAGGAGCAGGTCAGCATCTACGACATCCCCATCGCGCGCATCACGGACGAGTACCTGCGCTACCTGCGCCTGATGCAGGGGATGGACATCACGGTCGCCAGCGACTTCCTCGTCATGGCGGCCACGCTCATCGAGATCAAGTCGCGGATGCTCCTGCCGCGCGACCCGACGGTGAGCGAGGAGGAGCTGGCCGAGGACGACCCGCGCCGCGAGCTGGTCGAGCGCCTGCTGGAACACCAGAAGTACAAGGCGGCGGCCGAGATGCTCTGGTCGCGCGCGACCGTGGAGCACGCCGTCTACACGCGCGCGCCGCTGGAGACCGACAAGGAGAACCCGGAGGTCTCGGCCGGGGCGTTCGACCTGCTCCGGGTCTTCCAGCAGATAATCGCGCGCCGCAAGGAAGAGGTCTTGATGGAGATCGAGCGCGACGAGGTCACGATGTCCGAGATGCTCGAACGGCTCCGCAACATGATCTTCTCGTCGGGCGAGCTGAACATGCGCGACTTCTTCGAGCGCGCCGAGACGCGGCGCGAGCTGGTGCTCGCCTTCCTCTCCGTCCTCGAACTCGTCCGCACCACCGAGATTAGACTTTTCCAAAGCCAGACCTTCGGCGACATCATCGCGCGCGTCGGCGCGTGAGGCTTTCAGATTTGGTTATGAGCAAACGCAGAAGCAAGCAGCGTTCGGAAGAGACTTCGCCCGTCGGCGACGCGGGCGGGGCGGGCGAGGTTTTGGAAGCCGCGGAGTCCGCCGCGGCCTTTGACGACGAGGGCGACGACCTCGGCCTCGCGGCGGGTGACGCGGGCGCCGACTCGCGCGAGGACGCCGTCGAGGAGTTGGACGACGCGCTCGACGCGCTGCCCGTCGGCGGCGACGAGGCGGGCGCCGACGACGAGCAGGGCAACCCGCTCGCGCGCATCGACGTGAGCGGCGAGACCTCCTTCGGCTCCGTCGAGTTCGAGGAGGACGACGAGGAGGCCGAAGACGAGGACGACGAGGAAGAGGACGCCGACGACGGCTCCGACGTGACCGACGACGAGGCTTCCGACGACGAGAAGGCCGAGTACGCGGTCTTCGACGCCGACGCCGAAGACCGCGCCGAGGAGTTCGAGCGGATGCGCGCGCAGGCGCCGGCCGCCGCGGGCGACGACTCCGATGACGAGGTCGCGCCGGGCGGCCAGCCGCGCGAGCTGGCCGAGTTGGTCTCGATCTGCGAGGCGCTCATCTTCGTCTCGGAGGAGCCGATTGCGGTCAAGGCTCTGGCCGACATCCTCCGGGAGGACAAGGGCTGGGTGCAGGTCGCGGTGGACGAGCTGGCCAAGGAGTTCAACGAGCGCAACGGCGGGCTGATGCTCCGCGAGGTGGCGGGCGGCTGGCAGTTCGCCACGCGCCCCGAGCACCACGAACACGTCCGCGCCTACCTCAAGTCGAAGCCGAGCGCCAAGCTCTCGCTCGCCGCGCTTGAGACGCTCGCCGTCATCGCCTACAAGCAGCCGGTGACCGTCCCCGAGATTCTCGAAATCCGCGGCGTCCAGTCCTCGTCGGCCATCAAGACCCTCCTCGACAAGCGGCTCATCGTCGCCAAGGGGCGCAAGGAGACGGTCGGCCGCCCGATGATGTACGGCACCTCGAAAGACTTCCTCCTCCAGTTCGGCCTCAAGGACTTGACCGAGCTGCCCAACGTCGAAGACTTCGAGGACTTGGCCGGCGGCGGCGAAGTCTAACGCGACGGCGCACCCGTGGAGGCTTGAGCAAGTGGGACTCGTCATCTGTGTGGGCTTGCCGCCGGAGGCCCGTGAGAGCGACCCGGAGTACCTCGAATACTTCGACGGTCAGGTCGAGGCCGTCAACGGCGTCCTCGACTCCTACGGCCTGCCCGAGTACCAGGAGCCTTTCGACATCGAGGAGGGGCGGACGTTCGAGTTCGACATGCTCGGCTTCGACGGCCTGCACTACCTCCGCCGCCTCGCCGCTCACCTCGCGCTCAAGGGCGAGCTGCCGCCGCCGGGCGACGAGACGGCCGCGAGCGACCCCGTCCTCAACGACTACTACAGAATCTTCGACGCCAGTTTCGCGCGGGGCGAGGCCGCCGGGATGCCTTTCCAGCATCTCATCGTCCACGGCGACGCCGAGGGGTACTACCTCCCCGTCGAGTTCGATGACGTGATCATCCCCGACGCCTCGCTTGAGATAGCCGGCGGGATGCTCGGCTCGTCGCACGCGCTCCTGAGCGAGTGCCGGGAGCTTGCGCGCCAGCTCGAACTCCCCGAAGGGCTGACCTCGGAGGACGAGGCGTTCGACGAGGCTTTCGAGAATCAGGGCGTCGGCGACGCGAAGTGGGAGCAGTACCGCGTCGAGTCGTACACCTGCCTCGGGCTGATCGGGGCCTGCGAGGCTTCCATCGAGACCGGCGCTGCCGTCGTCTTCGCCTGATGGGGTTTGGGAGTTTGAGACACGCTTTAGCATTCACGATTATCCTGACGCTGGCGGGGCTCGCTCGCGCGCAGGCGCCGGCCGCGGCCGAGGCGGAGTCCGCGCGCGGGCTGGTGCTGGAGCAGACGACGCCCGCCGAGGCAGCCAAGTTCTTCGGCGCTCCCGTGCGGGACGAGGTCGGGAAACTCAAGGTTCTCAAGATCGGCCGTTGGCTCACGCCGAAGGTGGGCGAGAAGGCTTTCCGCGTCCAGACCTTCGAGCGGGTCGGCGACCTTGAGAAGATCGAGCTGGCCTTCTTGGACGACAGGCTGGTCTCGATTCACTTCTCTATGAAGAAGAGGCTGCCCGCCGGCCGGCTCGCGGGAACTTACCGGGTGGCCTTCACCCCGGTCACGGGCGAGCTGCGCGAAGACTGGGGGCCGGACGACTACGCGCGCAAAGGCAGCGGCGTCGAGGTCGCGAGCTACCCCGCGACCTACCACCTGCTGGCCGTGTCGAAGGAGAGTTTTATCGCCGCGCGCGTCTTCAACGGCGGCTCCGACCCCGAGGTCGGTTACGGCGGCGTGGTCGGCAAGCGCCGCAACGGGCCGAGGGAGATGCGAACCGCCGCCGAGCCGCCGGCCGGGGCGGTCACGGAGGTGCAAATCCTCAGCCGCAGGCTCGAAAGGCCGGGGCTGAAGAGATGAACGTCCGGCTGAGGAAGTCCGGCTGAGGGACTATGGAAGAGCGTCTGCAAAAACTCATCGCGGCGGCCGGGATAGCGTCGCGCCGCCACGCCGAGGAGCTGATCGCGGCGGGCGAGGTGACCGTCAACGGCGAGGTCGTCCGCGAGCAGGGCACAAAGGCTGACCCGGCGCGCGACCACATCAAGGTGCGCGGGCGGCTGATTAACCCGCTGCTCGAAAAGCAGGAGAAGACCTACGTCCTGCTCAACAAGCCGCGCGGCTACCTGACCGCGCTCTCCGACCCGGAGGGGCGCCCGCTCGTCTCGGAGCTGGTGCCGCACGCGCTCGGGCGGCTCCACCCCGTCGGCCGTCTCGACTTCAACACAGAGGGGCTGCTCATCCTGACCAACGACGGCGAGCTGACCAACCACGTCACCTCGGCGCGCAACCACGTCGAGAAGGTCTACGAGGTGAAGGTCAAGGGGCTGCCGCCCGATGCGCAGATCGAGCGTCTGCGGCGCGGCATCCGGCTCGACGACGGCGTGAAGACGGCGCCCGCGCGGATCACCAAGACCGACGAGACGAAGACCAACGCCTGGTTCGAGGTCGTGCTGGGCGAGGGGCGCAACCAGCAGATACGCCGCATGTTCGACTCCATCGGCCACTCGGTCGTCAAGCTGCGCCGCGTGGCCATCGGCCCCGTCACCGCCGAAGGCATCCTCATCGGCCAGTGGCGTCACCTAACTCCCGTCGAGATCAAGCGTCTGCTCAAAGGCGGAGGCGCGAAGGCGTCGAAGGGCGGCGCCAGAACCGGCGCCGGAACCGCCAAGCGCGGGAGCGCCAAGGGCGGCGCCGTCAAGCAGCGCGGCGCGACTCCCGGCGCGCCACGGCCGACACAAAAGGGCGGCGGCAAGCGCCGCGCGGGTCACACAGGGCGGCGCGGTTAAGTTAAAATAGACGACAACCAAACATTGTCTACAGCTTTTCAGGGGGCGTTGATGGATTTCGAGCTTAACGAGGATCAGCTACAGGTGAAGATGAGCGTGCGCGAGTTCGCCGAGGGCGAGATCGCGCCGCACGTGCGCGAGTGGGACGAGCAGCAGCACTTCCCGACCGAACTGGTGCCGAAGCTCGCCGAGCAGGGCTTCATGGGCGTCATCTTCCCCGAGGAGTACGGCGGCGCGGGGATGGGCTACGTCGAGTACGTCGCCATCATCGAGGAGCTTTCGCGCGTGGACGGCTCGGTCGGCATCTCGGTGGCGGCGCACAACTCGCTCTGCTCGAACCACATTTATCTTTTCGGCACCGAGGAGCAGAAGCGCAAGTTCCTCGTCCCGCTCGCGTCGGGCGAGAAGCTGGGCGCGTGGGGCCTGACCGAGCCGCACGCCGGCTCGGACGCCTCGGGCACGCGCACGACCGCCGTCAGGAGCGGCGACGAGTGGGTCGTCAACGGCTCGAAGAACTTCATCACGCACGCCATTCACGGCGACACTTGCGTCGCGATGGCCTCGACCGACCGCGCCATGCGCTCGAAGGGCATCACGGCCTTCATCTTCGAGAAGGGGACGCCCGGCTTCGGTCCCGGCAAGAAGGAGGACAAGTTGGGCCTCCGCGCGTCTGAGACGGCGAGCGTCGTCTTCGAGGACTGCCGCATCCCCGAGGCGAACCGGCTCGGCCCCGAGGGCCTGGGCTTCATCCACTCGATGCAGGTCTTGGACGGCGGGCGCATCTCGATCGCCGCGCTCGCGCTCGGCATCGCGCAGGGCGCTTTCGAGTCGGCGGTCAAGTACTCGAAGGAGCGCCAGCAGTTCGGCCAGCCCATCTCGAACTTCCAGGGCATCCAGTTCAAGCTCGCCGACATGGGGACGCAGATCGAGGCCGCGCGCCTCCTGACGTACCGCGCCGCCGCGCTGAAGGACGCGGGGCGCAAGACGACGAAGGAGTCGTCGATGGCCAAGCTCTACGCCTCGGAGGTCGCGGTGAAGGTGAGCGAGGAGGCCATTCAGATACACGGCGGCTATGGCTACACGAAGGACTACCCGCCCGAGAAGTTCTGGCGCGACTCCAAGCTCTGCACCATCGGCGAGGGCACCAGCGAAATCCAGCGCCTCGTCATCGCCAAACAGATTCTCAGCAACTCTTAACGACCGTCGGCTGCCCACCAATTGCCCTTAACTTTGGACGTTCGCAACCGGGGAGGTTCCAATGAGTGAAGAGCAAACAGAGAGATTTGAGGGCGGCACGCCGTTCGAGATTCGCGTCCTTCGGGAACTGGCGAGCCTTAATAACCGGCTCACTAGCTTGGAAGAGAAGGTTGACGCGCGGTTGCATGATACGCGGCCCATCTGGGAGGCGGTGCTGTCAAGGCTCGATAAGATCGAGACGCGTCTCGATAAGATGGAGGCGAAGCTGGACGTTTTTGGCAGAGACCCGGTTGATGCTCGCGCCGATGTGGAGTTGCTCAAGAAACGTCCCCCGGCCGCCTGAAGTTGTTTTGACACCTGACGAGTAAAAGAGAGACCTCGCAAATTTTGAAAACCAGACTTCTGTTCGCAGCCCTCTGGGTCTGCATTTCGGCCGGGGCCGCGGTCGCGCAGGACGGCGCGGCTCCACGCTTTCAGGACTACGCCGCGCCCGCGTACAAGGGCCGGGCGGCCGCCTTGAAGCTGACGACGCCGCAGGCGCGCGGCTACCGCACGCGTCTGCGGGAGGGCGCGCGGCGTCCCGTCAACTTCGCGGGTCGCTACAAGCTCCACACGTGGAGCTGCGGCACCGGCTGTCTCCAGACGGCGTTCATCGACGCGAAGACCGGCGCAGTCTTCTTCCCCGCCGAGCTGGACGGCTTCATCGCCTGCTTCTACGACCCGAAGCCGGTCGATGACCTTGAGGAGGCGTTGCAGTTCCAGAAGGGGAGCCGCCTGATTGTCATGTCCGGCTACCCCTACAGCGAGAGGGGTAAGGACGCGCCGAAGAAGGGGCTCTACTACTACGAGTGGGACGGCCGGAATCTAAAGCTTCTCAAGTTCGTCGAAAAGAGCGAGGGCTGTTAGCAGGCAGGGTGATGAGCGTCGCGCAACTCATTGAGAAGGTGCTCGCGGGCGAGCCGCGCGCGGTGGCGCGGGCCATCTCCGTGGTCGAGGACGGGGTGGCGGGCGCGGCCGAGCTGATGCGTGGCGTGTTCCCGCAGACGGGGCGCGGGCTGGTGGTCGGCATCACGGGGTCGCCGGGGGCGGGGAAGTCTTCGCTGGTGGACAAGCTGGCCGGCCTCTACCGCGCGCGCGGCGAGCGCGTCGGCATCGTCGCCGTTGACCCTTCCAGCCCGTTCTCGGGCGGCGCCATCCTCGGCGACCGCATACGGATGCAGGCGCTCGGGCTCGACCCCGGCGTCTTCATCCGCTCGATGGCGACGCGCGGCAACCTCGGCGGCCTCGCGCGCGCGACCGTGGACGCGGTGGCCATCCTCGACGCCGCCGGCTATCAGAAGGTCGTCGTCGAGACGGTCGGCGTCGGGCAGGACGAGGTCGAGATCGTGAAGACGGCCGACGTGTCGGTCGTCGTGCTCGTCCCCGGCATGGGCGACGACATCCAGGCCATCAAGGCCGGCATCATGGAGATCGGCGACGTGTTCGTCATCAACAAGGCCGACCGCGACGGCGTCTTGAGGACGGAGAAGGAATTGGAGGCGCTGCTGTCGCTCGCGCACCGCCCCGACATGTGGATGCCGCCGATAGTCAAGACGGTCGCGACGGAGAACAAGGGAGTCGAGGAACTGGCCGCGGCAATCGAAAGCTACCGAGAGTTTCAGCAGACCTCTTCGGGCGCGCGCGGCCGGCGCGGCGCGGTCGCGCGCTGGCGCATCTTAGAGTTGCTGCGCGAACGTTTGCTGGCGCGCGCGCTCGAACGCGGCGGGGCGCGCGAGCGGCTGGAAACGCTCGCCGGCGAGGTCGCCGAGAAGCGGCGCGACCCATACTCGGCGGTGGAAGAACTCATGGACGGGCACTCTTGAAGATGAAGATCGAACACATCGGCATCGCCACGCGCAGCATCGAGGAGGCGCTCGGCTTCTGGCGCGACGCGCTCGGCCTCGAAGTAACGCACACCGAGACGGTCGAGGAGCAGGGCGTCAACGTCGCGATGCTCCCGTTGGGCGAGCCGCGCGTCGAGTTGTTGGAGCCGACCGGCCCCGACTCGCCCGTCGCCAAGTTCATCGAGAAGCGCGGCCCCGGCATCCACCACGTCGCCGTCCGCGTCGCGGACATCCGCGCGGCGCTCGCGCGCCTCAAAGCCGGGGGCGCCCGTCTGATCGACGAGGAGCCGCGCGCGGGCGCGGGCGGGTGCCTCGTCGCCTTCGTCCACCCCTCATCGGCCGGCGGCGTGCTGCTCGAACTCGTCGAGCACGCGGGGCCGGCCGCGCCACACACTCAGCACGAAAGGTAGAAGTTTTGACCCTCAGGAAGTTTCTCGCTGTAGCGCTCTTCGCGACCGCCGCCACGACTCTCAACAACGCACAGACGAAGGGGACGCGGACGACGAGGCCCACGCGGGCGCCGCCCGCCACGGCCGCGCGCCCTCCGGCGGCCGCCGCGACCTCCGGCGTCCGGCTGACCGCCGCCGACATGGCGCTCGTCGTCGAAGGGCTTGGGCTGCCGCCCGAGGCCGTCTCAAGGCTTGAGACAGACGCCGCCGAGCGCAAGAGGTTCGCGCGCGACGTGCGGCAGATGCTCGCCGCCGCCGAGGAGGCGAAGGCGCTCGGCTACGCCGCGCGGCCCGAGCTGAAGCTACAGGCCGAGCTGGCGCGCTCGTTCGTCATCGCGCAGACCTACTTCAAGCGGCGGCAGCAGGCGGGCGCGACCACACCCGAGCAGGTCGTGACGCAGGCGGAGATCGACGCGCTCCTCGCCGAGCCGGCGCAGCAGCAGCAGTTGGTCGCCTTCGTCGAGGACTACCGCAAGAACGGCCCCGGCCGCGGCGCGGCGGTTTCCGAAGACGAGCGCAAGCAGCTCGCGCAGCACTACGGCCGCGTGATGGTCGGGATGCGCAAGGGCACGGCCTCCGGCCTCGCCGCCGAGCGCGGGACGCAGCTCGCCGTCATGCTCCAGCAGGCTCGCCTGTTCGCCGGCGCCTACTCGAAGGAGTTGGGGCCGAAGGTCGAAGTCGGCGAGGCGGAACTGGACGCGTACGTCGCGGCGCACCCGGAGTACGACACCAAAACCTCGCGCGCCAAGATCGAGGGTCTGCTCCGGCGCGTCCGCGCGGGAGAGGACTTCGCGAAGCTGGCCGACGAGTTCACCGAAGACCCGAGCGGCAAGGGGCGCGGCGGCGACCTCGGCTGGTTCGGGCGCGGGATGATGGTCAAGCCCTTCGAGGACGTGGCCTTCGCGCTCAAGCAGGGCGATGTCAGCGGCGTCGTCGAGACGCAGTTCGGCTTCCACATCATCAAGGTGGACGAGCGGCGCGCGCAGGCCGGGGGCGAGGAGGTGCACGCCCGCCACATCCTCATCAGCTACAACTCGGCGCCGCGCACGCCCGGCGCGCCGCCGCAGTCGCCGCGCGAGCAGGCGCGCGCCGCCGCCGAGGAGGAGAAGCGCCACCGCCTCTTCGACGAGCTGGCCGTCCGCCGCAACGTTCAGGTCGCCGAGGACTACCCCGTCGGCGCGTCGGCGGCCCCCGCGGTCAAGCCGCAGGGCGCGACCCCCGCCGCGGGCGGGGCAAAGGCGGGCGCGCCAAAACAGGCGACGCCCACGCCCGCGACGAAGCGCCCGGCCGTCCCGAAGCGTCCGCCCGCGAAGCGCAGCCAGTGAGCCGCCTTGCGGCGGAATGCGTGGCGGCCGATTTTCGTGTATCTTGTGCGGTCGGCCTGCCTACGATTTTGATTCCCGTCGGGATTAGAAGCCGAGTCGGCGATTTGATAAAGAGGTTAAAGAATGAAGACTTGCGAAAAATGCGGAACGCAGATGCTCGAAAACTTAGCTACCTGTCCGGGCTGCGGCGCGGAGATGGCGCAGGCCGCGGCGCCCGAGGGCGGCGGTCACGGGGTGGTCGCCGGCCCGGCGCCGGCGCCGGCGGGTAATGTGACGCGCGCGACGCCGGAGCGTTCGAGGGAGCAGGGCGGCCCGCCGCGCAGGATGAAGGCGACGACGAAGGCGCTCGTCGCCGTGCTGCTGGCGGTCGTCGCCTGCGTCGGCATCATCGTCTGGCAGGTCAGGAGCAGGGCCGCCTACTCGGCGCTGACCAGTCTCAGCCCCGAAGACATGGGGCTTATCGCCGAGTCGCTCGCGCCGGCCGACCGCGCCAAGCTCGCCGCCAGCCCCGAAGAGCGCAAGAAGCTCGCCGAAGACATCAAGCAGATTCTCGCCGTCGCGCAGGAGGCGCGCGAGAAGGGCATCACCGACCGCCCCGAGGTCAAGCGCCAGCTCGAAGCGATGAAGATGCTGGTCGTCGCGCAGATGTACGTCAAGAAGCAGCGCGACGCCAACGCCAAGCCCGAGGACTACCGCCCGAAGCCCGAGGAGATCGAAGCCTTCCTCAAAGACCCGAAGAACGTCCAGCAGGCCGACTCCTACCTCGAAGACCTGAAGACAATGGGGATGGTGCCCGACGAGCAGAAGATCACCGACGAGATTAAGACACAGTTCCGCCAGCAGTGGGCGCCGATGTCGATGCTCGCGCAGAAAGGGCGCGCGACCGGCATCGAGGGCGAGCGCGCGACGCAGCTTCAGGTGCAGTTCCAGCAGGCCGTCGCGCTCAGCCGCATCTACTCGGCCGAGCTGACCAAGAAGCTTGAGCCGACCGACCAGGAGATTGAGGCTTACTTCGCCGCGCACCCCGAGCTCGACCCGAAGGCCACGCGCCAGAAGGCCGAGGACGTGCTCAAGCGCGCGCAAGGCGGCGAGGACTTCGGCGCGCTGGCCAAGGAGTTCTCCGAGGAGCCGGGCGCCAAGGAGAGCGGCGGCGACCTGCCGTGGTTCGGCCGCGCCGTCGAGGGCGAGGAGCGCTCGCCCGACAAGTTCCGCGTCGTCAAGGCGTTCGAGGACGCCTCGTTCGCGCTCAAGGACAACGAGATCAGCGGCATCGTCGAGACGCCCTTCGGCTTCCACATCATCCAGCGCCTCGGGACGCGCACGCAGCCCGGCGAGGGCGGCGCGGCGCCCGAGGAGCAGGTGCACGTCCGCCACATCCTCTTCAAGCCCAACGCCCCCTCGGCGAACCCGTTCGCCCCGCCCAAGCCGGCGCGCGAGACGGCCAAGGAGGCGATCATCGACGAGAAGACCAAGAAGGCCGTCGAGGAGATCGCCAAGCGCACCAACATCAAGGTGCCCGAAGACTTCCCCGTCAAGGCGCCCGAGACGCCGCCGATGCCGATGGGCGCCTCGCCGCACGGCGGCAGCATGGGCGGCCCGCCGCCCGGAGCCGAGGAGCTTCCGCCGCCGGACGAAGACGCCGGCGCACCCAAGGGCGCGAAGCCGAAAGCCCCGGCCGGCAAGAAGAAGTAATCAGCAGGGAGCGCGGGAACACTAGCCCGCGCTCCCTGCGACCAGGCCCGCGCTCAAGGCGTTGAAGAATTAATTGATGGAGTTCGGCGACTACCGCGTTGAGGTCGTGCCCGGCGGCGAGTTCCGCCTCGACGGAGGCGCGATGTTCGGGGTCGTGCCGCGCGCACTGTGGCAGCGCGTCGCGCCGCCCGACGGCGAGAACCGCGTTAGGCTCAACGCCAACTGCCTCTTCGTCGAGGCGGCGGGCGAGCGCGTCCTCGTCGAGACCGGCATGGGCGACAAGTGGTCGCCGCGCCAGCGCGAGATGTACGGCGTCGCCGACGGCCCGACGCTCGCCGAAAGTCTCCACGCGCGGACTGGGTGCCGGCCCGAAGAGATCACCGTCGTCGTCAACACGCACCTTCACTTCGACCACGCGGGCGGGAACACCGCGCTCGATGAGTCGGGCCGCGCCGTCGCGGCATTCCCGAACGCGCGCTATTTCGTCTCGCGCGCCGAGTACGAGCACGCCGAGTCGCCGCACGAACGCGACCGCGCGAGCTACCTGCCCGAGAACTGGCGGCCGCTCGCCGAGTCGGGTCAGCTTGAGTTGAAGGATGCGGAGTACGAGGTCGTGCCGGGGCTGACGCTGGAGACGGTGGCCGGCCACTCGCGCACGATGCAGTGCGTGCGTTTGGAGCGCGGGCGTCGCACGCTCTACGGCTTCGCCGACCTCGTGCCGACGCGCGCGCACGTGCCGCCGGCGTGGGTGATGGGCTACGACCTCTACCCCGTCGAGACCGTCGAGGCCAAGCGTCGCCTGCTCCCGGAGGCCGCGCGCGAGGGCTGGCTCTGCCTCTTCTACCACGACCCCGAGGCGCCGCTCGCGCGCGTCGTCGAAGGGGAGGGCGGCAAACTGTCGGCGCCCGCGCCGGGCGAGTGAGGGAGGGTGAAAGGATGACGAGAAGGTCGCCGAGGTTAGTCGCCGCGTTCGTCGCCCTCGTGCTCTGCGCGGGCGCGGCCGGCGCGCGTCAGAGGCGCGGGCCTTCGACGCCCGAGGAGCGCCGCCGCGCCGTCGAGGTCGCGACGCTGCTCGAAAACGACCCGCTCAGCAAGGACGCGAAGAGGTTGAGGGAGGAACTCCTCCGCTTCCTCATCGAGGCGCCCGACATTCAGGTCACGCTCTGCACCGACGTGCTCGGCGACCTCTCAAAGATTAAGGGCGACTACGCGCCCGTCATCACGGCGCAGCTCACCTTCTCGACCGCGAAGTTCGTCATCGAGCACCCCGAGCAGGCGGGCGACCACCAACGCGCCTTCCTCGCGGGCGTCGAGGGAGTGCTGCGCGCCTACCAGAACATCAGGAAGGCCAAGCCGAAGGCCGAGATGAAGCCGCTCGAAGAGTTGCTCGCCAAGCAGCAGGCGGGCGGGCTGGCCGACTTCGTCAAGGCGGCGGCGGAGGCGGCCGGCTGCAAGTCGGGGGGCTGACCCGCGCGCGCGATTTTGTAGGGATGAATTAAATGACAACTGCGAAGATCGGAATCATCGGCGGCAGCGGCCTCTACCAGATGCCGGAACTGAAGGACGTGGAGGAGGTGAAGGTCGAGACGCCTTTCGGGCCGCCGTCGGACGCCTTCATCGTCGGCACGCTCGAAGGCGAGCGCGTGGCCTTCCTGCCGCGCCACGGCCGCGGGCACAAGCTGCTCCCGACCGAGTTGCCGTTCCGCGCCAACGTCTACGCCATGAAGCTGCTCGGCGTCGAGCGCATCCTCTCGGCCTCGGCCGTCGGCTCTTTGCAGGAGCGTTACGCGCCGCTCGACATGGTCATCCCCGACCAGTTCTTCGACCGCACGCGCGCGCGCGCGCACGAATCGACCTTCTTCGGCGAAGGCATCGTCGGGCACATCACCTTCGCGCACCCGGTCTGCGGCGACCTCGGCGACGTGCTCGAAGAGTCGTGCAAGGCGGCCGAGGTCAACGTCCACCGCGGCGGCACCTACCTCTGCATGGAGGGGCCGGCCTTCTCGACGAAGGCCGAGTCGCACGTCTACCGCTCGTGGGGCATGGACATCATCGGGATGACGAACTTGCAGGAGGCGAAGCTGGCGCGCGAGGCCGAAATCTGCTACGCGACGCTCGCGCTCGTCACCGACTACGACTGCTGGCACGAGGCGCACGACGCCGTCTCGGTCGAGACCGTGGTCGAGTACCTCAACAAGAACGTCCGCAACGCGCAGCTCATCATGCGCGAGGCCGTCCGCCGCCTCGCCACGGCGGAGCGCGCCTGCGCCTGCGGCTCCGCGCTCAAGAGCGCCATCTTCACGTCGCCCGAACTCTGGCCCGAGGCGACAACGAAGAAGCTCGATGCGGTCATCAAAAAGTACAAGCGGTGAGGAAGTACAGGAAGTGACGAGTGAGGTGTCGTGAAATGAAGAGATTTATGCTAACGGCCTGCGGCGTCGCGCTGGCGGCCTTGTTCGGGGCGGCGGGGGCGGCGCGCGCGCAGTCGGGGACGGTGGCGGCGGGGCCCGACCCGGCGACCGTCAGGGACGTGGAGTCGGAGAAGAGCGCGCGGCACGAGCTGGAGGTCGCGCGCCACTACTTCAAGAACAAGAAGGCGTACTACGCCGCCTTCAAGCGCTGCGAGGAGCTGGCCGCCGGCTACCCCGAGTTCTACAAGATCGACGAGGTGCTCTACATGGCCGGCATGAGCAGCCTCTACCTCTCCGAGGGCAAGGGCAAGCAGAAGGCGCCGGCGGCGACGCCCGACAAGTCGGAGAACCTGACGCCCGAGAACTTGCGCCTGACGGCGCGCGAGTACCTGACGCGCGTCGTCAACGACTTCCCCAAGAGCGACTTCCGCGACGAGGCGCAGAAGGCGCTTGCGCGCCTCGGCGACGCCAAGCCCGAGGCCGCCGACAAGCAGCCGCAACAATAGTCCAGCAGCTTTTCCATCTCACAGGGCAGGGAGAACTCAAACAGGTGTCATTGCTCGTTGTAGGTTCGGTGGCGTTCGACGCGGTCGAGACGCCGTTCGGTAAGCGCGAGAGGATGCTCGGCGGGTCGGCCACGCACTTCGGGCTCTCGGCCAGCTTCTTCACCGACGTGCGCGTGGTCGGCGTCGTCGGCGGCGACTTCGGCGAGGAGGAGATGTCGGTCTTCCGCGAGCGCGGCATCAACACCGACGACCTCGAACGCGTAGAGGACGGCAAGACTTTCTTCTGGAGCGGGCGCTACGACTTCGACTTGAACACCGCGCACACGCTCGACACGCAGCTCAACGTCTTCGCCGACTTCAGGCCGAAACTCTCGGACGAGTCGAAGGGCGCGCGGATGGTCTTCCTCGGCAACATCCAGCCGGAGTTGCAGAGCGAGGTGCGCGAGCAGGTGCGCGGGGCCGAGCTGGTCGCGCTCGACACGATGAACTACTGGATCACGACCGTCCCCGAACAGGTGAAGAGCGCCATCAGCGGGGTGGACGTGGTCATCATCAACGACGCCGAGGCGCGCCAGCTCTCGGGCGAGCCTAACCTCATCAAGGCGGCGCGCAAAATCCTTTCGTGGGGGCCGCGCGCGCTCGTCGTCAAGCGGGGCGAGTACGGCGCGGCGATGTTCACCGCGGAATCATACTTCGCCATCCCGGCTTACCCGCTGGAGTCGGTCTTCGACCCGACGGGCGCGGGCGACACCTTCGCGGGCGGCTTCATGGGCTACCTCGCGAGCCACGACAAGGTTGACGACGAGACGCTGAGGCGCGCCATCATCTTCGGCTCGGTCATGGCCTCGTTCAACGTCGAGGAGTTCGGCACCGAGCGCGTCTGCCGGCTCACGCACGAAGAGATCAACCGCCGCTTCGGCGACTTCAAGCGCATGACCCACTTCGAGGAGATACCCTTCGAGCGCGCCGCCGGCGCCAAATAAGAGCGTAAACCGAGGGCCGTAAGCCGTGACGAGATAAGAGCGAGCTTTCTCTCGTCACGGCTTACGGCCCTCGGTTTACGCCTCCTCATGGTTTACGGTTTACGGCTCACGGCTTTATAATCCTCCCGCCCAGCGCTTTTCCCAATCAAATCAATCACGGGGGAATAGAGATGTTCTGTCCTGTCTGCGAGTCGGAGTACGAGGAGGGGATTACGAACTGTCCCGACGACGGCGCGGTATTAGTCGAGCAGTTGACGGCGGAGAACACCGAGCGCGACCACAGCGAGGCGCGCTTCGTCCCGCTGCACAACGTCGGCTCGCCCGCCGAGGCCGAGATGGTCGCCGACATCCTCGGGCAGAACGGGGTGCGCGTGGCCGTCCAGTCGGGCGGCGCCGACGCGCTCTCGCCGCTGCTCTCGGCGGCCTCGCCCGGCGCGATGGTGCTCGTGGACGAGCGCGACTTCGACCGCGCGACCGAGCTGTACGACTCCTTCTTCGGCGGCGACACCACGCCGCTCACCGGCGCGACCGCGGGGGAGGAGGCGGAAGAGGTTGACGACGACGACGACGATGACGATGATGATGACGATTGATTGGAGGCGGCGGCCGGCCCCTCTAATCTCTCATCGACTTTCACACATCACTCCCCGACGGAGGTAAACCGTGGCGGTGGCAAGTTCGGCGGCGATTGTGGTGCTGATGACGGCGGGCAGTCAGGAGGAGGCTTCGCGTCTGGCGGAGATGCTGGTCGGGGCGCACCTCGCGGCCTGCGTGCAGATCATGCCGCAGATGGAGTCGATCTACCGCTGGAAGGGCGAGGTGCACCGCGCGCCGGAGTTCCTGCTGCTGGCGAAGACGACCGCCGCCTGCTTCGACGAGTTGGAGCGCGAGGTGCGCTCCCTCCACACCTACGACACGCCCGAGATCATCGCCCTCCCCGTGGCGCACGTCTCCGCGCCCTACTTCGAGTGGCTCGCCTCGAACGCCTTCCCCCCGCTCGTCTCGCGCCTCGACACCTCCGAGCGCGCGGCGCCCACGCCGCAGGCGGAGCAGTAGACAGTAGACAGTAGGCAGTAGGCAAAACAAAGGCGGCGCGCTCGGCTGATGACCGAAACGCGCCGCCTTCGTTTTTCTACTGCCTACTTCCCCTCAGATGTCGTAGGCGTCCGGCTGATGCACCTTGCTCAGGGTGTCCTGGCTGCGGTGGATGATGTCCACCACCTCGGAGGGCGAGTCGGTGATGTGCAGGAGGCCGCGGTCTTCCGCCCCGATGTACTTCGACTTGAGCATCACGCCTTCGAGCCAGTCGAGCAGCCCGCGCCAGTAATCCGAGCCGTAGAGGATGACGGGGAAGTTGTTGATCTTGCGCGTCTGGATGAGCGTCAGCGCCTCGAACAGCTCGTCGAGCGTGCCGAAGCCGCCGGGGAAGATGACGAAGGCGTTGCTGTACTTGACGAACATCGTCTTGCGCACGAAGAAGTAGCGGAACTTGAGCGAGCGCGTCTGGTACGGGTTCGGCGACTGCTCGAAGGGCAGCTCGATGTTGCAGCCGATGGAGACGCCGGCCGCCTCGAACGCGCCGCGGTTGGCGGCCTCCATGATGCCGGGGCCGCCGCCCGTGATGACGGAGAAGCCCGCGCGCGCCAGAAGCGCCGCCGTCTCCTGCGCCGCCGCGTAGAAAGGGTTGTCGGGCGGCGTCCGCGCCGAGCCGAAGATGGCGACGCCGCGCGTCACCGTCGCCAGCTCGTCAAAGCCCTCGACGAACTCGCCCATGATGCGGAAGACGCGCCACGTGTCCGTGCTCGTGAACTCGTCGTGGCGCGGCGTCTCAAGCAGGCGCTCGTCCTGCGTGGTCTGCCGCCCGCCCGCCGCCGCCTCCGCCTCGTCCGTGTTGGGTGTCTCAGCCATAAGAAAGAGTTTAGAAGGCCATGATGTTAAAGCCGCAATCGACGTGGAGTACTTCGCCGGTGATGCCGGAGGCGAGCGGGCTGAGGAGGAAGAGCGCGGCGTTGCCGACCTCGCGCGCCTCGACGTTGCGCCTGAGCGGGGCGCGCTCGGCGTGGTGGCGGAGCATCACGTTCATGTTCCCGACGCCGCGCGCCGCCAGCGTGTTGAGCGGGCCGGCGCTGACGGCGTTGACGCGGATGTTCTGCTTGCCGAGGTCGGAGGCGAGGTAGCGCGTGCTCGCTTCCAAAGCCGCCTTCGCCACGCCCATCACGTTGTAGTTGGCCACGACCTTCTCCGCGCCGTAGTAGGTCATCGAGACGATGCTGCCGCCGTCGGTCATCAGCGGCGCGGCCGCGCGTGCGAGCGCCGCCAGGGAGTAGGCCGACACGTCCAGAGCGGTCAGGAAAGCCTCGCGCGTGGTGGCGACGTACTCGCCTTCCAGCGCCTCGCGCGGCGCGAACGCGAGGCTGTGGACGAGGAAGTCGAGCCGGCCGAACTTCTCCTTGACGGCCGCGAAGGCCGCCTCGACCTCCTCCGGGTTCGACACGTCGCACTGGACGAGCGGCGCGTCGGTGCCGGCCGTCAGCCCCTCGACGTTCTCGCGCAGCCGCTCGTTCTGGTACGAGAAGGCGAGCCGCGCGCCCGCCTCGGTGCACGCCTGCGCCGTCGCCCAAGCGATGGAGCGCCTGTTCGCCACGCCGAAGATGATGCCGCACTTGTCCTGTAGCATTTCGTAGACTCCTCAGACGAGGTGTGGTTGAGACCTCTTGACCCGCCAGGCTTGGAGCGATACCACGGGCTTGCCCGCCCTGACCTCCTTGCGGATGTACCTGAAATTGTTGTCCGCCTTGATGACGGCGCTCACCGCGTGCCGGACGGCCTCGATGGGCGGCATCCCGGGGGTCTTCTCCCCCTTCCGCTGGCTCTCCTCGAAGGCGTCCCACCCGCCCTCGGGCTCGATTTCGAGCAGGGCAAAAATCTCCTTGTCCCACATGCCGTGGTGATCCGGCAGGGAGCAGAACGGGGACGAGTCAACGGTCTTGCCGATCAGCTCCAGCCGGACTCCTTCGAGCGAGAAGTCTAAGACCTTGGCCTTGATCTCTTCGGCGACCCGCCCTTCCTCGTCCTTCCATGTGATGGTGGCTTCGAGGCGCATCGAGATGCAGGGCAGCCGCAGGTGTGGGCGCCGGTCGAAGCCGGGGGACTCCTTCTTGTTGAGAATGCCGTGCACGTGCTCGAACCACTGGCCGCTGTCCTCCTCGCGCCCCTTGGCGACCGAGCCCTCGCGCCGCTTGAAGGTCGTCCACAGCATCTCCGCCTGTGCCTTAAGGCGCGTCCCGATCAGGAACAGGTCGGTGTCCGAGGTCAGCCAGAGTTTGTTGTAGTGGTCTTCGAGGGTGACGAGGGTGGCCGTCCGCCCCTGCCAGCGCGTGACCGGCATCTGGAAGCTGACGCCGAGGTCGGGGCTGATGTCGCCGAACGTGTAGGGCTGGAAGTACGCCGTGTCGTCCACGACGGCCAGCCAGCAGCTCGGCGTGTGCCCGTAGAACCTGACGGAGGTCTCAAACTCGGGGTGCTGCGCGAGCGCCTCGTAGGCGCGCGCGAAGTTCTTGAAGACTCCGTGCGAGAGGTAGGGGTGGCCCGGTCTCGGGAGCTTCCTGCTCGCCTTGACGATGGCGCGCGAAGTCGCGGCGTCGCTCTCCAGCAGCGCGCGGAAGATGGCCGGGCTGCGAAAGCCGTCGAGCAAGAGTATCCTGACTCTGAACTTGGGGTTCTCGGCGACCTTCCGCCTCAGCAGGTCAATGTTCTTCTCCTTGTCGGTGATGTCGAATTTGTCGTGGAGCCCGATGCCGAGCAGCCACACGCGGCGGCGGGCGGCTGCGATGTCTTCATGGAGGTCGCGCAGGACATCGTCGTCGCGGGAGGCGTAGACGCGATCCAGCCCCAAGTCCAGCGAAGGGTTGACGATGGCTCTGTCCACCTGCTGCTGCCGCTGCTGTTCTTCGACCATCAGGGGCACGTCCTTGTTCAGCCCGTCGGCCTTTCCGTTAAACTGAAAGACCGTCAGCGGCAGGTCGTGCCTGACCTTGACGACGTAGGGCGGCCGGAACTGACGCGGGAACTGCTTGGGGAGGTCGAGGAAGACCTCCTCGCTGACAAGAATCTGCCCGCCGTCGGCGATACTCATGACGCGGAAGGCTTTGTTAATCCCGGCGCCGGCGAGGTTGGGGCGCCCGTTGATGTCTTCGACGAGGTAGTCGGTGGCGGAGTGGATGCCGATGCGCACGTCGAACTCCAACTGCCGGCGCCCGGCGTTGCTCTTGTACTCGCGCACGCGCCTCAGTATCCGCAAGGCGAGGAGCAGGTGAATGGGTTCTTCGTCTGACGGCACGTCCAGGAGGGCGATGCACATCCCGTCGCCCGTCGGCAGGTAGATGCGTTTGCTCTCGTCGGCGAGCGCCGGCTCCTCCGCGACGCACTCGCGTACTATGTCGTTGAGCACGCTGCTAATCTTGAGCTGCGCGTCCACCTCGCGTTTGGTGTACCTCTCGATATCGAGGCAGATGTACTTGGCTTCGACTTCTTTCGCTTGAGGCACACTGGCCGCCTTTCCGGTGAGGTTCAAGGCAACTCTACCCTGACCTTCTGATTATGCGGCGGCGCTCTCGGCCTCGCCGTTGATGAGGCGCGCGTACTCGCCGCTCTCGACCCAGCTCAGGATTTCGGCGACGCGCCAGACGGGGAAGGGGTGCGTCAGCCCCGCGTTGATGATGTCGGCCCAGAAGCGGTCGAGCGCCTTCTCGTCGTAGTTCTTCTGGAAGTCGCGCGCCTGCGCGAGGAACTCGTCGTAGTCCACGCGCGAGGCGAAGGTGCCGCCCGCGAGCTTCATCATCGTGCGGCCGATCACGTCCGGGTCCTGCACGACCAGGAGCGCCGCGCGATCGCACGAAAGCTCTGCGCGCCGCGCCCACGCCAGCAGCGCCGAGCGCATCGTGACCGAGATGAGCTGACCGATTAGCGCGGCGATAGGCGCGGCAGCGACCGCGACGTTCGCCAGCGCCTCGATGAGCCGGGCGGCCGTGATGTAGAGCACGTGCTCGGCGTGGATGTGCCCGACCTCGTGCGCGATGACGGCCAGCACCTCCTCGTCGTTCAGCCGCTCGATGAGCTGCGAGTGGAGCACGATGACGGGCTTTTTGACGCCGCCGGTGAAGGCGTTGACCATGGGGTTCTGCTGGACGAACATCTCGGGCATGTCCACGCCGAGCGTGGTGCAGGCGACCTGGAGCTTGGCGTAGAGGTCGGGGCACTGTCTGGGCGTGACCTTGACGGCGCTCGCCGTGAAGATGACGCGGATGGCCGACTCGCCCGTGACTTCCAGAAGCTTCTTGAGCGCGGTGTCGATGCCGGGGATGTTCTTGAGCGCGGCCAGCGCGCGGCTGTCGAGCGGGTGGACGTAGGAGTACTTGTCGAGGTCGGCGAACTTCTTGTGCGGCTCGTCGGAGAGGAGCAGGCGGCAGCGGCCGCACCGCGCCTGCCCGGCCTCGCCGCGCACGTTGTTGAGCTGCCCGCAGTAGCGGCAGCGCACCTTCTCGCCGCCCATCGGTTCCAAATCAACCATCTTCATTTCCCCTCAGAAAACAAAAGTGACAGGCCGAACGGGAAGAGTCGTCTCGGCAGTTGCCTGTTCCGGTGCCGCAAGTATCAACGAAAGCGCGCCGCGAGGGCAAGTCTTCAATGCCTGAAGTGGCGGACGCCGGTGAAGACCATCGCGAGGCCGTGTTCGTCGGCGGCGGCGATCGTATCGGCGTCGCGGACGGAGCCGCCGGGCTGGATGACGGCGGTGATACGGTGCTTCGCCGCCTCGTCCAGCCCGTCTCGGAAGGGGAAGAAGGCGTCGGAGGCGAGCACCGAGCCTTCTACGGGTAGCTGCGCGCGCGTCGCGCCGATGCGGACGGAATCGACGCGCGACATCTGCCCGGCGCCGACGCCGACGGTCTGTCCGGCGCGCGCGTAGACGATGGCGTTCGACTTCGTGTGCTTACAGACCGTCCACGCAAAGAGCAGCGCCTCGATCTCCTCGTCGCTCGGCGCGCGACGAGTAACGACCTTGAGGTCTTCGCGGCGTAGACGGTGCGTGTCGCGCGTCTGGACGAGCATGCCGCCGGTGACGCGTTTGAAGTCGAGACCCGCGGGCCGGCGCGGCTCACCCGCGCGCAGGATGCGGAGGTTCTTCTTCGACTTGAGGACTTCGATTGCCGCCTCGTCGAAGTCGGGCGCGACGACGACCTCTGTGAAAATCTCGGTGACGGCGCGCGCCGCCCGTTCGTCCAACGTGCGGTTGAAGGCGACGACGCCGCCGAAGGCCGAGATGGGGTCGGTGGCGAGCGCGAGTCGGTACGCCTCTTCGAGCGAGCGCGCGGTGCCGACGCCCGCCGGGTTCATGTGCTTGATGACGGCGCACGCCGCCGCGTCGAAGTCGCACACGAGCTGCCACGCCGCGTCGGCGTCAACGTAGTTGTTGAAGGACATCTCCTTGCCGCCGAGCAGTTCGGCGCGGGCGATGCCCGGCTCCTCGTCCACCTTGAAGAGCGCGGCCTTCTGGTGCGGGTTCTCGCCGTAGCGCAGCTCGGAGAGTTTGTGCATGAAGAAGCCGACGCGGTCTGGGTAGGAGCCGCCCGCTGCCAGCCAGGTCTCGGCGAGGTCGGTCTTAACGACTTCGGAGATGGTGAAGGCGTTGAGAAGCTCCGCGCCGCCCCGCGCCTCGCGTGGCAGCGCCTCGGTCAGGTAGCGGACGATTGCCTCGTCGTACGCGGACGTGTGTGTGAAAGCCTTGAGGGCGAGCCGCGAGCGTGTCGATATGGAGAGGCCGCCCCCGGTCTGCTTCAACTCCGCGAAGACGCTGGGGTACTGGGCGGGCGAGGTGACGACGGCCACGTCGCGGAAATTCTTCGCGGCGGAGCGAACCATCGAGGGACCGCCGATGTCTATCTGCTCGACCGCCTCTTCGAGCGTGACGCCCTCGCGCGCGACCGTCTGCTCAAACGGGTAGAGGTTGACGACGACCATGTCGATGGCGCCGATCTGGTGCTCTTCGAGCGCGCGCGCGTGCTCGGGGTTGTCGCGGACGGCGAGGATGCCGCCGTGGATGCGCGGGTGGAGCGTCTTGACGCGGCCGTCCAACATCTCGGGGAAGCCGGTCACGTCCGACACGTCGCGCACGTCGAGCTTGGCCTCGCGCAGCGCCTTCGCCGTGCCGCCGGTGCTGAGCAGTTCGACGCCGAAGTCGCGCAGCGCGCGCGCGAAATCGACGAGCCCCGTCTTGTCGGAGACGCTCAAAAGCGCCCGGCGGATGTGTCTGAGTCCTTCGGTGTTCTGTTCGTTCATAAGTCCACGGGAAGAAGATTTGACTGGAAGAGCGGAAGTCGGATTGTAGTGCAACACGGCGCGCGTGTCATGCCGGGTCGTGTCAGGGTTTCGACTCGTACGTCTCACGCAGTTGGCGCACGCGGAGCTTGCGGTCGCGCGGCGCGGCCAGACGCACCTCGACGCGGTGCGCGCCGGGCTCCGCCTTCGCGTCGGCGGCGCGGAAGCCGAGGACGTACTGGCTCTGGAGGTCTTCGGCGATGGCGCGGAAGATCGGGCTCAGGTCGTGCTCGGCGCGCGGGTCGAGCGATGAGCGCGCGTCGCCGACGACGAAGAACTGGCCGCCGGTCTTCTCCGCCAAATCACGGAAGCCTTTTGCAGGACGGCGCGCGGCGAGCCGGCCGTCGCGCGGCTCGAAGAGCGGGACGTGTATCACGTAGAAGGAGACGCCGGAGGCGCGCGCCGCCGCGATGGCAGAGGCGGCCGGCGCGGTGCTCGCGGTGTCGAGCCCGTCGCTGATGAGGATGACGATGCGCCGCTCGGCCGGGTCGGCCGCTTCGGAGACGAACGCGCTGACGGCGGCGTTCGCCGCGTCGAAGATGGCGGTGCGGCGGTCGGGCAGGGCTTCGATGCGGAAGGCCGCGCGCGCGGCGCGGAGGTCGCGTGTGAAGGGGAGCGTCCTTTCGGGTCGCTCGCGGAACTGCACGACGCCGACGCGCGAGCGCTCGCCGAAGCGCGAGAAGAGCGCGAGCGCCGTCTCACTCTGCTGCGTGACGATCTCGCGCGTGCTCCCCGACGCGTCGAGCAGGAAGAGCAGCGCGACGCGCTCGGCGCCCGCGCCGAAGTGGATCGTCTCGACGGGGCGGCCGTTGTCGCGCACCAGAAAATCCTGCCGCGTGAGATTGGCGACGCGGCGGCCGCGCCCGTCGGTGACGTAGGCGGGGACGACGACCAGATCCGTGCGGACGCGGACGACCTCCTCCTCTTCAGGAGTGACGGTCGGCGTCTCCTGAGCCGAGACGTTAAGTTGACAGACGAGAAGTTGGAGGGCGAAGGCCAGCGCGGTGAGTAGAGCTATGCCGCGTCGGCTGTTCGCGCGGGGCGGGCGCGCGGCGGCCGTGTGGCGAAGGCTCATCCCGCCGTCTAAAACAGGAAGCGTCCCAGGAAGAGGATGCTGATGATGAAGACGAGCGTGATGATGATGATCTTGATGAAAGTCACAGCCGATTCCTCCGGTCGGGTTTGCGCCCGCGCCTTGTTCAGGGCAGACATTCTATCGGCGCGCGGCGCGGCGTGTCAACATTTAGTGCCCTCGTTCAAGAGGTCTTTGCTGTTCATTTTCCCCAACAAATACGCAAAAAATTGGATTAGAGTTCCCACTATCGCGGCCGCCCCGGAAGGGCGAAGCGGGCGCGCTCGCGCTTCGTCAAAACGTGCGGCGGTGCTATAGTTCACCCTACCGAATTCTTCCGCAGGTTAAGTCAAAAGAACTTGAGCGACGGCTTGGAGAGAAGGGGGCAGAGATTCGTGCGGTCGCGCGCGGCGGCGGGTCTGTTGCTGCTCGTCGTGACGGCGCACGCCTTCGTCGCCGGCTCGACGCACTTCCACCGACGCGCGGGTTCGGCCGCTCAGCCTTCGCACGCCGTTCTCCACGGCAGCGAGGGCGGCGACCGCGGCGTCCCATCGTCGGGCGACGAGGCTCAGTGTCTTCTTTGCAGGCTCCAGCGCAGCTTCGTCTCCGACCTCCACCACGCGACACTCTCGGTCGCACCGCCGACGGCTGACGCGGACAACTTTACCTCGCTCCGCAAAGTCTCCGCGCGCGCCGTGCGCTCGCTGCTGCCCTCGGGTCGCGCTCCGCCCTCCGCTTAAGTCCCTCGTCCAACTTCAAAACAGTATCGGCGTGCGTCCTTTGCGCGCCCTGTCTCGCACGGCGGCCGCGCCCGAAAGGCGCGTAGTCCATGCGGGCGGGGTGGCAAGCGTTCCGGGCGCCACGCGAAATCGGAGCCGGGCTTTGGTCTGTCGAGATGGGAGCCGGCGGCAGATTTATAGAAGTTCAAGGAGTTGTTAAATGAGACGGTTCGGATACGCGGCGCCTCTGGCGCTGACGCTCATCGTTCAGTTCTTTAACGCGCCCGCGTCGGCGCAGACGAGATTTTACGGCGGTCTCTTCGGCCAGACGCCGGCGCCGACACAGACGCCGACGCGCGGCGGCGCGACGGTGCGCGGCACGATCAAGTTGGCCGACGGCGGCACGCCGCTCCATAACGTCATCGTCAATCTCGTCCAACTCGGGCGCTCGACCGAGACGGACGAGAACGGCGCCTACGAGTTTCAGAACGTCCCGCCGGGGGCTTACACGCTGCTGGCGCACATGGAAGGGTTCCCCGACCAGACGCAGCAGGTGAGGGTCGCGGCCGGCGGCGCGGAGACACTCGACTTCCAAATGCGCCTTACGGGGTATCAGGAGCAGGTCACGGTCACGGCGACGGGGAGCGAGCAGTCGGTCTTCGAGTCGTTCCAGTCTGTGAACACGGTTGACTCGCTCAGGCTCGCGCAGGAGGCGCACACCTCCATCGGCGAGGTGCTCGACAAGGAGCCGGGGATAGCCAAGCGCAGCTTCGGCCCCGGCTCGTCGCGCCCCGTCGTGCGCGGGTTCGACGGCGACCGCGTGCAGGTCACGCAGGACGGCGCCGCGACCGGCGCGCTCGGCTCGCAGTCGGGCGACCACGCCGAGCCGATAGACGTGCTCTCGCTCGAACGGCTCGAAGTCGTCAAGGGGCCGGCCACGCTGCTCTACGGCAGCAGCGCCGTCGGCGGCGTCGTCAACGCCGTGACGGGGCACGACTACGCGCATGAGGGCTGGCGCGGCTACTTCACCGGCGTCGGCGGGACGACGAACAATCAGGGCGGCGCGAGCGGCGGGATCGAGTACGGCACGGGCAAGTGGATGTTCTGGGGCAACGGCACGCTCCAGCGCACGGGCGACTACGACACGCCGCTCGGGCGCGTCGAGCAGTCGTTCACGCGCGACGCCAACGGGCTGCTCGGCTTCGGCTACTACGGCGGCAAGGGCTTCGCCAGCCTGACCTACGCGCACGACCGGCGCCGCTACGGCATCCCCTTCGCGTCCTTCTTCGAGTCGGGCGGCGAGGAGACCGGCTCCGACGTTTCCATCGAGGCGCGCCGCCACAACCTCCGCTTCGACGGCGGCTGGCGCGACCTCGGCGGCTTCGTCAACGGCTTCCGCCTGACGCTCGACTACAGCGACTACGCGCACGACGAGCTTGAGGGCGAAGAGGTCGGCACGCACTTCGCCAACAAGAATTTCATGTTCCGAGGCGTCTTCGACCAGCGCAAGACCGGGCGCTTCACCGGGAGTTGGGGCTTCTCCGGCTTCCGCCGCGACTACAGTTCGACGGGCGCGGAGGCGCTGGCGCCGCCGACGATTCAAAACAACTTCGCCGTCTTCGGCATTCAGGAGATCGACTTCGAGCGCGTCCGCTTCCAACTCGGCGGCCGCGTCGAGCACAACGGCTACCGACCCGACGGCGCGCTCTCGCGCTCGTTCACGGGCTTCTCGGGCGCGGCCGGCGTCCGCGTCGGGCTGTGGCGTGAGGGCGCCTTCGTCGCCAACTACACGCACTCCTACCGCGCGCCCGCGCTCGAAGAGCTTTACAACAACGGCCCGCACGTCGGGAATCTGACTTTCGAGGTCGGCAACCCGCAGCTCACGCGCGAGCGCAACGACGGCATCGACTTCTCGCTCCGACATGGCTCGAAGCGCGTGCGCGGCGTGGCGAACTTCTACTACTACGGCATCAAGGATTTCGTCTTCCTCGCGCCGACCGGCGAGATCGAAGACAACCTCATCGAGGCGGTCTACGACCAGGCCGACGCCCGCTTCACGGGGACGGAGCTGAACCTCGACCTCGCGGCGCATGAGAATCTGTGGGTCAACCTCGGCTTCGACTATGTCAACGCGCAGTTGAAGGAGACGGGGACGCCGCTGCCGCGCATCCCGCCGATGCGCGCGCGCGTCGGGCTCGACTGGCGCTACAAGAACTTCAACGTGAGGCCGGAGGCGACCTTCGTCAGAGACCAGGATCGCATCTTCCCGACCGAGACGCGCACGCCCGGCTACGCGCTCTTCGACGTGGCGGCCTCCTACACCATCGCGCGCCCGCACTACGCGCAGGTCTTCTCGATCAACGCCTTCAACCTCGGCGACCGCGTCTACCGCAACCACCTCTCCTTTATCAAAGACCTCGCGCCCGAGATTGGCCGCGGCATACGTTTCACTTACACCATCCGCTACTTCTGAGCGGGCTGGGTGTGCTTAAATGCCCGCGGCAAATGTTCGGGCGACTGAGAATCAAACACCGTCGGGGCAGGGGAGTGACGAGGCGGCTTTCGCTCGTCCTCCTCTGCCTTATGACGGCGTCTGTCTGCGCCGTGGGCGAGGCGCGCGGGCAGACGCTCGACGTGAAGCTGACGGTCGTTTCCGCGAGCCAGCCGCGCGTGCGCGTCGAGGGGAAGAGGGACGGCGGCGGCGCCGTCGCGTGGTCGCTCAGAAACTTCTACGGGAGCGCGGCCGGGCTCGCGGAGCGGGTGGAAAACTTCACGCTGTCTGACGAAAGCGGCGCCGTCGTCAACGTCAAAAAACTCGCGCCCGGAGAGTTCTCGGCGGAGCGGCCGGCGACGCGCTTCGCCTACGAGATGAGGCTCGACCCGCCCGCCTTCGTCTCGGACTCGTCGCACGTCTCATGGCTGACGGCCGACGGCGGCCTTCTCATGCTCGCCGACCTCCTCCCGCTGCCGCTCACAAAGGCGAAAGTAGAACTCACACTCCCGACCGGCTGGAAGCTCGCCACGACCGAAGACGCGGGCGCGGGAGGCGTCTTCGTCGTCGCCGACGCCGAGCGCGCGGTCTTCGCCGTCGGGCGCGACCTGAGGGAGCGGCGCGGCCGCGCCGGCGGGACTTCCTTCACACTGGCGACCGCCGGGGAGTGGGCTTTTTCGGACGCCGAAGCCGAAGACTCGGCCGTGGAGCTTCTCAAACTTCATCAGGAGACCGCGGGCGGTGCTGCGCCCAGGCGCCCGCTCGTCGTACTCTTTCCGTTGCCGCAGAGGGGCGCGGCCGGGAACCTCTGGAACGCGGAGACGCGCGGCTCGACCGTCGTGCTCGTGTCGGGCCGCCTGCCGTCGAAGTTGGCCGCGCGTGCGCAGTTGGACGGCGCGCTGACGCACGAGCTGTTTCACCTCTGGGTGCCGAACGGCCTTGCGCTCGGGGGCGAGTACGGCTGGTTTTACGAGGGCTTTACCAACTACATCGCGCTGCGCGCGGGGATGCGGCGCGGGCAGTTGACCTTCGCGGATTACCTGAACACGCTCGGGCGCGCCTACGACTCCTACAGGTCTGCGCGCGGGACGAAAGAGGCGTCGCTGCTGGAGGCTTCGCAGCGGCGCTGGTCGGGGAGCGCCGCCCTCGTCTATCACAAGGGGCTGCTCGTCGCCTTCCTCTACGACCTCACGCTCATGCGTCGGACGGGCGGGAAGAGTTCGCTGGACGCGGTCTACAGGGAGCTGTACCGGCGCTACGGGCGCGGCGAAAGGCGCGAGGACGGCGACCGCGCCGTCGCCGAAATCCTCGGCGCGACGGGCGGGATGCGCGACTTCGTCGAGCGCTACGTCGAGGGTGCCGCGGAGATCACGCTGCGGGAACTGCTCGGGCCGTTCGGCCTGGAGGTGCAGCCGGGCGGCGCGCGGACGCACATCGGCGTCGCCGACTCGCTCGAACCCGCGCAGCGGGAATTACTCGCCAAGTTGGGTTACAATGAGCGCCGGGACGCGGAGTCGCGGAAGCTCCACGAGCGTTTGAGGGAGCGCCCGCCGCGATGACTTCGATGACTTCCCGCAGCAGCACCGCCGGCTCGCGCGCGTCTTCGCCGAGCGCGCTTCGCCAGTCGATAATCCAAACACGCTAACCGAGAATGAAATTCATCAAGCCAGTTTCGACCCTCCTGCTCTTATTCGTTAGCTGCGCGTGCAGCACGCTCGCCGGTAAGGAAGAGATGGGCGCCGTCATCGCCAAGCAGGCGCAGGTCAGGAGTTCGACCGCCGTGGTCGCCGCCGACCTGAAAGAGGTCGTGCGCGGCGACGAGCTGGACATCACGGGCGAGGTTACCGTGCCGGACACGGGCGAGCGCTGGCTCCACGTGCGCACGCGCGACGCCGAGCCGGTCGAGGGCTGGATCGAGGCGCGCAACATCATCTCGCACGAAATGATCGAGCGCTCACGCCGGCTGGCGCGCGAAGACGGCGACATCCCCGCACAGGCTTCCGGGCAGCTCCGCGCCAGCACCAACATCAGGTTCTCGCCCGACCGCAACGGCAACGACAACATTCTCATGAAGCTCGAAAGCGGCTCGCGGTTCGACATCATGAGCTGGAAGCGCGTCCCGCGCCCGAAGTCGCTGGAGACGACCGAGAGCGACGACGTGCCGAAGGCGGGCGCCGCGCCGCCGGGCAACTCGACGCGCAGGCGTGAGAAGGGCGAGCAGAAGGAGCCCGAGGAGGTTGACGATCTCTGGTACAAGGTGCGCCTCCCGTCCTCCATCTCGCCCGCGCCGGCCGGTTGGGTCTTCGGCAAACAGGTCGAGCTGACAGTCCCGAGCGACATCATCTTCTACAGGACCGGGCGGGAGTTCGTCGCCTGGCAGAGGCTCGACGCCGACGAAGCGGGCAACCAGCAGACGACGGCGAAGGACAAGGACGCCGCTAAAGAGACCCGGCCGGGCAGTTGGGTCATCCTCGAAAAGAGCAGCACCGAGGACGCGAACGGCCCCGACTCGCCGGACTTCGACCGCATCTACGTTCTCGGTTACGACAAGGACAGGCAGGAGCATTACACCGCCTACCGCAGCCCCGACGTGAACGGCTATTTGCCGCTCCGAGTAGAAGGGAAGGGCGACACCAAAACGTTTACCATCCGCGTGCAGAGTGAGGGGCAGTTGAAGGACGTCAGGTTTAAGGCGTACACGAACGAGCGGGGACTGTTGAAGGTCGAAGCTTTGAGCGAACTGCCGAAAATAAATAAACCGAGGTAGGCAAAATTAGGCCGAAAAGCCCCGAAATTTGACGGTTTGTCTCGCGGGTGAAATTTTTTGCCGCGGGCAGTTGACAAAAGAATCGGAATCTCTATAATGCTCCCTTGCCTTGAGACAAGGCGGTTGACAGTCAGGTCATAAAGAGCGCGTTTTGACGAGCCGCTTCTCTTTCAGCAATTAGTGAGAGGGAGCGGCTGTTTCATCGGCCGAGACCCGGCGCTCCGGTTCACCTCAAAAGCACAGGCAACGACATCTTGACGGATGCATCTAAGCCTTTCGCGCTTGAGAGTGGGTCGGCGACGACGGCAAAAGGCTGGCGGCGCAGGCAACTGAAGGTTGCGAGGCGCATCAAACTCTGACGCGCTTGACAAAGTGAGTGGCTTGAGGTAAAGTCACCGTTTCCTTGAGACGACAAAACGTCGCCTGAAGGCAACTGAAACGAATCAGGCGCATCTAAGTCTGGATTCGGTTGAAGAAAAGCGATCTTTGAAAACTAGATAGAGCGTGTCCCAAGAGATGACCTTTGAGAGCGATGCGGAGCGATAAAGCTCTGCTTCAAAACTCGAAAGAGTCATTATCGGATACATTAACCAGTTTCGATAATGTTCCAGAGATACAAACGAGAGTTTGATCCTGGCTCAGAATCAACGCTGGCGGCGTGCCTCAGACATGCAAGTCGAACGCGAAAGGTCCCTTCGGGGACCGAGTAGAGTGGCGCACGGGTGAGTAACACGTAGGTAATCTACCTCTGGGTGGGGAATAACGACCGGAAACGGTCGCTAATACCGCATAATGCAGCGGCACCACATGGTGACAGTTGTTAAAGCGGGGGATCGTAAGACCTCGCGCCTAGAGATGAGCCTGCGGCAGATTAGCTAGTTGGCAGGGTAACGGCCTACCAAGGCTTCGATCTGTAGCCGGCCTGAGAGGGCGGACGGCCACACTGGCACTGACATACGGGCCAGACTCCTACGGGAGGCAGCAGTCGGGAATTTTGGGCAATGGGCGAAAGCCTGACCCAGCAACGCCGCGTGAAGGATGAAGTCCTTCGGGATGTAAACTTCGGAAGAATGGGAAGAATAAATGACGGTACCATTTTTAAG
>DASVQX010000016.1:0-136820 GCA_036388915.1 Pyrinomonadaceae bacterium
ACTCCTCGTGCTGCGCCTGCTCCGGGCGGGGCCCTTGAACGGCTGGGACATCATGCAGCGCATCCGCGTCGCCTCCGGCGAGGTGCTGAGCGTCACGCCGGGCGCGCTCTACCCGGCGCTGCACCGGCTCGAAGAGCGCGGGCTGGTCCGCGCCGAGTGGGCGGCGTCGGAGAACAACCGGCGGGCGAGAGTTTACGAGCTGACGCGCGCGGGGCGGAAACAACTCGCGGCCGAGCGTGACATCTGGGAACGCTTTACGGGGGCCGTCGATGCGATCCTCCGGGACGCCTGAAAGAGAGGTTGCCGTGATGCCGGGGAGGCTGTGGAGGCGGCTTCGGGCGCTGCTGCGCAGGGGCGGAATGGACCGCGAGCTCGAAGAGGAGTTGCGCTACCACCTGGAGCGCGAGACCGAGCAGCACCTCCGCGGCGGGATGACGCCGGAGGAGGCACGCCGCGCCGCCCTGAGGGCCTTCGGCGGGGTCGAGCAGGCGAGAGAACTATGCCGCGAGGCGAGGGGGGTGAGGATGTTACAAGACCTGTGGCAAGACCTGCGCTACGGCGCCCGCAAGCTCCGCAAGAGCCCCGGATTCACACTGGTAGCCGTCATGACACTCGCGCTCGGCATCGGGGCTAACACGGCCATCTTCTCGGTCGTCAACGCCGTGCTGCTCAAGCCGCTCCCGTACCCGGACCCGGAGCGGATTGTAGCGTTCACGGGCGTCAACCCGTCAAAGGACGTTACGGAAGGCAACATGTCCGTACCGGATTTCGCCGACTGGAAGGAGCAGGGCCGGTCATTCGAGCAGGTCGCGGGCTTTGTCACCGGCGGCTCGCTCCTCGTCTCCGGTGAGGAGGCCGAGCGCGTGCGCGGCACGAGCGTCACGGGAGACTTCTTCCCGCTTTTTCGCACCCCCGCAGGTCTCGGGCGCGCCTTGGAGCCCGGTGACGCGGAGAAGGACGCGACACCGGTCGCCGTTCTCAGCCACGGGCTGTGGCAGCGGCGTTACGGGGGCGACCCGAACGTCGTCGGCAGGCAGATCATAGTGGGCCGCGAGAGTACGACGGTCGTCGGCGTCATGCCGCCGGGGTTCAACTATCCCGAACGCACCGAAATCTGGTTCCCCATGGCGCTCGACCCGGCCGCCGAGCGGCGCGACAACCGCTACCTCGAAGTCTTCGCGCGGCTGAAGCCCGAGGCCACGCTCGCGGGGGCGCAGGCGGAACTCGACGCCGTCAGCGCGCGCCTCGCGCAGAGCTACGTGGAGACGAACAGCGGCTGGGGCGTGCGTCTGACGAACCTGCGCGAGCGGCTGGTCGGAGATATGCGGACGCCGCTCCTGGTTATACTCGGCGCGGTAGCCCTCGTCCTCCTCATCGCGTGCGTGAACGTGGCGAACCTCCTGCTGGCGCGCGCCACCGCACGGCGCAGAGAGTTCGCCGTGCGTGACGCACTCGGCGCGTCTCGCGGTCGGATCGTGCGCCAGTTGTTGACGGAGAGCTTCCTGCTCTCGCTGGCGGGCGGGGTCGCGGGGGTGTTAATTAGTTTGTGGCTGACGCAGCTGCTCGTCGGATTAATCCCGTCAGACACGCCGCGCCTGGACGAGGTCAGGCCCGACGCGCAAATTTTCGGGTTCGCGCTCGCCGTTTCGGTCTTCGCGGGAGTCCTTTTCGGTCTCGTGCCGGCCCTACAGGCGTCGCGCCGCGATCTGGGCGAGACGCTGAAGGAGGGGGGGCGCACCGGCGTCGAGGGGGGGCGCCGCAACCGCTCGCAGAGCATCTTAATCGTTTCCGAGATCGCGCTCTCGTTCATGCTGCTCGCGGGCGCGGGACTCCTCGTGCGGAGCTTCATGCGCCTGCGCGACGTCAACCCCGGTTTTAACCCGGACGGCGTGCTCGCCTTGCGTATCTCGGCCTCTGGGCCCCAATACTCGGCCGGGCCGGCGAGGGCGGAACTATACCGGCAGGTCATAGAGCGCCTCGGGTCGCTCCACGGGGTTGAGGCGGCGGGCGCGGTGTTGAGCCTCCCGCTGGGCGGCGATACGTTTAACGTCGGCCGCTCCTTCATACGCGAAGGCCGGCCCGCGACGCCCGAAGAGTCGGCCGGCGCCTCCTACGTCGTGGCGACGCCCGGCTACTTCCAGGCGCTCCGAATCCCGCTCGTCTCCGGCCGGGCCTTCACGGCGCAGGATACCGAGAAGGCTCCGATGGTGGTTGTCATTAACGAGACGATGGCGCGCCGGTTCTGGCCCGGGGAGAGCCCGGTGGGGAAGCGAATCACGATCTGGCGCGACGAGAAGTTCCCCCGCGAAATAGTCGGCGTGGTCGGCGACACGCGCTCGAACCCCGCGCAGCCTGCCGGGGCGCAGATGTACGTGCCTTACGCGCAGGACGCTAACTGGTCTAGCCTGTCGCTCGTCGTGCGCACTTCCGCCGACCCTTCTTCGCTGGTAGCCGCCGCCCGTAACGAGGTGCACGCTCTCGACAAAACCCTCCCCGTCTACAACGCCCGGCCGATGAGCAACGTCGTCGCGGCGTCACTGGCCGAGCGTCGCGCCTCGACGCTGCTGGTCGGGGCCTTCGCGCTCCTCGCGCTACTCCTGGCGCTCGTCGGCATCTACGGGGTCACCGCTTACTACGTCACGCAGCGCACGCACGAAATCGGCCTGCGCATGGCGCTGGGGGCGCGGGCGCCCCACATCCTCGGGCTCGTCGTCGTCCGTAGCCTGCGCCTGACTCTGGCCGGGCTCGCCGTGGGGCTCTGCGGCGCGCTGGCGCTGACGCACGTGATGGGGAGCCTGCTTTACGAGGTGAAGCCCGCGGATCCTGTGACGCTGGCGGCGGCGGCCGCGCTGCTCGGCGCCGTTGCGCTCCTCGCCTGCTTGCTGCCCGCACGGCGGGCGACGAGGGTTGATCCACTGATCGCCCTCAGAGCCGAGTGAGTCGGTGTCATTCGTCTGTTAGGGAGTAAGAACCCCGAGAAGGCATCGGGGGCATAGAATGAGTCGAGGGGGCGCGACGTATTAACTTATACGTCGCGCCCCCTTCGATCTATAACGTCCCCACGTGGGGGCTGTGCGATGCCGAGACGTTCGGCCGCCCGGTAAAATGTAGTTCCTCGGCTAACGCCATGAAGTAGCGAAGGCGTCTTAGTTAGACATCCTCGTTCATATCATCAACGTATCATTCGATATAAATTATATGTTAGACATATTGATAAATCGGAGCTTATTGTAGATCTACATTAGATCAAAGTAGGTGACTTACTACTATATGCCGTCCTACGAAGCGAGTCGGAACTCCCGCGCACTTACGGAAATGCGCCCGCTGCAAGGAAGCCCACCCCGGCCTGCTCTCCCACTAGTCAGTAAAATGATTTCTCTGTAGCCGACGCGCGTCTTGACTTCATGTGGAAAAGAAAACGTTTGCGCCGATCCGTCTTGACGGCAGTGATGGTGGCCCAGTTCCTGGCCGGCGTCGCCGCTCCGGGGTCCGCGCGCCAGCTTAACGACGGCGATTTGGCCCGACGAGTCCGCGCCTACCTTACGCGGCTGGAAGGCTTCGGCTTTTCAGGCGCGGCTCTGGTGGCGAAGGACGGCAAGGTTCTGGTTGAAACCGCCCACGGCCTCGCCGACCGGCAGAAAAAGACCTCTGTGCGCGCGGACACAATCTTTGACATCGGGTCCGTCACCAAGCAGTTCACCGCCGCGGCAATCCTTCTGCTTGAGTCTGAGGGGAAACTGAACGTCACGGACCCGGTCTCGAAATACTTGAAGAACGTGCCCGAGGATAAGGCGGGCATCACCATTCATCACCTGCTGACCCACACGTCCGGGCTGGAGATGGGCTTCGGCGGGGATTACGAAAAGGTTTCGCGCGACGCGCTCGTGGGCCACGCGATGTCGTCTAAGTTACGTAGCCCACCGGGCGAACGCCACGCCTATTCCAACGCCGGCTACAGCCTTCTGGCGGCCATCGTCGAGATCGTCTCCGGGCAGAGCTACGAGGCGTTCCTGCGCGAGCGACTCTTCCGACCGGCGGGGATGACCTCGAGCGGCTACTTCTTCCCCAAGGAGGCGGCGGGGCGTCTGGCGCGGGGATACCAGGGCGGAGAGGACTGGGGCGTAGGTGCCGAGAGGGCCGCGGCGACCGTCGGGGAGTTCTGGAACCTGATCGGAAACGGGGGCGTGCACTCCACCGTGGGCGATATGTACCGGTGGATGGTCGCCCTTACGCAGGGGAAAGTGCTGAACCGGGAGGCGCTTGAGAAGCTCTTCCGCCCGCACGTCCTGGTCTATGCCGACTACCGGAACTCTAAATCCCCACTGCACTACGCCTACGGGTGGTACGTCTGGAAGCAGCCTTCCGGGAAGACCATGATCTTTCACTTGGGGGGCAACGGGGTCTTCAACGCGGCCGTGCGCTATCACTTGGACGACCGCGCCCTGGTGATCTACGCCTCAAACGTCTCAGAGTTCCACGACCCGAACTACCCCGTGCCGGCAATCGAGAGGATGCTGGCGGGTGAGGCGGTGGGGATGCCTCCTCAAGTGCGACCGCTAAGCGAGCAGCAGCTCGCCGAGTATGCGGGGCGGTATCAGGCTGCCTCCGGCTCCCTAGTGTCGGTAGAAGCGAAGAGCCAGTCCCTGAAGTTGTACGGCGAAGGGCAGGAGGCGTTCTCCTTCGTCACCACCGGCCTGTGGCAAAAGGACCCGGCGCTAGAGGAGATGAACGCGCGCACCGCCGAGGTGGTGGAGAACAGCCGAACCGGCAGGTATGAGACTCTGCTCAAGGCGTACGGGCTTGAGACGACGCTGGAGCAACTGGCGGAGTTCGAAAAACTGTTCTGGAAGAAGCGACATGACAGGCACGGCGGTTACGTGAGGACGCGCGTGCTGGGGACGATGCCTTCGCGTGATCGGGCCTTCACGGGCAGGACGATTGTGGCGATCGACTTCGAGCGCGGCACCACTTACCGCGAATACCTGTGGACGCGCGGGGGGAAGATCGGAGACGTGGGGCCGCTCCTGTCGGCGCCGTCGGCGCAGTACTTCCCTGATTCCGCCGGCTGCGTTGTGAAATTCGACGCGGCGAAGGCCTTGGTGTCGTCGAGGGTTTGTATTGAAAAGAAGGGCACGGGGGGAACCGTTGCTACGGTTGTCCAGGGCGAGAGCCGTATCGAGTTGAAGAAGCTTTGATAATCGGCCGGACTTCATTTCCTTTCCTGTGTCCCGCTCAGTAGCTTCATCTGTGCCATCTGCTGATGCTGGAGACTAGGTCACCGTGGCCAGCCCGATGTGTGGATGCGGGGCCACATCCGGCCCCGGCCGGCCGACATCACCACGGCATCGAAATCTGCGCTACGACCTAAAAACGGGGCGGGCGCCACCGGCCCCGTTTACCCTTCCCAAGCCGCGGTCTTCAGCGCCCGGAGGCTGTCCGGGTACTTCTCCTGGAACTGCCCCGGCAACTCGCCTCCGCCGCGGGGGCGCCGGCCTGCCCTCCAGCCCGGACACGAAGTGCGAGACGAGCGGGGGCGCCGCCCACGTGGAAGGCGCGGGCGATCTCTTCGACGTCGCGGTCCGAGACCGTCACCCGCTCGTGCCAGCATAGGTGTTCGAGCTACGACGGGACGATGAAGACTTCGACGTGCCGCGCCGGGTCTTCCGCGTCGCCGTAGACGTGCCAGTAGACGGCGCCCCATCCCCTCTCGCCACTCTGTCTTAGGCCCCCGCCTGAGGGGCCTGCTTGAGCGCGTCGGCCACGGCGACCGAGAGCGGCGTCGTGGGCCGCCCCGTCAGCTTCGAGAGTTGGCGGCCGTCGTCGAACAGCGCGCCGCGGGACGCGCCCACGTCCCAGCCGGCGATCATCTTCGCGAACCCTTCGGGCAGTCCGAAACCTTTGAGGGCGTCCGCGTACTCCGCCTCGGGCAGGTTCTTGTAGGGAATCTCCCTGCCGGTCTGCCGGGAGACCTCGGCCGCCAGGTCGGAGAGCGTCCAGGCTTCGTCTCCGGCCAGCTCGTAGGTCTTGCCCGCGTGCCCTTCGGTCGTCAGGGCGGCGACCGCCGCGTCCGCGAAGTCTTCGCGGGTCGCCGACGAGATCCTGCCCTCGCCCGCGCTGCCCACGAACGCTCCGCCGGCGAGCGCGCCCGCGACCGAGCCGGTGTAGTTCTCCGTGTACCAGCCGTTGCGCAGGATGGTGTAGGGGATGCCCGACGCCTTCAGCTCGGCCTCCGTCTGGCGGTGCTCGTCGGCGAGGCTCAGGGGCGAGGTGTCTGCGTGGAGCAGGCTCGTGTAGACGACCCTCTTGACGCCCGCCTTCTTCGCGGCCTCGATGACGGCGCGGTGCTGCGCGGCCCGCTTGCCCACCTCGTTCGAGGAGATCAGCAGCAGCGTGTCTACGCCGACGAGGGCGCTCCCCAGCGTCTCGGGCCTGTCGTAGTCGGCCTCGCGCGCCGCGACGCCCAGGTCAGCCGCCTTCTGCGGCGAACGCGCGAGCGCGACGATGTCGGAGGCCGCTACTTTATTTTTGAGCCTCTCGACGACGAGGCGGCCGAGCTGCCCCGTGGCTCCGGTGATTGCGATGGTCATGTTTCTTGTACTTTCGATTCTCTCAGGAATTACTGTTACAGCCTGCGGGTCTTACCAAAGACCCGCGCCGATCAGAGAACGGCTTGCCCTTCAACCTCTGGCTGTGACGCTGGCAGGCGTTGTGGGGCTGCGGCGCAGCAGGCTGTCTAAGCTCCACGCGCCGCCGCCCGCGACCGCCAGATACAAGAAGACGAAGCTGTAGAGGGCCGGCAGCTCACCCTGGTTCAGGAGAGGCCAGAACCCCCGCGGCGCGTGCGCCATGAAGTAAGCCGTAGCCAGCTCACCCGAGAGGATGAAGGCCACCGGGCGCGTAAACAGCCCCAGCAGGATGAGCAGTCCGCCGACAAGCTCCAGCGCTCCCGCGAGGCCGAACAAGGAGAGCAGTGGGACCGTTCCGCCCGGCATCGGGGCCGGCAGCCCTAGGAGTTTCTGCATCCCGTGCTGCATGAGAAGAAAGCCCGCAACTATTCGCAGGACGCTCAGGAGCCGCGGCCCCCACTTCAAGTAGAACGAATCCAGGTTTGCCATAATGATCCTCCTTCAGGTTAGAAAATATCCGTTACCCGACGCCTCTACCGAAGCGGTAGCTGGAGACCGTCAGGGAGCCGGCGAACGAGTCCTCGTGGTAGACGGGCTCGCCCGCCTCCCCTTCGGCGGCGCCGGCCGCCACCATCAGCGGGATCAGGTGGTCCTCATCCGGGTGCGCCAGCCGCGCCGAGGGGGCCGCCGTCCAGCCGCGGAGCAACGCGTTCCTCTCCTCGCCGACCGAGCGACAGACCGCCCCGGTCAGCCACGCGTCGAACTCGCTTGACGGGTCAACGCCTGCGGCGCCGAAGCGGCGCAGGTTGTGGTAGCTCAGGCCGCTCCCGACTATCAGCACGCCCTCGTCCCTCAAGGGTGCGAGCGCGCGCCCGACGGCGAGGTGCGCGTCCACGTCGTAGTCGCTCCTGATGGAGAGCTGGAGGACGGGCACGTCGGCCTCGGGGTAGATGGCCGCAAGCGGCGCGAACGTGCCGTGGTCGAAACCGCGCCGGTCGTCGGCCGGGGCCGCGAAGCCCGCGCCGCGCAGCAGCTCCTGCACGCGGCGGGCGACCTCGGGCGAGCCCGGCGCCGGGTACTTGATCTGGTAGGTGAACGCGGGGAAGCCCGAGTAGTCGTAGACCATCGGCGGCCGAGGGCTCGACATCACCGTGAAGTCGCGCTCCTCCCAGTGGCCCGAGACCATCAGCACGGCCCTCGGGGTCGTGCCCAACTGGCGGGGCATGTCCTTGAGCGACGCCTCGAGGGTGTCGTAGACGCCCGGCATCTCCGCCTTCAGCCACGGCCAAGGGCCGCCGCCGTGCGATATGAAGTAGGTCGGGAGTCGCTGGCCTGTGTTTTCCATCACCGTATCACCTTTGTTATGCCTAAATTTGTTATAACAATTAATAGAGCAAAAAAATTAGGCCCCGTTGCTCCGCAGCTCCTTAAGCGTCTTCAGCCGCGCACGGCCGAGGTGGCCGTCCGCCGCGCGGTTGGGCCCCTGCACGGTGCCGTAAAGTTCCGCGAGCAGGTCCAGTCCTACACGCGTGATTCTCGTGACGACGACGCGGCGGTTCATCTCCGGGCGCTCGCGCGTGATGTCGGATTCACGCGTCACCATCCGCTCACCGATCTCGCCGCAGGTGAGCCCCTCCTCCCCAGTCCCGCGCAATATTCGCAGGGCGTTGTACTGCGTCGGCGTCAGGTCGGCGCGCTTCAGAACCCCGGCAAAGTGTGCGCTCACGTGCTTGGCCGTCCGGGCGAGGTTGAGGAGGACTTCCTCCTC
This sequence comes from Pyrinomonadaceae bacterium, assembly GCA_036388915.1. Lineage (GTDB taxonomy): Bacteria > Acidobacteriota > Blastocatellia > Pyrinomonadales > Pyrinomonadaceae > QHXN01. The sequence continues at coordinate 8,395 of DASVQX010000016.1, forward strand.
CATGCTCGCTAAGGGCTTCGTCTGCTTTAGCTCCTTTTGCAGCTTCGTCACCACAGGAAAGAATATAGTTGTTATAACGAATGTTGTCAAGAGCAATATTCAGTTTTGTAAGAGAGACTTCTGTGAGGGCCTCGGAGGGCCTTGGCGCTGCCATACAGGCCGAGAAATAGGGGCGGCCGCCCGGTAATAATTGATGAATCATAAGTATGTCTTTATGATTCACCAATCGCTCACGCAGTAAGAATTTGCCAGCAAAACAAATGGTTTGAGGGCCGACGGGTAAGAGTTATGCGTCGTCCCTCACGTTATCTATTCGCACCCACGTTACTGCGGCGAAGTGCGTCCGAGCTCGGCAATTACGTAAATGTGAGCGGCATAACGGTTGAATTCAGCGATTGCTGAAGGCAGCCCGCTGGAACGAAGGGTTAGGCCGCTTTGAGCCGAACATTGATGTGAACTGTTGAGCCATCACCGCCAGGTAATTCTTTGATTTGCAGGTAGCCCTGTTTTCTCACAAGCTCCCCCAACTTCTGGCAACCATAGTTTCGCGGATCGAATGATGGGCTGTTCTTCAGAAGCATCGAGCCCACGGCGGAAAGAGCCGCCCATCCGTTATCGCGCGCAGTAGCGGTTACCGCCGTGCGAATCATCGGCTCCAGTGGTTCCAGCGGCTCGGGGGCCGGTTCCCCTTGGGCCACAGGCGCCTGCTGCGGCCTGAGGATTTCCGTATAGATAAACTTGTCGCAGGCCGCGACGAAGGGCTGTGGAGTCTTTCGCTGCCCGAACCCGTAGACGACCAGACCCGCCTCACGAATGCGTGTGGCTAGGCGAGTGAAGTCGCTATCGGAGGAGACGAGGCAGAAGCCGTTGAGGTGGCCGGAGTGCAAAAGGTCCATCGCATCAATGATGAGCGATGAGTCAGTCGAGTTCTTCCCGGCCGTATAACTGAATTGCTGCACAGGCTGGATCGCCATCCTGTGCAGAACCTCTTTCCATCCCTTGAGGTTTGTCGTGGTCCAGTCCCCGTATGCGCGCTTCACACTCGCTATGCCGTAACGTGAGACCTCCGCCAGAAGCTCGTGAATGATTGAAGCTTGGGCGTTGTCGGCATCAATGAGGACTGCGAGTTTATCGTTATTCGGATTGGACATTTTTCCTCCCTGTTGAGCGGCAGGACGCCGGGCATCACCCGCCGCCCCGAGAGATTGCCGAAGATGAGAGTCGTCATGGCGGCGGTCAGGTGCATGCCGTTGTCAGGCGCGGCGTTATGATTTAGGTTCAATTCGCACCACCACATCATGCCCTAAGGCGTTCGGCTGGTATCTTCCGGGGCGTTGTAATATTCGTTCATACATCTGTCGAGCGGCTCGCCGTTTTTATGAATACAATCGCAAAACTTTTCACCCGCACGTGTTCGGTTGGTGTTTCTGAATTGCCTAACGCATTGCGCCAAAGTGTTGCGGGGCTTGACGTGGTAAAGGCTCGGGATGCCCACCACGCAGACGACAACGGCGGCGAACACCCCGGCGAAGAAAAGTGCCGGGAATTTATCCTGTAGAAGCTGTTTGAGAAAAATGCGGAAACGCGCGTGAAGTGAACGTATGCCGAGCCGGGAAAAGACGTTGCGCCCACCCGCACTTTCATGAGTTTGAAAATAGCTTTCAAGTCTTTTCTGCCCTGTCACGTCATAGTCGTTTGCAGGACGGTTGAAGGGAAGAATGTATTTCCATTTCTCGTAATTCCAGCCGAGAAGATACAGGTTGGCCAGCACCATCAGGGGCGCGGTAAAAAGCGAGCCGTCAAAACGCACCGCGTACGTCAGGATACAAATGTTCAGGATGATGGGGAAATAGAGAAATGCGCCGAGCGTTACCGTACGCGGAATCAGCAGCATGAGAGCCGCGGCCACCTGCACGACTCCGATAAAGGTGTAGTAAAAACCCGTGTAATGCAGGGCTTCCAGATAATGCCCCATCGGGTGATTAACGGATAAGCCGCTGGCGAACCGCTCGCCCATAATTTTGACCATCCCCGAAGGGAAAAAACCCGCCGCCAGAGCCAGACGGCAAAAAATCGAAAAAAGCCAAAGCCAAAGGTTTCCCTTTGCCTGCGAATGAAGTCGGTCAAGTGTCGAAGAAATACTCATAAATTTATAACGGCGGAATCGACGCGGACGCATTCAACATAAAGTTGATCGAAGTGCGTCATTCACCCCGCGTCCCGGGAGACGGTCGTGTACCCAAGCACAGCTATTCAACGTCGATTAATTCTGCAAGCGGAAGGGGGAATTGTCACCACCGCAGGTCGTGGTCGGACGCATGTTTTCAAAATAGTCGTGCAACATCTCCCTGAGTATTAATCTGCGCGCCTCGCCAGCCCGCATCTCTTGGTTCGGCCCCGCCCCGGCCGACGCTTCGCGTTATCAAGTTAGATAAGAGTCATTATGGTTTGTGGGAGCACGAAGAGGCGAGGGGACGCACGGGCACCTGCCCCCGTGCGTCCCCTCGCCCTGACGTGCCTGGACGGAGTTACCTACATCGTCTCCGGTTAACAGGTCGGTGCTGGAAGCGAAAGCTATCTGGTAAGCACTTCCCGTATAAACTCGAGTGCGCGCGGGTCGCCGGTCTGCGTAAGACGGTGTACGGCCATGCGGCGCACTTCGGGGTTCCGGTGTGTGCGGGCGAACTGGATGAGCAGCGGCACCGCCTCGTCAGCGGGGCGCTGACTGATGGCGTGGACGACCTGGAGCTGAACGTCCGTGTCGGCGTCGGAACTGTTCGCCATGTCGCGGAGCGCGGAGAGGCTACGCTCTCCGGCCTTCTGCCCCAGCCAGTGAATCGCCTGCTGGCGCAGCTCGCTATTCTCCCCGCTGCGCGCCACCTCGAAGAGTCTGTCGAGCGCGCGCGGACTGTCGATCTGCGAGTAGGCGTGTAGGATTTGCGTTTTGACCTCGGTGCGACGCTCGGCCTGATATATCTTCGCCAGCTCGTCGAGCGCGGTCTCACCTCGCTGGCCGATCCAGTGTATCGCCTGCTGCCGCACTTCGGGGTCGTCGGCGCCGCGCGCGATCTCCGACAGCTTCGCCTGAGCGCGCGGGTTGTCCATCTGCGAAATGGAGTGGAGAACCTTCTGCCGAATCTCCGTGTTGCGGTCGGCCGTGTAGATCGACATCAGCTCGTCGAGCGTCCCCTCGCCGGGTCTTTGCCCGAGCCAGTGGATGGCCTGCGTGCGCGACCCGATGTCGTCGCCCGCGCGCGCGATCTCCAACAGGCGCGCGTGCGCCCGCGTGTTGCTCATTTGTGAGAGGGCGTGGAGCACACCCTGCCGCACGTCTCCGTCGCGGTCGGCGGCGTAAATCTTCATCAACTCATCGACTATCTGCTCGGTGTCGAACTGGCCGAGGCGGTGAATCGCCTGCGCCTTCACGTCGTGATCCCTGTCGGTGCGTGCCACCCTCAGCAGGAAGGCGGACGCGGCCGCCTCGTTCTCGTTGTGCGCGGCCGAGTGGACGAGTGCCGCCCTCACGTCGCCGGCGGCGACCACGGCGTAGAGGCTCTGGATGGCGGTCAGCGCGGCTTCGTCGCGCGACATGCCGATGGCGTGTGCGGCCGCTTCGCGCAGCTCCTTGTCCTCGCGCTCGTTGCGGACGAGTTCGGACAGGAAGGCGTGCTCGCCGCCGATGTGGCCGAGCCAGTAGGTAGAGGTCTTGCGCACCTCGTTATTCTTCGACTGCCGGACGAGGCTCTTGAGCATCTCGTTCACGCGCCGGTCGTCGTGGACGGCGAGCGCGACGGTCGCCGTCTCGACTACTCGTTCGGGGCGCGCCGATTCGACGAGGCCGAGCAGGTAGTTCAGGCTCTCCTCGTTGCCGGCGCGGCCGAGCCAGTAGACGGGGTAGTTGCTGTATTCGTGTCTGCGTTCGAGGTTGTATATCTCCGCGCGGGTGATGGCGCCCGTCTGCGGGTCGTGCAGGAGGAAGAGGCCGAGGTTGCGCGTTTCGACCGTCACGCCGTTGACCTTGCCCCGGAAGACGGTCGTGCCGCCGAAGTTGTTCATGCTCCCGTTGAACTGTTCGATGTCCGGGTCGATGGCTATCCCCGGCCGCACGTCGAAGGTGTAGGCCGCCCAGAAGGGCGTGGGCTTCGCCGCGGCGCGACCCTGTTTGACAGCCCCTTCCAACTTCGACTTCAAGTCCGCGCCGGCGACGGGGATGAAGTTCTGCCTTTGGGCCTCGGCTCCGGCCTGCGCGTTGACGGCCTGGACGGAAGCGCTGCCGGGGACGCAGGCCGGGGTGTTCAGCATCAGCGACGCCAGAAGGGCGAGAGTCGAAAGATGTTCGTACATGTTACTCCTCAACTGTCGGGCGACTCGGGGTTACGGGGTAAAGGTCTGTTTCGGCGCGAAGACCTCAGCGCAAGAGGTCTTGAAGGAATTTGAGGGCACGCGGGTCGCGGCTCTGGCCGAGCCAGTGGATAGCCTGCTTGCGCATCTCTCTGGAGGCGTCGCGGCGGGCCACGTCCATCAGCTTGTTGAGCGCGCGCTCCTGCTTCGATTGGCTGAAGGCGTGAAGGAGCCGATTCTTAACATCATCGTCGCGCTCGGCGTCGTAGAGCTTGATAAGGTCTTCGACCGACGCGCCGTCGTCGAATTGAGCCAGCGCGTGAATCGCCACGGCGCGCATCTCCGGGTCGTCCCCGCTGCGCGCGACCTCCAGCAGTGAGGCGCGTGCGCGCGGGGCTTTCATCTGTGCGATGGCGTGCAGGATGGTGCCGCGTACCTCTTCGTTGCGGTCGGCGCGGTAGATGCTCATCAACTCGTCTAAGGCCGCTTCGCCCTTCCGCTGCACGAGCCAGTGAATCGCCTGCGTGCGCAATTCGACACTGTCGCCGCTGCGCGCCACTTCGAGCAGGTGCGCCTGCGCGCGCGGGTCGCTCATCTGCGAGAAGGAGTGCAGGATGCTTCCGCGAATCTCGTCGTTGCGTTCGCCCGACAGGATTCGCATCAGCTCGTCTAAGGCTTGCCCCTCGTTGCGCTGGCCTATCCAGTGGATGGCCATCTGGCGCAGCTCGATGTCGTCGCCCGCGCGCGCGACCTCGACCAGCTTGGCGTAAGCGCGCGGGCTGTTCATCTGCGCGAAGGCGTGGAGCACCCGCCCTTTGACCTCGCGGTCGCGCTCCGCCGCGTAAATCTTCATCAGCTCGTCGATGACGCTCTCGTCGTTGCTCTGCCCGAGGCGGTGGACGGCGATGCCTCGCACCTCCGGGTCGGGCTGTGTCCGCGCGACGTCGAGCAGCGCCGCCGTGGCTTCCGGCCCGCCCCGCTGCCCGAGCAAACTCACGGCGGACTGCTTCAACTCCTGGCTGGCTTTGGAATTGGGCTTGAGAATCTCGGCCGCGTAGACGCTGGCGCGCGCCGGGTCGGATTGGAAGAGGCTCTGGAGGGCGACCATCTTCATCTCGTCGTCCATGCCTTCCGGCTCGACGCGCTTCCCGACCTGCGGGGCGATCTCGACCTGCATCGCGCGGGCGTCGTCTACCCACATCGAGCGCGGGAACTCCCTGACCAGCCTCTCCAGCGTCTCTTCGGCGTCCTGAAACTTACGCTGCTTTTTCAACGCGTAGGCGAGCCAGTAGAGCGCCGCGTCCGCCTCGTTGCTCTTCGGGTACTGCGCGACGTATCCATCGAACTTGGCCGCGGCCGCCGCCCAGTCTTCCTTCTCGATCAAGTCTCTCCCCTGCCGGAAGACCCGCATCGCCGGAGAGTCCCCGGCCTGCACGAAGCGGTTGAGCCGTGCGAGGTCTCGGTCGAGCCCCTGCGCCGTGAGCCCGCGGCCGGACTGTGTGAACAGTCCCGCGGAGGTCAAAACGAGCAGCAGGAGAATACTCAAACGCCTGCGCGCAAGGTGTACGGGCCGGGTCTTAAAGAGTCCGTGCGACATAATCTTCATAGCCTTCGGTTAACGGGAAGCCAGCATCCCCCGTGCTTGCAGGGCGCCGACGAGCCGCCGCCTGTGTATGCGCTCTTTTATCGAGCCGACGGCGACGGGCGACGGGTTGTTGGGCAGGTTCGAGATGTCGAGCAGGGTCGGCTCGACACTGTCGAGCAACTCTTCGACGGGGAGGTCGCCCGCGCTCGCGGCCTCGCGCCGCAGGGCGATGTTGTGGTAGAGCAGACGCTTCGAGAGCCGGCGCGCATCGGCCACGTCGAGCGTCGGGTCGTCCTCCGTCAGGCGCGCGTTGCGAAAGCTGCGCAAGAGTCTTTCGACCCGCTCGGCGTGACGCCCGAGTCTCAGCGACGGGTCGGCGGCGGCCGCCAGCCCGCCCCCCGCCGCGTACGGCGCGACGAAACTCGCCGAAGAGGGAATCGAGGGAAGAGAAGCTGGTTCGACGACCCGCGCTACCTCTTGCCGCGCGACAAGGCTCAACCCTCCTCGACCCTGCCGTACCGTTCGATGGCCGTCACGCCCGGCTCGGGCATTCTCCTGTCCCCCACGCGGGGAGATCGCGACGCCCGCAGGACGTGGCGCCTTCGGCGTCTTGGCATGTTGGATAATCGGAACGTTGACGGGGTTAGGGTTATCCGTCCCCTGTGTGTCCTTCACAACGACGGGCGGCAGCCTGTTCGCATTCGCCATCGTAGGGGCGGCGGATTGTGATGTGCGGGAGGATGTCTGTGAACCCACGAACCAGCGCACGCCGAGCGCGGTTCCGACGAGAAGCAGCGCCAGGGTTGCGACGTGTGCAAAGCGGAGGCGGCGAACGTCGAACGCCTCGGCAAGACTGCCCGCCAACCGTCCGACCATCCCGCGCGAGGGAGCGGCGTCTTTCCCCGGCGTACGGGAGCCAAGGATTGACGCCAGCGCCGCACTCTGTACGTGCGGGTCGGGCGCCGAGTCGTAGGAGCGCAGCTCCTGACGGAAGAGCAGAAATGACTCCCGTGCCTGTTGACAGGCCGCGCACCCTTCCACGTGTGTGCGCAGTCGTGCGGCATCGTGCGGCGACAGCTCGCCGTCAACGAGCAGGGATACTTCTTCCGTGAAATCACAATCCGTCATCGAATACGTTCGGCCTCTCTCATCGCAAGGCGCCTTTAAGCCCCCGCCGAAGCCTCCTGCGCCCTGTGCCAGCGTGCCCGCAGCGTCGTGCGCGCGCGGAAGATGTCAACCTTCACCTTGCCCTCCGACACGTTAAGGACGCGCGCGATTTCGCTGTAACTCATCTCCTCCTGCTCGCGCAGGAGCAGCGCCGCCCTCTGGTGCTCCGGCAGGTGCTTCAGCCAGCTCAGAATCATCTCTCTCCGCTCGGCCTCTTCCAGGCGCTCGGCCGGGTTCGGCGTCTCGGTGCGCAGCGTGTCAACCACTTTGCCGAAGAGCCGCTGCCGCGTCCCCCTCCTGTTCAACTCGTTCAGCGCAAAATTTCGCGCCACGCGAAAGAGCCAGAAGCGCACCTCCTCCCGCACAATCCTCTCCATGCCGGTGCGGTACAACTGCATGAAACTCTCCTGCGCAATATCCTGGGCAGCACCGGAAGCGCCACCCAGCAGGCACTCTAAAAATCGGCAAAGGCTTGGGTAGAATTCATTGAATATCTCTGCGAACTCTGAGTCGGTGTTCGCCATAATTCTTGTTACGCCTGGAAAACAATCCTGGAGTGAAAAAGTTACAGCTTATTTTCCGTTGACGCTATTCCGTGAATATGGGGTCAGACCGATGACCGTCCACATCCCGAAGATGAGAGCCGTACGCGCCCGGAGGCCGTGCCGCCACTTCCCGCCGCTGATAAATTGGCTCACCTTTTTGTGAGACCGCGAGCGGTTTCTCTGAAGTCACTGAAGCCGAATCACAAGAGAGCGGCACAGACTTAATGTCGTGCCGCTCTCTCTTGTGATTCACGGTCAAAAAGGCGAAACGGCTCACGTCGTGCCGCCGGCCGCTACTTTGCCCAAACTTGCACTTCCGCGAGCGAGAGGATGTTCGTCCCGGCCAACTGCACCCGCACGTAACGGCCCGTCCGATTCACGGCGATGGTGGTAGGGCTACCGCCCTGACCCGCCGTGTAGTAACTGGACACACCGGATTGGGTCAGTGTCGTCGCTAAGTCCGTCGAGGTGAATGGCGCGTCCGAGACGAGGACGTAGAAGTTCGAGAGCCTCTCCGCACAGCAGTCCGTCCTGTTCCACAACTGGACGGAGGTGATGGTGCGCGTGCTGCCCAAATCGGACTGCCACCACGGCTGGTTCTCGACCTGGGTGTGCGTGACGGAGGCGGCGTTCCAGTCGCCGCTGGTGTTGCCGTCAACGGCACGGCTCGGCACGCCGCCCCACGCCTCGCTCGACTGCGTCGCCGTCTGCCCCGAGACGAGGCTGCTGGAGGATATCGGGCCGAACCGCAGCATGTACTCCGAAGAATACAGGAAGCCGTGCACCATCGATCTGAAGTCGGTGGGGTTGGCGTTCAGGTAAGACAGCCAACTGTTATAGCCGGACGCGTCCGGCGTGCGTCTCAGGTAGCCGTAATACTGCATCGCCACGAACGCCCCGTTGAACTCGGCCCCATTCACCTCCTGACTCTGCACCACGGCCCGCAGCACCTGCGCACGCGTCATCGTCAGGTTGTTGAGCCGCGTGACCAGCTCGCTCTGCGTCAAGGTCACCTGACCTCCCGAGTCGGGGTTTGCCGGGTCGTTGGTGGTGATGGCCGTCAGGTTGTAAGGGCCGAGCAGCGCGGCGACGTAAGCGGCGTTCGACAGGCCGTCGTAGGCGGCGCGGAAAGCGGGCCGCTGCACGAAGGCGTTCGCGTAGGCCGCCTTCTTGGCGTAGAGATCCGCTTCCGTCTGCCCGGTCACGCTCCGCATGTCGCGGCTGATGTCGGCGTAAGTCGGCAGGCTGCTCGACGGGTTGTGGAAAGCCGCCCTGTAGAATTTGTAGACGTAGAGACCCTTAAGCTCGAACTCCGGCGAGCGGAAGAAACTCGACGAGACGATGTTGCGGTCGCAGCCGGCCGACGGGCTGTTCGGGTCGGCGTTGAAGGGGTTCGCGCAGTTGTTGAGCACGTTGAGCCACGCGTTGAAGCCGCTCGTGTCCGGCTCGCGGCTCAGGAAGTCGAGGTAGTTCTGCCGCACGAAGAACTGGTGGTTGTTGATCGGGTTCGCGCCCGCGCCCGTGTCGTCGCTGTTGATAATTACCGCGGCGGTGGACGGCGCACCGAGGGTCGCCCCCACGGGGTTGCTGAGAGTGATGGTGAAGGCTTCCGGCTGCTCCGCGTGGCTGTCGTTGACCAGGGGGATGCGGAATGACTTCTGCGACTCTCCGGGGGCGAACGTGAGCGTGTCGATGGTGGTCGCGTAGTCGCACCTCGCGTAAGCTACGCCCTGCCAGTAGGGGCCGCCCGGCGCGACCGGGTCGCAGGGAACCGCCGCCGGGTCATCGACGGTTTGGTACTCGACCTTCGAGGTGCCGGAGAGGTTGCCGGAGCGTGTGACGTTGACGACGGCGACCGGCTCGTTGATGGGGTCGGTGGCCGTCTCGGAGGCGCTGTAAGTTGACTGGCTGAACGAGACCACGGGCTCACCGCCGCTCGGGGGCGTGGTCGGCGGCACCCGCGCGATGAAGAGATCGCTCCTCCCGCTGTTGTCCCAGTTTGAAGCGAACGCCGCGTACGTCCCGTCGCGCGAGATGTTGCCGAAGTTCGAGTCGTAGTAGCCGATGGTCTGCGCGCGGTGGTGGACGAACCGGCGGACTTGGCCCGACCCGTCCGTCTTGACGAGGAATATCTCGCCGTGGAACGGCCCCGTCGGCAGTATCCGGTAGGTCTTGCCCGGCGTGTTCTTCGGCGTGGCCGCCGTGCCCTGCTGGCCGCGCACCACGGTCAGCGTGTCGTTGCTGTTGGCCGTGACGTGAATAATCTCGCCGTTGGGGTCTGAGGCCGGCCCGCGCGGATAGTCGGTCTGGTTCCACCACACCGCGTCGAACTGGACGTTCGTCAGCAGCCTCGGGCCGTGGCCCGGCGCCAGCGCGACGGTCGTGGCCGTCGCGCCGTAGCCGCCGGAGACCGTCGCGGGCTGCCCGTCGGAGACGGACACGAGGGCCCAGTTGTCGTCGTCCATCAGACCGCTGATGTGGGCGGTGCCGTTGTGTGTGAAGGTGAGCGGGAGCAAGGTCGTGCGTTGAAGGTTGGTGAACTCCCAGCGCGAGACGGTGGAGGTGACGGCCGCCGTGAAGCCGACGAGGTAGTTGCTCTTGGTCGTGTTGTGGCTCAGCCCCTCGGTCTGCGGGTTGTTCGGGTCGTAGAAGAGAAGGTATTGGCTGCTCGAAATGTCGGCCAGGTTCCACACGCGCACGGATTGCGGGCTGTCGAGGTCGATGGAGGCGTAGCGCCCGTCTTTGCTGACGTGCACCTCGTTAATGCGCGCGTCTTCACGGAAGAGCAGGACGTTCGAGGTCGAGAGGTCGTAGACCATGTAGCCGTAGTTACTGTAGTCCGCGCTGTTCTTAACGGTGAAGCCTATGACAGAGAGGTTGTCCGACATCGAGGGCTGAACGGGGTAGCGCCCGGCGCCTATCTCCGGGGCGAAGTCGTGGACGACCGACTGCCGCCCCGTGCTCACGTCGTAGCTGTAGAGCTTTGTGTTGACGCTGGCGAAGGCGTAGACGAGGTTCGAGTTGGTCTTGCTCCAGTAGTAACCGCTGGCGAAATCCATCGTGGGGAAGCCGGACGGGGGCGCGTAGGTCGTGCGCGCGCCGCGCGTGAAGGCGGCGGGGTCGAAGTCGTAGAAGTACGTCGAGTTGCTGCACTGGACGAGGACGCGCGTCGTGTCGCGGTTGAACGCCGGCCAGTAGCTGTAGGGCGTCAAGCAGGCGGGTCCGTCGTTGGCGTCCGTGAGGCGCATGACCTGCGTGCCGAAGTCCGGGTCTGTAAACTTGCCGCCCCCCGCCGGGAGCGTCGGCAGCGTGTGCTCCATGCAGACCTCAGTCGTAGAGGTCGAAGAGCAGTAGCCGAAGGCGGGTTGTGCGGCGAAGGCCGCGACGAAGAGGGCGACGAGCACGGCGCTGGCGCGCGCGGCGTTGAGGAAAGTGCGCCCGCCCGAAGGGCGCGACGTGCGCGCCGTAGTGATGGAGAAAGTCGGCGGGAAAAGTTTTAGGTACGTGGGGAGTGAGTCGTGCCGGCTGGCGGCATTAGTGTCTGAGGTAAGCATTTAAGTAACTCCATAAGGTGTGGAAATTTTACGGGAGGGGAGTTGGGTTGCGCTTAAGCGCGAATATACGCCCGTGGTTCCGCGGAGTCAATAAAATGGTTCTCTGACCGCTTATCACTTTTAGAGGAGGAATAAGGAAGGGTTCACCACCCTGTGGTAGAAGTTCGGGGGTCGAAGCCTAACCTTCCACGGCTCTGTTGCAAGAATTGCCTGGGAGCTTATCATCCCTCCTTCAGTTCAGCCATCACTCTCCCGGCTGGCCGTACTTCTCCGCCACCTTCTTGGCCGCCCGCTTCATCGCCTCCTCCCGGCTGACGCCGTAGAGGGGGTCGGAGAGGGCCAGCTCCGTAATCTCCTTGAGCCTCTGGCGGATGAGGGCTTCGCGGAGCAGCTTCTCTTCTTTATCCCGAGTCACTTCTCGCCGCCGTTCTCCGCGCCGGCCTGTCCGGGCGTCTCGGCGCCGGAGTCGGACAGTTCCTTCACCACGGCGTAGACCACGCCCTTGAGCGCGCGCAGCGCCCCGCCGCGGCTGCTGGCGCGCGCCTCCAGGCCGGGGAACTCTTTGACGCGCGCGACGTAGGCGCGCTCCTCCTCCGACCACGTCGCCTCGTACGTGTACTGTGCGAAGCTCAACCCCGGCCGCCTTCCCGCTCCTCGATGACGACCGTCACCTCGCTCTCCGTCTCGTTCTCCAGGCGGACGCGGTGCGTCCGCTTATCGACGACGATGCGGCGGGGCGGGGCCTCGCCCCCTGCGGGCCGCTTCGCCCGCCCCGAGCCGACGCCCTCGGCGTCGTGCGCGGCGTTATCAATTTCGCTCACTTCTTCACACCTTTCTGCTTTCCTGGCTTCGGAGCCGTCGTGCCTCTGCCCTCCGCCGGCCTGCTACATTATCCACCCGATTCACTTATTAGCTCACGTGAGGACGGCAGGAATGCGTTGGAAGGATATTAAGGGAGGGGCGGGGTGTCAACGGGTAGTGTAACGTCGGGTGCATGCCGCTGTCGGGCCGCTGCCGCCCGCTACCTTTACGTTGACCGCTTACACCGGAGATGGCTGTCGGTGAACGACGCCGGTTACCTGCGTGGCTTGCCGGGGCGCCCATGCTTTTGCCAGTATCGGAACTCTTCCTCATGCACTTCGATGTCAAGTTCGGAGACGCGCTCCTGAAGCCGTTTCTGCGCGTCCGCCACCCCCCTGTTGTAGACGGCCGGCCCGATCTCTTCGAGGAAGAAATTTAAGAGCCCCCCGGCGGCTATGTTGCCGACCGGCTCTTCCATGTTCTCCTCGAAATACCTCTGAGTGGATGCGACGGCTTCGTCGCGAGCCTCTTTGGTCAGTTCTATCGCCATGCCGCCGTAATGTTACCCCGGATGATGCGCCCCGGGCGAGTGCGTCTCGCCGCAAGTAGATGCCCAACGCCCGGCACCACCCGCGCGCCCACGAGATTGAGGTGGATGAGAGTCGCCGTGTCGCGGGTCGGGTGCATGCCGTTGTTGGGCGCGACGTTGCTCGAAGCGCACTCTTTCTTCATCTGATTTTCGGGGCCAACCCTTCGCGCCCGCCTCGACTCAAACGCTGTCCAGTCACTCGCCCTTGCCCGTCCGTGACAAACGTAATCTGTAAATCACTCCCCTTGAGGAAAAATTCCGTCTCGGATGCGGCGAACATTTCGGCCTTCGGCTGCGTGCCCACCTGCCTCATCAGCTTCCCGTTCTCGAACGTGACGGTGATGATCGATCCCTCGGGCGGCTGATACTGCCCGACATATTTCTCGAGTGTGCGAGGGTCAAGGACGATGGCTTCACGCTCCCGCGGGACTTTGTATGGCGCACCGAAGACGATCGCCGACAGGTCGTTGCCGATTCTCTCGGACGAGACGCCCCCGTTGTTGCCTAAGACGATTACCGTGATGCGGTCGGCGGGATACCGGGCGATGAAACTGTAGAAACCGTTGATGCTGCCGTTCTTTTCAATAGTTTGTCGGTCGAACTGCCGCCTAATAGTCCAACCGTAGCCACGCTGATCCGCGACGGGCGTGAACATTTCATCGAGCGCTTTGCGGGGAAGGAGCCTCTCCGCGTATAGGGCTTGGTCGAAGCGTAGTAAATCCTCGACACTGGAGTAGAGGGCGCCGGCCGCGAAGGGGATCGACATGTCAATGTACTGGGCATTGACGAGCGTGTCGCCTTGTCTCAGGTAACCGGAGGCGCGGCTCTTGATGAGGCGGCGGCTACTATCGTAGCCGGTGCGCGTCATGCCGAGCGGCTTGAAGATATTATCCTGCAAAAAATCTTCGTATGATTTGCCGGAGGCGCGCTCGATGACCACGCCCAGAAGGTAGTAGCCGGAGTTGTTGTACTGAGCCCTCTCGCCGGGCGTGAACTCTAGCGGCTTGTCTTTGAAACGCCCTATCAAACTCTCGTGACTGATCGGCAGCGTCATGGTTCTTGTGTAATCGGGTAGGGCCGTGTAATTCGGGATGCCTGACGTGTGCGCGAGGAGGTGGCGGATTGTCACCGGCTGCCAGGCCGCCGGGCAGTCTGTCAAATACTTACAAATAGTGTCGCCCACGCTTAACTTACCGCGCTCTTGCAACATCATGATCGCCGTCGCCGTGAACGACTTTGTGATAGAGCCCAGGCGGAAGACGGTCTGCGGCGTGTTCGGTACGTCCAGTTCGTAATTCGCCATCCCGTACCCTTTACTGATTAGCGGTTGACCGTCACGGGCTACCAGAATTGACCCGCTGAAGCCGTCCACTCGCAGGGCCGCGGCCATGTACTCATCAATTTTTGCGGCAATTCGTCCTGCGGGCCGCGACCCCGCTGCCGGGCTTTGCGCCGAAACGTGTTGTGAGACCAGCGAAACCAGCAGGAGTAGTAAGCCTACCTGGCTCGAACGCTTGGTTATCTTATGCACTTTAATCACCCCGAATTAACTTAAGCGCCTAACGCCGCGCATCACGCGCCCGCCTGCCCCGTGAAATATACATGAAGTCCGTCATGTCGCGGGTCGCGTGCATGCGCTTGTTAGGCGACGCGCACCACTCGCACACGAAGCCTGATGAGGTCTCTGTGACATGGTGAGCCGTCTTCGCGCAGGCCCTCAATCGTCGGGGAAGGACCCCCGACTTTGGTGCACAAGGGCTTTCCTCCTCCGGGGTCGCCCACGGTCGCTAGGGCTATGAGCCGCGGTTGGAGATGCCGCCGCCCGGTTGGCCCGGCCCCCCGCTGTGTGGGGTCGTGAAGTCCGAAGGCGCCCGCCCGTTCGAGACGGTGATTCCCGAAATATTGACGGCCGCCGCGCCGACGGTGAAGACGCGGTAGTCGCCGCCCGTCTGCCTCCTCAACAGCAGCAGGTTCGAGCCGGGCCCGCCGATCGTCATGTCGGTGGAAAGGCCGGCCAGCGCGCGGCACAGTCTGGTGAGTGTTCGCATCCTGAACTTCCTCGCGGCGTGTGACGGGGGCGCAGGCGGAAGGCACACGGCGGCTTCGATGTTGTTCGCAAACGCCGTCGCGAAATGCTTTCTCATGTGGCCCCCTGAGACGGGTCGTGACTCGTTTATGAAATGCCGGCGGGAGTCAGTAATTCTCGTCAACGTGAGGTGTCAGCCCGGCGGGAGCCGAGGTGTGAGCCGGAGCGAACACGCGACGTGAGGCGAGCTATACGCCTCGGCCGCGCCGTTGTCAATCATCCTCGCGCGCACCCGGCGCGAGCGCGCAACATTCGTTTCACCCGCGGTCAAGTCGTTCATCCGCCGCGAGGGCGTCCAACCCATGAGTGAAGAATTTCATTGACACGTCTCGCCGCCGGGATGTAAATTGCCGCGACGCCCCAAGGGAAAACGAAATTCTCAGGCGAGCCACCGATTCAGTCTTACCGGTCGCTAGTCTCACATAAGCAGACATAGACTTCTGTTCTCGATGCGCCAGAGCGGCGCATCCGGTTACCTCGCTTCAAACAAGATACTCTCGCCCGGCGCCGCGCGCGGCGCCCTCAGTCGGACCGCACAAATTAATGAGGCGCCGCGTACTCGGCGATTCAGTCGGCGCCCTGCTCAAGACACAACTCCTGTCGCGCCACGCGCCGGACGGTGCATAGCTCCAGGCAGCACGCATCTCCCGTCGCGAGCCGACCGGCTCACCAACTCACGAAGGAGTGTGCCCATATTCATGCGAACCGCAAGACTACCCTTACTCGCCCTGCCCGTCCTCTCAATCGCCCTCCTGACAACATCTCCGGCCGCTCTCCGCGCCTCAGCCGCGCGCGCCCCCGAAGAGTGTGAGGGCGACGCCTGCACCCAGGTGTCAATAACCTTCGACGAGACAAAGCAGCTGTATCGCGTGCGGAACAACGCGGGCGACCGCTGGGTTCACGTCACGGCCTCGAACCTCGCGGCGGCGTCGGACGCGTGCCTCGCCCCCGGCAAAGAGGAACCACTCGCGCTTAAGAGCATCTCGGGCCGCTACCGCGCCGACTACTCCGAGCCGAAGTGCGGGGCGGGCGGCGCCGAGTAGTGCGCCGGCCGTGTGACGGCTGTCGGCGTCCGGGCCGCGCGCGATGAGGTCGCGCGCCGCGAGAGTCTAACGAAGGTTCACACCGCGGAGGAGACGTAGATGAGGACTAGCGCAGCGAGACTGAGCCGCAAAGCAACTTTCCCTTCGGCGGGCTTCCTGTTGCTCACACTGCTTCTGTGGCAGCCTGCGCCGGCGAGTGCGCAGTGGGTGACGGCGGGCGGCGACATCAACAACACCAACGTCGGGGCGGTCGGCGTCGGCACGGCGACTCCGGGCGCGAAGCTCGACATCGGTGCGGGCGCGCCGGCGCGCGGCGCCTACACCGACCTGCTGCTCGGTCGCGGCGGGAACAACCCGCAGTTGGAGTTCTTCGGCTCGTCGAAGAGCGCCGCCATCCAGTTCGACGAGGCGGCCGGCGGGCTCGTCTTCTACGTCAACTCTCCCGTCTGGGCGCAGGCGTTCTTCGTCGGCAACACGGGCGGCGTCGGCGTCGGGACGGTCAATCCGCTGAGCCGCCTGCACGTCGAGGGCGGCTCGGCCCTCGGCTCGATCCGCGTCTCCGGCTCGGGCATGGCGGTGATGAACTTCAAAGATACGACCGCCCCAAGTAACCAGAAGCTATATCAGTGGAGGTCGGAGGGCGGGTCGTTTCGCATGACGCTCCTCAACGACGACGAGGCCAGCTACGCCAAACAGAACATCCTCGTCGTCAACCCTTCGGGCAACGTCGGCGTCGGCACGGCCGCGCCCTCGACGGCGCTTGAGGTCGGCGGCGGCGGGACGCTCTCGCTCTCGGGCGGCGCGGCCTCGGGACAGGGCAACATCCGGTTCGGGGCGTCACCGAGTACCCTCTTCGACACCAACCTCATCTACCTGAACAGCAACGCCGGGACGACCGGCATCACCGCGAGCGGCACGCCGGCCTACTCGGCGTCCAACGGCCCGTTCGTCGCCCTGCGCGGCAACTCCTTCACCACGCTCCCGAACCAGCGGGGCAACGTCACGTTCAGCGCCGGGAGCGTCGCGGGGCCCTCGGCGGGTGAGGGCGGCATCGTCTTCCGCACGGGCGCGGAGCAGGTGCGGCTCTTCATCACGCACACGGGCGTCGTCGGGGTCGGCGGGGCGCCCGCGGCCGACTCGCCCTACAAGTTGGACGTGGTGGGGAGCGCGAGGGTGTCGGCCGATCTGAGCGTCACCGGGACGGTCACGGGCGGCACCATCCAAGCCACCTATCAGGACGTTGCCGAGTGGGTGCCGTCGGTGGAGAAGCTCTCCGCGGGGACGGTCGTCGTGCTCGACGCGGGGCGCAACAACCACGTGGTCGCCTCTGGGAACGCCTACGACACGAAGGTGGCCGGCGTGGTCTCGGCCGAGCCGGGCGTCATCCTCGGGGTGCCGGGTGACGACAAGGTGAAGGTGGCGACGACGGGTCGCGTCAGGGTTCGCGTGGACGCGACGCGCGGGGCGATTAAGGTCGGCGACCTGCTGGTGACGAGCGACGTGTCGGGCGTCGCGATGAAGTCGGTGCCCGTGGACTTGGGCGGCGTGGCCATCCACCGTCCGGGCACGATCATCGGCAAGGCGCTTGAGCCGCTGGAGAAGGGCGTGGCCGAAATCCTCGTCCTCCTCAGCCTCCAGTAGATAAAAGGACGGATGGGTAAACCACCCTTCGGACACCGGCGTACGGAGAGCCAACGTCTCACGCGAGGAAGCCACCTCATGACTCACGACACCTTCAACCCACGGGAAGGCAGCACCTTCAGGGGGAGGCGTCCGCGCCGTCCGGCGCGTCGCGTGCGCTACGCCGCGCGCGCGAGGGTTTGGTGCATGGTGCTCTGTTGCGCTCTGGCGCTTCAGCCGTCGCTCATCGTGTCCGGGCGCGCGGGCGCGCGCGGGATGACGACACGCACGCGGGTAACAGGCACGGCGGGCGGCTCGCTGGCGTTCATCGCTCAGTCGCTGCTCACGGCCGCCGCCGGCATTGGGGACGGCGCGCGCCGGCTGCTTCTCCCGCGCGAGGAGCGCGGCGGGAACTACGCCGGGGACGGGAACACGATTGAGCCAGAACCCGCCGCCGCCGCTGTCGTCTTCCTCGGCGCGCCCGACGGCATTTCCGTCGTCTCGACTTCCGACTCGCAGATCACACTCAACTGGGCGGCGGTCGCCGGCGCGGTCGCGTACCGCGTGGAGAGAAGCCCGAACGTACTCAGCCCCTACTCGACGGTCGGCGAGCCCGCGTCGCAGGGCTTTCAGGATTCGGGCGTGAGTCGTGGCTATACGTATCTCTATCGCGTGAGGGCCATCAGCGCCGAAGGCACGCTCTCGCCGCCGAGCGCGGTGGCGATGGCGACTGCCATCACCTTCCTCGACACCGAACTCGTCGGGGCGGGCGATCCGCAGGGGCGGCCGTCAACCAAAATCAAGGCGCCGCACGTCAACGACCTGCGTCTGGCGGTGGCCGGCGTCAGGCGCGCGGCCGGACTCTCCGCCGCGTCCTGGGGCGAGACCGTCTCGGCGGGCGTGCTGGTCAGGGCCGCGCACATGCGCGAGCTGCGTGATAAACTCGACGAAGGACTCTCCGCGCTCGGGCTGACGACATCTTCCTACACCGACTCGACGCTCAACACGGGCCCCGCGGGGACGCGCATCAAGAAGACGCACGTCGAGGAACTGCGCGCGCGCGCGACGCGCGGCTCCGGCGTCAACGGCTCGGGGCTGGCGGCCTACGACTTCGCCGCCGCGCGCCTCGACCCGTCGAACCGCACAGGCGGGAGCGGGGTGGATATTTTATCGCGCAACTTTAATTGGTCACTTCCGGTAGTCTCGCTTCCCGGTCGCTCGGGTCTCGACCTCGGCCTCTCGCTCTCCCACAACTCTCTGGTGTGGACGAAGTCGGGCGACTACATGCTCTTCGACGGCGACTGGGGATGGCCGGCGCCGGGCTTCCGCCTCGGCTTCCCTGTGATACAGGGAATGTTCTACGATACGCAGGCACAGAAAGCGGCCTACATGCTGGTGATGCCCTCGGGGGCGCGCGTGAGCCTGCGGCGGACGGCGACGCCGACGGTCTACGAGGCGGGTGACTCCTCCTACCTGCAACTGACGCAGGAGGCGGACGGCCGGCTGACGCTCGTGGCGCCGGGCGGGACGCGGATGACCTACTGGCTGCTCGGCGGGGCTTACAAATGTACTGAGGTGAAGGACCGCCACGGCAACGTCATCACCGCCGAATACAACGGATACGGGAACCTCGAAAAGGTCACCGACACGTTGGGGCGTGAGATCGCGTTCGGTTACTATCCCGACGGATACCTGAAGGAGATTACGCAGGTCTGGCACCGCGAGGTCGAGTCGAACGGCGGGGTTCAGACCGTGACGGAGACGCATCGCTGGGCGAAGTTCGAGTACGCCGATACTCAAGTGCGGACGAACTTCCCCGGCCTGACGGTGTTCGGCCCGACCGGCGGACAGACCTTCCACGCGCTGAAGAAGGTGACGCTGGCCGACGGGTCGTACCTGACTTTCAACTACACGACTTGGGGCCAAGTTAATCAGGTGGCTACTTACGCGCCGAACAACGGGCTGCTGAACTACGTCTCGCTAAACCTCCCGGCCGACGAGTCGCAGCCGCAGGCAGACTGCCCGCGTCCGACGCAGCGGCGCGAGTGGGCGGCCTACTGGAACGGCGACGAGGACGGCGTCGGCGCGGCGTCGGAGGAGGCGGTGACCGGGTACACGGTGACCGCAGGCCAGCCTTGGCAGGACCCGGAGACGGGGCAGCAGCAGGTCGGGACGCTGGCGCGTCAGACGACGCCCGACGGCGTCGTCTATCAAGAGTATTCGCACGCCTCGGGCTGGGAGAAGGGGCTGCCGCGGCTCTCGGAGGTGTGGTCGGGGGACAGGCGCGAGAAGTGGTCGAGCAGCCTCTGGACTCAGGACAACGAGGGTCTCGGCTACGAACAGAACCCGCGCTTGAGGGAGGTTAACGTCTACGACCCGAAGGAAGACGGGACGGTGCGTAACCATCGGCGCACCGAGATCACGTACACCGCGTTCGGGCTCCCCGAGGACGTGAAGGAGTATGACGCGACCGCCACGGCCGTGCTGCGGCGCACGCACACCGAGTACGTGCCCGCGTCGGTGAACGCGGGCGGCGCCTACGTCGCCAAGCGCATCATCGGCCTTCCGTCGAAGCACGAGCTCTACGGCTTAGAAGAGGGCGCGGAGAAGCTCTACTCTAAAATTACCTACGAATACGATCTGGGCGGCGAGTTTCTGGAGACGCCGGAGGGGGGCGCGGCGGCGGTGCCGCAGCACGACGGCGCCAACTTCGGGGTCGGGTTGGTCACGCGCGGCGCGCTGTGCCGCACGCGCCGCTGGGACGTGGGCGACAGGGACAACCAGTCGAAGTCGGTCGCCTCAGAGTCGGGCCGCAACACCCTCGGCTCGGTCGTCTTCACGCGAGACGCTCACGGTCATCAGACTAGAATCTCTTACGCCGACTCCGACGGCGGCGCGAGGCGCGCTTACCCGACGACCTTCACCGACCCCGGCGGCTTTACGTCTTCGACATGGTACAACTACGACATGGGCGTCGTGACGAAGGCCGAGACGCCGAAGCCTAACGTGACGACCGACCAGCCGGGGCCGGAGTTCACGCGGCTCTACGACTCCGCGGGCCGCGTCTTGAAGGTCAAGAGCCTGGCGAACGGGGCCTACGTGAGGAGGGAGTACGGCGCGAGCGGGCTTTACGCCAAACAGTCGATGCAGGTTGACTCCGACCAGCCCGAGACCTTCTTGATGACGGTCACGGACGGGGCGGGGCGCGTGCGCGGAGTCCTTAACCTGCTGCCGCAGGGCTACTCGGCGCAGCGTTCCACCGTTGACAAAATGGGCCGGCCCGTGAGGCAGTACAGCCCCATTCGCGTGTCGCCGGCCGCGTCAGACCTTTCAAATATCGCCGCCTGGCAACCCTCGGCCGAAGACGCGCTCTCCAACGGCGGGACGGGTTGGGTCTACTCCTCGACCCAGTACGACTGGAAGGGGAGGCCTGTGCTCGTAACCAACTTGGGCAGCCCGGCGACGACGAAGGAAGCGAGTTACGACGGCTGCGGTTGCGCGGGCGGGGAGACCGTGCTCACACGCGACGAGGTCGGGCGGAGGAGCAAGGTCACGCTGGACGTGCTGGGGCGCGTCGTGAAGGCGCAAGACCTCGACGTGCAGGGCAAAGAGCTTCCGCTCACGGACGAGGGCGGCATCTACCGCACCACGCTCAGCGCCTACAACGCGCTCGACCAGATTACCGAGAGCAGCACGTTCGCCGGCGCCGCCGAGAGCGACCCGACCAAGATAGTCAAGGCGACGGTCAGCTACGACGGTCACGGGCGCGCCAAGTCGAGCCACGCTCCGGGGCAGGAGGCCGGCCGCGACACGACCTACACTTACAACGCCGACGACATGGTGGAGAGCGCCACCGACGCGCGCGGCGCGAAGGCGGTCTACGTCTACAACTCGCGCCACCTGTTGGAGTCCGTCGATTACCAACTGACAGATGTCATCTCGGGGCAGGACGTGGCCGAGTCCCCGGACGTGACTTTCGCCTATGACGCGGCCGGCAACCGCAAGTCGATGGCGATGCAGACGGCGGCGGGGCCGCAGGGCGGCGTCTCATATACCTACGACGAGCTATCGAAGCTCGTGACGGAGGCGCGCCAGTTCCCAGGGCTGGCGGGTACCTACACGCTCTCTTACGCTTACACGCTCGCCGGCGGGTTGAAGAGCGTGACGGATCAGAGCAACCCTTCGTCGCCCGTCGGATTCTCCTACGGGTTCGACGCCGCGGGTCGCGTGACCGGGGTGGGGAGCACGGGGATGGGCGCGACGGCGCCGCTCGTCTCGAACGCGGAGTATCACGCGTGGGGCGCGCCCAAGTTGGTCGAGTACGGCGATACCACGTCGGCCGTCCTGAGCTACGACGCGCGCGGGTTGGTGAAGGGCTACACGCTCGGCGGGGCTAAAGACAGGACGACGGGCGCGGCGCGCAGCGAGGGCGGAGAGTTTCAGCGCTACGCGGACGGGCGCGTAAAGTACGCGACCAACTACCTGAGTCGCTCGGTGGGCTCGGGGGCGCTCGACCGCGCCTACTCTTACGACTTGGTGGGGAGGCTCAAGGAAGCCTACTCCGGGGCGGACGCGCGCGCCTTCGCCGGCGACCCCGCGTCGGGCTCGGCGGACGTGCCCTACCGTCAGAGCTATAGCCACGACGTGTGGGACAACCAGAGGAACCGCACGGGTCACTTCTGGGGGCAGGACGACACGACGCCGGTGGGCTTCGACCCGGTCGCCGGCCATAACCCGGACTGGCTCCATGATGCCGACGGGAGGTTGGTCTCGCGCAACGAGGAGTCGCCGAACGGGCTGTCTTACCAACCGGCGCGCTTTAAGTATAACGCGGCGGGCCAGCGCGCGGAGACGACACAGACTTCGACTCAGCAGTTCACCACCTCTTCCGTGAAGACGACCGCCGTGACGGTCACCGACACCTACGACGGCGACGGCGCCGGGGTGAGGCAGGTGAAGGTCACGCAGTTCAACTCCAACGCCCCGACGAATTCGACGACCTACTATCTGCGCTCTTCCGTACTGGGCGGGAGCCTGGTAGCGGAGTACAATGCCGCGGGCGCGCGCAAGGTCTCCTACGCCTACGCCGGGGGCCAGCTGTTGGCCGTCGAGAGGGGTGCCGATTCGACCTCCCCGTCCCTGCGCTGGCAGCACGTGGACCCTGTGACCGGCGACTCAAGGGAGACGGACGGCGCCGGCAAGGTGATAGCGGAGACCCACGTCGATCCGGTCGGCGTGAACGTGGGACTGACGAGCCCGCTCTCCGAAGGGGGGACGGGCGACTCCAGCGAAGTGATGGGCCAGGCGGCCGTCGATAGGATGGCTGCGTGGCTCTTGCCCGGCTACGGCGGGCCGAAGTGTAAAGTGGACTTCGCCGTGACCAGTTGCGCGCTGGCCGCCGGCGTGGAGTCGAGCGGCGCGGGCGTCCGCGTCGGCGGCGATTCGGAGAGCGGGAAGTTTATCAAGTTCACTAACGCGACCAACGGCCAATCCACCTACCGTTGGTCTCCGCTGACGGCCGTCGGCGAGTCCGCCGCGTACGTGCCGCTGGGCTCAAGGATAGTCGGCCAGAACACACTGGTTATTAACCTGAGTGAAATATCAGTTCGCGGCCGCAACCCTTACGCCGAGGCCAGCCTTAGCAACGCGCCGTTCGCCGCCCAATTCGGGGGATTCCCCGTGCTCGCCAACAGGGGCTGGGGCGCACGATCCCTGTCAGAGGGCGGAAGGGGCGGTTCCCGCCTCACTCCCGCGCAGCGAAAGGCCGTCGAGAAAGCGTTGACCACCTGTCTGAGGAATCGCGGCTTCCACCTGCTCGCGTTCGACCCGGCCGGGAAGGGTAAGAATGGGAAGATTACCGTCATGCAGTCAGGCAGCGAGGTTGACGGGGCGAGCCCGGAAACGGTGACTAACGACGCGACCACGTACAACGAATCATGGCTCATAGTAAAGTATGATCGGGACCATACCTCCTACCCCGGCGCTTACTCCTACCCCGGCGCTTTTCTCAAGGACCATGAACATCTCTACGGATATACAGAGCGTAAGACCGGTCTTACCTTCACGCCAAGCGATAGAGATACGATTCCGAATAATCCAAACAATCCAAATACTAAATACAACGCAACCCTTCTGGGATTTGACGGCGGCTTTGTCGAGTCTCAAATACATGAGTTGGCACACGCGCTCGGTGTGCTCTATAAAAAGAATGGGGCAGCTTATGATACTAAAGAAAGCGGTGACGCAGGCCATGAACTGGTCAGGTGTGTCAGCGATGAACTCAAGAAGAGGTGAGTGCAGAATGATACGCGGATTACCCTTCCGTCTGAGCGCCGGCATGCTCACTTTCTTGATCGGCGTCACCCTGGCGTCGGCCTGGTTCTTCTCACGCCATAACTCGATAATCACCGCCCGCGTCTATGCCCCCGCGGCCCTGAGTCCGGCCAAAGCAAAGAGAACGTATAGGGATGTAGATCACGCCAGCGTCCAGTTGCGCGATGGCGGTTATGACGCCTCCATCAGTACGGTCGAATCTTCCGACGGCATGATTTTCACTTCGACCGTGGTGGTGCTCCCGTCCGCCGATAAGGCGCAGGAGGAGATGGATAAGATACTTCAAAGGGCATCAGGGATAATTAAGCGCGAGCCGCTCTTTGACAGCAAGGCCGAGATGATTGGAGAAAAAGCGGTGGTTACGTTTACGCATACGACTGGCGGGATCGAAGGGGATGCGGAACTCTTATGGCGGCGCGGCGACGAGTTACGTCGCATAAGCGGCTCTTCCTTAGAGAATGTTCTTGAGTACGAAAAAGATTATGAGTGGTGAATGCGGACTGCACAGAGTCCGCGACAGGCGTCGTGATACATAAAACCACTAAGTCGGGACGGGCCGGGGAGACACCCCGGCCTTAATGTTTTTACGGCCGAACGTAGACACACTTTGCTTCTGCTCCTACCGCGGACATTCTCATCGACGACGTGCGTCAGGCGGCGTCGCCAATAAAATCTTAACCCACGCCCGGGCCGCCCGCGCTATTGAAACGACAACTGGCGGTGCGTGGCGACATCGTAAATCACGTCCCGGTCTTTGGGGCGCTGGACGTGTTGGAACTGTTTGAGGCGCGACTCTTCTTGCAGCCGGTCAACGCCGACGCGGAAGCCGGGGGCCGTGCCTTCGGCGATGAGCCACGCCTGCCCGTCCCATTCGAGCCACAGGCCGTTGGCCGCGGGGAAGCCGCCCTGCCGGACGGCGACCGTGATGTGGCCGGGCGTGTAGACGAACAGGTAGTCTTCGCCGAGCTGTTCGAGCAGCGAGCCGAGGAGAATGGCCTTGTTGCTGCAATCCGACTCGCCCGACATCAAGACCTCATTCGGCCTCTTCAACAACTCGAAACTGTAGGTGGCCTCGCGATGGTTGTACGTGATCTCGCGCGAGACGAAGTCGAGCACGCGCTGCACGCGCGCCTCTCTCGCGCCCTCGCCGTCGGCGGGGATGTCGCGCGTCAACTCTTCCACGAAGCGGCGCAGCGAAGGCTCGTCGGGGCGCGCGACGAACGCGCCGTGGTTGGCGAAGACCACGTCACGCCCCTCGCGGCTCTGCCCCGTTCGCGCGATCATGCGCCCGCCGAAGATGCTCTTGTTCTGGACGAAGTCCTGCATCTCGCGCATGTCGAGCGTGTAGGTCGCCGGCTCGTACGGGAACTTGAGGACGGCCGCCGTGTCGAACTTGACGTTGTCCACCGGCGTCTTGAAGAAGAAGTGCCTCTCCGCCGACTTGGGCAGCGAGTAGTCGCCGAGGCGGAGCCGCCCCGCGCCGTCGTCCGCCCCCATCACGATCTTCTTCGGGTCAACGACGAAGCGCGCGACCACCGACTCGAACGCCTCGCCCGACTGTTCCGGCGCGGGGGTCGAGAAATAGACCTCGCGGGCGGGCACGTGCAGCAACTCCAGCCTCGCGTGGCCGAGCACCTGCCCGCCCATCTTCGTCCCGGCGAAGCCGGGCTGCGCGAGGTATGCGAGCATCGTGTCGCGCGTGCGCTCGTCGAGCGTGGGCGGCGCCAAATTATTCCGCATCGCCCCGAACATCCCGCCGCGCGCGTCTGCGCGCAGCTTGTAGACGGCCCACCCCCCGCCGCCGAGCATGACCACGATGAGGATCGTCAGAACTATCTTCAAGGTCCTCGAACCCGTCGTCACGTCGCTCCCGAGGGTGAAGAGCGGGAGGTCGGGACGCGCATGTTCAGGCCGCGCAGATTTGGGCGTGCTCTCAACCGGGGCGCCCGCTTCCGACGCGCTCACTTCCGGGGCGCGCTCTTGCGGGGCATCGCCGGCGAGTGTCGCTCCGCAACGCTCGCAGACTTCCGGCGTCATCCAGTTGACGAGGCCGCAGTGGGGGCATTTGGTGTTACTCATCGATTTCTCCGGCGGGGTTGAGGCCCGCGTCATCTCTTCGGAAAGGTTCGGCATTGGCTACGGGTTGTGAGTTAACTGCCGGCTGACCATCTCACAGGAATAGCGTCGGAGTGCCGGCGGGAAACATCAGAGGTCAGGCGTCGGGAAGAATATGCAGCGGAGGGGACTTCTGTCAATGGAGCAAATTTGAAAGGCAGATCATAGAACAAGCTCCGGGCCGGTCACGGGGAAGAAGATGGAAGTCGAGTCCGATAACCAAAGACATTCCTATCCGACTTGCCAGTAAAACAATTTCCCGCTCAACAGAATACCCCTCAACCTGTTCTGACAGACAAAGCCATCGGTCTGACGTGGAGCTTATCAGACGCCGTTTGAATTATGTCTCCACGACTCCGTCGGGACTTATGCTTCCGTCCTGTTTTTCCATGAAGTATTAGAGAAAAACTCCCGACGTGTTAATTTATGAGACTCAGAAATCTTATCGTCGCAAGCCGGCCGGAGCGAACCGGAGAATTTTCATGCAAGGAGAGAGAATGGAACGCAAAGCAGCATCCGATTATCCGCAGGAGTTGTTAGACCTCTTTCACGAATACCAGCACGGCGACATCAACCGCCGCACCTTCCTCGACCGCGCCGGCAAGTTCGCGGTCGGCGGCCTGACCGTCGCGGCCATCTTCGAGAGCCTGACGCCCAACTACGCTTGGGCGCAGCAGGTGCCGCCCGAAGACAAGCGCATCAAGGTCGGCTACGAGGTCGTGCAGTCCCCGGCCGGGAACGGCTCGATCAAGGGGTATCTGGCCCGCCCGGCGCAGGGGAAGAAGTTGCCCGTCGTGCTCGTCATTCACGAAAACCGCGGCCTCAACCCCTACATCGAAGACGTGGCGCGCCGCCTCGCGCTCGCCAAGTTCGTCGCCTTCGCGCCCGACGGGTTGACTTCCGTGGGGGGCTATCCGGGCAGCGACGAGAAGGGCGCGGCCGCCTTCCGCACGGTGGACGGGAAGAAGATGACCGAGGATTTCGTCGCGGCGGCCAAGTGGCTCAAGGCGCGTCCCGACTCGACCGGCAAACTGGGCGCGGTCGGTTTCTGCTTCGGCGGCGGGATGGTGAACCAGTTGGCCGTGCGACTGGGCGCCGACCTCAACGCCGGGGTCGCGTTCTACGGACGCCAGGCGGGCGCGGACGACGTGCCGAAGATTGCCGCGCCGCTGTTGCTGCACTACGCGGGCAACGATCAGGGCGTCAACGCCGGCATCGCGGCTTACGAGGCGGCGCTCAAGGCCAACAAGAAGACGTACGCGCTCTACATGTACGAGGGCAAGCAGCACGGCTTCCACAACGACACGACGCCGCGTTACGACGAGACGGCCGCCAAACTGGCGTGGACGCGCACCCTCGAATTCTTTAACAAACATCTGCGGTAACGTCTGACTGCACCGGCGGCCGTCGAGACGAAGGCGTAAATGATGAGTTGCGCCTTCGTCTCGACGGTTTCGCGGAGACCGAAGCGCCGAACGTCCCGTGCCGAAGGCCGAAGCGGCCGGGGGCATCGGCTCGACGTTCGGGTTCGCAACTCTCACCTGTCGCCGACAGAAAGGTATAAGTCATGACCGTAGAAACGCGGGGCGCCGTCAGCCTGATCTCGCAATGGTTCATCCGTCCGGGTTGTGAGGAGAAGGTGATAGAGGCCGTGACAAAACTCGCGGCCGAGGTCGCGGCGCAAGAGCCGGGCACGCTGACTTATCTGATGCACACGCCCCGACCCGACGAGGGCGACTTGATAACGACGCCGCCGGCCGACCCGCTTTCGCTTCTCTTCTTCGAGACGTACCGCGACGCTGATGCGTTCGACGCGCACGTCAACGGCCCCCTGTTCACGGAGTTCGTGAAGAACCACGGCGACCTCTTCATTCAGGCCAAGGGCGGCGGGCCGAACACCACGGTGATGTTCTTAACGCAACAGGCGGGCTTCGCCCTCGGAGTCACTCGTCCCCACAAGTGAACTTCGATCCCTATCCCGAGACGAGATTGAGGAAAGGGTAATGGCCTCCGGACTCCATGTGGATAAGCAATGTGGATAAGCAATTCGGCGGCTGGCATTACGAACACTTTGATGAAGTCTCTTCCCCCGAGATGATTTTCTTTTTGCGCCTTCCGAGTTCTTCGAGGGTCGCATCGTCGGCAAAGGAGGTCGCAAAGGTTACGACGGCACATAACCAACCGATGCGGCGGACGCGGTATCCTTAAAGCCTCGGCAATATTCCTCGCCTTACTCGTCAGCGGCCCAGGCGTTATTTTGCTTGACAACGATAATTGGAAGAATTATAAGGAGCCTGCCCAATCCCCCAATAACTTGCTCCATAACCTCTCGAACGGCATAGCCGTGTCGCACCTTTCACAATTGCCTTTCGGTGACTTTACAGAGGATCGTTCTGTCGTCCTCAGATTACGGTCAGCCGTGGGTGAGCCATAGTCCGTGTTGAGATTAAGGTTGGTGCGACCTTGAGACGATGGGTTCAGGAAGCTTCGGGGAGGAGAATATCATGAAACGGATGCTGAAGATGGTGGTTTATGCCACCGTGCTGTCAATCGCAACTATCACCGTCTTTGCCGGCCCGTGTGAAGAAGGGTGCCAGTATGAATACACCCAGTGTACTACCCAGGCCGAGAGTGGTTATAACCAATGTACGGGCGACGTTGACCTACAGTACCAAAATTGCATGGACACGGCTTATGCGGACTTTAATCGATGCATACAGACTGTCAACCAGCAAGAGCAATCCATCTGTATGTCGAATTTACAAATGGATGAGAATAGTTGCATGAACGCGCACATGGCGGGCCATTCTTACTGCGAGCAGAATCACTCAATGGACCAGCAATCTTGCGCCAACAGTTACGACAATTGCCTCTTCTACTGTAGCGTTTGCTGCGGATCATGAGTGGGGCGGGAGCCCACGCCGTACCCATGACGGGTGAGCCGACACTACCGGGAGGTGAGCCATGCTTGAAGCTTACAAAGCCGGGGCCGCGGGCCGACTCGCGACGCTGGGCGTTCTTGCGACTTGCTTAATCTATCTGACGTGGGGCCAGAGTCCGACGGTCGTCGCGGCTTACCAGGACGCCACGACTTGTCAGCTCGGCTGTGACGACACATTTACCAGTTGCAGGTCACAGTGCTACACCGCTTATAACCAGTGTCTTCTGACGAATAGCGCGAGTGTCTGCGAGGCGCAATACAACACCTGCTTTGGCAACTGCGCTAATCCCTACTCGCCTTGTCTGCGAGGCTGCTACAGCACAGGGGGCGGGGGCGGGTGTCAGCGTGAGCAGGATTGCGGGAAAACGCGCTGTGACGAATGGAAAATACAGTGCGCTGATAATTATAGAGCCTGCCTGGAAAATCGAGGAAGTTCCGGCGACGACTATACATATTGTCGGGATCAGGGTGGGGGGATAGATGAATGCTGTGCGGCGGAGCGGGACGAGTGTCGGGTTAACTGTCCTTATTAACGGTTGTCCCGCCCGAACGCTCAGGTCTTAAGGCTCTTCGGTGTCACCGCTGCCAGACGGTGACACCGAAGAGCCTTGCGCCAAACTTCGCCCGCCCGATTGCGTCCCCGTCCAGCCTTCCACCGATTCTGTTGCAACCATCGCTTCCGGGCTAAGGTCTTAGCGAGCGCCGCCGCCCGTGCGGCGCTTTCTTGGCCTGAGTCTATGGATGCGGCGTGCGCCGCGCCCGTTTCTCACCGCATTCCCCTTGAGGATGAGCGGGGACGCTGACACTACCACCTGAAACGCCGCCCCCGGACGCGGCCACTTCCTCGCGGCAGTCTCACTTTTAGCTCACGAATGACGCGCCGACGCCCGTCCTGTCCGACGCTGTACGGAAGCTCGGCGGCGCTTCCCCGAATATGGCATCATTTGTAACGACAAGGGGAGAAACAAATGAGCGAAGACCCGAAAGAGCGGGGGGCGAAGCCTCCTTTCGAGGAGCAGCCGCAAGAGGTTCCCGGCATCGAGGCCGAGATGACGCCGCGCCCGGACTACGGCGCGAAGACCTACGAGGGGCACGGGAGGCTGGAAGGCAAAGCCGCCCTCATCACCGGCGGCGACTCGGGGATAGGCCGCGCCGTGGCCGTCGCCTTCGCGCGCGAGGGCGCCGACGTGGCCATCTCCTACCTTGAGGAGGAGGAACGGGACGCGCTTGAGACCGCCCGCGTCGTCGAGGCCGCGGGGCGCCGGTGCGTCCGCATCCCCGGCGACATACAGGACGAGTCGCACTGCCGGCTTCTCGTCGAGCGCGCCGTCGAGGAGTTCGGCCGCCTCGACATCCTGGTCAACAACGCCGCCTTTCAGATGACGCGCGGCGGCATTGAAGAGATCAGCTCCGAGGAGTTCGACCGCACGTTCCGCACGAACGTCTACGCGACGTTCTACCTCTGCAAGGCGGCGCTCCCGCACATGGGGGAGGGCGGCTCCGTCATCAACACGGCCTCCATCCAAGCCTACCAGCCTTCGGCCGAGCTGATGGCCTACGCGGCGACGAAGGGCGCCATCGTCACCTTCTCGAAGGCGCTCGCCTCCGACGCCATGAAGCGGGGCGTGCGAGTCAACGTCGTCGCCCCCGGCCCCATCTGGACGCCGCTCATCACCTCGACGATGCCGCACGAGAAGTACGAGGAGTTCGGCGCGGACACGCCGGCCGAGCGTCCGGGGCAGCCCTCGGAGCTTGCGCCCGTCTACGTCTTCCTCGCCTCGCAGGAGTCCTCTTACGTCTGCGGCGAAGTCATCGGCGTCACCGGCGGAAAGCCTCTGCCGTGACGCGCGCCGGCACATCCGCGCGGGGTTCGGCCGCTTCGTCGGCGCCTGATTTCGTGGCGCGCGGCTCAGTCGTCAGGCGAATCTGGGGCGACGCCGAGTTGGTGCTGCTCGTCTTCGCCGGCTCGGCCGCCGAGTTCGCCTTGAACAAGGCGGTTGACTGGCTCTTCTTCACCGGCAAGATACCGAACGACCCCGTCGGGCGACTCTTCTCCACGGTCGGGTACGCGCAGGCCATCGTCTTCGCCGACGCGGAGACGGCCGCGCGCACCATCGCGAGCATCAACGCGGCTCACGGAGCGGTCGAGCAGGCGCGCGGGCGCTCGATACCCGAGTGGGCGTTCAGGGACGTGCTCTACATGCTCGTCGATTACTCGGAGCGCGCCCACCGGCTGCTCTACGGCCCGCTCGACGCGGCCGAGCGGGAAGAACTCTACGCGGTCTTCCGCCGTGTCGGCGAGGGGATGAACATCGCCGGGCTCCCGCGAGATTACCGTGCATGGCAGACCGACCGGCGTGAGCACCTCGAACGGGACTTGGCCTTCAGCAAACACACCGCGCTCCTCTACAAGCAATACCAACGTCACCTGGGCGGGTGGCGCTACCGGATACTCCTCCAGGTTCAGGCACAGCTCGCGCCCGAGCGCGTGCGCCGCCTGCTGCGCCTCAGGCAGGTGCCACTCTTCTCCGCGCTGGCGGGCGGGTACGCGTGCGTGGACGCGCTCGGCCTGCGGCCACTAGTGCGGCGACTGCTGATACAGCCCCGCTACCGGGACGAGGCCGATAAACTTGACCGCCGGGGGCGGGACTGACATCGCTTCCGCCCTGCGCTATTGTCCGCACCTCTTCCTGAACTCGGCGGATTGGATGAAGGCTCTGGCCATCTCGGCCCGGCTGTGGTCGCCGCCGAACTCGTTCAGCTTGCTCAGCCAGAAGTTGTACCCGCCGAAATCTTTATCCGGGCCTCTGTCGGGGTCTCGCCGGAGATAGGCGAAGTACTGCATCAGCACGAAGGCCCGGTTGAACTCCTGCCTCTGCATGTCCGTGTCCTCGGCCACCGCCCTCAGGGCCTGCGCCCTCGTCTTCACGCCGTTCTTCAGCTCAGAGACGAGCGTGTCCCTCTCGATTTGCGAGAGCGCCCCGCCGGAGTTGGCGTTGAGCGCGTCCACGAACGCCTCCGGCGTTAGCGACTGCGGGTGGCGGGCAGCGAACTCGGGCCGGGAGGCGAAGCCGGCCGCGAACGCCTGCTTGTTCGCCTCCAGCTTCTGCTGCCACCCATCCTGACCGAACACCACCCCACGCCCGACCTCGCTCGCGTCCCGGAGGAAGTCGGCGAGGCGCACCGGCACCGGGGTTCCGGGAAGATCGCCGTAGGCGGCTTTGTGCAGCAGGTAGACGAGGTAGCCGGTCTCCTGAAACTCGGTTGAGCGGAAGAAGTCGGCCGAGGGGTCGCCGCGCCTGACCTCGCGGCAGCCGGCGTCGGCTCCGCCGTCTTCAAGCGGCGAAGATGCTCGCCGCGGTGTCGGCAGGTACCCCGCGAGGAACTGCGGTTGTCTCCAGTCCCAGACACGCTCCGGGTACAAATCGACGTTGAGGGGAGGCCCCTCGTTCCATTCCCACGTCGCCTGACGAATCGCGCCGTTCGCGTTGATAAAAACGCTCAAGACCAAAAGCGCGACGCCGAACGCGGACTGCGCGCGCCAACTCGCGAGAGAGTTAGCCGCGCGCTCGCCCCGCCACGTCAGGCTCGCGCGCAGGGCCAGCGTGCCGAGCAGCACGAACCACGGGACCGACCCCGTCGAAAAGCGCGGCCCGAAGCAGTGCCCGGCCCACCACTGCGGGAAAGCGGAGGCGACCGACACGTCCGCCGCGATGACGACGAGCGAGAGCCAGACGAGTCGCCGGTGGACTAGTTGACGCCTGTGCCGGACGAGCAGGAAGGTCACGAACAAAAGTATCGGGACATAAATCAGGAGGCCGCGCGACGGGCTGATGAGGTTGGCCGCCAGCGCCTCGCGGAAGTTACCGGGTTCGAGACGACTGACGAGGTAATAGCTGGGAAGAGGCTGACCGAAGTGAGTCCATGAATAAAGAACGAAGGCCGCCAGCCACAACGCCCCGGTGACGGCGTAGCGGGGGAAGAAGCGCCGTTGAAAAAGAAAGACGTAAACGCTGATCGCAAGAATGGAGACGGCGAATGTCGGGCGGATGAAGTACAGCCACGAAAGTAAGCTCGCCAGCAACACGGGGCTGAGGCCGCGCTGTCGGGTCTCACGCCGCAGGAGTAGAAAGACTACGATTCCCAGCAGCAAAATTCCCCACGTATGCGACCACAGGGCGCGCGACGCGGTGCTGTACACCTGCGTCCCCAGCGCGCCGCCCAGAGCGACAACGACGCCCCACTTGGTCGGCAATATCAACCGCGCCGTATAAAAAAAGAGGCACGACAGCGCGGCCATTAAAAAGGCCGCGAGGATCGTTTCAATCTTCACTTCGCCCTGATGGTCGTAAGCGTTGTCGTCGCCGACCGCGGAGAGTCCGAAGGGATTCAAGAGGGCGACGAACGGCGCGGAGAGGACGGAGCTGCCCGGCGGTAGATAGTAGTAAACGTGCCCGCGCGATGCTTCCAGCCGGTAATCGCCGTGCTTGAAGAAGGTTTTATCCCATTCGGGCTCGTGGCGCGGGAGCGCGTAATGATCGAGCCGGAAGCTGCCGCGATCAAGCAGGCTCTGTGTGAGGAGCATGGAATACCGCGAGTCTGTCACCTGACGCACGGGCGACAGCAGGAAGACAAGCAACGTCAGGGCGAAAATCAGCGGGCCTATCAATGATTCAAGTTTTATGATTCGGGTAATCATATAGCGAAACTCAGTATCGACAGGCGAAGGACGGAGCCGTCGGCGGCGAAGAGGGTAGTGTTGCAAAAAATTTCTATCTACACCAGATATTGAAGTGAGAGCTTGTCCTTCGCCGCTACTAATTTTAGCCAAAATATTTTCCGCAACACTACCCATCCAAAGTCCCGAGGGGCTTCTTCCGTGTTGAAATAGTTCCCCGCGAGACGACCACTTTTTTTTATTGACTGTGGTGGGGCTTTGGCATACAGTTCGTCCACTTCACCAGGGTCGTTTCTTTGACCCCTCTCATTCGATGCTTTAGGTTTCGAGAACTACCGACGAGTTGGCTAAAGCCATCCGCGCCGTTATAGCTCGCGTTCAAGGCAGTACAGCTTCAGTCCGCGGAGAAGGTTTCGGCTTGGGCGGAAGTAGTTCTAAGCGCGGGGAGCAGCGGTAACGCTGGGGCAGCCCGATGTGTGTGGGGCCGCCGCCGTTACTTCGGAAACGGGATCATAAAACGAAAAGGAGAATGTGATGGAGAAGATGACTGCCGAGACTACGCAAGCCATTCCTGACGGCCTCGATATGTTTGAGACCGACGACCTAGCCAAAGCGGAGACGGCCGGCGTCCCCGAATACGCCGCGCTCGAAAGGATGGCCAAGGCCGGCTCGGCGAAGGACGCGCAAAAGAAGCAGAAGAAATAACCGTTCGCCTCCGTCCCCAAAGTCATCGGACGGTTCCGCTTAGTCCCCTCCGCCCCGGCACCGACGGCCGGTGCGCTTCGACGACCCGGGCCGCGTTCCGGCTCACGTCCGGGAACAGCTAAAGGTAGCGGGAGCATGCTGCGCTTCCACGTGCAGAGTATCGACCTGTCGGGGCCTTGGAGGGCTGATGGCAGTGGCTGGCGCGCGGGGCGCAGTTACATCGAGCCTTACCCGCACCCCGCTCTGGAACATTTCTCAATCACTGCGGCGGAGCGCGTGCTCATCGTGGTCAGGGAGCGCCTGGCCGGGGTCAGTCGCGCCGCTTCGCCGCAGTCGCACGACGGCGTCGAGGTCGTCGGCGAAGAAGCTTTCCTCGACGAGTACGGCGCGGCGCTTCAGTGGCCTCTCGATTACGTCGCGGTGCAGTTGTCGCTCCGCGCGGATGCGCCGGCCGTCGAGTTGCGCGCCGGCATGTGGGGCAGCGCGCCGCTCTACTTAGTCTCGCGCGGCGGCGACCTCTGGGGAGACTGGGACCCCGCCGAACTCTACGCGCACCTGACGAGCGAACAGTTGTCCGCCGAATACGCCGCGCGCTTTCTCGTCAACTGCGATCAGCCATACTCTCGCCGGACGCTCATCCCCGAGATTCAACGCCTGACCGAGCGCGCACGCGCCCTCTGGACGCCGGAGGGGGGCAGTTCGAGGCTCGCCTTTGAATACCCGCCCGACGCCCCCTTACAGAGCGCACGCAAGCTCAAACCGGGGGCCGACCCCGTGGCCGGCTTCCTTGAGATCGTCGGCGCCTCCGCGCGCCGCTGGCTCACGGTTCCGCCGGAATCTCTGTCCGCCCAGTTGAGCGGCGGGCTGGATTCGGCGATTGTCGCCGGCGTCGTCGCGGGGTCGAGCCCGGAGCCGCTCCGCACCTTCGGCCTGCTGATGCCGGGCGACCTCGGCGCACAGCAGCAACGTCGCCGGGCCGAGTTGGCGCGCCTGTTCGGCTTAAAGGATGAGCACCTGAACGTCGGCGACTATGAGATGTTTTCGCAAGATGGAAGTCGCGTACCGGAGGGGCGCGTCGTGCCGTGGGAAGAGATTTTCATCGAGGGCTTCGAGGCGCTGCTCTCGCTCACGCGCGGGGCGGGGTGTGTCGTCAGCTTCAACGGCACCGGCGGCGACGAACTCTGTAGCCTTCACTGGCCGGAGATGACCGGCGACGAACAGGCGCGCCGGCGGCAGCAGCATACGGGCGAGCCCGCCGGCATCCCGCCGTTTCTGACGAGGCAGGCCCGCGAGGCGTTCGGCGACACCCGGCGGGAGGATTGGGCTCCGGTCAGTCCTCTGTTTACCTCGGCGCTGGAGGCCGCGGCCGCCGTCTCCGGCATGTTCCTGCGGCACGGGGTGTGGCCGGTGTCGCCGCTCTGCACGCCCGAGCTCGTGGCGTTCTGCCAGCGGCTGCCCCTCGAATGGCGTGAGAACCGTCGCATCGAGCGCGAGGTGCTGCTGCGTCTGGGATGCTCGCGCGAGGTCGTCTACCCGACCTCGCCGGAGCACTTCGGGCCGTTCGTCGAGCAGAGCGTGAGGGCGAAGTCGCGCCCCCTCTTCGCGCAGTTATTCAGCGAGTCACGGCTGGGCGAGTTGGGGTTGGTTGACGCGGAGCGCCTGCGGTTCACGTACGACGAGCACTGCGAAGGACGGGGCGGCTACGACAGCATCCATTTTTATGCCGCGGCGGTTCTGGAGTTGACTTTGCGCTGCGTGGCGGCGCGGAGAGGCCGCGTATGAAGGCAGAAGACCGGCCCGAGTCGAGGGCGGCCATGCACTTGCACCCCGGCTCCATCCACGAAGACGGCGAGCGCTCGATCTACGGCGCGCGCGTCTCCGTGCCGGCCTTCATCGAGGCTCTGCTGCGGCACGGCCGGCCCGGACACTATCAGCTCTACTACACGTCCGACCCGCTCGGCGGCCCGCAGCCGGCGCGCGCGTACCTTGAGCGTCTCGCGGCCGAGCAGACGCCCGCGCGCCTCACCGTCTCGGACATCAACGTTTTGAAGAGAGACTTTCGGCGCTTCCCCTTTCGCGTCTGGCACGACGCGGACGGCGACATCGAGACGCCCATCAAGCTGCGGGACACCTACTCGCAAAAGCTCTTCCCCGTCACCGCGACCTCGCACGTCTACAGCTATCAGGAGCTCCTGCACGACTGGATACTAAAGCTGCTGCTCAGGGACACGCGGCCCTGCGACTGTGTGATCTGTCCGGGCCGCGGGGCGCGCACCGCCCTCCTGAACGTCCTGGGGGAGGTGTCAGACCGCCTCGGCCACTCCCTCGGGATCGACATCAAATTCAAAGGCCGGGTGGAGCACATCCCCTACCCCATCGACACGGAGCTGTTCCGGCCGCGAGACAAGACGCTCGTCCGCCGCGAGCTAGGGTTGCCGGAAGACGCCTTCCTCGTCGTCTGGATCGGCCGCGTCTCGTCCATCGACAAGGCAGATCTGCTCCCGCTCGTGCGCGTGTTCGGCGGGCTCCTGCGCGCGAACCCCGGCCGCGCCCTCAAGCTCGTCATCGCCGGCTCCGGCCCGGAGCCTTGCGTCGAAGCCGTGCGGCGACAGACGGAGTCGCTCGGCATCGTAGACTCGGTGATTATGTACAACCCGCTCCGGCCTTCGCTTCGGCACCTCATGCACGCGGCGGCGGATGTCTTCGTCTCCATCGCCGACAACGTACAGGAGGCGTGCGGCATCACCCCGATGGAGGCTTTAGCCAGCGGCGTGCCCCAAGTTGTCTCCGATTGGGATGGTTACGGCGAGACGGTGCGGGACGGCGAGACGGGCTTCGTCATCCCGACCTACTGGGTGAGGGACGACGCGGACATCTGTCTCGGCTCGGGCATCTACGACGACTACGACCGCCTTGACCATTTCGCGCTCGCGCAGTCACTGGCCGTGGACTTCGACGCGCTCCGGCTCGCGCTGCAACGCCTCATCGACGACGAGCAGCTCCGACTACGGATGGCGGAGAACTCGCGCCGGCGCGCCTCGGAGGAGTACGCCGCCGCGCGCGTCATCAGGCTGCACGAAGAGTTGTGGGACGAGCTGGTCGAGACCGCCGGCCGCCTCCCCTTCGAGCCGGGCGCCGCGCGCCGTTACGACACGCCCGCCTTCGTCAAGATGTTCGGCCACTACGGGACACGCGTGCTGGATGATTCGACGACCGTGACGATCACCGAGGCGGGGCGGCGCGTCGCGGACGGCGAAGAGCCGCTCCCGCTCTACGCGGCTTTCGGGGTGCTCTCGGACTCGCTGCTGCATCAACTCCTGCGCGCGCTCGCGTCGGCCGGCGGCGCGGACAGCATCGCGGGCCTCGCCGGCCGCGCCGCCGAGAAGTCTTCACCTCCACCCGAAGGCGCACGGCGACACGTCCTCTGGCTCGTCAAATATGGACTCGCGAGGGTCGCCCCTTTAGCTTCTCTGAAGAGGTGAGCGACGCGCGCGCGGGCGAAGACATTCACGGCGCTCGCGTCGTGAGTCGATAAAAAAATCTTGTCACCCCTTCGTTTTGGGCATATATTGCTTTCGTCACATCTAGCTTCCTGTTCGGCGGAAAGTTGGTAAGGAAACAGACGCGCTCATCCCGGCGTCCGAGGGTAGACGACTAAGGCGTTGTTTTTTGCCCGCTCGCTAACCAATCCCATTCTCGGATATCGCTCATTACCAATTCAGCAAGTGTCTTCACGAACCCGGCGGACGCCTGACCGTTTCTTCTGCAAGAGGCGGGTGCGTATCGCTCAAGCGTAGCCTTTTATCGGCGGTGACGGTGGAGACGGCGTCGAGCTATTCAGGGTTTGAGCGCGCTTGAGCCGGCCCGACAAATTCGCCCTGGGCGCTCATTGAAGCAGTGGAGTTCAACATCCGGTCAGGAGCGTTGTCATGTCTAATCTCATCTTCTACAACTGTAGCGGCGCCGACACCTTCGTCGCGCTGAACGGGTTGGAGAATAATCCGTGGAAGATCAAAACCAGTGGAGCCGGCGACAATTACTACCCCTTCTCGCAGACGACCACCCGTGACCTGTCAAAAGACCACGGCGATCCGGGCAAATGGGGCCGGAACAACCGTTTGCAGATCGGGTGGGCGGATGTTGACCAGCCGATGAAATTCAAGAACATTCAGGACCCGGCCGGCGCGTTAGGCAGTGTGGACCTTCTGGTGTGGATCTTCCCCGACCGGGTCGTGTTTTCCCAGCAAGCCAGTTGGCTCGGAGAGGTGCCGCCGGATAACCCCCCGCAATAACGCTTTGACGAAGGAGCATCGGGCGAATGGCTATGGCCTACTTTAGCAACGCCGTGAAAGACCAGATCAGTGTGAACATCAACAACGCCCTGCAGAACATTCTACTGGACCCGCGCCCGGGACTGGTTTCAGGCGGCGTGCAGACTCTCGCGATGGCGACGGCATCCTTCAACATCAAGGCCAATAAAGACAAGGGGGTGTTCGGGTCCAGCGACACTAACCGGGTGATCATCCAGTTCGCGACCGTCAGCAACGACCCCAACCAGTTCGACGTCACACTCTCGAACCTGACCGGCCAGAATCTCTATTTTTATGTGTTCGAGAACACCCTGGTGGGTCAGGACGAGATCGGCAGTTCCCTGGGCATCAAGATCGAAATGCTCCAGACCGTCCTGAAGACGATTCAGGGGGCCGGGGCCGAATAGGCGCGCAAACGACATGGAGATGGCAATGGCTAACGCCTACTTTTGCAATTGCGTCGCCGACAGAATAACGGTGGGTCTCAATAATCAGTTGGCCCCGACGCTGGTGGAGGCCCGCGCGCCGGTCGCGGAGGGCGACACCAACAGTCTGCCGATGGCCACGTTCCCCGTCACGTCCGCGGGGGAACGGGAAAGCGGCGTGTTCAGGGCGGATGCCGGCAACACGGTCGTCATCGTCTTCGATTCATTCCGCGAGCCGGCCACCTACGAAATCACGGTCGAGGAAAGTGTCGCGGGCCACGACCTTTACTTCTACGTGTTCGAGCACACGCTCGTCGGCCAGGATCAGTTGGGCAAGGCCGCGGGGATTTCCATCCAGGCGCACGAAACCGTCAAGAAGTTGATCCAGAGCGGCACCGAGACCCGCCTTGAGGTCAGCCCCATTTAGCTTTCCAACCCTTTTCCCGTCTCAACGGGCTCACCACAAGGCATTTCAAGGGGTCGATGATTTTGAAATCGGTGACCCCGGAACCCAGGGCGGGAGGCGCTTCCGGGCCGGAGTTATTTTCGCAGGCGCGATCTCAGGCAGTCGTCTGAAACGCGTTAACCTCAACCGCGGGGCGATAGATGGCGCCGCACTAACTAAAGGAGAAACTGTTATGGCAGGTACGGCTTACTTTGCTAATGGCGTCAACGACATCATCAGTGTCAATCTCAACAACGCCCTCAGCGCGACCCAACTGGCGGCGCGTGCCCTGGCGACGCCCGCGACGACCGTCAATTTGCCGGTCGCCGCTTTCCCCATCAAGGCCAACAAGGACAAGGGCGTCTTCGGCGGCAAGGGAAACACGAATCTGGTCATCATCAACTTCACGAACATCGCGGACCCCATGCAGTTCAAGATAGCGATTGATGGCTCCGTGACCGGCCAGGACCTCTACTTCTACATCTTTGACAATACCCTCGTCGGTCAGAACGCGCAGGGCACTGCCACGGGGATTACCATCACCGTCGTCCCCGCCCCCACACTGATGGCGTCGGCGGCGAAGAGTACGAAGAGTACGAAGAAGAACACGACGACGAAGAAATAGAGGCGGCTCGGCGGGCGAGCCGGGGCAGAGGCCCCGGCCCGCCCGCCGACGCTTCATCTTTCCGGACGGTCGTTAAGTTACTTGCCTCGCCCGACGCTCATTTCAAATCAGCATGCGCCTTAATTCGCTTACCTCATGCCCGTCGTCACCGCCCGGGTGAAGTGAGTCAAGTGCACTGGCACCTTCCAGACACGCCTTCCAGGACAGGGAGAGAGCTATGGCCTCGACGTATTTCTTGAACGCGAACGCGCAGTCCGGTCAGACCGCCCAGATATCGCTCACGTTGAATTCCGGCTCGACGATAACTCTGGGGGGCTTAAACGACCCGAACAAAGACCCGTTCTGTAATTTCAAGATAGGGCCCTCTCCCGCCAAGGACGTTCTGGGACTCGGGGGCGTCAACACGCTGGCGGTGAGGACCAACAACGGCAACTCGAACTGGACGATCAAGCTCGACAGGAATTTTATAACTGCGAGCGCCGACATCCAATTCCTGGTGTTTGTCAATCGGGTGGTCGGCCGTCAAAACAGGAACACCCAGGGCTTCACCATCACGCAGACCCCCTCACCCATGACGGCCAAGCCCGCCGGAACAAAGCGGCGAAAACGTGTCCCTTAGGAACACATCTCACCTGCCGAAACCGACGTTTCGGGATCATAAACACGGGCCACGTTACACGGCACGCTCGGGCGCGCGCCGGGAGAATTCATCATGGGCAATCTAGTCTTCCAGGAATCGGTGTTCAAAGATGCGCTGGCCCTCTACGCCTCGAACGAGGTCGTCTCGGGCACCCCGGAACGCAGTCGCCTCTTCTACTTCGCGTTCCTCGCCACCGGCGTCGAGGCGCCCAAGTCCTTCGACCTGTCGGAGTGCTTCAACAACGCCAAAGTGCAACGCGGGGCCTTCGTGTTCGTCAACGGCCAGCCGCCCGCGCCGGACGCGTTGTTCGCCGAGTTGAAAAATGCCCTGAAGGTCTCCTCCGCGACCGGCTCCTTCCCGCGCATCGCCTGGCGGGTCGATTCCGCCAACTATCAAACGATCATGATGTCGGTCGCCGGCGCCGTGCCGGACGAGAGCCGACTGCCGTTCGGGCGCTGGATCGTGTCGGTCGATATAGGCTCGGCGGTTGTGCAGGGCGACGGCGACCAGCTCACGATCAAAAAGTCTCCCGACACCGGGGTCAACAGCCTTCAGGTGCAGGTGGTCGAGGGCGACGGACTCCCGCATCAGGCGGGCAGCCCGCTGGACTCCATCGGCGTCCCGCTCAGCGGGGCGCATACCGGCGGGATGTTGTTCGACTGGCAGTGGATACACCGGAAGCTCGGGGAACAGTTCGGCGGGGAGC
This sequence comes from Pyrinomonadaceae bacterium, assembly GCA_036388915.1. Classification (GTDB taxonomy): domain Bacteria; phylum Acidobacteriota; class Blastocatellia; order Pyrinomonadales; family Pyrinomonadaceae; genus QHXN01. Next base: position 49,649 of record DASVQX010000016.1, read on the forward strand.
TGCGAATGTTCTACGGCAAGGACGCCACGACCGCCAACGCCATCCGTTACCCGCTCTTCGTCCCGCCTGCCGATCCCGGCTCGCGCCCCAAGCCCAATCTCGCCTTTAAGGTGACGGCCCACCCGCAGGCGCCGCTCAACGGTTACCGCACGCGTCTGGCGCTGGCCCCGAACCCGCCCTCGGGCTTCAACAAATTGTCTTCGATCCTGATGCGCACGCCGACCGGCTCGCAGGTGTCGCTTCAGGCGCAGGCCACGGGAGACGCCGAGAACGGCGCGGGCTTCGGCTTCGCCAAGAGCACCGGCCCGTCGGGCGTCGATTTGTACCTGACGCCGGTCGGGAATTTTAGCGTTCAGCCGGCCGCCACTCCGAAGCCGGGCGTTCAGGTCATGGCCGGCATCGCGGGCTCGGAGTTCGTGCTGACGGAGCCGGGCGACCTGTTGACGTTTGAAAACGACCGGTCGGCGTTCGCCGCCGGGTTCGAGCCCGGCGAAGGCCAGGTGCCGCTGGCCCCCGACTTCACGACTTCGTGGGTGAAGGTACATAAGAACGGCACGCGCGTCCCCGCCGACGACAAGGTCGTCACGACGAGTTACTGCGCCCAGCCGTCCTCCGCGACGTATTTCGGCCGGCACAAGGACCAGCCGGCCGACCTCTTCCCGGTCGCCATCGGCATCAGCCTGTCGCAGCTCGCCACCCTGCCCGCGGACGAAAATCCCTTCTTCCCCTTCCTGCCCTACGGCGGAATCTTTTACTCCGACGCGGAAAAGGGCATCGACAACCCGAACCCGAACGTTCAAGCCGCGGAGGTGGGCGCGCTCGAACGGCAGGCCGTGGAGCCGAGCCGGCGGAAACTGCTCCAGCCGACCTTTGATAAAAAATTCGGCCCCATCTTTTTCGACGCCGCGAACAACAGGGCCTTCGAGGGCGGCTACGCCCGCACGCCGCTGGGCTTCGTCGCCGAACTCAACAAATCAGGGGAGAACGGGGCGCCCGCCGGGTCTTGGAAGACGCTCCGGCTGGCGCAGAGTCCGCAGAACCCGGACCAGTACCTGCAACTCACGGCGAACGCTAACGGCGTGGTCAACCCCACGTTCTCCAACTCCGTCCTCTCCGACAACCTCTTCATGGTGGTGACCGACCCCGAGCTGATGTGGCCGTCGGCGAATAAAGAGCGCGACAACGAGATTCAGCTCGGCGACTTCACCTTCAAAGTCGATGTCGGCCCGCTGGACGAAAGTACTGACCGTGACCACCCGAAGGCGCTCATCATCTTCAAGTTTATGCCGGGCATTTCGACGGTTGACCTGATCAAGCAGACTGATCGCTGGACTACCTTCCTCGGCGGCGGGGACGTGGCCGGCGTGCAGGCGCAGATCGACGGTTACATCGAGGCGGCGAAGAACGGCGGCGACCTGTTTGAGAACTTCCTCCGGCTGGTCAACGACCCGAACTGGACGGGCCTGCTCGTCTTCAACTGTCCCCTCGACTATCAGGCGCTCCCGCTCGACCTCCAGATTCTTCTGGGGGGTATCGACGGCACGCTCCGCGCGCATCACTTCGGGGTCACGGTTAACCGGGTCAAGGACGAAGCCACCGGCACCATGTCGATCACCAAAAGCTCGCTGTTCGCCGTGATCGACTACCACAAGGACTTCGTGGCGCCGGATGATTTCCCGGCCTTCCAGGTGCTGCTGCTCAACGTCGAGTACGCCAACTCGAAGCTGGTCGTCTTCAATTCCGAGATCGCGTTCAGCATCGACGCGCTGTTCGGGAACCCGGCGAAGCTGACCGTCGCGCCGGACACCGACCACAAGGATACCGGCACCATCGTCATCGACGGCGTCTACACGCTCCACACGGACGGCACCGGGACTCTGGTTTTTTCCACGCCTGACCTGCGCGCCTTCTCCCTCAAGGACGACGACGACTCGATCCTGCGCGTGTTGGAGGCCCAGTCCGTCAACAACGCCACGCTGGTGCCGGTCGGGCGCCAGCCGCTGGGCGGCGGCGGGATCAAGGCGGTCTCCGCGTTTCGTCTGGACGGCAAGCTGGCGTTCAAGGATGACATCGGCGGAGATTTATACTCATACGGTGAGGTGACGGACGACGTGCCCGACAAGGGGCTGGCGATCACCGGCTACGCCTTCGTGATCACGACCGACATCCCGCTCGACGACCCGGCGACCATCGAGCGGCCCATCCGCACCGACTTCTCCGTGCTCAAGGTGGACGCCACGCTGAGCGAGGCGCGGGATCAAAGCTTCGAGCAGACCTTCCCCAGCAGCATCGACTCGCTGCGCTACGTAGAGAACGGGCTGGGCACCTCGCAGACCGGCGCCTGGGCGGTGAAGAGCGACGACCTCGACACCTCGGTCAAGCCGACCTACATGCTCCACTTCAGGATTCCCATGGGCAGCCTGGGCGGTCTCGTGTCGAGCACGAACAACATCACCTCGGACTTTTATCTCGGCTGGGTTCCCGGCGGCGCGGACGACGCCGCGGATAAGGTCGGCGCCATACTGGTGCTGCCCGCGCTGGTCGCCGGCCCCGACGGCTTCAACATTCAGGGCATCGCGTCCTCCTCCTTCGAGTACGTCCAACTAGACCGGCAGGAGTTCAACCCGTCGCACGGAGGCGACCCCTCCTCGTTCGCCTACAACCTGCGCTTCGTCCACTACGCCAGTTCGTTGATCGGCATCCCCCTGTTCTTCTCCACCGGCCCGAAGGATTTGGGCATGTTCGGCGGGCCTTCGGACCCCGGCGGCAGCAACGCGATGTGGTTCGTGGGCAAGTCCGAAGACACCACCGCCTGGGACAAGGGGCCGCAGTTGAGCATCACGGTGCTCGACGACCTGCCGACGGTGTTCATCGGGCGGGCGTTCAGGATCGAGACCGACCCTACCGACCCGAACGTCATCGACGACGCCATCGAAAGCCTGAATCTCCTGAAAGACCTCACGGTCCAGGAATTCATGACGTTCATGTATGCCCAGACGGGGAAATATTCGGACGCGGCCGGCATGGCCTTCGCCCTGAAGTTCAGCTTCAAGAGCCTCGACCTGTCCATGCTGTTTCACGACAACGACTTTTACGGGGCGATGATTAAGCTGGACCTCAGCGACGACGAAGAGGAGGGCGGCGAGGGTAAGGACGGCGAGGGAAAAGACGGCGAGGGCGAGAAGAAGGGCACCGAGGTCGCCAAGACCGGTGACGATAAGCCGGATGAGGACAAGAAAGGGATAAAGAAACTCAACGGCTTCGAGTTCATGATCATCTACCGCAAGATCAGCGAGCACCTCGGCGTCTGGTCTGCGGAAATCTTCCTCGACGTAGGCCAGATCGAACTCGGCGCCGCCGAATTGACGCTGCCCAACTTCAGCATCTCCATCTGGACCAACGGCGACTGGCGCTTCGCCATCGGCTGGCCGATAAGCAACCACCCCATCACGGTGCAGTTTCAGGCCGGGCCCATCCCGGTCATCGCCAAGGCGGGTTTCTACCTCGCCAAGTTACGCAGCGCCGACGCCCCCGACCAGTTCGGCGACGACTTTAAGCTCATCTGGTCGTTCGGCCTCGGCCTCTCGGCGGGTGTCGGGAAGGAGTGGGAGAAGGGACCCTTCTCCGCCAGCGCCACTCTGACGCTGGGGCTGACCGTCGAGGGCTTCCTCGCCTCCAAATCCGGCAACATCACCAACGACGGGGTGGACTACCACTGGTGGGCCATCAGTTTGAGTTTGGTCGGCGCCGTCGAAGGCAGCGTTGACTTCAAGATCATCTCGGCCAGCCTCTCCATCACCCTCACGCTGACTTTGTCGTTGGCCATCGAGACGAAACACTCGACCGTCCTCACGCTGGTTTTCGAGGCGACGGTCGAAGCGTCGGTCAAGATTCTTTTCATCAGGATTCACTTCTCGTTCAGCACCACGCTGACCCTGCTGACTCAATCTTTCGGCAGCGGGCCGCCCGCCCAGCTCAGCGGGCCGAACCCGTCGGAGGTGTCCGTGCCCGCCCTCGCCGCGATGGGCGTGAGGGACGAATTTTTCGCCGCCCCTGCGCTCGAAGAGGTCATGTTGCGCGGCGCACGGCAGGCGGAAGCCACCGTCGCACGGGCCGAGAGCTTGCTGGCCGAAGCCGAGTCGGAGGGCTTCATGGCCGAGGCCGCGAGCATGGCCGGCCCGGGGGGCTTTGCTGCGCTGCGCGTCCCCATTCGGATGGGTTTCCTGTTGCAATCGACCTCAATCTCGGCCGACGGGTTGAGCTGGAAGCCCCAGGGCGTCGTCAGTCTGGTCATAGAGAACGGCGGCGGGGAGTCGTCGCAATTCTTCAAGCTCTCGAAGGGGCTGGCGCAGTGGTTGTTGGCGACCTACGGAGGCTCGGGGAGCTTCGGGCAACAACTCCAGAACGTCGAGGACGCGCTGGCGGCGCACAAGTTCGACAATCAGGTCGAGACCTGCCTGCAAAGTCAGTTCACCTTTATGATGACCACGGTGGACAGCCTGAGCGAGGAAACGGCCTTCGTCGTGGCGCCGGTTCACGCCAGCCTGGGTTTCAATTACAACGGCGGCGCCACCGTCCTCTTCGGCAGCCCCAAGGTGCCCGCCAACTATGGGGACATCGTCGCCGCTTACTTCAGCCAGAGCGGCAAACTGAATGCCGCCGAGATGGCCGGCGACTCGGTCGCGTCTCTGCTGTTTGACGAATACTTCGTGATGTATGCGAAGCAGCTCGTCACCGACTTGCAGAAAGACAACGTCGTCTCGACCGGCTCGCTCGACGCGGCGATGAAGGTTGTTGACCTGGGCAACGTGGGCGGCTTTGTGTCGCGCTTCCTGATGGGGGGCATCCGACTCCCCAAGCCGGATAATCCGCAGGTCCTGGCCCCGATGTACGTGCTGACCAACCAGCAGTTCCTGCTGGCCCAAAACTCCGATAAGACGTGGGTGCTCAGCGCCGAGCTGGTCAGGACGAGCGACACGCCCGAGTGGGTCGCTCTCGACGGCACGGTCAGCGCCAGCCTCGACGCCAAGCAGGTGTTTACGAACGGCCCGAGCGGGGCCCCGCAGTGGACAATCGGCCCGCTCCGCCCGCTCTCGCCCGCGCCGGCGAGGTTCCCCATGAACAGCAGCGTGACGTGGACCGATGCCGCGACTCAGAAGCACCTGCTCTTCAACTTCTCCGAAGGCTTGCACATCGCCATCGAGCAGTGGCGCGAGAGCACCGGCGGCAGCAAGGGCCCGTGGCTGTCACTCGAACAGGTGACCGGCTCGTCCCAGTCCCAAACTACGCACAAGCCCTACTCGGCTTCGGCCGCGCTGCTCTTGCCGCTCACCCTCAAGACGATTCCCAAGCCAGGCGGGAAACCGGGCGAGGTGCTCGAAGACATCTACTCGCTGGTGGGCACCGACGAGGTGCATCGCGCCTACCTTCAGGCTTTGCTCGACGATAGTTCGGCGGCCATCAGCTCTCTGGACATGATGGTCAGCCAGAGCCGCGGCAACTACGTGTCCACCAAAAAGCCGCCGGCCGTCCTGGTCCGCACCAACCTTTCGACGGCCACCGCACCCGGCGGCGGCGGCGCGGCGGCCGCCAGAGCCGTTAGGGACGCGAACAGCGATGTCGAAGGCCCGAATTGCTCCAATTACGCCAAACCCGGACAAGGCGAAGGCGAGCTCGCGAAGTTTCTGCGGTTGGTCTGGGAGTGCAGCGTCGTCCACACCGGGGGCTTCTACCTTCAGCTCGAAGGGCTGACGGCGGACATGTTCCAAGGCGGCCAAGCCTCGGTGCAGTTGCTGATCCAGACCGGGTCGCCGTCCGGCATCCCCGAAGCCGACCCGTACCATAACGCGCTGGTCGGCCCGCCGCCCGACGAAAATTCCGCCGTCGTCGCCACCCTGTCTTCCAACGCTCAGGCCACCCCGGTCGTGACCTACACCAACTCTTATCCCGGCGGCTCGGTCGGGTGGTCAATCGAATGGGAGCACGCGCCCACCGAGATCGACGCCACCAACGACGCCGGCTTCCTCCAGGGCCTGTATCAGATGGTCAGCTATCAGGTGACGGCCGTCGCCGGGGTCAAGGTCGTGAGGAATTGGAGCCGCCCGGTCACCGCGTTGAGTCAGCAGCCGGGTGTTCACACCTGGAGCTATCAAAGTGCGTTCGCGACCGCGCCGCTGGTGGGGGAAGGTCGGAACACCTACGCGGCCGTCGGCAAGACCATCGGCGTCGCCATTTCGATTGAGGACATCTTCGGCAACACTCTGCCGGCGAATTTCCTCCCGGCCCTCCAACTGCCGGTGGTCTACAACGACGACATTATGGGGCTGGCCACGTGGGCCGGCGTGCGGGCCGATTTCAACGTCGGGACCAACGGCGGAAAGATACAACTGTCGGTAAATTTCCGTTTCGACACTTCGGTGGTGCAGGACAGCAGCGGCAAAGTCGATCGGGTCAGGCTCAGCCGAACTCTTGAGAATTACAACAAGATTCTCAACCAGTTGAGCGACCCGAACATGGGCGCGACGGTAGACACGAACTCCATCCTGGCGGCGCAGCCGCTGGGCACGGACGCCGCCGGCGTCGCGGTCGTGCAGGACGTGCGAACGTACGTGTCGCAAATCGTGAGCTGGCTGGCAAATGGCGGCACGGGGGCCGGGCCCGCGGACATGCTGGTGCTGCTCCCGCTGGATAAGAGCTACCCGACGAAGTGGTCGGGCGACCTGCGCGAGTTGCAGATCAGTCTGGTGCTCACCCGCGCCAACGTGGACGACAAGATCGCCGCGCTGGCGCCGCAGGTGCGGAGCGTTTCGTCCGTCATCACGGCGTTGCAGGGCAAGTCGTCGAAGGACGACCCCACCGGCCTGCTGGTCTTCGCGCTGGGACTGGAGGAGGCGTACTTCAAGTACGACGGGAGCAACGACGGGCTTATCAAAGTGGCCACCGGGGTCAACTCTGACCTGAAGAGCCGCCGGCTGGGCATGCAGTCGATCTGGCTGATGCGGTGGGGCGCCAAGTCGGGCGTCACGGTCGAAGTCCTCAACGACGAACAGAACAAGCCCGTCTACTACGCCCCGCCGCCGCTGAGCACACAGCTCATCACGCGCCCGGTCGCCGGGCTCCGGCAATACGACGCGTCTCTCAACTTCACTGAAGTGAAGCAGGTCTTCTCGTCGGTGGACATCGACCGTTGGGCCGCCGACTTCCTGTCGTCCGTGGAGAACATCTTCAGCCCGCAGATCGCCCCGCGGGTGGCCGACCGCTCGTCGAGGGACGACGAAATCTACGACCCTTACGTCGATAACAAGACCAGCCTGGCCCGCAGCATCTCGGCCACCCTGGCCTACATCTACGTGTATCAGCAGATGGTCGGCGACCCGGACTCGGCGAAGGTCACAATGTATCAGGCCCTGCTCAACACGTTGGAGAATGATTACGGAATCTCGACTCTGGTGCAGATGGCCGCGATGATAGGTCTGCACGGCGACATCGAGCCGGACGGCTCGCCCGACAGTCCGCCCAACCTGTACGGCAACATCAGGGCCGTCGGCTCCGACGGCGGCGACAGCGACAAGCCTCTGCCCTACAACCTCAGCCCGAGCAAGCTGCCGCTCAAGGACGGCAAGGCTTGGCTGAACTTCCTGCTCTCGGTGGAGGACCCGGCCGCGCAGAACGCGCTGACGCTCGACCTCGACTACCAGATGGGCTTCGTCGAGCACGACATCGACCCCGCCGCCACGCGCTGCGACTACACCCCTTCCAACTGGTTGACCTTCGTGCTGCAACAGAACAAGGCGCCGCTGCCGACGGAGCAAAAGAACACGCTCACGGCCCCGATGCGCGAACTCCGCATGCCCATCCCGCTGCGTTCCTATCCGCCGCTGCCCAAACTTCTGGCGGCCAGCGCCCGGCAGGACACGCCGGGGGCCGACATCACGACCATCGGCCAGGCGCTGAGCTGGACTTACGATCTGACCGTCGCACTCCCGGCGGCGAGCCAGGATACGCTCAACCTGATGGTGACCTTCAACGAGCCTAGTCAGGGAGTCTCGGGGGCACCGCCCGCCAAGACCATGCTCGCGGCGGTCACGAAACGCCCGCCGCCGGCCGACCTTTTTGAGGGACTGGCAAGATACGCCTTCGAGTACCCGCAACTGGCGCCCGACATCAAGGCGCTCGCCGACGGCGGGACACCCAACTCGACCGCCGCGCTGAAATACTTCAGCGAACTGGTGTCGGGCGTCGCGGGGGCGTGGCCCGGCTGGATTCCGCCCACGCCGAATTTCCACGCCTTGGCCGGCGAAGACACCACCCACGAGCAGTGGAACTACGCCATCGACCATGCTCCCGACGGGACGCTGACGGCTGCGGCTTCGGGGAGCCGCGGGTCAGTCGTGTGGCCTGACATCGAAGGCTACCAGCCGCCGCAGGTCGTGACCCCGGACAAAAAGGCGACGTATGCACTGAAGGTGCCCGGCCCGGTCCCCGCGCAACTGAAGTTGTCGTGGAGCAAGCTCTACGTGCTCGACTATCAGAGCGCCCGCACGAGCGCGTTCATCGAGCGGAACCGCAACCTCGGTGGGGGAGGCGAGACGACCAACGAACAGTTCGTTTACCGCACGGAGACCGTCGCCTTGCCGGCGCCGGTCGTGCCGTTGATCGGCGTCCCGAACTCCTTGAATCTGGATTCGGGGTCGAGCCTGCAAGCCACCATCGCGTCGATGTTCCAGACCATGCACACTAGTCCGAGCGGAACGATCACCTCCGGCGACTCTCAGGACGCTCTGAAACTGGAGGGGCCGATCTCCTACTCCTTCCGTCTGCTCGACAACCTCGACAGTAGCGTGCGGAGTTTCCTGCCGCTGTTCCTTCTGCAACAGGACATCGCGCCGGGGGCGGACACGGCCGCCGCCCGGCAGACGGCGCAGAATATGAACAGTTGGCGAAAAGAGACCGACCCGAAGATCGACAACAGCGCCGTCTCCTTCCGCCTAACCGTCTTTGCGACCAAGATCGTACAAGGCGAGGAACAACTGCCTTTGGTCCAGTTCACCGATCTGAGCATCCCCGTGCCCGACGGCAATGTGGGCTGGTGGCAGCCTTCGTAGCGGGAGGCGGTGATGTAATTCGTGTCGTGGGTGGCGGCGGAGGGTGGGGGTCATTATCGACCACACCCTCCGCCGCAGTTTCGGGAGCCGGCCGGGGCAGGAGGAGGAGAGATGAAAGCGACGAGACGACGCGCCAGACGCCCGGACCCGCTGGCCTCGACCCGCGCCGTCGAAGCCGTGCTCGACTCTCTGCGCGCTTCCCTGCCCGATCTCGTCCCGCCCTCGCGCAAAGGCTTGGCCTCGCTGCTCAACTCGGTGCGCGGCCTCTACATGCGGCCGGAGGCCGGGGGCGGGCGCGGCAGGCCGCCGCGCTACACCCGCGAGCAACTGCTCGGGGTGGACTCGCGTCTGCGCGACCTGCTCGCCCGTGAAACACGCATCTCCGTCCGCAGCTTCGTCGGCCACTACCTGCCCATCCTCGACTTCCCCAAGGACGTGCGCGACGCCCTCGAACGCGGTGACGTTAACCTCTTCGAGGCTCACCAGTTGGCGAGGCTTAATCCCAAAAAACTGGGCGGAACCGACGCGGAAGCTCGCTCTCTCAGAAAGAAATTGCTGGAAGCGCACCTGTTGGCGCAAGGCTCGGGGACGCTGCTGCGTGCGAGAGTGAAAGAGGCGTTGGGCGAGATGCGCGAGCCGGACCCCACGGAAACGGAGGTCTTGGCCGTCGGCAAGGCGGACGAACTGTTGGAGGCCGACCCGCTCGACGCCAGCCACCTCTTTTTTGAAGAACTACGAATGATTTCCCGTGCGCTGAGGGAGATAGCCCCGGAAGAGGTGACCGATGACGACCTCTCGGAGATTATGCCGGCCGTCGATCAGATTACGCTGACTTTGCAGAAGATAGCGCGGAGGAAGGAGCGAGGGCAGGCCAAAAAGTTCACCCTCTAGCCGCCCCACCACTCCCGGCGGTCGGAGGTGTAACGCCGACGGCGCCCACGTCGCAGTATACGGATGACCGCACCGGCGGCTACGAGGCAGAGTAAAGACCCGAGGATTAACGGCAGTGACTGGCTCACACCCACAGTCTAGCAGAGCCGGCTCCCCCTCCCACACAGCATTTTGCCCGATTGGTTAAATCACTGAAATTGTTGATGGGAGAACCTCTCAGGTCGAGTTGAGGACGAGAGCCGCGCCGCGCGTCACCTACTGAGATCGGGACGGCGCTGGCCTTCGCGTTTGCCTTCGGGTAATCTGTCGCCAAGTTCCACAACACGCAGAGTCGGAGGCGCGCGGCGCGTTCACGCGGGACGGCCGGAGCCGCGCACGATTGTTACAGATGTTCTCCCACGGGAGGGCAGGGGGAATCCTTAAATGCACGACGACTTTGAAGAGACTACGGGGCCCGAGCTGTCGGCCGACGAGGCGGCGCTTTTAAACGAGCTGCCGACTTTGAACGACGTGGGTCAGGCGCGGCGCACCTTCCTGGGGCAGACGGTCGCGGGCGGCCTCGGCGTCTTCGCGCTGATGCTGCTTGAGCAGGAGAGGGCGGTCGCCGCGCTCGCCGCTTCGCCCGACGCCCTGTACGCGCCGGCCGCCGCGCTGGAGAACCCCGTCCGCGTCGCCCTCAAGGTCAACGGCGCGGCGAAGAGTCTGGAAGTCGATTCACGCATGGTCTTGCTCGACGCGCTGCGCGAGCGGCTTGAGCTGACGGGGACGAAGAAGGGTTGCGATCAGGGTCAGTGCGGCGCCTGCACGGTGCTCGTTGACGGCCGGCGCGTGCTGTCGTGCCTGACGCTCGCCGCCACGGTCGAGGGCAAGGAGGTCACGACCGTCGAGGGGTTGGCGAAGGGCGACGAGTTGCACCCCGTCCAAGTCGCCTTCATCAAGTACGACGGCTTCCAGTGCGGCTACTGCACGCCGGGTCAAATCTGCTCGGCCGTCGGGCTGCTCGAAGAGGCGAGGCGCGGCGGGGTGAGTCACGTCACGCCGGACGTGAGCGCGCCGCCCCCGAAGCGGCTCAGCGACGACGAGATACGCGAGCGGATGAGCGGAAACATCTGTCGCTGCGGCGCCTACCCGAAGATCGTCGCGGCCATCCAGGAGGCGCACTCCGGGCGCGAGACGGCGCGGACGTGGCGCTACGTCGAAGAGGAAGAGCTGGCGCGGGTCAGGAAGGAGTGGGAAGCCGATGAGACCGTTTAAGTACACGCGCGCCGCGGACGCCGTCGGGGCCGCGCGCGCGGTCGCGGCGAACCCGCGCTCTAAGTTTCTCGCCGGCGGGACGAACATCCTCGACCTGATGAAGGAGGACGTGGAACGCCCCGAAGAGTTGGTTGACGTGACCCGCCTCGGCCTTAACGAGATCAAGGCCGCGGGCGGTGGCGTCGTCTCCATCGGCGCGCTGGCGAAAAACTCCGACACCGCGAACCACCCGCTCATTCGCAAAAACTATCCGCTGCTGACGCAGGCCATCGTCGCGGGCGCGTCGGCGCAGTTGCGCAACATGGCGACCAACGGCGGGAACCTGATGCAGCGGACGCGCTGCCAGTACTTCTACGACACGTCGATGCCGTGCAACAAGCGCGAGCCGGGGACGGGCTGTGGCGCGCTCGAAGGGCTGAACAGGATTCACGCGATTTTGGGTTGGAGCGAGAAGTGCGTCGCCACCTATCCGGGCGACATGGCGAACGCGTTGGTAGCGCTCGACGCGGTCGTGCGTGTGAGGGGCGCCGCGGGGAAGGAGCGCACGATTCCCGTCGGCGAGTTTCACCGCCTGCCGGGCGACGCGCCGGAGAAGGACACCAACCTCGGGCACGGCGAGTTGATTACGGCCATCGAGCTGCCGAAGTCTAACTTCGCTAAAAACTCCTACTACCTGAAGGTGCGCGACCGCGCCTCGTACGCCTTTGCGCTCGTCGCGGTCGCCGCCGCGCTCGAACTGGGCGGCGGCAAAATCAAACAGGCGCGCGTCGTGCTCGGCGGCGTCGCGCATAAGCCCTGGCGCAGCGCCGAGGCGGAGGCCGCGCTCGTCGGACAGCCCGCGTCGGAGGCGAGCTTCGGCCGCGCCGCCGAGTTGGCTCTCAAAGACGCGAAGCCGCTCGCGCACAACGCCTACAAGGTCGAACTGGGCAAGCGCGCGGTCGTCCGCGCCCTGATGCGCGCGAGCGGGCTGGCTTAAAGCTCTCCGAAGGTCAACGACGGGTTCGAGTCGAGCAGGGAGAAGGGAACCGAGATGCCGAGGTATATCGGAAAAGAGATGAGCCGCGTGGACGGCGTGGCGAAGGTGACGGGCAGGGCGAAGTACGCCGCCGAGTTTCAGGTGCCGAACCTCGCCTACGGCTTCATCGTGCTGGGCACGGTGGCCAAAGGCGCCATCAAGGCCATCGACACGCGCGACGCCGAACGCGCGCCGGGCGTCATACGCGTCTTCACGCACCTCAACGCGCCCAAGCTCGGGCCAAAGACCGCGACCGAGGACGCGCCGCCGCGCGCGCAGGAGGAGCGCGACAAATCTTTCCGCGCGCTCCAGTCGAACAGAATCTTTTTCAACGGCCAGCCGGTCGCGCTCGTCGTCGCCGAGACGTACGAGCAGGCGCGCTACGCCGCGCGACTCGTCAAGGTCTCGTACGACGCAGAGAAGCACGCGACCGACACCGAGGCCGTGCGCGGACGCGCGCGCGTGCCCTCGCAGGGGCCGCCGCCGAAGCCGCGCGGCAACCCGACCGAGGCGATGCAGTCGGCGCCCGTCAAGGTCGAAGCCGAGTACCGCATCCCCATTGAGCACCACAACGCGATGGAGCCGCACGCGGCCATCGCCGTCTGGCAGGGCGACAAGCTCACCGTCTTCGACAAGACGCAGGAGGTCTACGGCGTGCGCGCGCACCTCGCCTCGGCCTTCGGCGTGCCCGAGGCCAACGTGAGCGTCGTCTCGCCCTACGTCGGCGGCGCCTTTGGCTCAAGTCTCAGGCCGAACTACTACCCGGCGCTGACGGCGCTGGCGGCGCGCGAGGTCAAGCGGCCCGTCAAGGTCGTCTACACGCGCACGCAGATGTTCACGGGGCACGGCTACCGCCCTTACACGATTCAGAAAGTCGCGCTCGGCGCCGAAGCGTCGGGGAAGCTCACGGCGATGATTCACGAGGCCGTCCACAACACTTCGACCTTCGAGGAGTTCTCCGACGGCACGACGGGCTTCACGCGCCAGGTCTACGCCTGCCCGAACCTTTACGCGCCGCTGAAGATTACCGACACAGACCTGCCGACGCCGACGTGGATGCGCGCGCCGGGCGCGGTGAGCGGCATGTTCGCGCTCGAATGCGCGATGGACGAACTGGCCTACGCGCTCAAGATCGACCCGCTTGAGCTGCGCCTCATCAACTACGCAGAGAAAGACCCGGAGAGCGGCCGTCCGTTTTCGAGCAAGGCGCTGCGCGAGTGCTACCGGCTCGGCGCGGAGCGGTTCGGTTGGAAGGCGCGCAAGATGGAGCCGCGTTCGATGCGCGACGGCCGGCTGCTCGTCGGCTGGGGGACGGCAACCGGCATCTGGGGCGCGTTCCAGATGCCCGCGACCGCGAAGGTCTCTCTGCGCGCCGACGGCACGGCCTACGTCGCCAGCGCCGCGAGCGACATCGGACCGGGGACTTACACGGTGGTCACGATGATCGCCGCCGAGTACCTCGGGCTTGACCCCAAACGCGTCGAGTTCGAGCTGGGCGACACGAAGCTGCCACGCGCCCCGGCGCAGGGCGGGTCGTGGACGACGGCGAGCGTCGGCTCGGCCGTTCACGGCGCGGCGCTGGCGGTCGCGGCGAGGCTGCTCGCGCTCGCGAACAAGGACGGGTCTTCGCCTTTGAAGACGGCGACGGCCGCCGACGTTGAGCTGCTCGACGGGAGGCTCCGTCTCAAGAGCGACCCGACGAAGTTCGTCAACGCCTACGAGGTCATGCGGCGCAACAACCTGGCCGAGGTCACCGAGACTTTCGAGTCGAAGCCCTCGCCCGAGCGCCGCAAGTACGCGACGATGGCGCACGGCGCGCAGTTCGTCGAGGTCAAGGTTGACCCAGATCTCGGCACCGTCCGCGTCACGCGCGCCATCGAGGCGACCGCCAGCGGCAAGATCATCAACCCGAAGGCTTCGCACAGTCAGGAGATCGGCGGCGTCGTCTGGGGCATCGGCATGGCCTTGACGGAGGCGACCGAGATCGACCACCGCTACGGCCGCATCATGAACCCGAACTTGCAGCACTATCACGTGCCAGTCAACGCCGACGTGCACGAAGTCGAGACGATGTTCGTCGAAGAGGACGACACCGTCGTCAACCCGCTCGGCGTCAAGGGCATGGGCGAACTCGGGATGGTTGGCATCCCGGCGGCCATCGCCAACGCGGTCTTCCACGCGACCGGCAGACGCGTCAGAGAGCTGCCCATCACGCCGGACAAGCTGCTTTGAGTTATGAATGAGGTGCGGGCGTTAATCGAAGCGTTCGACGACGCGTGCGCGTCCGGCGTGCGCTGCGCGCTGGCGACGCTGGTGAGCGTCGAAGGCTCTTCGTACAGGCGGCCGGGCGCGCGGATGCTCGTCCGCGAGGGCGGGGCGAGCACGGGCACGATCAGCGCCGGCTGTCTGGAAGGCGACGTGGTCGAGCACGCGCGGCGCGTCATCGGGGATGGGGCGGCGAAGCTCGTCGAGTACGACACGGCCTCGACGGGCGAAGAGATGGCGTGGGGGTTGGGGCTTGGCTGTAACGGCATCGTGCGTGTGCTGGTCGAGCCGCTCGCGCCCGGTTCGCTCTACGTCGCCGCGCTCAGACGTTCGTGTGCGGCGGAGGCCGACGGAGCCGTCTCGACGGTCGCGACCGTCTATCAGCACACGCCTTCCGCGTCCACGTCAGAGCGGGTTGAACTCGGCTCGCGTCTGTTCGTCGGCGTTGACGGCGAGGTCGTCTGCGAGAACTTGAGCGGCGAGCTGGCGCGTCTGATCGAAAGCGACGTGCGCGCGTCGGCGGCGCGCGAGGGCTTGTCGGGCGTGCGCGTCTACGAGCGCGACGGCGGCGCCGTCAAGGTCTTCGTCGAGACGCTGGCGCCGCCCGTCCCGCTCGTCGTCTTCGGGGCGGGTCACGACGCGCTGCCGGTCGTCGAGCTGGCGCGCGCCCTCGGCTGGCAGACCGAAGTCGTGGACCCGCAGGCGCGCCCCGCCAGCCGCGCGCGTTTCGCGCCGGCCGACAGGGTCACGCTCGCGCGCCCCGAGACGGTGGGCGCTCAAGTCAAAATCACGCCGCGCACGCTGGCGCTTCTGATGACGCACAACTACTCGCACGACCTCGCGCTGCTTAAGTTCCTGCTCGCGTCGCCGGCGCGTTACGTCGGCGTCATGGGGCCGCGCAAACGCACCGAGCGGATGTTGTGTGAGCTGGCCGAAGGCGACGCCGCGTTCCGGCTCGAAGAGAGTGACAGGTCGCGCCTCTACGCGCCGGCCGGTCTGGACATCGGGGCGAACGCGCCCGCCGAGATCGCCATGTCGATTGTCGCGGAGATGCGCGCCGTGCTCGACGGGAGGCGCGGCGGGATGCTGCGCGAGCGCGGCGGCTCGATTCACGGCCGCCCGAGCGACGGCGAGGGCGTCCCCGTGCTCGACGCGGACGCGCGGCCCGTGGCGGCGGCTTAAAAAAGCCGGGAGGGTAGTCGAAAGGTGTTTGAAAGCGGCGCGGGCGTCGTCGGCGCGGTGATCTTGGCGGCGGGGTCGTCTTCGCGCATGGGACGGCCAAAGCAACTGCTCCGCTTCGGCGGCGAGACTCTACTCAGACGCGCCGCGCTCTCCGCGCTCGGCGCCGGGTGCGGCCCCGTCGTCGTGGTGACGGGCGCGCACGCCGAGCAGACGCGGGAAGAGTTGCGCGGACTCGACGTGCGCGAGGTTGAGAATCAGAGTTGGGAGACGGGGATGGGCTCGTCCGTCAGGGTCGGCATCGGGGCGCTCCTCGAATCTCACGCGGAGGCGTCGGCCGTCGTCCTGATGTTGTGCGACCAGCCTTACGTCAACGCCGACGTGATCGCCTCGCTCGTCGCCGCCCATCGCGCCACGCGCCGCGCCGTCGTCGCCTCACAGTACGGCGGGGGCTTTGGCGTGCCGGCGTTGTTCGACCCGACGCTCTTCGACGAGCTGGCGCGTCTCGACGCTCAAGCCGGAGCCAAGCAGGTCATCAAGCGGCACGCGTCACAAGCTCACTTCGTGCCTTTCCCCGGCGGCGAGTTTGACGTTGACACCCCCGAAGATTTCGCGCGCCTGCTCTCGACGCACGCCGGACAGTGACTTCGACAATCAATCACCCGTCGCGTCCGCGCTTTCTGTCGTGGCGCGTGCGCCGAGCGCGTCCGTCTTCCGCCCCCGCCGCGCGTTCCACGCGTAGAAGCGTCTCCAGGCCAGCGACAGACCCGTGAAGACGAGGAACGCGCCGCCCAGCGAGACGAGGCCGGCGACGGTCTGCCCCGCCAGCCCGTAGACCTCGCCCGTGTGCGCGAAACGGAACCAGGAGCGCAGACGTCGTCCCGCCGTGTTGTTCGAGAAAGGCTCCCAGCGCACGACCTCGCCGGTCGCGCGTTCGAGCGTGAGCTGCCCCCGAAGCTGCGGCTGCCCGCCGTTGCCGCGGTCGATGGAGAAGACGACCGGCGCCTCCGGCTTCGCCGGCACCTGCATCTGGATGCTCCGCCAGCCCTCGACCTGTCGCTCGGCCTTCTGCACTAACGCCTCAAGGCCGTCGAGCGGTGCTGGCGCCGCGCCGCCCTGCTGACCCGCGCCACCGGCCGGCGGCGCGCCGCGCTGAGCTTGCGCCGGCGGCTCCTCGCCGACCGCCTTGTAGACGAGGTTCGACGCCCACGTGTAGGAGATGACGACCCCCGAGAGCACGACGACGAAGAGCGGCACGGCCGACCAGAAGCCGATGACGTTGTGCCAGTTGAAGTCCCGAGCCTTTCCGCCCTGCCCGCCCCTGAACCACGTGACGGCGCGGACGGATTTGCGCGTCCACCTGCGCGGCCACCAGAGGTAAAAGCCGCTTGCCACGATGAAGAGGAAGAGAAGATTGGAGGCGCCCGTCACGGCCCGCCCGACCGCGCGGCTCTCGCCGCCCGCGCCGAGCCAGCGGTGCCAGTCGGTCACCGCGCGGAAGAAGGCTCGCACGCGCTGCGAGCCTTCGCCAAAGACTTCGCCGGTGTAAGGGTTGAGGAACAGTGTGCGCCCGCCCTGAAAGGAGACCGCGGCCGGCTTTCCCGCGTCGCTGTAGAGCGTGACGGCGCCGGGCGCCGCCTGCTGCGACTCGCGCGCCCTCGCGAGCAGCGCCTCGACGGAGAGGCGCGCGGCGTCCGGCGAAGGCCGCGAGACCTCATAGCCCCGCGTGTCGGCCCACGCCGTGATCTGCCGCTCGTAAGCCAGCAGCACGCCCGTCACCGACATGATAAAAATGACCAGCCCGGCGGTGACGCCCGCCGCGAGGTGGCACCAGAAAAAGACCCTCCTGAGTCGCTCCAACTGTCAAAGCCCCCTTGTCACTACTTCTCGTTCGCTGATTCAGTATAAACGCTCGCGCCCGTGGGGATGCGCCGCCCCGTCACTCCCCTTCTCCCCCGTTCAGCCCGCGCTTAATTCTATCGGCGACCTTGCTGCCGTGTCTGTCGGCCTTCACCGTAATGCGCTGGACGTAGACGCGGGTGGTCGCCTGGTTCTCATGGTCTAACGCCTCCTGCGCTTCGAGAAAGCTGCCCGTCTCCTCGGCGACGATGCGCGCGTAGGTGTGGCGGGTCTGGTGCAGGTGTATGTGTGAGAGGCCGGCCTGTTTCGCGTACGCCTTCAGGTTGTCCACGAAGGCGCGGGACGTGAGCGGCGCGCCGGGCTTGCCCGCGCGGTCGTGCCTAGTCCACAGTGGCCGCTCCGAACTTAAGACATTCTCGCGCCCGGAAGCCTCCAAGTAACCCTTCAGGGCCTCGCCGGCGGACGGTTCCGAGACCTCTCGCGCGGTGAACTTCCCGCCCTTGCGCCGGTACTTGATGACGAGGCCGCCGCCTCTCGTCTCCAAATCCTTCCCTCTGAGGGAGATCACCTCGCTCCTGCGAAGCCCCGTCAGAAAATAGAAGAGCAGCAGCGCGTAGTCCCGCTTCCCCACGATTGAGCCTGCTTCCGCGCACCGCCTCACGACCGCCAGCAGCGAGTTCATCTCCTCGTCCGAGAGTGCCTTCGTAGACTCCGACTGGTAGGGGCGCGGGTAGCGCGGGCGCGCCTGCGCCGCCGGATTACCCCTGATGAAGCGGGAGAGCTGAGGGTCGCCCAACAGCCAGCGGTAGAACGCCGAAACGCGCGAAACCCTGGCATAGACGGTGGCGGGCTTGAGGGCGCGCCCCTCCATGTCGGCGCGCCAGCGCGAGACATCAGCGGGGGTGACGGCACCTGGGTCTTTCGCGGCGAAGTCGAAGAAGGAGGTGACGGCCGAGACCTTATCCCTGAGTTTCTCGGCGCGGGCGAGCGTCTCGGGGCGCGTGTTCCGCTCGGCCCAGAGGTTGATGGCGTTGCGCAATGCGGCGTAGGAGTCCGGGGCCAAAAGGGCTTGGGAGGCCTCCCAGCCCCCGTCCGCAGGCTGCTCCCTATCGTCTTCTGAGTTCATTCGGATATCTATCATCTTCTCCGAGGTTCCACAATTGTCCTAGTAGTGGAAGCATTAAAAGCTTTTAGATTACTATTTTTCATTCTATGGTAAATAGCCTCCCACTTATGTTTCACGAGACGGGACCCAGGTCAGGCTTATGAGCTTATCCGGAGCACTTTTCATGAAAGCCGCTGATCGCTGGACAAGGAGACTAGAACCCGCTCGCCTCAGCCAAGGGCGTCTGAATTGTGTTCGAGAATTCCTGCGGTTCTCTTCCCTAGCTCGTCCCACAGTCACATAAAAACTTTGCCGGCCCCGTCCAACTCGGGGCGCAACCTCTACACGCAGCCGCCGCGTGAGCTTCAGCGAACAGCGCTTGGGAGGAAGATTTACAATCGTGAAACCTATTCTCCCACCTCCGACATAAGCTTCGAGTGGGGACACCTCGCCACCCCCTTGTCGAATCCGTCCGGATAGAAAAGCCCGGTGCCTGCACAATCCGGGCACTTCGAGGCGTCTATCTTTTTAGATCGCGCGGACGCCTTCTGCTCGGCGGCTTCGGCTTCCATCTGCCGTTTCTCCTTTTTCCAGAGGCGCCGGCGCAGATGTTCCGCCAGGAAGGCCGGCACGCTTGAAACGTTTGTCCTGCTCGCGGCGATTCGCAACTCCGTCATGAGCACCTCGGCGACTTCCCCCCAGCGCGCCGCTTCCGCTTTTGAGGGTTCTCTGCCGGTAATCTCTTTTGCCGTTTTTTTCACCGCGGCAGCGAATTCGGCGAACGCCTCATCATCAGTATTTATATCTATTGTCTTAAAAGAAGTATTAGGCGGACTGGAACCCCCTATCTTTTCAATAGTTTGAGTTGTACTAGTACTACTAGATTCTAGTACATCTAGTTCATCTACTTTCTGGGTAATCCTAGATGTACTAGGTGTACTAGATGTACTAGTATAGGCTTCGTCAGGGGTGAACACTTCATACTCATTGCCGGAGAGTGATCCCACCGACTGTCTTACCGCAACCAGCCCGACGCTCTCCAGGTGTTCGAGTGCGGCGTCCACTGTCACCATCGACCCGAGTCCCGACCCCGCCTTTATCTCACGGCGCGATTTCCGCGTTGTCGTCACCGGCACAATGGCGCCCCTGGTAACGCTCCAAAGATAATCCCAGACCTGTTTACTCTTTCCCCTGAACAGCCCCTCCGGGATGGCCTTGCGTGTAATTGAATTCGGTATCCGCTGAAAATCCCTCTCAGGAGCAATCGCCGATCTTTTCGGCTTTTCGCTTAACGCTTGTTGCTCGGCCTGCTCGGGTTTGTTTTCAGATCGGATTAATTTGCCGGTTGTACTAGTATTGCTAGATGCTCTAGATATACTAGTAGCACTAGTACTACTAGATGCTCTAGGTATACTAGTAGAGGTCGGTGGTTCAGGTGTAGCAGAGGTGTCTATAGTCTCATCTTCCTTGTCAACTGTTGTAGAAACAGAAGATGCGGCAGGGAGGTCAGATGTACTAGGTATACTAGATGTACTAGTAGAGGCAGGAGAGGTAATCGGCTTCTGAGCAGGAGTAACCACGCGGAGGTCGCGGAACGTGACGTATTTTTTCTCCTCACTCATACGGCCTCACGCACCGCCTTCATCGTGCCCGGACGGGTGACGGGCTCGGCGGGGCTCTCGTCCGAGGGGCGGACGATGTCGCCCGCCGCCAGTTCCACAAGGTCGGCGGGTATCCTCTTCAGCTTGTTGATGGCTGCGTACTGCACCGCCATGGCGCAGAGTTTGATGGCCTCGCGCGGGACACCCTTTGACCAATGGTAAACGCCCTCCACGGCCTCGGGCTCGAAGGGATTTTCGACGCCTGCGACGGTGCAGCGGAAGTCAATCATCCCCGCGGTCTCGTCGAGGGTCAGTGCGTCCAAGGTAGAGGAGACGGCGATACGAGAAACGAGCGCCCGCTTGCTGCGATCCGCCAGTTTGTAACGCAGTTCCACTTGGCCAGCCATCACAATCGAAATCAGCTTGGTCTCGTCGGTCTCGAAGTTCAGAATCTGGCGGATTTGCTCGAACATCGGCCCTTTGAGCTGTTGCGCCTCGTCGATGAAGAGCACCACGCTCTTGCCTTCGCGGTACTGCTCGACCAGAAAGCCACGCAGTTCGTACTCGGTTTCGCGCTGGCTACGCTTGGTCTTCACCCCAAATTCCGTGCAAATCGCCTTGAGAAACGCGGTCTCGCTCGTCTGTTTGGGGTTCACGATGAAGGCCGTCGTGTGCTCCGGGCTGTCGTCGTACTCGTTGTAGAGCAGCCTCAACAGGGAAGTCTTGCCGAGTCCTACGTCCCCGATAATCGTGGTCAGCCCTTGCTTAGCGCGAATCACGTACTGCGTCTTAGCTACCGCCGCCTGCACGCTGGGCGTCAAGTAGAAGAAGCGAGGGTTCGGAGAGATGGAAAAGACACTCTCGGTTATCATAATACGCCATATAACACAGGTTGGCGTCAGAAAACAATAGAAATCTCTAAGGGGGGTGCCCGATTTCAATGATATTAGGGCGGGAAGATTTCTAAATCACGCAAGCTAAGAAGAGAACACGGCTTTGTGCGAGAAACTTTGAGACGTGATATCTAAACTGGTATTAAGCTGCTCGCCATTCGTAGCAGCGTAGTTGCCAGTTGCGTTTGGGGACGGCGAGCGCCGCGGCATAGCCGAGGTCAACTTGCAGTGCGCGCAGCTCCCAACGGCCTGCTTCCGAGAGGTCGGTCTCGTCGCAGAGGAGTTCGGCGGGGAGGCCAGGTGTCAGAGAGACCGTGAAGCTTTCGAGCGGGTGCGAAAGCCCTTTGCCGAGGGCTTTGATGTATGCCTCCTTGCGGGTCCAGCAGTTAAAGAAGGCTTGGGCTTTGAGGTGCGCCGGCAGCTCTTTTAAGGCGCGGACTTCGGCGGGCGAAAAGAAGCGCTCGGCGATCCGCTCGGTGGCAAAGTCAGGGCGGATGCTCTCGACATCGACTCCCACCTCGGCGTCCGCCGCGAAGGCGTAGAGGGCGAGGTCCTCCGAGTGCGAGACGTTGAAATGGAGATGTGTTCCCGCGGTCGCTCCGGTCTTCAGCGAAGGCTTGCCGTAAGCGTTCTGCTCGAAGAGGATTTCCGAAGGGCTAAGGGAGAGGTAAAGCGAGAGGATGTTTCTGAGCACGCCGCGCGCGACGATGAAGCGCTCCCTGTGCCGCGCAAAGACATACCGCTCCGCCCTGAGCCTTTCCTCACGGTCGAGCACTTCGTATAGCGCGCCCAAGTCCGCGGGCGGCGGGGCGAGGGAAGCGCGCCAGATGTGTAATTCGTCCTGGCTTAGCGTCAGGTCTGAAGGCGGAGAGACCCAGCCCATGTTTTGTTGTTCTGTTATCTCGCTCAAGAGCCGCCTCTTAGTGGGCACTTCCGAGGGAAAAAGAAGTAGTCGCAAACGATAACCTGGGCTATAATGCGCGACTGTCCAGAAGTAATAATTGATGGCCGTGCCGGAAAGACAGTCATCTGACTCCCAGTCGGCGTGATCCTTCCGAAGAACTAAGTGATTGAGCCGACCTCATATAACCCAGAGTAAGCCCGCCAGATAGAAGCCGCCGTGTTTGTGATGCGCGAGAGCCGAGACGCGCTACAAACGCTTGCCGAGTAAGCCGAAGATGGCCGAACTCACCTGATCGTCTGAAGAGTCCCTGCGCCGCCCTCAGCCGGCAGACCGTTTGAGCGCGGCGGAAGTCTTCACATACGCGACGATGCTGCCGACGCCGACGCCAGAGGGGCCGGCTTTTTTGAACCTTACACCCACCGCCGAGGACGGATGCCATGAGTAACCTACTTGCAGCAGCCGAAGAGAAACTGAAGTCGTTGCCCCTGGACGACCTCAAAGGAAGCTCCATTTTCCTCAACAGGATAAAGGATAACCCGGAGGCCGCCCGGTATTTCCTCATGTACGGCGATTGGGGGAAGTTCTCGCCCGACAGCATCTTCGCGGAGTGCGACGCGGAGACAGCCGAGCACACACAGGTCTACGTGGATTTCCCCTTCTGCCCGACGGTCTGTAATTTCTGCGCCTTCTACCCGGTGATCGCGAAGGACTACGAGACGAAGGCCGCCTACGTCGAGAGCTTAAAGAAGGAGGTCGGGCTGCTCCGCCGCTTCTATTTCGACAAGGGCTTTTCGGCCGAGAGCCTTGAGTTGGGCGGCGGCACCCCCACGTACCTCCCCTTAGACCTTCTGCAAGACGCGGTCACGACCATTCTGGAGAAAATACCCTTCAAGGAGGGTGAGAAGAACTTCGAGACGACGCCCGAAGCGATTGTCGGCGACGACGGCATGGCGAAGCTCAAGTTTCTGAAGCAGGCCGGATTCGACCGCATCAGCATCGGCGCGCAGAGTTTTAGCGATCAGGTGTTGAAGACCGCCAACCGCTCTCACGGCAGCGGGCACACCTATCAGGCGTTAGAGAACGCGCGCTCCGTCGGTTTCGACCGCGTCAATTTCGACCTCCTGCTGGGGCTGCTCGATCAGACCACGGACGACTTCATCGACTCGGTGGAGAAGTCCATCAAACTTGAGATCGACATCATCGAGATTTACACCATGCGCTACTTCGACACGAAGAAGAGCGTACCCCTGACGGCCACCTTCCTGAAACAGCCGCACCGCTTCCTGACCGAACACGACCAACTCGTGGCGCGCACGGCGGCCGACATCCTCCTGCGCGAGGCCGGCTACACGTCCTCCAACGGCCGCACCTATCACAAGCCCGTCTCGGGGGACGACTACTACTCGGAGTACTACCGCGAGAACTTCAAAGGCTCGAACATCCTCGGCATCGGGCGCAAGAGCCACTCGAACATCTACCCCTGGCAGTACGCCAACTACAGAAACATCGATAAGTATTCCGCCGCCCTCGACGGCGACGCGCTGCCCATCGCCGTGGGCCACAAGATTAATGCGCGGGAGATGTTCGCCAAGCGGCTGACGGGCGCGCTGCAACTGGCCGACGACCTCGACTACGACGCCATCAGGCGGAAGAGCGGGACGCTGGCGGACGAGCCTCTCGACGGGGTCATGGAGAGCTTCGTGAGCCACGGGCTGATGACGAAGGAGTCGGGCGCCTACCGCAAGACGTTCACGGGCTTCCTCTTCATCGAGGAGATGCTGAAGTGTGTCTACGACGCGGCCGTCACGCCGTTCAGCATCGAGACGGAGTTTCTGGGTAAGGCGCAGGACAGCGAGCGTCTGGTGAAGCTACAGGGGCGCGCCCCCGCCGCCACCTGAGTGAGGCCGTGCGCCTCGCGGCTAACGCAGGTGCGCGTGGAGCCGCTTGGTTCTGGGGAGCGTCAGGCCGGGCTCGCTGAAGCCGGCCACTATCTGAAACTCCTCGGGCAGCGGGACGAAGCCCGTCGCCCAGAGCGGGCGCGACGCGAAGCAGGGGACTCGCAACAGCAGAGCCATCTCTATCCCCTCACGAATCATTTGCGCCATCGCGGCGCGCAGCAGCTTCTTGCGCGCCGCGTAAGACGCGGAGCCGAACGCCAGCAGGTCGATGAACGCCGAGCGGAGCGTGGTGCGTCCGTCAAAGTTTATCGGGTAGTAGTTGAGTAGCCCTTCGACACGCCCACGCTCCTCGTAGACGAGCGTGCGCGGCACGCCCTTGAACATCAACTGCCGCCGCAGGCGCGGCTCGTCCCAGACGTAGCTCACATCCACGCCATCGCGCATCCCGTTAACCAACTCCAGGGCGCGCGGCAGGTCTTCGGGCCTGTAGTCGCGTATGCCGTCTGTGTCCGCGGGTCGCGGGTGCGGGTTCTGCACGGCGTTCAGAATCGAGAGGGTGACGCGGTCGAAGAGGCCCGCGTAGAGGCAATCGCGCACCGCCTTAACGTCGAAGATGCGGCACCAGAAGCCGACGCGCCCGAGTATCTGCGAGCCGGGCGCGCTCTCCCAGTAATACTGCCCCACGGTGCCGCGTATCGCGAAGCCGAAGAGGAAGGGCGCGCCGCGCTCGCGCAGCCGGCGCTGCATCTCGTCCGCGAGCTTCGAGCCGACGCCGCTCTGGCGGTGGGCCGGGTCAACCGTGAACCAGCTCGCGACGGCCGCCTCACACTCCCCGCGCCCGCGCAGCCAGAAGCGGAAAGGCTCGCCGAGCAGCGTCCCGACCAGCCGCCCGCCGTCGTAAGCCGCCAGCAGGTAGTCGCGCGGCGCCTCGCCGCCCGCCAGCAGTTGCCACTCGAAGTAGTCGGCGTCCCAGTCGAGCGTGAGCCGCCGCCCCTTAAACGTCTCGCGCCAGATGGGCGTGATGAAGTCCGAGAGTTCCCGCCCGCCGCCCTCGTAAGTTTTGATGACCAGCATAAGCACCCGGCCGCGCGGCCTTAGAGCGTGCGCTCCGACTTCAAGTATCCGAGCTGATAACCGTGCTTTCGCCCCACCTCTAAAATCCAGCGCACGTCGTCCGCGCTCACGTCCCCGAAAGAGAAGTGCCCACGGTAGCCTTCCAACCCGAGCAGGGTGGTCTCGGCCATGCACGCGTACATGTGGCCGGCGGGCAGCGGATTCTCCTTGAGCACGAAATCGTCGTTGAGCGGCAGGCGCACGACGCCGCCCTTCAGGACGAGCGCGTCGGGGCAGCGCTCCGCGACCTCGGGCGACACGTCGGGCGGGACCGAGATGTCGCAGACGATGGTCGGGCGCGGCGAGAAGTGTTCGGGGAAGATGATGGGCGTCGCCGAGTTCGAGGCCGTCACGACGATGTCGCAGTCGGCCAGCGCCGAGAGGTCTTCCGCCAGCCTGATGAAGCGGTGCCCGCCAAATTCTTCGCGTAGTTGCTCGAAGAGCCAGCGGCCCGCGTCCTCCGTCTCAACGTCCCCCGCCAGCAGACACTGCACGCTGCGCGTCGGGAAGATGGCCGCGGCCAAGCCGCCGAGTTCACCCGCGTCGCGCGCGCGTATGCGCCCCCAAGCTTCTCGGTAGAGCGTCACGGCGATCTTCGCCATGCGCTCCTCCGACTGTTTGCGCCCGATGAGGGTCAGCTCCGGCACCTCCTCGGCCATCACGCGCAGGTAGGTGGAGCAGATGTTTCCGCCGGCGCCGACGGCCGCCAGCCGACTCTTCTTCAGGTCGATGCCGCGTTCGCGCGCGGCCTGCCGCAGCGCCTCCAGCCCCATCGCAATCGTGTAGGCGTTGCCGGTCGTGAGCGACGCCTCGGTCGTCGCGACGCGCTTGCAGTTCTGGCTGACGATGGAGAGGTAGCCGCCGAAGCCCACCACCTGACAGCCGTCTTCGCGCGCCTCCTCCAAGGCGTCCGTGAGCTGGTCGAGCAGCCAGCCCGTCTCGCCGGTGCGCATCGCCTCTTCGATGAGCGAGCTGGTCGCAATCCAAGAGACGAGCCGCAGGCTCAACTCACGACCCTGCGCCGAGCGGATGCGCACGCGCCGCGTCACCGACGGTTTGACGAAGCGGTGTATACGCCTCAGAAATTCTCTGCGGCCCGACGGCGTCAGCTCGGCCAACGAGGCGTCCCACTCCGTCAGGTGCGCGTCGTCGATGAGGTGCCCGAAGAAGGCCGCGCGCGGCACGCCCTCCTCGTCCTCGTCCTCGTCCTGCCCGTCGTCGTGCGCGCTGCGCCAGTCGGCGACCGGCTCCCCGCTGTCGTGTTGCCCCTCCTCCGCGAGGTAGCGTACGAGGCGGCCGGCGTTGGCGCGCTCGATAATCTGGCACAGCCTTTCGAGCGCGCCGACGACCGTGTCGAGGTCTTCGTTGCTGATGTAGGCCGACGGCTCAAGCCGGATGGTGTTGAGCGACGAGAGCGTGATGGCCGTGCGTATGCGCTCTTCGTTCAGGAGGTAGCCGGCGGCCAAGCCGCTCAGCGTCTGCTGTTCGGACGAGAAGCGAATCAGCTTCGAGGAGGAGTGAGTCTGTTCGGCCAACTCGACGCCGGCCATCAGCCCCATGCCGCGCACCTCTTTGACGACCGTCGGGTAACGCGTCTGTAGCGCGCGCAGACGTTCGAGCAAGTAGTTCCCGCCCGCCTCGCAGCGCGCGACGAGACGGTCGCGATCCAGAATCTCCAGCGCCTTGAGCGCGAGGCGCGAGGCGAAGTCGTCCTCCGCGAAGGTGGAGGTGTGTATCGAGCCGAAGTCCTGCTCGTAGCGCGTGCGGTCGATGAGCAGCGCGCCGATCTTGGCGAGCCCGCCGCCGAGGCTCTTGGCGAGCGTGTAGTAGTCGCCGCGCAGGCCCAACCGCTGCGAGGCCATGAAGCTGCCGCAGCGCCCCATGCCGGATTGAATCTCGTCGAGGACGACGGGGAACTCGTCCCCCTCGGCGAGCGCCTGAATCTCCGCGCAGAAGGCGGCGGGGTTGATGTGGATGCCGCCCTCGCCCTGCACCGGCTCGACGAAGATAGCGCCCACCGAAGTCCAACGGCGCTTGAGCAGTTCGAGTCGCCCCTCGCCGTCCTCCGCCAGCGTGTAGGTGTAGCGCCGCTCTGACTCGACCGCGCGGCGCAAGCCTTCCGCGTCGCCCATCTCGATCCACTCGACGCGCAGGCCGGCCTCGTCGAGGAACGAGCCGCGGTAGAGCGGGTTTGCCGTCAGGCTCAGCGCCCCGAGGGTCTTGCCGTGAAAGCTGCGCCCGAGGGCGAGGAACAGCGGCATCGACTCGCGAGCCTTTTCGTTGTGCTCGGCGAGCGCACGTTGCGCCGCGTGCAACTCGCGCGGGACGGGCGCGCCCAGCGCCTCTCCCAACTCGCGGACGAGCGCCTCCGGCAACGTCTCACTCTCCAGCCGCCGCCGGTGCGCCAGAAGCGCGAAGGCGCGCTCGTCGCCGGCTTTGCGCTCGCGCCCGCGCTTAATGTACTCAAGCGCCGCGTGCTTGATGGCGGCCTCGATGGTCTCGGCGCCGCTGTTGGCGAAGACGCACATGTAGTCGCGCCCCGTCTCCGCCTTCACGCGCTCGGAGAGGTCGCGCGCCAGCGTGCCGGCCGCGCTCCTGATGGAGCCTTGCGACTGGATGGGGATGCGCGCGGCCAGCAGCTCGCGCGCGTAGGCGACCAGCTCCGGGTGGTTGTGACCGAAGAGCGTGCTGCCGTAGCCGCCCACCATGTCGAGGACTTCGACGCGCCGCCCGTCCTCCTCGTAGGCCACGCGGTCGCCTTCGGCCCACACGTACGTGCGGTCGAGCTTTAAGGCCGCCAGCACGCGCGCGAACTGCGGCCGCACGTACTCTTCGTAGGCGGTCTCGTCCAACTCCGGCAGGCGTGCGGCGGCTTCCGCTTCAACCTCGGCGAGCGAGACGGCGTGACTTGAACGTTCGGAATGTCCGCCCGCGCCGTTCTCTTCCGCCGCCGGGTGAGCGCCGGTCGCTTCGCGCGCGTGCGGCGCGGCGTCACCGTTTGACGACGCGGACGGGGCGGCGCCTTCTTTGAGCAGCGGCAGGGAAAGCTCCGCCAACTGCGCGAGGCTCGTGTCGTGCGTCAGGCTCTCCATCGGCAGGCGCAGCCCGAGGTTGTTCTCGACGCTGAGCACGAGCTCCATGGCTATCAGCGAGTCGAAGCCGAAGTCGCCGAGGGGCCGACGCGCATCTATCTGCGCCGGCTTGAGTCCGACGACCCGCGCCAGTTGCGTCCGCAGATAGCTTTCGAGCGCGGCGCCGCGCTCGCCTTCCGGGGTCGAGAAGATGAGCTTGAGCGACTGCCCGTCAACGGCCTTGCCCGCGCGCGAGTCGTTCGGCTGCGCCGCGCCGTCGCGGGTCAACTCGGAGAAGAAGGAGGTCGGGCCGGTCGCCGCCAGCGACGCGCCCAGACGTTGCCAGTCGGCGGGCAGCACCAGCACTTGTCGCGCCCCGCCGCCGACCAGCCGCCCGAAGATTTCTAACCCCTCGTCAGGCTCGATGGCGCCGACGCCGAGACGCGCGAAGCGGCTCTTCTGCTCGGCGGTGGCGGCCATGCCGGCCTGCGCCCACGCGCCCCAGTTCAGCGAGAGCGCCGGCAGACCCGCGCGTCGCCGGTAGTGCGCGAGGCCGTCGAGGAAGGCGTTGGCCGCGGCGTAGTTGCCCTGACCGGGCGAGCCGAGCAGCGAGGCCGCCGACGAGAAGAGCACGAAGAAGTCCAGCCGCTTGCCGCGCGTCAGCCGGTGCAGATTCCAAGCGCCGTCCACCTTCGGCCTCAAGACCCGGTTCAGGCGCTCCGCGTCCATGTTGGAAACCGTGCAGTCGTCCAAAACACCGGCGGCGTGGACGACGCCGCGCAACTCGACGCCCGCCGCGTCTATCTCTTGTAGCGCCGCCGAAAGCTCTCCCGCGTCGGCCACGTCCGCGCGCAGGGCTGTGACCTCGACGCCGTCTTCGCGCAGCCGCCGCAGAACGTCGCGGGCTTCGACGGACGGCTCACCCCGGCCCAGCAGGTAGAGACGCCCCGCCCCGCGCGCGGCCATCCAACGCGCCAGCATCAGGCCCAGCGCGCCCAGCCCGCCGGTGATGAGGTAGGCGCCGTCAGTGTCGAACGGCGGCCGTGCTTCAGAGTTAGAGTCGTGGCGATTCTCGTCCACACGCCGCCCGGCCGAAACCTCCACCGACTCCGGCGCCTGCTCCGCGGGCCGGTTCGCGAGAGAGATGACGACCTTGCCGATGTTCCTGCGCTGCGCCATGTGGCGGAAGGCGCCGACGGCTTCCGCCACGTTGAAGACGCGTAAGGGGAGCGGGCGCAAGACGCCCTCGTCGAACCTTTGCACCACCTCGCGCAGCAGTCGCGCCGCGAAGTCCGGGCGCTCTTTGAAGATCAGCTCAAGGTCGATGGCGAAGAAGGAGAGGTTGTTCCTGAACGGGAGCAGGCCGAGCTTCGAGTCTTCGTAGATGTCGCGCTTGCCTATCTCAACGAAGCGCCCGAACCTTCCGAGCACGGAGAGGCTGCTGGCGATGGCCTCGCCCGAGAGCGAGTTCAAGACCACGTCAACGCCGGCGCCTCCAGTCAACTCCATGACCTGCCCGGCGAAGCGCAGCGAACGCGTGTCCATGACGTGACGGACGCCGAGGCTCTTGAGGAAATCGCGCTTCTCGTCGCTGCCCGCGGTGGCGAAGATTTCCGCGCCGAGCCACTGCGCGATCTGCACGGCGGCCAGCCCCACGCCGCCCGCCGCCGCGTGGATGAGCACCCGCTCGCCCGCCGCGAGCCGGGCGACGTTGCACAGCGCGTGGTAGGCGGTCGTGAAGGCGATGGGGATGGTGGCGGCCTCTTCGGCGCTCAGG
Organism: Pyrinomonadaceae bacterium; assembly: GCA_036388915.1. Classification (GTDB taxonomy): domain Bacteria; phylum Acidobacteriota; class Blastocatellia; order Pyrinomonadales; family Pyrinomonadaceae; genus QHXN01. Next base: position 79,579 of record DASVQX010000016.1, read on the forward strand.
CCGCGCGGCCTCGGGCAGACGTACGCGGCGGAGGTCGTGGTCGTCGTGGCGAAGCTACCCGGCGCGGCCGCGATTACGTCGTCGCCGACCTTCAGCCCCTCGACGCCTTCGCCGCACCTGACGACCCTGCCGGCGCACTCGTCGCCGAGCCACAGCGGGGTGCCCGGCGTGCAAGGGTAGACGCCGAGCGATTTCATGATGTCCCTGAAGTTGAGGCCGGCCGCTTCGATCTCAATCTCCACTTCGCCAGCGCGCGGCGCGCGCCGGCCGACGGTTCGCAGACTCAGGTTGTCGAGGCTACCCGTTCGAGCTATCTCAAGCCGCACCGCCTCGTCGTCGCCGATGCCCGATGGCCACGTCAACACTTCGCCCGTCTGCTCCGCCGGACTTGCCTTGAGCGTCGCCGCGTGCGGCGCGGCCTCTTCCGGCTGGTGCGGGAGCAGTCGCGCCACGTAGCGGCCGCCGCCGCGCAGCGCGATCTGATTCTCCGCGTCTTCCGCGAGGAAGTTTCCGAGCAGGGCGTCCACCTCTTCGCGCGTAGACGAAGGGCTGAGGTCAACGAGGGAGCAGCGGAGTCGTTGGTGCTCGCGGGCGATGACGCGCCCAAGCCCCCACACCGGCTGTTGGGCGACCGAGATCGGCTCGTCGTCGAGGATTGGCTGTGCGCCCGCCGTCACCAGCCAGAGGCGCGGGCTCTCCGCGCGCGCCGTTCTATCCAGAGCCTTGACGAGGTGCAGGAGGCTGGCGCAGTCGGCCGTCCGCGCGCCGCGCGAATCGTCCTCGGCGGAGTCGGCCGGCGGCTTCGCGTCGCAGCTCCAAAGGTGACAGACGGCGCGCAAGGGCGGCCCGGAAGAGTCCGAAACCTTCGCGACTATCTCGCGCACCTCTTCGGCGCTCGAAGGGTTGACGACGAAGTCTTCGCGCCGTTCGTCGCGCCGCGTCTGCTTCAGCGACTCGCCGGCGAAGACCATCACGCACGACTCGCCGCGCGCCGTGAGGCGTTCGGCCAGTCGCTCCGCGACGCCGCCAGCGTCGGCGAAGATGAGCCACCGCCCCGGCCCTCGCCGCCCCGAATCGTCGGCCGCGCTCTTCAACTCTTCGGGCAGCCAACGCACTTCGTAGAGCCAACGGGCCGTCTCGCGCTCGTCGTGAGACGGAACGCGCGTCACGCGCTGCTGGCGCAGGCCCGTCACCTCGGCCACCACCTCGCCCGCCTCGTCCAAGAGCCGAACGTCGCCTTCTAACACGTCCGCCAACGCCTCCGCGTCCGCGCCGCGGTAAGAGGCGTGCGCCCACAGGCGCGAACCCGGACGGCGAAGGACGCGAAGCTCCGCGAAGCCGACCGGCAGGTAGAGAGCGGTCTGTTGAGAGTCTGTGAGGCGAGCCGGGAGGGCCGCGGCCATGAGTTGGAAGCAGGCGTCAAGCAGCACCGGGTGCATGCGGTGCGTGCCGAGTTCGGACGCCACGCGAGGGTCTAAGCTCAAACCGGCGAGCGCCTCCCCGTCGCGCCGCCGGCCGCCCTCGATAGGACGGAAGCAAGGGCCGTATTCCAAGCCTATCCGGTCGAGCTTTTGGTAAAACTCGGCGCCCGTGAAATCTTCGGCGCAACGTTCTTGAATCTCCTTCAGGCTCTCGCGCTCTTCCGGCGCGCGGCCGTGCGCGTCGTCATCGCCACGCAGCATCGAGCCGGTGGCGTGCTTCGTCCAAGAGGTTTCAGGCTGCCGTGTGTCGTGCGACCCGCTGAGGATTTGAAAGCTCGCGGTCTCGTCCGCCTGTCGCGTTAAGACCAGTCGCACCGTCTGCTTCTCCGCGCCGCGCAGCAGCAGCGGTTGGTGCAGCTTCAACTCTTTCAAGACCGCGTCCGACTCGAAATGGACGGCGGCGGCCGACAGCGCCATCTCGGCGTAGAGCGCGGCCGGGACAATCACGCGACCCCGCACGCGATGGTCGCTCAGGTAGGGAAGCGACTCCGCGTCAAGCTCCGTCTCCCAGACGGTCTCGCCCGCGCGTTCCGGCTCCAAGAGTTGACCGGGCAGGGTGTGCGCCCGCGCCTTTTTGGCGGGAGCCGCGGCGGCGCCGTTGCCGTTGGCGGGCGGCTCCGCCAGCCAGAAGTGGCGGCGTTGCCAGGTGTAAGTCGGCAGACGCACGCAGCGCCCGCCCGACGGGTAGAGCCGGCGCCACTCGACCGGACGCCCCAGCGCGTACAGGCCGCCGAGCGACGAGAGCATGTTGAGACTCCCGTCCTCCTCGCGCCGCAGCGACGCGAACAGCGAGCCTTCCTGACCCAGTTGGCCGAGCGTCTCCTTGACCGCGGGCAGGAGGACGGGGTGCGGCCCCACCTCCAAAAAGAGTCCGTGCCCCGACTCAAGCAGGTTGGCGACGGCCGCACGGAAGCGGACGGTCTCCCGCACGTTGCGCCCCCAGTAGGCGGCGTCGAAAATCCGCCCGTCGCACCTCTCGCCCGTGACGGTGGAGAATACGGGAACCTGCGCCGTCTGCGGCGCGAGACCTTCGAGCGCGCTCACCAGCTCAAGGCGCGCGCCCTCCATCTGCGGGCTGTGGAACGCGTAGTTGACGGGAAGCATCTGGCAGCGCAGGCCCTTTTCCTTGAGCGCCTGTAGAACCTCTTCGAGCGCGCCCGGCTCGCCGGCGAGCACGGTCGAAGCGGGGCCGTTACTCGCGGCCAACGCCAGCCGCCCCTCGTAGCCGCGCAGCACCTTTTCGGCCTCGCCCGACGAAAGCTCGACGGCGGCCATCCGGCCGAGGCCGCTCGCCTGCTCCATCAGACGCGCGCGGTGAAAGACGACCCGCACGGCGTCCGCAAGGCTCAGCGCCCCCGCGACGTGCGCGGCGGCCACCTCGCCGAGGCTGTGGCCGACGACCGCGTCCGGCTCGACGCCCCACGAACGCCAGAGGGCGGCGAGCGCGACTTGCAGAGCGAAGATCGCCGGCTGCGCCACGTCCGTCCGCTCAAGCCTCGACGGCTCGCCCTCGCCCCTCAACTCCTCCGCCAGCGACCAGCCGGCGAGGGGTCGGAACAGCTCGTCGCACTCCTCCACCTTCTCGCGAAAGGCCGTCTCGCGCCCGAGCAGACGGCGACCCATGCCGTGCCACTGTGAGCCTTGGCCGGAGAAGGCGAAGACGAGTTTGCCCCGCGCGGCGTCCTTGTGGCCGACGGCCATGGTGCGAAGCGTTTGGCCTTGCAGGAACGACTCCAACTGCCCGCGCGCGTCTTCGACCGAGGTCGCCGCGAGCGCCAGACGGTGCTCGTGATGCGTGCGCCTGACGCCCGCCGTGTAGCAGACATCTCGCAGCGAGCGTTCGCCCGAACCCGCGAGCGCCTCCTTGTATGCGCGTGCCAGGTCGCGCAGCGCCTCGGGGCTGCGCGCTGAGAGCGGTAGCAGGTGCGGGGCGTCGCCGTGTGCTTCCGTAGCGTCGCCGTCTTCTTCGCTCGGCGCCGTCGTCGTCGCTGCCGCGCGCGGGGCCTCTTCGAGGATGACGTGCGCGTTGGTTCCGCTCATCCCGAAGGAGCTGACGCCGGCGATGCGGCGTCGCTCGCCCGCGGGCCACGGCGTGCGCCCGGTCGGGACGGCGAGCGGTATCTCGTCCCAGTTGACGTGCGGCGTCAAGCTCTTCAGGTTCAGGTGAGGCGGTATCTCCTCGTGCATCATCGAGAGGATGACCTTCAACACGCCCGCCACCCCGGCGGCGGCCTCAAGGTGGCCGATGTTGGTCTTGATCGAGCCGACGTTGACGGGGCGATTCGCGTCCCGCCCTTCGCCGAGCACGGCGGCCAGCGCGCGCAACTCTATCGGGTCGCCGAGAGAGGTGCCCGTGCCGTGCGCCTCCACGTAGCTCACGTCGGACGGCTCGACGCCCGAGTTCTCAAGCGCCTGTCGGATGACGGCGCGCTGCGCCATCCCGTTGGGAACCGTCAGCCCGCCGCTCGGCCCGTCGTGGTTGACGGCCGAGCCTTTGACGACCGCCAGCACGGTGTCGCCGTCGGCGAGCGCGTCCGACAGCCGCTTGAGGATGAGGACGCCGCAGCCTTCGCCCCGCACGTAGCCGTCGGCCGCCGCGTCGAAGGTCTTGCAGCGGCCGTCCGGCGCCATCGCGCGGATGATGGAGGTGTAAATGGTCGGCTCCGGGGAGAGCATCAGGTTGACGCCACCAGCGATGGCCATGCGGCACTCGCCGCTGCGCAGGCTCTGGCAGGCGAGGTGCAACGTCACCAGCGAAGACGAGCAGGCCGTGTCCACCGACAGGCAAGGCCCCTGCAACCCGAGCATGTACGAGAGTCGCCCCGCCGCGAAGCAGAAGCCCTGCCCCGTGCCGGTGTAGATGTCCATCCGCGACGCGGCGCCCGCCTTCAGTTGGAGCAGCGAGTAGTCCGAGGTCGAGATGCCGACGAAGACGCCCGTCTGCGTCCCGGCCAACTCGGAATGAACCTGCCCGGCGTACTCAAGCGCCTCCCAACTGACCTCCATCAGAAGCCTCTGCTGCGGGTCGAGGCTGGCGATCTCACGCGGCGAGAGCTTGAAGAACTCCTGATCGAACTTGTCAACGTCGCGCACGAACCCGCCCCAGCGCGTATACATCTTGCCGGCCGCGTTCGGGTCGGGGTCGTAAAAGTCTTCGAGCCTCCACCTGTCGGCGGGCACCTCGGTGACGGCGTCCACGCCGCCGCTCAGAAGCCCCCACAGAGCCTCGGGGGTGTCGGCGCCGCCGGGGAACCGGCACCCCATGCCGATGACGGCAATCGGCTCCGTCCGGGCCTCAGTCAAGGCGCTGAGCCTGCTCTCCATCTGCTCGATGGCCAGGTATGCGCGCTTGAGCGGCGAGAGTTCGGCGGCGCGTTCCGGTGTGCGGCTCATTTCAAAATCCTCTCTTCGAGACTGGCGAGCTTCAACAGCAGCGCGGCCTCCGCCTCTTCGTCGGTCAGTTGCTCCAACCTTTCCAGCATCCCCGCCGCCTCCGCCTCCGCGCCCTGTGACGGCTTCGGCCGCGCCGCCGCGACGGGCTGAAGCCCGAGCACTTCGTCGGCCAGGTAGTTCGTCACCGCGCCGAGCGTCGGGTAGTCGAAGGCCAGCGTCGTCGGCAGGGGTCGGCCGCAGAGTTGTTGCAGGCGCGTCCGCAGGTCGATGGCCATCAGCGACTCCATGCCGAGGTCGTAGAGCCTCTGCTCGGCGTCGGGCGGCTGCGCGGGGTCGAGTCCGAGGGCGTTGACGACCTCCTGCTGTACCAGCCCGAAGAGTCGTTCACGCGCCTCCGCCGGGGAAGCGCCTTTGAGTTGACGCAGCAACTCGTCCGACTCCGTCTGCGTGTGCCCCCGCGCGCCCGCCGCCCGCGACTCACGCGCGAGGTCGGAGAGCATCGGAGGAAGCACGGCGCCCGGCATGTAATCTTCGAGCCGGCCCCAGTCGGCCGAGAGGACGACGGCCTGCGCCGTCTCGGCGCTCAACAATCTTTCGAGCAGCGTCAAGCCCTGCGCCGGCGAAATCTCCTCCAACAGATTTTGGAGCGGCGAGTGCCGCGCGCTTTCGCGCAGCCGCGCCGCCATCCCGACCTCCGACCACGGCCCCCAGTTGATGCTCAGCGCCGGCAACCGTTCGGCGCGCCTCTGGTGCGCGAGTGCGTCCAACGCGGCGTTGGCCGCGCAGTAGTTGGCCTGACCCGGCGAGCCGAGGGCGGAGACGGCCGACGAGAAAAGAACGAAGAAGTCGAGAGGCTCGCCGGCCGTCAGCCTGTGCAGGTTCCACGCGCCCTCGGCCTTCGGCGCGAGCACGCGCGCGAACGAATCCCAGCTCTGTCGCGTCAGCGCCTTGTCGTCCAGCACGCCGGCCGCGTGTACGACCCCGCGCAGCGGCGGCATCGTCTCCCTGACGAGCCGGAGCACGCGCGCCAACTGCTCCGCCTGTGAAACGTCCGCCCGCACGACTTCCATGCGCGCGCCCTTCGAGGTCATCTCGGCCACGGCCTCGGCCGCCGCGCCCGACGCCTCGCCGCGCCCGGTCAGCAACAGGTGCCGCGCGCCGCGCTCGACCATCCAACGCGCGACGGTCAGACCCAAGCCGCCCAGCCCACCCGTCAACAGATACGTCGCATCGCCGCGCAGACGTAGAGGCTCATGCGCGCCCGCGCGCCCGTGAGCTTTGACGAGGCGCGCGACGTAGACACGACCCTCGCGGACGGCCAACTGATCCTCCGCGCCGGGCGAGAGAATCGCTCGGGCCAGCTGCTCCGTCTGCTCGGAGGACGTGGTCGGGCCTAAATCGACGATGCCCCCCCACAGCTCCGGGTGCTCAAGCGCGACCGAGCGCGCCATGCCCCAGAGCGCCGACTGCGCCAACGCGACCTCGGGCGTATCGGGCAGCGGCTGAGCGCAGCGCGTGACCAGCCACAGCCGGGGCGCGTCGCCGCGTCGCAGGCCGGCCATGGCCTGCGCCAGCAGGAGCGTGTCGCCGCACGCTCGCCGCAAAGTCTCGGCCAGCGAATCGTCCGCCGACGCCCTCGCCGCCGGCGTGTCCAGCGGCCAGAGGTTGACCACGCCTCTGTAACCCGGCCGCGACCCGCCCGGCGTGCTCTCGAACAGGCGCGCGAACTCTTCCGAGTTCTCCGCGTTGACGACGAGACAGCCTGGCTCGTCCGTCCGCCCCTCGGCCGCGCGAAGGACGACCGTGCATTCATTGCCGCGCGCTTCGAGCCGCCCGGCCAGCCGTCGCCCCTCCGCGCCGTCGTCGCAGAGTATTAACCAGCGGCCGCCGTCCGCCGTACCGCCGCGCGCGGGCGCCTCGACGTAGCCCGCCGCCTCGTCCGCCTTTGGCTCCCACTTGACTTCATAGAACCAGCGGTCGAGCCGGTCTTCGTCCGCCGCGCCGCGTAGCAAAAGCTCGCGCGGCGCGCGCCTGAGCAGCAGCCCACGCACTTGCGCGACGAGGCGGCCCGAAGCGTCGAAGACCTCAACGTCCGCCGAGACCGTCTCGCGGTTTTCGGGGTCGAGCCGGCGCAGAACCGCGTGGCTCCACAAGCTGTCCGTCTCCGGCGCGAAGCGGAGAAAGCTGTCGCAGCCGACGGGCAGATAGATGTCGGAATCCGCGCCGCGCTGCCGCTCGTCCATCGCGGCGCCGACCACCTGCAAGCACGCGTCCATCACCGCCGGGTGGAGTGGGAACGAACCTTTCTCTCCGCCCGTCGTCGCGGGCAGGCGCACGAGCCCCAGCGCCTCGCCGTCTCGCCGCCAGAGCTTCTCCACGCCGCGAAAGCTCGCGCCGTAATCAATGCCGAGGCCGCGCAGATGCTCGTAGTAATCTTCGACCGGCACCTGCTCATCGAAGCGCCCGCGCAACTCTTCGACGGAGACCGAATCCTGCCGCGCCGCGCCGCGTTCGCCCGAAGCCCTTCGCACCTTGCCGCTGACGTGAGACCGCCACCCGCCGTCCGCCGTCCGGCTGAAGACCTGCACGGACGCCTCCGCCGCCCCGTGCGGCGTGAGGAGCGTCTGCGCCGTGCGTGAACTACCGCCGCCGTCGAAGGAGAGCGGCTCTTGAATCATCAAGCCTTCGACGACGTACTCGCCCGCGCCGAAAGCCTCGCCCGCCGCCGCGACACACATCTCAAGAAAGGCGGTCGCGGGCAGGACGGGCGTGTCAAAAATTTTGTGCTCGGCGATGAACGGGAGGCCGTCGAGACTGAGGCTCGACTCAAACACGATCTCCTTGACGGCGAGACTCAGACGGCGGCCCAGCAGCGGGTGCGCTCGCTCGCCCCCGACTGCTGCTGCGGCGCGCGCGCCTGTCGCGTCAGTCGCGGGCGGCGGCGCCTCCACCCAGTAACGCTGGCGCTGGAAGGGGTAGGTCGGCAGGACGACCCGGCGGTGCCGGGCGGGTTCGTACACGTCCGCCCAGCTCACGTCCACGCCGCGCACGTGCAGCGCGCCGAGGCTGTTCAGCATCTCGCCCCACTCGTCGCGCCCGCGGCGCAGGGAAGAGAGCCAGTCGCCGAAGCCTTCGGGCAGGCACCTCTTGCCGAGCGTCACGAGGGTCGGGCTGGGGCCGACCTCCAAAAATATCTCGCAGCCCTGTCGGTGAAGCGCCCTCATGCCTGCGTCGAAGCGGACGGTCTCGCGCGTGTGCCGCCGCCAGTAGTCGGCGTCGAGAATCGTCGCGCCCGTCACCAACTCGCCCGTCACGTTCGAGACCAGAGGAATCTCCGGTGCGTTGTAGCTCACCCCGCGCGCTCGCTCCGCGAAGGCGTCGAGCATCGGCTCCGTCAGCGGCGAATGGAACGCGTGACGCGAAGCGAAGGGCTGTGTCCTCAAGCCCGCCGCCGTCAACGCTTCGCGCGCGGCTTCGACGGCGCGTTTGGCCCCGGAGATGACCAACGTCTCGGGCCCGTTGACGGCCGCGACCGAGACTTCGCCGTCGAAGGCGTCGAGCACACCCGCCGTCTCTTCCGAAGAGGCGAAGACGACCGCCATGCTCCCTTCGGCGCAGGCCGTCTCGATCAGGCGCCCGCGTTCGACGAGAAGCCCGAGACAGTCTTCGAGGCTGAAGACGCCCGCGACGCAGGCGGCGCCGTACTCGCCGAGGCTGTGACCCATGACGGCCGCCGGTCGGACGCCCCACGACATCCAGAGGCGCGCCAGCGCGTACTCCACGGCGAAGAGTGCGGCTTGCGCGTACTGCTGTTCGTCGAGGCGCGCCTGCGCCTCCGGCGGGCCGTAGAGAACCGAGAGCAGCGGCGGCGAGAGGTGTGGCCGCAGCGCGCGTTCGCAGTCTCGCAGGGCGTCGGCGAAGACCGGCTGAGTCTCGAAGAGTTGCCGCCCCATCGAGGCGTATTGCGAGCCTTGCCCGGTGAAGAGGAAGGCCACTTTGGGACCCGTCTCGTCGGCGACCTGCCCGCGCCGCAACAGTCTCGTCTGCTCGCCCGCGAGGAAGGACGCGAGACCGCGCCCCGCCTCTTCAATGGAACCGGCGTTCACCGCCAACCTGTGCGCGAAGTGCGCGCGCCCCGCGTTCGCCGTGTAGCAGATGTCGGCCAAAGACTCGTCGCGCGGCGAAGACAAGTGTCGGCGGAACTGTTCGGCCTGCGCCCTGAGCGCCGCCTCCGTCTTCGCCGAAAGGGTGAGGAGGTGACGCGTGCGCGCGTCCTCTGGGCGCGGGGCTGCGGCGGGCGCTTCCTCCAAAATCAGATGGGCGTTGGTGCCGCCGATGCCGAACGAGCTAACGCCCGCGCGCCGCGCGCCCGCGCCGGCCTCCCACTCGCGCAGCTCGGCGTTGACGTAAAAAGGCGAGTTGGCGAAGTCGATCAGCGGGTTAGGTTGCTCGAAGTTCAGGCTCGGCGGGAGCGTCTTGTGCTTGAGCGCGAGCACGGTCTTAATCAGGCTGGCGACGCCCGCGGCGGCTTCGAGGTGGCCGAAGTTGGTCTTGACCGAGCCGAGGCCGCAGAAGTGTCGGCCCGCCGCGCCGCGCGGGAAGACCTGCGTGAGCGCCGCGATCTCTATCGGGTCGCCGAGCGACGTGCCCGTCCCGTGCGTCTCGACGTAGGAGATTGACTCCGGCTCGGCGCCGGCCATCGCCTGCGCCTCCGCGATGACGCGCGCCTGCCCGTCCACGCTCGGCGCCGTGTAGCCGACCTTCGCCGCGCCGTCGTTGTTGACGGCCGAGCCTTTGACGACCGCGTGAACGTCATCTCCCGCGGCGAGCGCGTCGGCCAGCCGCTTAAGGACGACGACGCCGACGCCGCTGCCGAAGACGGTGCCGCCGGCGCGCGCGTCGAAGGCGCGACAGTGTCCGTCGGGCGAGAGGATGCCGCCCTCGACGTAGAGGTAGCCGGCGCGCTGCGGCGTGCGGACGGTGACGCCGCCGGCGAGCGCCACGTCGCACTCGCCGTTGAGAAGACTCTGACAGGCGAGGTGGACGGCGACGAGCGAAGTCGAGCAGGCCGTCTGCACGCTGATGCTCGGCCCCGAGAGGTTGAGCTTGTAGGAGACGTGCGTCGCGACGTAGTCCTTGTCGTTACCGATGATGGCCGGCAGCGCGCCGACCGAGGCTTGCCACTTGAGGCTCGGGTACAGGTTCGAGAGCAGGTAGTAGCTGATGCTGCTGCCGGCGAAGACGCCCGTCGTCTCCGGCACGCGGTTGGGCGCGTAGCCGGCGTGCTCCAGCGCCTCCCAGGCGCACTCCATGAAGAGTCGGTGCTGCGGGTCGGTCAGCTCGGCCTGCTTGGGGCTGAAGCCGAAGAAGGGGGCGTCGAACAACTCCACGCCGTCGAGCACGGGGGCGGCCCTGACGTACGCGGGGTCGCGCAGAGCCTCGGCCGGGACGCCGCCCTCAAGCAGCTCCTCGTCCGTGAAGAAGCGGATGGCCTCCACGCCGTCGCGCAGCAGCAGCCAGAACTTTTCGAGGTCGCGCGCGCCGGGGAAGCGGCCGGCCATGCCGATGATGGCTATGTCGTTGCTCGAATCCGACATCTGAAGTTAACCGCCTTGTTGATCCTCGCCGTCGGCCGGCGCGCCTTGTTGGCCCGAGCGCTGGCGCCGCAGCGTCTCGCGGCGACTCCTCGCCCGCAGACGAATCTCCGAACGTTCCTGCGCGTGCTCGACCGCGCTCTTCTCCGTGCCGTCGCGCAGCGATTCGAGCAGCGCGCCGATGCACGGGTGGCGGAACAGCTCGACGACCTGTAGCTCCCGGCCGAGTAGCTCGCGCAGTCGGCCGTGGAGCTGGACGACGTGCATGGAGTTGCCGCCGAGGTCGAAGAAGTTGTCGTGAATCCCGACCCGCTCGACCTTGAGAATCTGCTGGACGACGCGCGCCACCTCGCGCTCAAGCTCGTTGCGCGGCGCGACGTACGCTTCCTGCGGCTTCGGCCGCGCGGCCTCGCCCGCGGCGAGCGCCTGACGGTTGACTTTGCCCTCGGCCGTCAGCGGCAGCGCGTCGATGACGGCCAGCGCGGAGGGCAGCATGTATTCCGGCAGCTTCTCGCGCAGGAAGCTTTGCAGCTCCGCGACGACGGCCCGGCCGCGCTCCCCGCCGTCTGAAGTGTGCGCGGGGCTTTGCACGGGAAAGACGGGCGCCGCTTCCGCGTCGGCGCCGACGATCGCGCCGCCCAACAGACAGTGGAGAAAGACGTGGCTCTCTTCGAGCGCGAGCAGGGGGCGTATCTTGTCGAAGTCGAGCGCGCCGACGGGACAGAGGCCGACGCCGAAGGCGGGCGCGACGGTCATCAGCAGTTGGCTCGTGTAACCCGCTTCGAGCAGGCAGAAGTCTCGCGCGAGCGGGCCGTACATCGGGGCTATCGCGGCCGTCTGCCCGACGAGGAACAGCGAGAAGGCCGACTCGTCGAAGACCTTCCGGTTGACCTCGGCGTGGACGCCGCTCTCGACGCGCGCGTCGGGCGAGAGCAGCACCAGACGGTGCTCCGCCGGGTGATAGTAGTAGACGCCGCCGGCCACGTTCTCGACGCGTCCCGCCTTGACGTAGACGTAAGTTTGCACGGGGTAGAGGCCGCCGGCCGACGCGTAGCGGTGACGCAGCCGCCCGTCAAACTCCATCTCGCGCAGCGCCATGAGGAAGCGCCCGTAGTCCTGGAAGGGGATCGGCTCGGGCGAGAACTCGCGCCGCGTGCGCCGCTCTGTGTAGGCGAGCCGGAGCGCATCGTCGCGCTCGCTTTCGGCCAGTGGGAGCGAAGGCTGACGGTCGTCGGCCGGCCTGAGGCCGTGGCGTTGCAGCGAGAAGGCCATGCGCTCCGCGGGGTCTCGCAACACGCCTTCCAGGCTCTCGACCGACATGCTATCGACGGCCGTCGGCGGCGCGCCGTTCCCGACCGAGGCCGCCGACTGTTTGAGGACGACGTAACCGACGAGCCGCTTGTCCTCGGCGGTCTCGCCCGCTACGACGACGACGGCCGACTGGACGGCCGGGTGCTGCGTGAGCGCCGCCTCGACCTCTCCGGTCTCGATGCGGTAGCCGCGAATCTTGACTTGAAAGTCGTCGCGCCCCAGAAACTCTATGTCGCCGTCGGGCAGGTAACGTCCAAGGTCGTTGGTGTGGTAGAGGGTCTCGCCCGTGCGCGGGTGCGTGATGAAACTGGCGCGCGTCTTCGCCTCGTCCTTCCAGTAGCAGCGCGCGACGCCGACGCCCCCGATGTAGAGATGACCCGGCACCCAGTCGGGGCAGGGCTGCAACGATTGGTCGAGCACGTGAAAAGTCTGGTTCGTCAGCGGGCGCCCGTAGGGGATGCTCTTCCACTCGGGCGCGACCGCGCCGACCGTATAGAAGATCGACCAGATGGAGGCTTCGGTCGCCCCGCCGAGGCTGACGACTTCCGCCTCGGGCGCGAAATTTTTAACCCGCGCGGGGAGCGAGACCGGAACCCAGTCGCCGCTCAACATGACGAGCCGCAGCGGGGTCGGCGCTGAGTCGGCGCCCGCGCCGAGGTGTTCGGCCAGCAGGCTCATCAACGCCGGGACGGAGTTCCAGACGGTGACGCGGTGGCGCGCCAACAGGTCGGCCCAGTGCGCCGGGTCTCTGACGGAGGCGGCGTCGGGGATGACGACGGCGCCCCCGGCGGCCAGCGTGCCGAAGATGTCATAGACCGAGAGGTCGAAGCTCAAAGACGAGAGCGCCAGCACGCGGTCTTCGGGGCCGACGCGGAAGCGACAGTTGATGTCGAGGACGGTGTTGACCGCGCCGCGGTGCTCGATGGCCACGCCCTTCGGTTGCCCCGTCGAACCGGAGGTGAAGATGACGTAAGCCAAGTCCTGCGGCCGCTGGATGGTCGGGGGCCGCTCCTCGTCGGCTCCGCCGTCGTCGCCCGACTGGTCAACGTCGATGCGACTGACGCCGTCGGGCCATGACAGTCGCGCGTTTAGTGAAGACTGCGTGAGCACAATCTTGACCCCGCCGTTCTCAAGCAGGTACTGGAGCCGCTCGCGCGGCAGCGCCGGGTCAACCGGCAGGTAGGCCGCCCCCGAGTAGAGTATGCCGAGCACGGCCAAGACCTGCTCCCAGCCCTTCTCCACCACGACCGCGACGAGTTGGTCGCGCCCCGCACCCGCCTCGCGAAGCTCGCGCCCCAGACGCCAAGCGCGGCGCCGCAACTCCTCATAAGTCAAAACGCGTCCCGTCGAGATGACGGCCGGCTCGTTGGGGCGTTCGTCCGCCTGACGGTCAAAGAGCTCGTGGAGGAGTTCGGACGAGAGCGGGGCCGCCGTGTCGTTGACGGCGGCGCGACGCGCCAGTTGCTCGGGCGGCGCGAGCGTGCGGGTCGTCTCAGACCACGCCTCGTCCTCGCGCGTCAGGCGTCGGATGAGACGGCAGTAGGCGCCGAACATGTCGTCGAGCATCCCGGCGGGGAACAGTTCCTCGACCGCGTCCCAGTTGAAGACGAGCGCGCCGTCCTGCTCGTAGACCTGATGGTCGAGCCAGACCTGCGGCGTCTGCGTGATGCCGTGGAGCATCTCGGCCGGCAGCGACGGCGCGTGCTCCTCCCGGCTCAACTGCCCGAGGCTGATGGCGCTGGTGAAGACCACGGGCATCTGCACCTTCGAGGAGCCGCCCTGCCGGCGGTTAAGCTCGCGCAGCACCTCGACGCCGGTGAAGGCGCGGTGCTCCAAGTCGGCCCACAACTGCCGGCGCAGTCGGCGCGCGCGGCCGACGAAATCCTCCTCGACCGTGAAGTCTGCTTCGAGCAGGTTGACGGAGGTGAAGTCTCCGACCACGCGGTTGACCGACGGGTGCAGCGGCAGTCGGTTGAAGAGCGTGACGTTGAGCGTGAAGCGACGGCTCTTGCTCCACGCCGCCAGCACTTCGGCGAAGGCCGTCAGGAGCAGGCCCGAGGCCGTCAACCCGTTGGCCTCCGCGCGCCGCTTCAGACCACGCCACGCCTCCGCCTCAAGCCGACCCGCGCGCCGCACGAACTCGGGGCGCGTGACGAGGCCCGGACTCTTCGCCAGCGGCAGGTCGGGGCCGGGGGCGAGCGACGGCAGTCTCGCCGTCCAGTAATCACGGGCGCGCCGGTAGTCCTGCGTCTCGCGGAGCGCCTGCGCCGCGAGCACGTAGTCTCTGAAGGAGACCGGCAGCGGCGGGAGCGTGTCGGGCGCGTGCCCGCGCAGCAGGTGCGTCAGCTCCTTGAAGAGAATCTGCAAGCTCCAGATGTCGAGAATCAGCAGGTCGAAACTCAGGTGGAGCCGGAGCGGGCGCCCTTCAACGAGCGAGGCGCGGATGTCGAAGAGCGGCCAGCGGTCAACGGGCAAGACTTGATGCGACATCTCGCGCCGCACTCCCGACAGGCTCGATTCGATGACGGCGGCGTCCGCGCCGCGCAGGTCTTGCAGACGTATCTCGTAGGGCGGAACACGTTCGAGGATTCGCTGGCGTCCGTCGGGCAGCACGACCGCGCGCAGCATCTCGTGACGCTCGACGAGGCTGCGCCACGCCGCGCCGAAGCGCGCCGGGTCAACCCCCGCCATCTCCATCTCGAAGTAGAGGTGGCAGCTCACGCCGCCGAGTTCGAGGTCGCCGCCGCGCCCGATCCAGTAAGCCTGCTGTACGTCCGTCAGCGGGAAGGGCTCGTGGCGATAATCGGGCGCGGGCACGAGTTGCGGCAGCCCCGACGGAGAGCCGTCGGACGCCTTTTCGCGCAGGAGCCGCGAAAGGAGTTGACGCTTCTGCTCGGGCGTCAGGCCGGCGCTGCTTGGGACGTTTACACTCATCTATGATTCGGCCGCGCGACCGCCGGCGGCAATCAGGAGAGCATCCTGTCGAGCAGGGCGCTCACCTCTTCGTCGGAGAGTTGGTCGAGTTGAGCCAGCACACGCCGCGCCTCGCCGTCGCTCACGACCGAAGCGACGCCCGCCGCCGAGCCGTTCGACGAATGGTGCGGGCCGCCGGGATGTTCCGCGAGCGTCTCGGCCAACCTGCCCGCCAGCCCGGCGATGGTCATCTCATGCACGAGCTCCGTCATCGCGAGGCTCACGCCGAGACCGCTTTCGACGCGTTGCTTCAGTTCGATGGTCATCAGAGAGTCAAGCCCGATGGTGTCGAGGCACGCATTGGAATCGAGCTGGCCGGGGTCGAGCTGAAGCGAGCGAGCGATGCCCTGCTTCAGGAAAAGCTCAAGCATGGGCCGGCGTTCGTCCGCCCGCGCGGCGAGCACGGCGGCGCGTATCGACTGCTCGGCGCGCGCCGGCACCGGGGCCGCGTGCGTGGGTCGCTCGTCCGTCCGGCGCCCCGCCGCGCGTGCGTCGCCCCTTCTTCTCGGGTCGGGTTCGAGCCAGTGCGTTTTACGCTCGAACGGGTAGGCGGGCAGCGACACGCGGCGGCGGTCGTAGCCGAGGTCGAAGGCCGCGCCGTCAAAGTCGAAGCCGTGAATAAAGAGCTGGCCGAGGCTGCGCAGCATCGCCCGCCAGTCGCTCTGACCCGGTTGCAGAGAGGCCAGCCAGAGCGCGTTCGCATCGGGCAGGCTCTTTCGTCCGACTTCGAGCAGCGTGGACGCGGGGCCGATTTCAAGGAACGCGCCGCAGCCCTGTTCGGCCAGCGTGGCGATGCAGCTCTCGAACCCGGCGCCGTCAACGTCCGTGACGAGCGGTAGGCGCGGAGGTTGAAACTCTACCGGGCCGGCGGCCTCTTCGGGCGAAAGGCGCGCGCGCGCGCTTACGAGCAGAAGCGCGTCTTCAAGGCTCAAGGCACCGGCGACGCAGGCCGCGACGTGTGCGCCGAGGTCGTGGCCCGCGACCGCGTCCGGCTCGATGCCCCACGAAATCCACAGGCGCGCGAGCGCGTACTCGAACGCGAACCACGCCGGCTGCCCGCCGAGAATTTCGGCGCACTCGTCGAACGCCTTGCGGAAGGTCGGTTGGGTCGCGTAAAGCTCTGCCCCGCTCTCGACGTAAGTGTCCCTGCCGCCCGAGAAGAGAAAGGCCAGCCGCGGGCGCCTCTGCCGGTTCACATGACGGTAAGACGCGGCACCCTCTTCGCCGCCCGCGGCGAAGGCGCGCAGCTCTTCGCGCAACTGCTCCGGGCTCTCGGCGGTGAGCGCGAGGCGGTGCGGGAAAACGTCGCGGCCGGTCTTCGCCGAGTGGCAGATGTCGGCCAACGACTCGCCCCGCGTGGCCGCGTCCGCGTAGCGCCGCGCCATCTCCGCCAGAGCCGTCTTGCTCTTGGCCGTGAGCGTCAACAGGTGCAGCGGTCGCTCCAACGCCGTCTCGCGCGCGGGCGGCGCGGGGGGCTCCTCCAAGACGAGGTGGACGTTAGTCCCGCCGAAGCCGAAGCTGTTCACCCCGGCGAAGCGCGGGCCGTCCGAGGCGGCCCACGCCCGCAACTCCGTGGGGATGACGAGGCGCGTGCCTTCGTGTGGAATCTGCGCGTTCGGCTCCCCGAAGTGGAGTTGAGGCGGAATCTCGCGGTGCTTGAAGCAGAGCAGCGTTTTAATCAAACCGACTATGCCGGATGCCGCTTCCAAGTGACCAATGTTGGCCTTGACGGCTCCAACAAGGCACGGCCGGCCGCCCCCGCACGGCTCGCCCAAGACCGCCTGGATGGCCTTCACTTCAATCGAATCGCCGATGATCGTGCCCGTCCCCTGCGCCTCGACGTAGCTGATCTGCGCGGGCTCGACGCCGGACAGCGCCAGCGCCCTACGCATGACCGCCTGCTGCGCCTGCCCGTTCGGGGCCGTGAGGCCGTTGGTGCGGCCGTCCTGATTGACGGCCGAGCCGCGCAGCAGCGCGACGACCGAGTCGCCGTCGCGGAGCGCGTCCGAGAGGCGCTTGAGGATGACCACGCCGCAGCCCTCGCTGCGCACGTAGCCGTCGGCGCGGGCGTCGAAGGTCTTGCAGCGGCCGTCGGCCGCGAGCATCCCGGTCTGCGAAAACCCGACGGTCACCTCCGGCGTCAGTATCACGTTGACGCCGCCGCAGATGGCCACGTCCGACTCGCCGGTGCGCAGGCTCTGGCAGGCGAGGTGCGTCGCGACCAGCGCCGACGAGCAGGCCGTGTCCACGGCCATGCTCGGCCCGCGCAGGTTGAGCAGGTAGGAGACGCGGTTGGCGGCGATGCTGTGGGCGATGCCGGTGCCCGAGTAGGCGTCGAGGTGCCGCGCCGGCTCGTCGTAGAGAAACTGTATCTGCGTGAAATCGACGTTGCTGATGCCGACGAAGACGCCCGTCTGCGTCTGCGCCAAACTTTGCGCGGGGATGCCCGCGTCCTCCAAAGCTTCCCAGACCAGCTCAAGCAGGAGCCGCTGCTGCGGGTCCATGCGTGCGGCCTCGCGCGGGGGGATGCCGAAGAACTGCGCGTCGAATTTCTCGATCTCGTCGAGGAAGCCGCCCCAGCGCGTGACCATCTTGCCGGGCGTCCCCGGCACGGGCGAGTAGAAGGCGCCGGCCTGCCACCTGTCGGCGGGGACTTCCGTGATGGCGTCAACGCCGTCGCGCAGCAGCCGCCAGAAGCCGTCTGCGTCGGCCGCGCCCGGCACCCTGCACGCGAGGCCGACGACGGCAATCGGTTCGGCCGTCGGCCGCGTCGTCGTCGTCAGGCTCTGATCCGGGCCGTTCATTCCGTTTCGTACCTGGCCGGCAACGTGACTCGGGTTCGAGGTAAGGCGATAGAAGTTAGCCTGAGGCGCTAACCAATCTGGCGCGGCGGATGAGCGGGAGTCGGAGGTTAACCGAACTGGCTCAGCGAGGCCGACGGGCGGACGGCTTGCCGGCCGAATACTCTCGTACCGTCGGAAAGATTAAACATACGGCTGCTTTCAAGCGACTGGCTTAGTGAAGAGAAGTAAAGTGCGGCCAGGGCAATGCGTACGAAATAACGAGAAAGACGAAGAGAAAATAGTTCAGTTGGAAGGACTGTGTCAAGTCTTTCATCCTCCGCGCCGGGGCGGTGAAGAAGGCGCTTTGAGGGGCGACTGCGGCGCGCACTTTAACGCCGTGCTCGCCGAGGAAAAGCTTGCAAATTGCGAGTGCCTTATCTATCTTTTGGCTTACGAGCAAACGCGAAACTCCGGGGCTTGGAAGGCCCCCGCGCCGGCCGGCCGTGCGAGCCTTGAAAGGTTGAAGACAGCACCCCACGACCGTCACTCTTCCGCCGTGCTACCGACTGATGGCCTTAATGTCTTTCCTAAATCCGTGGCTGGCCTGTCCGAGGCCCAACCCTCAAGCCCGCTCGCGCCTCTTCTGCGTGCCTTACGCCGGCGGCGGCTGTCGCGTCTTCCAGAGTTGGGCCGCGGCCCTGCCGCCCGAGGTTGAGCTGTGCGCCGTCGAGCTGCCGGGCCGCGGCTCGCGTCTGCACGAGCCGCCGCTGACCGACTTCGCCGCCCTGATAGACGCTCTGGCCGAAGCCGCCCGGCCGTACCTCGACAAACCCTTCGCCCTCTTCGGACACAGCCTCGGCGCGCTGGTGAGTTTCGAGTTGGCGCGCCGCCTTCTCAAGGAGTCGGGGCCGCGGTGCGAGCACCTTTTCGCCTCGGGCTGTCGCGCGCCGCAGGTTCGGCGCGAGGCGAAGCCCACTTCAGCCCTGCCGGACGCGGAGTTCATCGAAGAGCTGCGCGGTCTGAACGGCACGCCGGCCGAAGTGCTGGCGCACCCCGAGCTGATGGGCTTGATGCTGCCGGCGCTGCGCGCCGACTTCGCCCTCAACGAGAAATACACCTACGCGCCCGGCCCGCCGCTGCCCGTTCCCCTGACGGCCTACTCCGGCGCGGACGATCACGGCTCCGTCAGCCCCGAGAAGATGGCGGCCTGGCGCGAGCAGACCTCGGCCTCCTTCTCGCAGCGCACGTTCCCCGGCGGCCACTTCTTCATCCACACCGCTCAGGCGGCGCTCCTGAGAGACATCTCGGAGAAGTTACAGCCCGGCTGGGGAGCGTGATGAGCCACTTAATTCTCGACACACGTCGCGGCCTGCTGCTCGTCAGGAAGCTCCTGAAGTTCAGCCTCCCCGTGCTTTTCAGAAGAGTCTTCAGGGGGAAGGATGCCGCCGAGAGCTACGCCGTCCCGCTGCGCCACACGCTCGAAGAGTTGGGGATGACCTACCTCAAACTTGGTCAGTACCTCGCGATGCGCTTCGACATTTTGCCCGAGGAAGTCTGCGACGAGTTGAACCGGCTCTTCGAGGAGGTGCGCCCGCTCGCTTACGAAGAGGTGAAGGTCGCCGTCGAGTCGGAGCTGGGCGGGCCGCTCGAACGTTTCTTCGCCAACTTCGAGCGCCAGCACATCGCCGCCGCGTCGGTCGCGCAGGTTCACCGGGCCACGATGCTCGACGGCACGGAGGTCGCCGTCAAGGTGCAGCGCCCCGGCATCGACCGCATCTTCGAGTCTGACATGAGAATCCTCGGCGCGCTCTCGGACCTGTCCGACAAGATGCGGCTGGCCGGGAAGCTGTCGGCCCGCGACGTGTTCGACCAGTTCGCCAAGTGGACGCGGCGCGAGCTGAACTTCATCACCGAGGGCGAGACGGCCGTGCGCCTGCGCGAGCACGCGGAGCCGCACGAGGTCGTGCCCGAAATCTACTGGAGCCTGACGACCCGCAAGGTCATCACGATGGAGTACATCGACGGCATCAGCATGGGGCAGGTCGCCAAGCTGCTCGACAAGGGCGGCATCGAAGAGGTGCGCAAGCACCTGCCGGACATCGACCTCGAAGAGGCGCTCCACAACCTCTCGAACGCCTCGATGCACCAGCTTTTTCTCACGGGCTTCTTCCACGGCGACCCGCACCCCGGCAACATCCTCGTGCTGCGCGACAACTCGGTCGCCTTCGTCGATTTCGGCATCTTCGGGGAGCTGAGCCGCTACCAGCGCGAGGTGCTGGCCAACCACATCGAGAACCTCGCGCTCGGGAACATCAAGGAGAGTTTCCGCTACTACACGAAGCTCGGCGTCCCGTCCGAGGACACGGACATGCGCGCCTTCGAGCGCGAGGGCGAGGCGTCGCTGCGCGCCTGGTACTCGGCCTCGCGCAACCTCAACACCTCGATACAGGAGCGCCACCTCGGCAAAGTCTCCGGCGAGGTGACGGCCGTCGTGCGCAAGTATCAGTACCTCATCAACGCCGAGACGCTGCTCTTCTGGCGCGCCATCAACGCGCTCGACTCGACGGCGCTACGTCTGGACCCGCAGTTCGACCTGCTGGGCGAGCTGCGCCGCTTCTTCGAGGACACGCGCCCGACCGCGGGCGAGCGCATCGCCGACCTCGTCACCGACCGCGAGCTGGCCGGCACGCTGGTCGAGCTGAACAGCAACCTTTCGGGTTACCTCAACAACATCCTGAGCGATTTGACGCGGGGCGAGTACAGCGGCTCCGTCGTGCTCGAAGAGTCGGGCGACGACACGCGGCTGGCCAACCGCGTGGCGCGCTGGTCGAGCGCGTCCGTCGTCGCGCTCTCTTTCGTCGTGCTGGCGGTGCCCGCCAACTTCCCGCCGCTGTTGCGCGCCTCGTCTCTGGCGCTGGCGGCGCTGCTGCTCACACTTTCACTCGCCAAGTTGAGATTCAAATGAGCGACGCCGTCGAAGTCGAAGAGCCGACCGTCTTCGGCCGCCTCGTCCACGGGCCGGTCGGCTTCCGCCGTCTGCTTGAGCGGCTGGGGCCGACCTTTATCAAGGTCGGGCAGTTCCTCGCGATGCGCGCGGACGTGATGCCGCAGAGGTACTGCGACGAGCTGATGGGCCTGCTCGACCGCGTCCCGCCCTTCCCCTGGGAGCAGGCGCGCGCCATCCTGAAAGAAGACTTAGGCGCGGAGCCGACCGCGCTCTTCGACTTCATCAACCCGTCGCCGGTGGCCGGCGGCTCGCTGGCGCAGACGCACCTCGCGCGGCTGAAGGACGGCACGGAGGTCGCCGTCAAAATCCTGCGCCCCGGCATTAAAGAGAAGGTGGAGCGCGACCTGAAGCGCGCGCGTCTGCTGGCGCGCGTGCTGGATTTGAGCGGCGCGACGCTCGTCGTGGACCCGCGCGAGGTCGTCGGCGAGCTCGCCGTCTGGCTGCACAGGGAGATCGATTTCGAGCAGGAGCTCTCGAACCTTGAGCGGCTGTACCGGCTGGCGAAGGGCAGCGCGTTCGAGAGAATCCCGCGCCCCTATCCGGAGTTCTCCGGGCCGCGGGTGGTGACGAGCGAATACCTGCGCGGCGTGCCGGTCAGCGAGATGTTCGGCGCCGGAAACCGTTTGAAAGCGGAGACGGCCGGGCCGCTCGCAGACCCGGACATCGACCGCGGGAGGTTCGCGGAGAACCTGCTCCGCAGCACGCTGCGGCAGATTTTCCGCTACCAGTTTTTCCACGCCGACCTGCACCCCGGCAACCTCATCGCCATGCCCGGCGACGTGGTCGGCTTCGTCGATTTCGGCCTCTGCGACGTGCTCGACGAAGACATCCGCGAGGGGCAGATGCGTTACCTCGCGGCCGTCTACGACGGCGAGGTGGAGCAGATTTACAGGGCGACGCTGGAGGTGCTCGACCACGACGAGCACTCCGACATGATCGGCTTCCGCACCTCCTTCCTCGCCGAGACGCGCGAGTGGGTCAGCCGCCGGCGCGAGCGTTCGGGCGACGACGGCGTGCGCAGGCTGGCCGTGGACGAACGCTCGCCCGTCGCGCGCTGGATGGTGGGCGTGATGCGCGCCGCGCACCGCAACCGGCTGCGCGTGCCGACGAAAGTCCTCCTGATGTACCGCGCGCTGATTACGGCCGAGACGGTCGCGCGGCAACTCGACGCGGAGACCGACCTCGGCCTCATCGGCCGGCGCTTCTTCGAGCGACTGCGGGTTGACGAGGCGCTCGGCACGCTGGACGAGGAGAGCGCGCGTTCGAGCCTGTTCAATACCGTCAGGCTCCTGCGCGACGCGCCGGGGCAGCTACAGTCGATTCTCTCCGAGCTGGCGGAGAACCGCTTCACCGTCAACGTCGCCGCCAGCAGGACGGCGCGGGAGAGGCGCGAACGCTACAGCCGCGCGCGGCTGCTGGTCTCAAGCATCTGCTGCCTGAGCGTCGCCTGCCTGCTGGCCGTCCCCGACCTGCCGTTGATCTACGGGCTGTCGTCGAGGTGGCCGCTCGGGGGCCTCCTCGCCATCCTCTACCTCTGGACCGCGAATCAGTGGAGGCGCTTAAGATGAGCACTAGAAGAGCGGGCGCTAACGGGCGAGACAGTTCCGAATCTCTGACGCGCACTTACGTGAGCTTCCTCGGGGACGGCGCCGCGGTGGTGTCGCGCATGTGGCTCTGGGCGTGGCGCGGCTGGCACGCGTGGGCGCTCAGGACGGGCGACGACGGCGACACGGTCTCCGAGCCGGATCAGCGCGAGCACCTGCGCGTCACCATCGCGCACATCCGCCAATTGCTCGACGTCGCCGCGAGCGAGGGGCTGGACAAAGACCTGCTTCAGGGTCTCAACACCCTCGCCAACAGGCGCGCGGAGATAGAGAAGGCGGTCATCGTCTGGGTCGATCTGGTCGAAGTGCTGGTGAGGGAGACGGAGAAGCGCTACGGCGCGAAGGCGGGGCTGGGGCGGCTCAAGTCGGCCGAGGTAAAAGAGGCCGTGCGCTTCCTGCTGCGCCGCTTTCACTTGAAGCTCCCCAACGTCCCGGAGGTGCTGGAGCCGGTCGTCGTCGATCTCGCCGCCAGTTGGATCATCGACGCGCTGGTGCAGATCTTCAACCGTTACGGGCTGTGGGACACGACCAACCCGTCCCCGACGGCGACCGCGCGCGTCTTCATGTTCCTGCGAAGCGTGTGGCGGGGCGCGATCTGGCCGCTGCTGTCTCCGCTGGTCAGACTCTTCGTGCGCATCTGGGAGAGGCTGCGCGTGAGCGCCCCGATTTCGCCAGAGCTGCGCGCGGCGCTCGACGCCATCGAGCGCGAGGGCCTGATCGTCAAACAGCAGGAGCTGATCGAGTGGTTCGTCGAACTCTTCCGGTGGATCGGCTCGCACCGCAAGTCCATCCTCGCCATCATCGAGGTCGTCTTCACGGCCGTGCAGGAGGCCGAGAAGTTCGCCGACATGACCGGGCCGGAGAAGAAGGCGTTCGCGCGCGATCTGGTGCTGGCCGTGCTCGATAACCTCGGCTTCGTCCAGCGGGGAGGGCTGCTGTTCGCCATCATCGATTCGCTCATCGGCAGCGCCATCGAGTCGGCGGTGCACATCTTTAACAAGCACAACGCCTTCCCGCGCGGCGACGCCCTGACCTGAGCGGATTCCGTCCGAAGAGGGCCGGTTCGAGGGCGGAAAAAAACTTGCCTTTTTCGGTAAATGAACTATTATTCACGCAAATGAATTGGCAACTCTAAACGAGTTCTCACCGGCGACCGGGCGCGCGCCAGAGGGGCGCGGTTCGTGTTCGCTCAGCGCGCTTTTCCCGAAGGAGGAGAGATGGCAGAAGCGAAGAATCCTACCGCGGCACCACTGCCCAAGCCGGACAGCACCACGTCTACCGAACCCGACGAGTTGACGCTGCTCCGCGTGAGGGTGGCCAAACTCGAAAACGACCTCGAAGAGCTGGCCCGCTCACGCCGCCGCGAAGACGCCGACGACGAGTTCGAGACCTCGGCCCGCTCAAGCCGCTCCGACTCCGGCTCGTCGCGTCGTTCACGCTCCACTTCGTCGCGCCGGAGCGAGCGCCGCCGCTCGTCCGTCAGTCGGAGGGACGACGACGAGGACAGGCCCGCCGATAAGAAGCTGGCCGACTCGTTCCGCGACGTGTCCGACCGCTCGACCGACGAGGCGCACAAGCTCGTCCGCGGGATGACGCTGGCCTACATCGAGCACCTGCGCACCGTCGCCGACGCCGCCAACGACTTCGTTGACGAGGTGCTCGACAGGAACAACCCGGACGAGAGGGATAACGTCCGCGACTTGAGCACGAGCCTCCCGAGCGACATCTACTCGGGCCTGGCTAACGCGATGGATCGTGTGCTCGACGCCCCGAGCAGGGCGGTGGACAGGTTCAACGAGAGTTACAGGGAGGCCGAGGACGTGGAGGACTCGGATCGCTCCGACCGCTCCGACAGGTCGCGGCGCAGTAGCAGCCGGCGCTCCTCGTCGCGCGACGACAGGGACGACCGCGGCTACAGGTACGCACGTGAAACAAGGTCGAGCGACAGGGCGGACGATTACGACCGCTCGGAGCGCCTCTACAGGTCTTGACCGAGGCCGGCTGCGGCTGCTCTCACGGCAGCCGCAGCCGGACGTTAAGCGTGGCGGCGTAATTCGCCTTGGCCAGAGTCGCCTCGACGGACTCCGGCCAGGTGCGGTCGAACGGGTAGCCCAGCCGCATGTCCTTCACCTCGCCGTGCCCGCCGTGTTCGTGTCCGCCGTGCCCGCCGAGGTTCGCCGGACACAGGAGCAGGAGCGCCGTGTAGTCGCCCGGCGCGGGCAGCAGAATCTCCGGCGGCCAACCGTACTGCAACCCGTCCTCACGCCCGTGGTATAGCACCGAAAAATCACCCGCCGAGCGCGCGATGACCTGACGCTCGTGCGGGCCCAACTGGACGTTGAAAGAGTCCAGGTTGATCCACGCGCGCCTGTCCGAGCGGTAGTCCTGCGGGACGAGGAAGAGCTTGCCCGTCAGACTCTGCGCCTCGTCGCTCTGACTCTCGACGCGGTAGTAGAAAGAGAAGCCCCGCCCGCAGAGCAGCGCCTCGTCCGACATCAAACGCAGGCTCCAACGCTCCGGAGCCAACTCGCCCAACTCAAACTTCGGGTCGGTCAACTGCCCCAGCCCTTCCGGGTCGGAGACGCGGAAGACTATGTCGGGGCTGTCGTGCGCGGGGTCGGTCGGGGTGAGCCGCTGGCGTACGAGCGCGGGCGTCTCCTCGGGCGCGCTCGCGTGCTGTAGCTCCTGCCAGCGTGTGCTGAGGTCGTCGATGTGCTTGTGCCAGCCCCAGAAGACGGCGTCGCGGTGCGAGCAGAAGGTGTCGCCCATGTCGTCGTAGTCGCCGGGCATCGACGAGGTGAGGCTCGCCACGAGCATGTGGCCGACGTTGTGGTACGGGTTCTCGATGGTCGCGCCGAGCGCGTGCGCGCTCCTGAATTCCGAGAGCTTGGTCGCCCCGCCGTTGTGTTCGCTGTTCTCCTGAACGGGGTCTTTCGTGCCGTCGCCGGCCTCGGTAAACCAGGGCGGCACGTCGAAGTTGTCGCGCAGGAGCCGGCGCGTCTTCACGTCCTCTATCACGTCGGCGCGCGCGTCACTGTCTATCAACTTGCCCGCCTCGCGCGTGCGCCCGCCGCTCCTCGGCAAACTCTCGTGGCGGTAGGGAATCACTTCGGTCAGCGTCCACGGCGCGATGCGCCCGAGGCCGAGCGAGAGGCGTTCGGCGTCGTAGTAGGCGAGCATCTGCTGGTGCATGTGCAGGAAGTGCTCGCCCTGCGGGTGGCCGGAAGTCCAGCGGTTCCGCCAGCGGTAGACGTTGTGCCAGTCGTCGTGGTGAAAGTTGAGCCGCTCGCGCCAGCGCATGAGTGCGTCCTCGCGCGTGTCCGGCTCGCGGAGCGTCGCCATCGGCGAGGGGCGGACGACCTCGTCGAAGGCCGCCCGGGCCGTGAGCGCGCGGCGGTCGGCGAGGAAGCCGCGCACGGCGAAACGCAGCAGCGCCTCGCTCAGCACGCCGACGTAAGAGCACGCCACTTCGAGGCCGCGGTCAATCGCCTCCGGCTCGGGCGCCTTGTCGGCGGCCGCCGTCATCTGCTCGATGAGCCGTTCGGCCAACAGGGCGTGCCGGTCGTCGAAGGCGGAGAAGGTTCCGCCCGATGTCGAAGCGTCCGCCAGCCCCTCGACCATCCTCCGCGTGGAGACGTTTAGCGACTCGGTTCTGACCCTTGTGTCCATGGCGTTTTCTCTTTCGGCGGCCGCGCCTACTTGCGGAACGAGCCGGCGGGCGGCAGCTCTGACAAGTGGCGGGCCATCTCCTTGATCGTGGGGTAATCCCAGACGAGCGTCTCCGGCAGGTCGCGCCCGAGTTTTGTGCTCAGGTCGCCGGCCAGTTCCACGCCCTGATAGGAGCCGAGGCCGTAGTTGGCGAACGGCTCTTCGATGTCTATCTCGTCGGGCGAGACGCGCAGCACCTCCGCCAGCCTGTTGACGAGCCAGTCTTCTATCGTTTCCGCGCGCAGCGTCTCGCCCTGTGGGCTGTTGAGGTTAGTCATGTTCCGTATCGTCATTTTTTATGTTTCGCAGGCGGCGCGTCCCCGGACTGTCAGGACGACGCGCGCCGCCGTCTGGCCCGCATCATCTGCGGGGTGGGCTTCTCCACGTTCCAGGCCAGGCCCGCGAGTTCGAGCCCGCCGATGACCAGCCCGGCCACGTCTAGCTGCCACCACTTGAGGCCGTGCCACGCCGAACTCGGGAACGCGTGGTGGTTGTTGTGCCACGAATCGCCGACCGTGAGGAGGGACAACCACGCGTTGTTGGTGCTGTAATCTTTGGTCTCGAAGGGGCGGCTGCCGTAGATGTGGCAGACGGAGCCGATAGTCCAGGAGACGTGGTGCACCAGAAAGATTCTAACCAGCCCGCCCCACAGAAATCCGTTGAGTGCTCCGACCCAACTCCGCGTGACCAGCCCGCCGACGGCCGCCGGGATGAGAAGCCCCAGCACGATCCAGATGAAGTAGAAGCGGCTGAGTCTGAAGACCAGTTTGTCGCGCAGCAGGTCGGGGACGTAGCGGCCCCAGTCGGTCACGTCGGCCTCGAACAGCCAGCCGACGTGCGAGTGCCAGAACCCGCGCCAGAGGCCGCGGATGCCACGCCCCTCCGAGTAGAGGTACGGCGAGTGCGGGTCGCCTTCGTGGTCGCTGTACTGGTGGTGGCGGCGGTGAACGGCGGCCCAGGTCAGGATGGGGCCTTGCACCGCCATCGAGCCGAGGATGATGAGCGCCGCGCGGGTCGGCCAGT
Organism: Pyrinomonadaceae bacterium; assembly: GCA_036388915.1. GTDB lineage: Bacteria > Acidobacteriota > Blastocatellia > Pyrinomonadales > Pyrinomonadaceae > QHXN01. The sequence goes on from DASVQX010000016.1 coordinate 106,456, forward strand.
GCGCCTGAAAGGCCCGGTGCGCGAGGTGCCGGTGAAAGCCCACGCTGATGCCGAGGATCGAGAGCGCGTACATGCCGAGGAGGAGTCCGAGCTCCAGCGGCCCGATGCTGTACTTCGGCAGCAGCGCGAGCGCCGCGACGAAGCCGAGGAAGGGGAGCAATACGACCACCAGCACGAGCCTCTGTTTGAGCTTCTGAAAGGGCAGGCTGGCGCGGGCCACGCCGGGGGTGCGCGTGGCTAAGGTCGCGCTCTTGAACCCCGTTCGCTCTTCTAACTTGGTAGACATTCGAGAGCCACCTCTCTGTGGGCTGCAAACGTTAAGCGGGCCGCCAAACGGTTAACCTCACCCGGCGACGCCCGCCCCGAGCTTGGAAGTAATCATCTCTTCGGTCGGCCGCTCGACCTTCCACGCCAGCCCCGCCGCCGCCAGCGCGGCGATGAAGCAGCCGGCGAGGTCAAGCTGCCACCACCGAAGGCCGTGCCATGCGGAACTCGGAAAGGCGTGATGGTTGTTGTGCCAAGAGCCGCCGGCCGAGGGCAGCGCGAGCCAGCCGTTGTTCGTGCTCCGGTCGTCGAGCGGGAAGGGGCGCCGGCCGTACGTGTGGCCGATGGAGTTGACGCCCCACGTCACCTGCTGCGCGATGAAGATTCTGACCAGCCCGCCCCACAGAAAACCGTCGAGCGCGCCGCGCCAGCCCCCGATGAGCAGCGCGCCGGCCAGCGCCGGAAGTATCAGGCCGACGACCGGCCAGACTAAGTAGTAGCGGCTGATCTTGAAGACGATCTTGTTCTTGATGAGGTCGGGGACGTAGCGCCCCCAGTCGGTGATCTCGTGCACGAACAGCCAGCCGACGTGCGCGTACCACAACCCGCGCAGGACGTTGCCGGGTCGGCCGCCGCCGGCCATCACGTAGGGCGAGTGCGGGTCGCCCTCCTGATCGCTGAACTGGTGGTGGCGGCGGTGTATCGCGGCCCAGTAGAGCACGGGACCCTGCGCGTTCATCGAGCCGAGGACGGCGAGCAGCGCGGTGACGAAAGGCTTGGCCTGAAAGGAGCGGTGCGAGAAGAGTCTGTGAAAGCCGACCTCGGTGCCGAGCGCGCCGAGCGCGTACGTCACCGCCAACAGCCCGACTTGCGTCCACGTCACGCCGTACTCCCAGACCAGCGCGAGCGCCGCGAGGAAGCCGAGGAAGGGGACTATCACCACGACGAGCGCGATGCGTTGTTCGAGACTCCTGAACGGGGCGCTGGCCGCGGCCACGCCCGCCGCCGCGTACAGGGACGCTTTGGACGGGTGCGCCGGCGCCTGTGGATTCGGGCTGTTCAGCATGGCTCTCCTCATTCCCTCATGCCCGTCTCGTCCGGTCACGCCTGACTCGGAGAAACGTGGCGCCTACCTGCCGCCCCCCGCTCGGGGTCGCGCAGCCGAGCCGTTCGTCGGCGGTTCGTAAACGTCCAGCGTGCCCGCAAGGTAGGCCGCCTTGCAGGCGTGCCTTTGAATCTTCCCGCTCGAAGTCTTGGCGATGCTGCCGGGTTTGATGAGCACCACCTTGTCTAACTGCACGCCGTGCTCCTCGGCGACGCTCCTACGAATGGCCTTGCAGACTTCGGCCGCGTCGGGCTTCTGCCGGAACTCAACCTCCTGCACGACCGCCAGCCTGTCTTCGTCGTCCACCGTGACCGAGAAGGCCGCGCCGCATCCGGCGCGCAGGGCGGCGTGGCTGCGCTCGACGGTGAGCTCGATGTCCTGCGGGTAGAGGTTGCGCCCGAGGATGATAATCAGGTCCTTGAGGCGGCCCGTCACGAAGAGTTCGCCGTCACGCAGGAAGCCGAGGTCGCGCGTGCGCAGGAAAGGCCCTTCGCCCGTGTCCGTGATGAAGGCTCGGAACGTCGCGGCCGTCTCTTCGGGCTTGTCCCAGTAGCCTTCGGCCACGCTCGGCCCCGCGACCCAGATTTCGCCGACCTCGCCGGGGGCGCAACGCGTCCCGAGTTCCGGGTTGACGATGGCTATCTGCTGGCCGGGCAGAGTCTGTCCGCTGCTGACCAGCGTACGGCGCGCGCCCCCGTCGCCGTTGGCGCTGACCGCGACGTTCTGCTCAAGCGTCGCCGCCTCGACCGTCGTGACGACGGGCAGCGTGCCCGGCGGGAGGCAGGAGACCATGAGCGTCGCCTCGGCCAGCCCGTAGCAGGGGTAAAAAGCACGGCGCCGGAAGCCGCAGGGGGCGAACGTCTCGGCGAAGCTGTCCAGCGTGGCGGCCGTGATCGGCTCGGCGCCGTTGAAGGCGACGCGCCAGTGCGAGAGGTCGAGCGTCTCGCGCTGCTCCTCGGTGACCTTTCGCACGCACAGGTCGTAGGCGAAGTTGGGCGCGCCGCTGTGAGTCGCGCGGTAGTTCGAGACCGCTTCCAGCCAGCGGAAGGGGCGCTGCAAAAACGCCCCCGGCGGCATCAGAGCCATCCACGCGCCCGCGTACATGGGCATCAGAATCTGACCGATAAGCCCCATGTCGTGATAGGGCGGCAGCCAAGAGACGCCGCGGCTTTCGGGATCAATCTCGTAGGCGCGCGAGATGAGCGCGGAGTTGTGCAGCAGGTTGCCGTGGCTCAGCATGACGCCCTTCGGCAGCGCGGTGGAGCCGGACGTGTACTGTAGAAAAGCCAACGTCTCGCCGCCGACGCGCGGGTCTTCCCAAGAGTCGGCGAGTCCCGCGTCGAGGTCTGTCGTGCTCAGCCAGCGCAAGCCCTCGGCGGAGTCTTGTAGCAGCGGGCGCATGGCCGCGAGCAGAGGCTCCGTGGTGAGCGCGACCGCCGGGCGCGCGTCGGCCACGATGGCGAGCAGCCTCGGCAGCATCCGCACCGAGCGCAGCGGGTAGGCCGGGACGGCGACCACCCCCGCGTAAAGCGCGCCGAAGAAGGCCGCGACGTACTCAAGCCCCGGCGGGTAGAGCAGCAACGCGCGCTCACCCCTCAAGCCCGCCGCCTGGAGCGCGGCCGCGATGGCGCGCGCGCGCCCGTCCAACTCGGCGTAGTCGAACGAGCCCTCGGTCTCCTTCCCGTCGGAGAGGAAGGTGAAGATGGGCCGCTCCGGCTGACGGAGCGCGCGCCAGCGCAAGACCTCCACGAAGGTCTGGAAATGCGGCGCGCTATCCAGAGGCTCGGTCGGATGCCTCATATCTGTCACCGTCACACAGCGAAGGACTCTCGTTGCATCTGGAAGTGAGTGAAGGAAAGAGGGCCTAACCTCTCTCGGTCGTTGCCGCCGCGCCCCGCGGGCCTCGACGGATTCAGCTGAGGCCGGGGGCGCCGGGTTCTGAGAAGACGCGTGCCCGGCCCGAACAATCAAAAGACGGAGTGACCGCTGAGGCGGTTCGCAAGCACATCCAACATCACGAAAAGGCTTCGTTACTAAGAGTTGGGAAGGGTTAAGGTTTCAAGCATCACAAGAGGCTCGCGAGGGCGTCATCTTATCAGTTTGGCAGTAGAAATCAAATATTTGTTTACCGGCCGCCCGCCCCCGGCGTCCGCCTCAACTTCAGCCTTTGTCCGCGAGCGGAGGGGGAGGCTGCCAGCCGCCGAAAGTGCTCTCAAGATACTTCGCCACCGTCAACACGATGTCTTCGCGCCAGGGGGCGGCCACCACCTGCACGCCGATGGGCAGCCCTTCGGGCGAGGTGGCCGTGCGGACGACGGCGCTCGGCCACCCGGTCAGGTTGTAGCTGATGGTGTAGCTGAAGGGAGCCAGCTTGTCGTCGTCCATCGCCGTCCCGTGCGGCATCGCCGGGACGGCGCAGGCCGGGCAGATGATAACGTCGTACTTGTTGAAGAAGGCGAGCATCTGGCTGCGAAACAACGTCCACTGGATCAGCAGCCCGTGGAACTGCGCGGCCGTCGCCCCGTAAGGGCGGATGATCTCTTCCAGACGCTTGAGCAGCGGGTGCTTCTCGGTGCTCCGCGCCATCTTTAAGAGGAGTTGGAGCTTCGTCAGAAAACCGTGTTCGCGGAAGGTCTCGATGCCCGCGTCCGCCGTCTTGAGCAGCATGTCGATCCAGACGCCGCCGTCGGCCCCCCACAGCCCGAGCATCAGGTCGTTCGATTGCTCGATGCCTTCGGGCCGCGCCTCCTCGACGGGGAGGCCGGCGTCCTCGACCGCCCTGGCCGCGGCGCGGACGGCCTCGACTATCTCGTCCGTCGGCTTGGCGATGCCGTTGTCGGTGAAGAAGGCCACGCGCAGTCCCTTCAACTGCACGGCGGCCGGGTCGGCGAAAGGCATCGGGATGGCCGTCGGGTCAAGGCCGTCGATGCCGGAGAGGACGGGCAGCATCAGAATCAAATCTTCGACGCGGCGCGCCATCGGCCCGATGTTCGTCAGGCGGCCGAACGGGCCGGCCGGCGGCGGGAAGTCTCCGGTCTTCGGCACGCGCCCTTCGGTCGGCATCAGGCCGGCGATGCCGCAGAAGTGAGCGGGCAGGCGGATGCTGCCGGCCATGTCGCTGCCGATGCCGAAGGGCGATTCGCCGGACGCGATGGCCGCCGCCTCGCCGCCGGTGCTGCCGCCGCAGGTGCGCGTCAGGTCGTAAGGGTTATTGGTGCGGCCGTAAATCAGGTTGTCGCTTTCGTAAGCGACGACCAGCTCGGGCACGTTGGTCGCGCCGAGGAAAATCGCCCCGGCCTCGCGCATCCTGCGCACGACCGTTGAGTCCTCTTCGGGGACGTATGAGGCGCGCGTCTGCGTCCCGCCGGTGGAGATGACGCCGGCCACCTCGATGGAGTCCTTCACGGTGAAGGGGACGCCGTGCAGCGGGCCGAAGAGTTGCCCCTGTTGGAGTGCGGCGTCGGCGGCGCGTGCGCGCGCTCGCGCCTGCTCTTCGGCCAGTTGGACGACCGCGTTGAGTGCGGGGTTGACCTTCTTTATCTGCCCGACGTAGGCATCGATGACTTCGAGCGACGAGACCTCTTTACCGCGTATCGCCCGCGCCAGCTCGCCGGCCGAGGCGTAGATCAAATCATTCATGACGCCCCTCGCGACAGCTCCCCCCAATAATGGCCCAAGGCGTCCGTGGAGCAGCCGACGAAGCCGCACGCCCCGAACCACCCGAGCACCTCTTCACGCCTGTGTCTGTGTTGATACTCCGGCGAGATATTATCATAGAGGATGAAGGCGAGCGTCTTGAACTTCAGCGCGAGCGGCAGCTCGTTGAGCCTCATGTAATCCTTCCCCGCGTACCTTCTTGACGCTTCGTAAGAGCAGACGATGAGCAGCAGAGGGAAGGTGAGCGCGCAGTAGAGCAGCACCAGCCAGAAGCGTAGGCGCGGCGGGAGCCTGTGCCCGCGCCCTAAAAAGTGGCTGTCGCGCACCCAGTAGTACTTGGCAAACAGACCGTCTTCGGCCGGGTGAGGGTAGAGCCACACGGCCATGCGCCCGCCGGGCGAGACGAGGCGGCTCAACGTCTCGAAAGACCCGCGCGTCGAAGTGGTGTGATGCAGGACGCCCCAGCTCAACACCTTCGCGAACGCCGCCTCGCGCAGCGGCGGGCGCCGCACGTCGGCCTGTACGAAGAGCAGGTTGGCGAGGTGCGCCCAACGCCGCGCGCAGTGTGCGACCGCCTCCGAGGCGTCGAGCGCGATCACTTGCAGCGAAGGGTGTTCGCGCGCCGCCTGCGCGGCCTTCTCGCCGCTCCCGCAACCGGCGTCGAGCATCCACTCGCCCGCCGCGACTTCGCCCAGACAGTTGCGGAAGAGCCAGCGCGTGAGCGAGAGCGTGTCGTGGCCGTAGAGCAGGTCGTCGTTCTCGAAGCTGCCCGAAGAACGCAGACGCCACTGAGCGGAGAAATTACGGATGGTGCGGTCTGGCTCGCGTTCGTTGACGAACCTCGGGACGCCTTCCTCAACCCGAAAGACGCGACGGCACTTCAGACATTCGAGTGAGCCGGAGACGACTTCGTCGCCGTCCCGCTGCTCCGCTTTCAGCCCGAGCGCGCCGCGGCAGTCGGGACAGGAGAGCACTTGCAGGGCGTGTTCTTTCATATGCGCGCTTCCGTGTGAAGCGGACGCGCGGCGCCGCCGGCGGGCGGCGGGTCTTCCTTAAAAGCGTCGCCGTCCCACAGACGCCGCCAAGCCTCCCTGAAGTCCAGACGCTCGTAGCTGTCGGCGTACTGCTCCTCCAAAATCCTGCTGAGTGAGGGGTAGTAGTCGGAGTTCATGCCGGGAAAGAGGTGGTGCTCCGTGTGATAGGATAAGTTGAAATACATCACGTCGAAGAAGCGCCAGACCTTGACCGAAGTCGTGTGGCGCAGCGGGTCGCAGACGGCGCCGACGGGTCTCAGGAAGTGCTCGGTGAAGTGGTACGAAGAGATGATGGCGGAGGCCACGCAGACCGAGGCGGGCGTCGTCCAGAGAAACCTGTAGGGGCTGGCGCCCGCGAGCAGAAAGACCGCGCACTGAACCAGCGCCACGGCCGCCAGCTCGGCCAAAAGGAGCAGCCTGCGTCGTCTCGAAAAACTGACCGTCGCCGTGAGCGCGGAGGGCTTGCGGCCCGAGCCGAGGAGGAGCGCGGCGGCCAAGTGTTGCGCGAGGTAGAGGACGTAGCGCGTGCCTATCAGCGGTTTGAAATAGACGTTCTCGCGGCTCGGGTAGAAGAGGCCGGAATAGAGCGAGGTGGCGCGAGACCTTTCGGATACAATGAACGGCCGGTCGGGGTCGCCCGCCGTGTTCGTCCGGGCGTGGTGGGCGTTATGGAAGACGACCCAGACGCCGCGCGGGACGAACAGCATGGCCCAGCACAGAAGCTCCACGGTCACCTTCAGCGGGCGCGACCTGACAATCAGGTAGTGACCCACCTCGTGCAGCAGGACGCCGACGCACGCGACGCTGTTGCCGGCGAGAAGCGCGTAGAGAGGAATGTCCCACAGCCTTTCGCTCCTCCCGATGGCGGCGTAGCACGCGAGGGCGACGCAGACGTGGAGCAGCAGCCAAGCGCCTTTGCGCGGGCTTGGCTCGAAGGCGGCCGGCGGGAGCAGCCGCTTCAGTCGCTCACGATACTGCCCCGTCGGGCTGATAGCCATCGGTCGCGCCCCACCCGATAAAGTTCGCCGGCAGTTTTTTGTGAAGCCGCCTCGCAACTGGCGTAAGCCGGCGCGACGTAATCTAACACGCTGGCTTTCAGAGGTAATAGGTTAAAATGGCACGCCCTTCTTCATGTGCCGTCTCACGCTGTATGTTCTCGATTACGAAGACGGCGGCGTAGGCCGTCGCGCCCGAGCCTTAAATCAACGCGGCAGATTATGAGCACCTCATCTCAGGCGGGAACGTGGGCGCCGACATACCCGCGCTGCGGCCGCCTCGCCTACCAACTCTCGCTCCCCCTGATGAAAAGTATCGCGCGGCTGGGGAGCCTGCACGGCGGACAGTCGCCGTACGCCGCCGAGCGCGCGTCCGCCATGCGCGGGAAGTTGGAGCGCGGCGAGACAATCTACCTTGTGGGCATCGGGCTGAGCGGGCACAACACGGGCGCCGCGCTGGTCGAGTGCTCAAGCGAAGGGGGCGTGCGCCTCCTGCACAACAACGAGGAGGAGCGCTTCCGCGGCATCAAGCACTGCGCGGAGTTTCCCGAGATGGCGCTCGACGTACTCGGCGCGCAGATGGCCCGCCTCGGCCTCGGAGTAAAAGACGTTCACGCCTACCTCGCCACTTGGGATTACGTGACGGCCGCCTCCAACCTCCTCCGCCACGTCGCGGAGGAGGCTCCGGCCAGCCTCTCGCTGCTGCGCGCCTCCGCCTCGCCGAACTTCAACGTGCGTCACATCGTGCAGTCCTTTCTCGGCCCCGCGAAGTTGGGCGCCAAACTCGGACTGGGTAAGGCGCACCCGATCATCGCCTTGCGCCATCACGACAACCACGCTTACTTCTCCTACGGCGTCTCCCCGTTCGCGGGGAGCCAGGCGCCCGTGATGATTCTCGTCGCCGACGGCTTCGGCGACGACGGCGCCATCTCGCTCTACGTGGCGCGTGGCAACAGCGTCCGGCGCATCGGTCACAACCAGAACATCTTCGACTCCGTGGGGCTGTTCTACAGCATCATCAGTTCGACGCAGGGCGGCTGGACGACTCTGAGCAGCGAGGGGCGCTACATGGGGGCGGCCGCGTGGGGCGACAACGAACGCGAAACGAACCCTTATTACCGTCCGCTGCGCCGGATATTTAAGCTGGACGGCGCGGGCCGCTTCTACCTGAATCGCGCGCTGTCGAACTGGCACGTCAAGGGCGAGCTTAAACCCTACAAGGCCGCGCTGTCCGACATCCTCGGCCCGGCCATCACGCCGCGGCAGAGGTGGAACCCCGACCTCGTCCTCGACGTGGAGCGGATTGAGAACTCCGAGGTGACGCGGGAGCGCGCCGACAAGGCCGCGGCCGCGCAGATGGTCTTCGAGGACGTTGTCTTCCACGTCGTCGAGCATCTGATTCTCGCCACGGGCAGCGCCAAGTTAGTCTTCACCGGCGGCGCGGCGTTAAACTGTCTCCTCAATATGCGGCTCCTTGAGAGGTTCGGCGAGCCTTTCTACCGCCGCCACTTCGGGCGCACAGGGGACGGGCTGCGGCTCTGGGTTCCGCCGACGCCGGGCGACGCGGGCGCGACGATGGGCGCGGCCTACAACTTCGCCTTAAGCAACGGCGCGACCGTCGGCGAGCCGCTGCGCCACGCCTTCTACTGCGGACTGCCTGCCGCGGGCGACGAGATTCTCGCGACGCTGGAGGGCAGCCCGGAGATCGCCTACCTGCCTCTGGGCAACATCAACGACCCCTCGCGCCGGAAGTCGGTCGCGAACCTGTTGGCGCGCATCGTCGCGGAGGACGGCGTGGTCGGACTCTTTCAAGGGGTCGCGGAAACTGGGCCGCGCGCGCTCGGCCACCGGAGCATACTCGCCAACCCTTGTAACCCGCGCACGCGTGAGCTGCTCAACCGCAAGGTCAAGTTTCGCGAGAAGGTTCGGCCGCTCGCGCCGATGGTGACGCGCCGCGCCGCCCAACAACTGTTTGAGCTGTCGCCCGGCGCGGCGGACGACGACTACAACGCATACAACTACATGGTCGTGACCGCGCGTGCGCGCCCGCTCGCGCGCCGTCTAGTCCCGGCGGTCGTACACCTCGACGGGACGGTGCGCCTCGCGATTGTCCGAGAGGAGATTGACCCCTTCGTTCACAGTTACCTTGTGGCGCTGGGCGAGCGCACGGGCGCGGAGGTCTCGGTTAATACCTCGCTCAACGTCGCCGGCCCCATCGCGCAGACGCCGGCGCAGGCCGTCAACACCTTGAAGCGGTCGGGCGGGTTGGACGGCCTCTTCTTCGTCGGCGCTGAGGGCGACGTTTTCCTCGCGTGGCATAACGTCTCCGCGCCCCCGAAGGACGAAGGCGTGCGGCTGCGGCGCTGGCTCCGTGCTTGGGAGGCGGAGTGCCGCGTGGAAGTTTGTTGAGTCGCGCGGACGCGTCAGTGCGCATCTCGCCGACAGTTACGAATGGCGCAGTTCAAAAGGAAGTCTTGCCGTGAACGTTCTACTGCTGTCGATGCCAAACTCTTTCGAGCACATGCCCGCCATCGCCGTCCGCATGTCCAACGGGGCGCTCACCTCGCTGGCCGGAAACATTGACCCGCACCACGAGGTCGCTGTCGCAGACCTCATCCTCGTTCAGCAGCGCGTGCGGCAACGTTGGCGTAGGCACGACCGCCCCCAGGTAAAACTGGATGTGGTGGGTCGTCAGCCGCCGCAGTACGCGCCGTCCGGGACAGCGCCACCGCAGACTCGGCGACGGCCGCCGCGGGGACGGTCTCGGGCATCATGGCGGGCGCGGGTTTGACGGGTGGCGGTTCCGCCGGATCTCTGACGCTCAACGTCGGCGCGGGCGGCTCGATCACGCTGGCGAACGACGACAAGGGTTCCGCGCAGAATATCTTCAAGGGCGTGGCCAACGGGGCGAGGCTGGTACGGCCCGAAGGGGGTTGCGCTTTGGGTTAGACGCACAGGACGGCCCGTTCACTGCCGGTACTAATTGGTCCTGCCTGTCTGCGCGGGCGCCCGGCTAGACCTTGGCGATGAACTTGATCTCGATGAGTTGGGGAGGCAGTGCCAAACGCGGGGTCACGAGGATTGTGCTCGCGACATCCGGCCTCTCCGAGCCGTAAGCCTCCTTCCTCACGGGGCCGGCCGCGGCGAACGCCGCGTCCATGTCGGTCACATACAGGACCTCCTCGACCACGTTGTCGAGCGTAGCGCCGTACAGACCGAGGAGCCTCTTCGCGTTCGCGTAGGTCTGTCGCATCTGGACTTCCATGTTCGAGTGATCCAGTATCCGCCCCCGGTCGTCCAGCGGTGCCGCGCCGACCAGATTCCCCTCCTCGTCGTGGCTCAGTTGGCCGGAGACGTAGATCGTATCGCCGACCTTCACCGCCTGGGCGTAGCCGTACTCCGCCTCCCACGGCATCCCCAGCCCCTTAGCGTCTTTACCGATGGCCATTCTCTCCTCCTTCTCCGCGTGCTTTTAACCTCGTAAACCCCCGACACGCCCCGCCCACCGGCGCTACGCCAGATCGAACAGCAGTATTTCAGAATCAGCGCCCGCTTTGAAGTCGAGCGCGGTCTCCTCGCTGACGGACGCGCCGTCTCCCGCCCCGAGAGGCGTGCCGTTGACCGTGACTGCCCCTCCGACGACCTGGACCCGGGCGTGATGGCTTCGGGATTCACGATAAAACTGAAATCGCCAATGTGGTTCGTCATGCTCGGTTGCGAACCTCCTCTCTGTGAGCATCAGCCCGTGCCCACGGTCGCCACAAGATAGGCGTGTCCCAGGTTTCGCGACACCCCCGGAACCATAGAATTTAACCTGAATTTTTCTGTAGGATTTTAATGACAGGATTCGGTGAGGGACTCAGCTTGCGATGGCATGAATGCCTTCGTCGGCAATCACGTGATGCAGGTGTCTGAAGTCGCCGGGAGCGTTCAGCGCCGGAGCGCAACGCATCATGCCAACTGATACAAAGGTATCAACCGACACCAACGTCTAATAGATTCGCCGTCACGCCTGTGGTCTACTCGCCCCCGGTTACGGCGTCGCAACGAAGCGGAAGCGGTTGCGAGGCGAAGCTGCAGAAGCCAGTGCGCGACCGGGGGACGGCTACGACTGGCGCAAGGCCGAGGCGAAGCTCAACGCCCTGCCGCAGTTCATGACCAACATCGACGGCGTTGACGTTGACGACTGAGGTGACGGCACGGTTACCGAACAGCGTTTGTGTCAATTGATCCGACAGCCGAAGCCCATCACCGAGCGACGGTTCGGGATCGAGTTTCTCGACCCGGGCGCGGAGGTTTTTGCGTTCACGTTCGGCTGATTACCTCGGGCGCATACGCGCACGCGGCGAGGGGCATAAAGGGAGGGGCGATGAAAGAACTCCTTGGCGACATTCTTGAGGCGCACGGCGGTTCGGGCATGTCCCAACTTCTACTTCACCGTAAGCCGGAGACCGGCGGGACGGAGGAGACGCTGCTGGCGGTTAACGAGTTCCTCGCCATCGTCTCGCACGAGCTGCGCACCCCGATCACGGCGATTCTGGGTTGGGCGCAACTGCTCGGGAAGGGGACGGCCGACCCGGACAGGGTCGCTCAGGCCGTTGAGGTGATCGAACGCAACGCGCGTTTGCAGGCGCGTCTCGTCGAAGAGTTGGTCGATTACACGCGTGTCGTTTCCGCCAACAAGCTCCCGCTGAAGGCGCGCGCCTTCCACCTCGCCTCCGCGGTCGAAGAGGCGGTCGAAGCGGTGACCCCGGCGGCCTATGCCAACGGAGTTCACGTCGTAAAGCGGCTGGGCCCCGCGCCGTGCGAAATATACGGTGACCCAGTCCGCTTGCAGCAGGCGCTCACGAACCTGCTCTCGAATGCTATCAAGTTCACGCCCGCCGGAGGGGCCGTCACGATCTCGCTGGAGGCGCGCGGCCGGCACCACACGATCGCCGTCAGTGACACGGGCGAGGGCATCGAGCCCCGCTTTCTACCCTTCGTCTTCGACCATTACCGCCAGGCGGAAAGGACGGGCGCGGGCGGCGGTCTCGGACTGGGGCTGGCGATAGCCCGTCACATCGTGGAACTCCACGACGGAAATATCACGGCGCACAGCCGCGGGCTCGGAGAAGGCGCGGTGTTCCTTGTCCAACTTCCGAGTGAGCCTACGCCGCACCCACAGGAGGGCGGCTCAAAATAGGAGGGCGAGCCGCTTGCCTGATTCCCCGGTCAGATAAGCTGGTCACATACTTAGGACGCGGTCGCCATCGTCGGCGCGCTGCTGATAGGAGTCGTGCGAAGAGATCGACTGCGGGAGAGAGCGCGTGGTATGGAAAATCCCATTCTGGTCACCGGCGCGGCGGGCCGCGTAGGCGGGATAGGCCGCTCGGTCACCGAACTACTGTTGAGACGAGGCAAAGCGATGCGCGCGATGGTGCGCAAGGAAGACGAACGCGCAGGTGTTGCGCGAGATGGGGGCGGAGGTCGTGGTCGGCGACCTGCCCGATCTCGACTTCATGCGCCGGGCGGTCGCCGGCTGCGAGACGAATGTACTTCGGCATGTGGGTCTCGGACGCCTACTTGGCCGCGACCGTCAACGCGGCGGCGGCGGCAAAGCACCACGACGTGCAGGCGTTCATCGACATGTCGCAGAAGACGCTCTCACAGATGAGCATTACCGAGACCACCGCGAGCCCGCAGCACAAGCTGCACCGGCTCGCCGAGCAGGCGCTGAACTGGTCCGGCCCGCCGGTCGTCCGAAGGTACTGCCCGAAGGCTTCTTCCTGATCTTCACCGCGGATTCGGTCAGGGAGTCGGACCAGACCAGACTGCCGTTCGGAGCTTTGGGCAGCGGTCGGCAACAGTAGGCAATTCCCCGCTCGGTCAGGGTACACAATGGAATTGGATGAAGCGGCTGGTCGCCACGTCGCGTGGTGACATAATGCTCCACACACTTTGCGGCAGACGACCGCAGGAAGGAGACAAGACCAGCCATGGACTATATCGGCATCGACTTACATAAGACCTCCAGCCAGGTCTGCATCCTGACCGAGGGCGGCGAGCTGATCGAGCGCCGTATCAAGACCGATAGGGAGAGCTTCGATAAATTGTTCGGCGAGAGGCCGCCGGCGCGCATCTTGGTGGAATCCTCGACCGAGAGCGAGTGGTGCGCCCGCCATCTCGAAGCCTTGGGCCACGAGGTCATCGTCGCCGACCCGAACTTCGCGCCCATGTACGCCACCCGCGACCGGCGCATCAAGACCGACAAGCGTGACGCCCGCGCCCTGTGCGAGGCCTGCCGGCTCGGCGCATACCGCCCGGCCCACCGCACGTCCGACCGGCAGAGGGACGTGAGGGCTCACCTCTCGGTGCGTGAGGCACTCATCCGCACGCGCTCCAAGTACATCGCGCTGATCGGCGCGCTGGCGAGGCGCGAGGGCTGCCGCATCAAGGCCGGCCCTTCTCCGAGCTTCGCCCGCCGCGTCGAGCAGGCCGGGCTACCGGCGCACACCTTGGTGCAGATCGAACCTCTGCTTGTAATGCTCAAGGCGCTGAACGAGCAGATCAAAGCTGCCGACAAGCGGCTCGAAGAGATCGCCCAGGCCGACGAGGTAGTGCAGAGACTGTGCAGCGTGCCCGGAGTGGGGCCGGTAGTCGCCACCACGTTCGCCGCGACGCTCGACGGGGCGTCGCGCTTCCTCGGGGCCAAGCACGTCCGCTCTTACCTGGGACTAGTCCCGCGCGAGTACAGCTCCGGGGAGCGCCAGCATCGCGGTCGGATCAGTAAGGCGGGGAGCGTGCGCGCCCGGTCGCTGCTGGTCGAGGCGGCGTGGGCGGTGCTGCGGTGGAAGACCGAAAGGACGAGGGCGCTACACGAGTGGTGGTCGAGGATCGCGCAGCGGCGGGGGAAGGCGACGGCCGTAGTGGCGCTGGCGCGCAAGCTGGCGGGCATCATGTTCGCCGTCTGGCGAGACGGCACGGAGTTCGACCCGCTACTGCTGCGGCCTGGGGGCGCGCCCGCGTCGCCGGGGGCTGCATAGCCGTCGTGCTGAGGGTTATGACATTAAGTTCGGCGAGTTCAGATCACAGGCGGGCGAGCGCGGCAACCGTCTTGGCCCGTAGAGCGCCGTCAAAGGAGTAGCGCCTCCCGCCTCGAACCCAGACTTGCGCCGGGCGTTAAGACAATCGCCCACTTGAGAGCGCGAACAGAGAGGTGAAAGGAACTCACTGCACGGTGTCGGTGTGCCCGGGGCGAGCGGAGAATGCGAGAAAACACTTGACACCAACCGCCGCTTCACAGAGAGACGCTTATGAGGAGATTCGCATTGGCGGCCGGGCTGCTGCTCCTGTCGGCGGCGCTTGTCCCCGGCCAGACGCGCGGCGGCTGGCCGGGCGGCGAGTGGGAGGGGAAGGGCTACCAGACGGACAGCGACAGCACCTGGGCCATGAGGCTGACGGCGAAGGGGGGCGACTACACGGTCGAGTACCCTTCGCTCGGGTGCTCGGGCCGCTGGAGGCTCCTCAGTCTGTCGAGCCGCCGCGCCATCTTCCGCGAGACGATCACGTCGGGCGTCGAACGCTGCGCGCAGGGCGGCCGCGTCGTCCTCCAACGCCTCAACGCGCGCCAACTCGGCTACTGGTTCTCACAGGCCGGCTCGAAGGACTACAGCGCCTCCGCCATCCTCAACCGGCGTCGGCGCTGAGACGGGGTTTTAAGACAAGGGGGAGTTGAAGTGAAAGCGTTAAAGACGATGAAGTCGGCGTGGGCTGTCGTCGCCGTCGTGGCGGTCGCGGCGGTGGCGTGGATGTTGGTGGGTGGCGAGGGTTTCGCGCGTCAGCGGCGCGGGGGCCGGGCGGCGGCGGCGCAGGCGCGCGGCGGCGTGTTGACGGGGCAGGGCGCGTCCGGCGATTGGACGAGCGACGCGCCGGGCGTGAGGCGGCGGATCACGGCGGCCGATTTGCCGCGGCCGTACGCGACGCGGTCGGTGGACGAGGACTCGCGCGTCGCCCCGCGTCCCGATGGCGCGTGGCCGAAGGCGCCGGCCGGCTTTAAGGTTGAAGAGTTCGCCTCGGGGCTGGAGAGGCCGCGCCTCATCCGCACCGCGCCGAACGGCGACCTCTTCGTCGCGGAGAGCTACGCGGGGCGCGTGCGCGTGCTGAGGGCGGCGGCGGGCGCGGGGAAAGTCGAGACGAACGAGGTCTTCGCCGAAGGCTTGCGGCGCCCGTTCGGCATCGCCTTCTACCCGCCGGGGCCGGAGCCGCGTTACGTCTACGTCGCCAACACGGACGCGGTCGTGCGCTTCGCGTATCGCGCGGGCGACCTGAAGGCGCGCGGCCCGGCCGAGGTGGTCGTCGCGAACCTTCCCGGCGGCGGGCAGCTACGCGGCGGCGGACACTGGACGCGCGACATCGCCTTCTCGAACGACGGCCGTCGGATGTTCGTCTCGGTCGGCTCGCTCACAAACGTCTGGGAGAAGCCGGAGGCGAACGAGGAGCGGCGCGCGACCGTGCTTGAGTTCAAGCCGGACGGGACGGGCGAGCGCACGTTTGCGTCGGGGATACGCAACGCGGTCGGCATCGCCGTCCACCCGCGCACCGGCGAGCTGTGGGCTTCGGTGAACGAGCGCGACGGGCTGGGCGACGACCTCGTTCCCGACTACGTGACGCGCGTCCGCGACGGCGGCTTCTACGGCTGGCCGTGGTTCTACCTCGGCCCGAACCAAGACCCGCGCCACGCGGGCGGGCGCCCCGAACTGCGCGACAAGGTCATCGCGCCCGACGTGCTGCTTCAGTCGCACTCGGCGTCGCTTGAGATGGCCTTCTACACGGGGCGGCAGTTCCCGCGCGAGTTCGAGGGCGACGCCTTCTCGGCGCTCCACGGCTCTTGGAACCGCGCGAAGCGGACGGGCTACAAGGTCGTCCGCATCCCGCAGAAGGGCGGCGTGCCGACCGGCGAGTACGAAGACTTCCTGACCGGCTTCGTCACCCCGGCGGGCGAGGTCTGGGGGCGCCCGGTCGGCGTGGCGGTCGCGCGCGACGGCGCGCTCTTCGTCTCGGACGACGGCTCGAACACGGTCTGGCGCGTCTCTTACGCGGGGCGCTGAGCGGGACTTTGCAGACGGCGTCGGCCGAGGGCCTCTTCAGCCGCGTCGTCGAGGTCGAAGCCTTCAGTTGTAACTAGGCTTGTTAACCGGCGTCCCGCGCGGCGGGCGGGACGCCGGGGCGCGGGTCGGCCGGGCGGGCGTTTGTGTGGTAGATTGCTCAGTCCGAGTTAAAACCCATCCGACACGGCGAGGCAGTGAATGGAGAAACGCGCACTCATCACGGGCATCACGGGGCAGGACGGCTCGTTCCTGACCGAGCTATTGCTGGGGAAGGGCTACGAGGTCTACGGCATCATCCGCCGCTCGTCGTCCTTCAACACCGACCGCATCGACCACCTCTATCAAGACCCGCACGAGCCGGGGACGCGGCTGCGGCTGGTCTACGGCGACTTGAACGACTCGAGCTCGCTCAACACGCTCATCCGCCAGATTCGCCCCGACGAGATTTATAACCTCGGCGCGCAGAGTCACGTCCGCGTCAGCTTCGACGTGCCCGAGTACACGGGCGAGGTCACGGGGCTGGGCACCGTCCGCCTGCTCGAAGCCATCCGCGAGGCGGGCATCCGGCCGAAGTTCTATCAGGCTTCGTCGTCGGAGCTGTACGGCAAGGTGGTCGAGACGCCGCAGCGCGAGACGACGCCCTTCTACCCGCGCTCGCCTTACGCCTGCGCGAAGGCTTACGCCTACTGGATCACGGTCAACTACCGCGAGTCCTACGGGATGTTCGCCTGCAACGGCATCCTCTTCAACCACGAGTCGGAGCGGCGCGGCGAGACCTTCGTCTCGCGCAAGATCACGCGCGCCGCCACGCGCATCAAGCTCGGCCTCCAGCAGAAGCTCTACATGGGGAACCTCGACGCGCGGCGCGACTGGGGCTACGCCGGCGACTACGTCGAGGCGATGTGGCTGATGATGCAGGCCGAGGAGCCGGACGACTACGTCATCGCGACGGGCGAGACGCACTCGGTCAGGGAGTTCCTCGAAGATGCTTTCGGGATGCTCGACCTCGACTGGCGCGAGCACGTCGAGATCGACCCGCGCTACTTCCGCCCCGCCGAGGTTGACCTCCTGCACGGCGACGCGACGAAGGCGCGCACCATCCTCGGTTGGGAGCCGAAGGTGAGCTTCAAGGAACTCGTCCGCATCATGGTCGAGAGCGACATGCGCCTCGCCGAGCGCGAGCGCCGCACGCGCCAGCACGAGGGCGCGCTCGCCACCACCGCCGGCTGGGGCGTCAACTAAGCCCCCTTTCGCCGGGAGCGCGGGCATCCCCGCCCGCATGAGCGCGAGAGCGCGAACGAGGAGAGCCGCTTCGACTCAGCGTTGAGTTAAAGCGGCTCTCCTCGTTCGGGCGCCTCCGGCTCGACGCGTTCGAGCTGAGAAGATTATGAAGAGGTCGAAGAGAGCGCCCGCCGTCATCGCCTTGTTGATTTCGCTCGCCGCCGGCGTCGCGCGCGCGCCCTACGGGGCGGGTCAGACCCGGAAGCCGGCGGCCGTTGACGTGAAGGTCGTCACCGACGAGGCGGACGCGGCGCTCGCCGTAACGCTCGCGCTCTGGTCGGACGCGCTGCTCGCGGCCTTCGCCGACGCCGCGCCGGCGCGTTGAATCGTCATTGCGGTCGGAGGTCTTAAGATTCAAATGTCAGAGGGGTTGAAGGCGGTCTTCATCGCGGGCGGGGCGGGGACGCGGCTGTGGCCGTTGTCGCGCGAGTCGCGCCCGAAGCAGTTCCACGCGCTCGCCGGCGAGGTCTCGCTGATGAGGCAGACGGTCGAGCGCGTGCTCCCCGTAGTCGCGGCCTCGGACGTGTGGGTCGTGACGGGCGCGCGCCACGTCGAACTGACGCGCGCGGAGTTGCCCGAGGTGCCGCCCCGACAGATCGTCGGCGAGCCGTTCCCGCTGGGGACGAACCTCGCGGTGGGCTTGGGCGCGCTCCACGTCGCGCGGCAAGACCCGGAGGCGGTGCTGTTCGTCGGCTGGGCCGACTCATACTTCCGCGAGGGCGAAGAGTTCCGGCGCGCGCTGCTCGCGGCCGCGCGCGTGGCGCGCGAGACGGCGGGCGTCATCGTCGGCGTCCGTCCGACGCACGCGGCCACCGGCTACGGCTACATCCGCGCGGGCGCGGCGCTCGAAGGGGCGGCGGCGGGCGCGTTCCAGATAGCGGGCTTTGAGGAGAAGCCGGACGAGGCGCGCGCGCGCGAGTTTCTGGCCGACGGCTCGTACCTGTGGAATCCGGGGATGAGCGTGTGGGTCGCGTCGCGCCTGCTCGAACTCATCCGGCGGTATAAGCCCGCGCACCACGAGGCGCTGATGAGGGTCGAGCCGCACCTCGGCACGACGCGCGAGCGCGAGGCGATGGAGGAGGCCTTCGCCGGACTCGACCGCGAGCCAATCGACACCGCCGTCTTCGAGAAGGCCGAAGGGCTTGCCACGGTCGTCACCGAACCGGGTTGGAGCGACGTGGGGACTTGGGGCGCCGTCTACGAGCTGGGCGCGGCCGAAGGCTCGGACGCGGGCGGCGTGGGCGCGGCTGAAGGAGGCGACGCGCGCGGCCCGAACGTCACGCGCGGCGAGGTCTTCGCGCTCGACACTTATGGGTGTCTCGTCCACGCGGCGGCCGGCCGCCCCGTCTTCACGCTCGGCGTCTCAGACCTCGTCGTCGTTGACGCGGGCGACTGCCTCCTCGTCGCGCGGCGCGATCAGGCCGAGCGGCTCAAAGAGCTTCACGCGCGCGCGAAGCGTTCGGGGCACCCCGAACTGCTCTAGCCCGCCGCCGTCTGACCGCCGAGCGGCGCGTCCGTCTCGGCGACGACGCGCGCACGCGCCCACTCGCCGGCCCTCATCCCGAGCACGCGCAGCGCCGTCAGCCCCAACCCCACAGACATCCCCACGCCGCTCCCCAACACCGCCCACTCAAGGCCGCCGATGCGGCCGACGGGGAAGAGCAGCGCCCCGACGGCCAGCGCCGCGGCCGCCGACTTCGACGCGGCGCGCGCGCGCCGGAGCGCGTAGGCGAGGACGACGAAGCCGGCGGGGAAGGCCAGCCCCGGCAGCGGGTAGAGGAACACGAACTCGCCTACGCCGCCCGCCTTAAACGCCTCCTCGACCGCCCGCGTCGCAGACTCGCCGAGCCCCGCCGCGTCGATTGAGCGGAGCACGGCGTTCGCCGTCACTATCGACGCGCCTGACAGGCAGCCGACGACGGCCAAAGCCCCGCCCAGAAGCCCTACGCGGTCGGCGCGTTGGCTCGTCATCCGCACGACGGCCAGCGCCGCCCCGACGAAGAGCGCGAACGATAACTTGACCATCACGAAGCCCGCGCGCTGCGCGCCCGCCCAGTACCGCAGGGCGTCGCCCGCCAGCATCAGCAGCGGCGCGGCCAGCAGGCACGCGGCCGCCCCCATTCTTCTCGTCTCGGTCGCCGGTCCTGTCTTCATCTCGGTTCTCCTTCGGGTCGTCTCTTCCGTTAGTTCAAAAGCCGTGGGTCGCCAGGACGGCGGCGGCGCGCCGGCCGGCGTCGCGCGCGGCGAGCGTCGTCAGCGTGTATCCGAGGGCGAGCACGCAGGCGGCCGCCGCGAGGTAGCAGGCGAGCGTCGCGGCGAGCAGCCCCGCGGTCTCGGCGTGAGTTCTCTTAACTTCCGTCCGTCGCATCATCTTTCGCATCGTCTTTCTCCCCCTTCACCGTGGAGAGCGACGCGCGGCGGCGAAAGTGTCCACCCCGCGCGAATTTTTTTCGGGCGCGAAAGATTCGGCTCAGGCGGCGGAGGCGCGGGGTGGTAGAATCCGCGCCGCAGTTTTCGCCGCCCCGAGACCGCCGACCGAGACGGGAACGAACCGGAATGACCGACGCCTCGACGCAGGAGATCACACGCTTGCTCGCCGACTGGGGCGGGGGCGACCCCGCCGCGCTCGAAAAGCTCACGCCGCTCGTCTACGCCGAGCTGCGCCGCATCGCGCGCCGGCAGATGCGCGACGAGCGGCCGGGTCACACCTTGCAGGCCACGGCGCTCGTCAACGAGGCGTTTCTGCGCCTCGGCGGCGGCGAGGGCGCGGCCTTCCACGACCGCACGCACTTCTACGCCGTCTGCGCGCAGGTGATGCGCCACGTCCTCATCGACCACGCGCGCGCGCACGCCCGCGACAAGCGCGGCGGCGGCGCCCCGCACGTCGCGCTCGACGAGGCGATGGTGGCGCAAGGCGGCGGCGCCGACGAATTGGTCGCGCTCGACGAGGCGCTGCGCGAATTGGAGAAGGTTGACCCGCAGAAGGCGCGCGTCGTCGAGCTGCGTTACTTCGCGGGACTCGGCATCGAGGAGACGGCCGAAGTCCTGGGCATCTCGCCGACGACCGTCAGGCGCGAGTGGCGGCGCGCGAAGGCTTGGCTCTACCGCGCGGTCGCGGGGCGGGAGGCGTCGGATGAAGTCTGAGCGCTGGCGGCAGGTGGACGGACTGTTCGAGCGCGCGCTCGAACTCGACGCGGCCGAGCGCGCCGCCTTCCTCGACGCGGCGTGCGCGGGCGACCGCTCGCTCAGGCGCGAGGTCGAGGAGATGTTGGGCTTCGACGCGCGCGCCGAGGACTTCATCGAGACTCCCGTCTTCGGCGTCGCCGCCGCGCTCATCGGCGCGATGCCCGAGGCGCCCACGCGCGCGAAGCCCGCCGGGGCCGGAGCCGGGGTCGCCGCGACGCCGGGCGGCTCGCGCCCGCGCACGCCCTCGCGCGATTCGCAGAGCCTGCCCTCCATCGACGAGTCGAGGTTCGTGCCCGGCGACGTGCTGGCGGGGCGCTACCGCATCGCGGGGCTGCTGGGTCGCGGCGGGATGGGCGAGGTCTACCGCGCCGACGACCTCAAGCTCAAGCAGCCGGTCGCGCTGAAGTTCCTGCCGGAGTCGTTCTCGACCGACGGCGCCGCGCTCGCGCGCTTCTACCAGGAGGTGTCGGTCGCGCGGCAGATTTCTCACCGCCACGTCTGCCGCGTCTACGACGTGGCCGAGGCCGAAGGCTCGCACTTCATCTCGATGGAGTACGTGCGCGGAGAGGAGCTGTCGTCGCTCCTCAAGCGCATCGGCCGGCTCCCCGGCGACAAGGCGGTCGAGACGGCGCGCCAGCTCTGCGCGGGGCTGGCCGCCGTCCACGAGGCGGGCGTGCTCCACCGCGACCTCAAGCCCGCCAACGTGATGATCGACGAGCGCGGCGACGTGCGCATCACCGACTTCGGCATCGCGGCGCTGGCCGGCGACGTGCGCGGACGCGAGGCGCTGGCCGGCACGCCCGCCTACATGTCGCCCGAGCAGTTGGGCGGGCGCGAGCTGAACTCGCGCAGTGACATCTACTCGCTCGGCCTCGTCCTCTACGAACTCTTCACGGGCAAGCGCGCGTTCGAGGCGTCGTCTCTGCCCGAGCTGCTCCGCCTGCGGCGGAGCGACACGCAGCCCTCGTCGCCTTCGAGCCACATCAAAGACCTCGACCCGGCGGTCGAGCGCGTCATCTTCCACTGTCTTGAGCGCGACCCGGAGAAGCGCCCCGCGACGGCCTTGCAGGTGGCGGCGGCGCTGCCGGGCGGAGACCCCTTGGCGGCCGCGCTCGCCGCCGGCGAGACGCCCAGCCCCGAGATGGTCGCCGCCGCGCCGAAGGAGGGGGCCTTGCGCCCGGCGGTCGCCGTCTCCATGCTCGCGGCCGCGCTCGCGAGCCTCGCGCTCGTCTTCGTGCTGTCGGGCGAGATGCTGATGCTCCGCTGGGTGCCCATGAACAAGCCGCCCGAGGTGCTGGCCGAGCGCGCGCGCGCCGTCGTCGGCGCGGCCGGACAGGCGGGCGCCCCGGCCGACTCGGCCTACGGGTTCGGGATGGACTTGGAATATTACAGCCACGTCGCCGAACACGACCGCTCGATGACGCGCTGGGAGAGGCTGAGGACGGGGCAGCCCGCCCTGTACCAGTTCTGGTACCGACAAAGCCCGCAGCCGCTTGAGCCGCTGATGGGCTTCGAGGTGACGGCGAGAGACCCGGCCCCGCAGCTCTACTCGGGGATGGCGGACGTGTGGCTCGACACGGCCGGGCGCCTCGTCGAGTTGCGGGTCACGCCGCCCGAAGTCGAAGAGCCGGGCGGGGAGGCGGTCGAACCCGACTGGGCGCCGCTCTTCGCCGAGGCCGGGCTTGACCCGACGAAGTTCACGCCGGCCGAATCGCGCTGGGTGCCGTATTCTTACGCCGACCGGCGCGCGGCGTGGGAGGGCGTCTTCCCGCTCCAGCCGGAGACGCCGCTGCGCGTCGAGGCGGCGAGCTACCGCGGCCGCCCCGTCGCGTTCAAGCTCGTCGCGCCGTGGGACAAGGCGTACCGGATGCAGCCCTACGCGACCACGCCGGGGGTGAAGCGGCTCCTGATGTTCGTCTTCGCCGTCTTCGTCACGCTGCTCGTCGCGGCGGCGTGGCTGGCGCGGCGCAACTTCCGGCTGGGGCGGGGCGACCGGCGCGGCGCGGCGAAGCTCGCGCTCTTCGTCTTCGCGACCACGCTGGTCGCCAACCTCGTCGGCGCGAGCCACGTCCCGACCTTCGTCGGCGAGGTCTGGGTGCTCTACGCGCTCGTCAAGCGGGCGCTCTTCAACGCCGCGCTGCTCTGGCTGCTCTACATCGCGCTGGAGCCTTACGTCAGGCGGCGCTCGCCGCACCGGCTCATCTCCTGGACGCGTCTGCTCGCGGGCGACTGGCGCGACCCGCTCGTCGGGCGCGACGTGCTCATCGGCTCGCTCCTCGGCATCTGGATGAATCTCTGCATGTGGGTCGGGGAGATCACGGCGCGCCGGCTCGGCATCCCGCCCGACCTGCGAGGCGTTCAGCCCGACACGCTGCTCGGCGTCCGCGGCATCGCGCCCCTGTTCCTCGGCCACCAGCCGGCCAACGCGCTCCTGCACGGGCTGGGCTTCGTCTTCATGCTCTTCCTGCTCTCGCTCGTGCTGCGCGGCGAGCGGCGCGGGGCCGTGGGCGCCTTCGTGCTCTTCTTCGGGGCGCTCGCGTTACAGGGGATGCCCCCTTACGCGCTGCTCTTCTACGGCGCGCTGGCCGCCGCCTACATCTTCGTCGCGTCGCGCTTCGGGATGCTGGCGCTCACCGTGGCGCAGTTCGTCTTCTTCATGATCGAGTTCTACCCCTACACCGCCGACCCGTCCGCGTGGTACGCGGGCATCACGCTCTTCGCCGCGTCGGTCGTCGTGGCGCTCGCCGTCTACGGCTTCCGCACGTCGCTGGCCGGCCGCCCGCTCCTGCGCGGCCGTCTGCTCGAAGACTGACGCTCGAACCTCCGACGTGACCAACATCAAACAGCTCGGCACCTTCGACGTGGACAACTACGGCGACCTGCTTTACCCCGTGGTCTTCCGCCGCGCGCTCGCCGGGCGCGACCCGCGACTTTCTTTAAGCGCCTACTCGCCGCTCGCGGGCGACGCGCCGCACGCCGCCGGCTTCGCGACCGGCGACGCGCGCACGCTGTTCGAGCCGGCGCGCGCGCGCGCGGGAGATGGCGGCGACGCGGACGTGTCGGGGCTTGTCGTCGGCGGCGGCGACATCCTGCGGACGGACGCCGGGACGCTCGCCGCGCACTACGTCCGAGACGGCCGCACGGGGCTGCGGCGCGAGGTCGGCGCCTTCGGCTCGCTCCGCTACCGCGCGCTGCGGCGGCTCTCCGCGTGGCGGGCCGAGCGCTTCCGCGCGCGCGCGTTCGCGCGGCGCCGGCTGGGCTACGCGTCGCCCGGCCCTTTCCTCATCGACCCCGCGCGGCTCCCCGGCGGCGGCGCGGTCTGCTACCTCTCCTGCGGCGTGCCGCATGACTTCGCGCCCGCGGAGAGGGACGAGGTCGCGCGCGTCTTCGAGCGGGCGCGCTTCGTCTACCTGCGCGACGAGCAGTCGGCCGAGAAGCTCCGTCGCTGCGGCGTCCGGCGCGAGCTGCGCGTCGCGCCCGACCTCGTCGTCCTCATCGGCGGGCAGCTCGGCCGCGAGACCGAGGCGGCGAAGGGGCGCGCGCTGTTGAAGCGCCTCGGCGTGAGCGCAGACGCGCCCGTCCTCTGCTTCCAGAGCATGCCCTACCCCGGCTTCGACGCCGGAGAGGTCGCGCGCCAGCTCGCGCTCTACCGCGAGAGGACGCGCGCCGAGGTCGTCCTCCTGCCGCTCGGCCGCTGCCACGGCGACGGCGAGTTCCTGCGCCTCGTCCAGACGGCCGCGGGCGGCGCCTTCAAGCTCGCGGACGTTGACCAGCTCTCCGACGCCGTCTCGGTCATCGCCGCCTGCGACCTCTTCGCCGGCACGAGCCTGCACGGCAACGTCACCGCCTTCTCCTTCGGCCGTCCGCACCTGCACGGCCCGCTCCCGGCCGACAAGGCCGAAGGCTTCCTCCGCTCGACGGGGCTGCCCCTCTCGCTCAAGCTGAACTCATGGGGCGAGCTGAACGACAAGGCAGACTTCGCCGCCGGACTCGGCGCCGACTTCTTCAACACGCGCGCCGACGCGGCGCGCCTGAAAGTCTCGCGCGCCGTGGACGAACTGCTCGACGCGCTGCTCGCTTAGTCACCGGCGCGGGGCGCCGCAGAACGGACAAGGGTATGAGGGTCGTCATCTACGGGCTGGCCAAGTCGGGCACCACCGCGCTCTTCTACCTCATCAGGGACTCGCTCGCGCCCGGCGCCGTCTGCCTCTTCGAGCCGCGCGCCTTCGACCCGCGCGCCGTCAAAAAAGGTCTGCTCGCGCGTCTCATCCGGGGCCGGCGCGAGCCGGACGTGCTGGCGAAAGTCCTGCCCTTCCGACCCACGGAGCCAGCCGACGCCGCGAGCTTCGACGGCTTCGACAAGCAGATTCTCCTCGTCCGCGACCCGCGCGACCGCGCCGTCAGCCGCCTGCTCTACGGCGTCTACAACTCGACGTTCTGCAAACGCGACGCTCCGCTCGCCGACTTCCTCGACCTGCTGAAGCGGAAGGAGGCCGACCCGCGCTCGGTCTCCGTGCGGGAGCTGCTCCAGACCTTCGCCCGGCTCAACGGCGACGAGTTCTCTTTCGACGGCTGGGCGGCCGAACAGGCGCGCCACTCCGTCCGCGCGCCGCTCGACTTTCACGATTGCCACGCGGGGCTGTTTGTATGTAAATATGAGGAGATGGTCGAGGGGCGGCTCGCCGCGCTCGAAGATTATCTCGGGTTGAAGTTGAGCGAGGAGGTGTCCGTGCCCGCCGAACACCGGCGCGTCACGCGGTCGAAGACCCACGGCGGCTGGCGCGACTGGCTCACGCCCGAGGACGTGGAGTACCTGCGCCCCGTCCTGCGGCCGTACCTCGGACGCTACTACGCGGGCGCGGACTGGGACTTGAGCGAGCGCCCCGCCATCCCGGCCGATTTCGGCTCCGGCTACGTCTTGAGGATTGTCAACGAGAGGCGCGCCGCCGAGGGCCTCCCGCCCTTCGGCGGGTGAAGGCGCGCAACGCACGAAGCAGCATGATCGACCTGACCAGACTCACGCCCGAAGCGCTCGCGCTGGAGCCGTACCGCTGGGCCTTCGTCGGCGGACTCTTCTCGCCCGAGGACGCGTCGGCGCTGGCGCGCACGTTCCCGCGCGACCACTTCAAGACCGTCGGCGGCTACGACGGCGAGAAGGGTTTTCAGTACGAGGCGCGCTCGCTCGTCGGGATGGGGGCGGACGCGGCGTCGCACGCCGAACGCCTGAGCGAGCCTTGGCGCCGCTTCACCTCGGAGCTTCTGTCGGCGGAGTACCGCGCGGCCCTGTCGAGGATGACGGGGCTGGACTTGGCGCCGCTCCCGATGGAGGCGAACGTCTCGCACTACGGCGCGCGCGCGTGGCTCGGGCCGCACGTTGACCTTGAGGACAAGGTCGTCACGCACGTCTTCTACTTCAACGAGTCGTGGGACGAGAACGACGGCGGGTGTCTGACGGTGCTGCGTTCGGGCGAGATGTCGGAAGTGGTGAAGGTCGTCCCGCCGGTGGTCGGCAACTCGGCCGTGCTGGTGCGCTCTCAGAACTCATGGCACGCCGTCTCGCCCGTGCGCGACGGCTGCCGCACCTCACGCCGCAGCCTGACCGTCACCTTCTACCGCCCCGGCTCGCGGAGCACGATGTGGCCCGAGGGCGACGCGACGCCGCTCCACGACTACGACTCGAAGCTCCACAAGCTCGCCGAGTGGGCGCGCTCGGCGCGGCGGCGGCTCGCGGGCTGAGAGTGCGCGGGCGCCGTCTCAACTCCTGCCGAGCACGGCCGCCAGCTTGTCCCGACGCGCCGCGTCGGACGCCTCAGCCCCTTCGGCCCACGGGTGACGAATCTCCTTCGACCGCCCGGCGGCGCCGCGCCCGTTCTTCGGCGCGCCGTGCGCGGCAATCACCCGCCCGTAAAAATCGGTCAGCAGCGGCATCACCGCGGCCGAGGTGAAGAGACTCCGGTACGTCTCGCGCGCCGCGCGCCCCATCGACCTGCGCAAGCCGGCGTCGCCCGCCACGCGCCTCATCGCCTCGCCCAAAGCCTCGGCGTCGCCCGCCGGGACGAGCACGCCGCAGTCCTCCGTGACGAAGTCGGGCAGTCCCCCGACGGCGGTCGCGACGACGGGCAGGCCGTGCGCCATCGCCTCGACGACGACGTTGGGCGTCCCCTCCGTGTAAGACGGGTGGACGAACACGTCCACGTCGCGCATGAAGCGGCTGCGCGCTTCGAGCGAGGTGTAGGTGCCGACCAGCCGGCACTTCTCCTTTAGCCCGTGGCGGCGGAGCGCGGACACGACCTGCTGGCGCTGCGAGCCTTCGCCCGCGATCCTCATCTCGACATCCGGGTGCGCGGAGGAAGCGGCGGCGAAGCCCTCGACGAACTGGAGCGGCCCCTTCAGGTGTTCGAGCCGCGAGGCGAAGCCGAAGCGGACGGGCGAGCCGGAGGGACGTGCCTCTCGCGCGGGACGGTCGGCCGCGTCCGGCGCGATGAGCGGGACGACGCGCGGCTCGCGCGCGAGGCTGGGCACCGCGCGCCGCATCTCGCGCGCGAGGCTCGGCGAGAGCGTGGCGACCTCCGAGCAGAGCGGCAGCACCTTGACGAAACGCTCGTAGACCTCCTCGAAGCCCGGCGGGTGGAACGGCGTGCCGACCTCCTGATAGACGACGGGGACGCCGGCCGCGTGCGCGGCGCGGACGAGCATGACGGCGCCGGGGTCGGGCGTGATGACGTGAACCACGTCGGGGCGCCGGCGCGCGAGGTGCTCGCAGAAGGCGTCGTGGTAACGTTGGAGGAGGTCGTGGACGATGCGGCGCGAGTTCGAGCGGAGGACTTTTTGCGCGGGCGAGAAGGCGCGCATCGCGGCGAGCGCCAGCTTGCGCCCGGCCGCGAGTGAGGCCGTGAAGCGCGGCGACGCGAGCGCCGTCAACTCGACGCCCGCCTCAAGCAGGCGCGCGGCTAACGGGTCGCCTGCCGCCGGCGGCTGCACGAGCAGGACGGCCGCCTCGTGACCCGCCGCCTTCAACTCGGCGGCGTAGTTGACGGCGATCTCGTCGGCTCCGCTGATGGGCCCCGCGAAGCTGTTCTTTGCAAGCAGAATGTTCATCGTCCCAAACTTGTCGCCGGCGCGTTACCCCGCGCGCGCCGCGCCGCGAAGGCCAGCGCCTTCGCGCCGAATCCCACAGGGTACATGCGCGCCCCCGCCAGCGCCACCCGCGCGAAGGCTTTCAGTCCCCCGGCCTTCAACCCCTCGGCCGCCTCCCAGACGAGCAATTGCGACTCGCGCTCGGCGAAAGACCGCGCGGCCGCGCGCCGCTCCGCCTCGCCGGCCGCGACCGCGCGCGGCAGCCGCAGCCACTTCTCGCGGTGCAGGCGGCGCGCGAGACGGTGGAGCCGCTCGGGGCGAGAAGTGAACTGACCCGACTCGCGGGTCGGCCGCCGCCAGACCGCGACCGCCTGCTCGGTCGCGAGCGCCTCGTACCGCTCGGCGATGCGCACCCACAAGTCCCAGTCCTCGACGCCGGGCACGTCTTCGTCTAACAGCCCGACCCGCAGCAGGCACTCGCGCCGGAAGACGACCGAAGGGCACGGGATGAAGTTGCGACGCATCAGCCGCCAGAAGATGTCGCCGCGCGGAAACTCCTCGGGGTACGAGCCGCCCGTCGCGCGACCTTCGCCGTCGCCGTAGAGCACGCGGCCGTAGACGAGCCCCGCGTCGGGTCGCGCCGCGAGCGCCCCGGCCTGCGCGTCGAGCGAGCCGGGGAGCCTTCGGTCGTCGTCGTCGAGGAAGCTGACAAACTCTCCGGCGCTCGCGACGAGTCCGACGTTGCGAGCGCCGCTCGGGCCTAATCGGCGCCGGGCGCGCAGGCAGCGGACGCCGAGCCGCGAGCAGACCTCGCGCGTCTCATCCGTCGAGGCGTCGTCTATGACGATCACCTCCACGTCGGTTCCGGCGAGCCGCGCGCTCTCGACCGCGCGCGGCAGGAGCGCCGAGCGGTTGCGCGTCGGGATGATGACGCTGACAGAGGGCATCCGTCTGTACGCTTTACACAAAGGCGGCCGTCGGGCTCAAGTCGGGGGAGGCGAGGCCCGCGCGTTCCGCTCGGCTAACAGTGCGGCGAGTCCCCTGAATAATACGCGAAAGTGCGTCGGACGCGCAGCCCAGAGCGGGCTGATGCGGAGCGCGGCCGCGAAGCTCGACGCCGCGAAGCGGAAGGCGCCGCGCGGCAACTGCTCGGCCGCGCGCCAGCTCAGGGTGTCGGCGACGCGCCTGCGCGTGTTGCGTCGCGCGTCGCGTCGCCGCCCGGCCGGCGCGGCGAGCGCGCGCGGGAGCGAGAGCAAGTTAGCCTGATGCCTGACGGCCGCGAGCATGTGGCGGCCGAGCGCGGACGAGCCTTGACCAGACCCCGGCGTCGGGCTGCGGTAGACGCAGACGGGCCGTTCGTCGAGCACGACGGGGCGCGACTCCGCGAGCCGCGCCCACATGTCCCAGTCGTCGATGCCGGGGATGCGCCGGTCGAAGAGGCCGACCTCGAACAGACACGCCTTGCGGACGACGACCGAGGAGGGGATGAGGTGGACGCCCAACTCCAAGACCTGCCAGAACACGTCGCCGCTCGCCGCGCGCGGGACGGCCACGTCGCCGGTCGGCGCGAGGTTCTGGTCGGCGAGCACGACGCCGCCGCCGACGAAGGCCGCCTCCGGGTCGGCTTCGAGCAGCGTGAGCTGCACGTCGAGCGAGCCGGGCAGCCGCAGGTCGTCGTCGTCGAGGAAGGCGACGTAGTCGGCCGTCGAGGCCAGCAGCCCGACGTTGCGCGCGCCCGCGACGCCCTGGTTGTGCTCAAGCCGCACGTAAGTTATCCCGTCCAGTCCGCGGCACACCTCGCGCGTCGCGTCGGTCGAGGCGTCGTCAACGACGATGACCTCCACGTCGGCGCCCGCCGCCCGCGCGCTCTCGACGCAGCGCGGCAGCAGGTGCGGCCGGTCGAAGGTCGGGATGATGAGGCTGACTCTGGTCACGTTTAGTTTACTCTCGCGCCCGCGCACCAGATTCTTCCCGAATCGGGCGCGCCGCGCAACGTCAACCGGCCGGACGCGGCGGCGTGCTATCCTTAAAAAAAAGGAGCAGACAGATGACCTGGATTAAGACCGTCCCTTTCGACGAGGCCGACGAGAAGTTGCGTGCGGCGATGGAGGCGCAGCGCGGGCTTTACCCGGCGGAGTACGCCGTGCCCGTCCACCCGACGCCCGACGGCGAGAGTTCGGGCATCGTGGCGTCGCACAGCCTCATCCCCGACGCGCTCTATCACGCGTTCGCGACCTTCGGGGTGTTGATGTCGCCCGAGCTGCCGCTCTCGCGGCGCCGGCACGAGATGATCGCGACGGTCGTCTCGGCCATCAACCGGTGCCACTATTGAATCGAGTCTCACGCAGAGTTTCTGCGTCGGGTCACGCTTGACGAAGAGTTGGTGCGGGCGCTCGAAGAGGACTACACGCGGGCGCCGTTGACGGCCGAGGAGCGCGCGATGCTCGACTACGTGGCGAAGCTGACGCGCGACGCCACGCGCGTCTCGCCCGAAGACCACGCGCGGCTGCGCGAGTCGGGCTTCGACGACCGCGCGATTCTCCAAATCACGCTCATCGCCTCCTGGTTCAACTACATCAACCGCGTCGCCGACGCGCTCGGCGTCGGCAGAGACTAGCGGCGAAGAATTAACCACGGCGGACGCGGAGAGGCGGCTTGAAGCTCGTTAACTTCAAGC
>DASVQX010000017.1:0-5532 GCA_036388915.1 Pyrinomonadaceae bacterium
TGGTGCGATTGTTATAGGAGACGCCGCGCGCAAGACTCTGCGTGCGGCGTCTCCTATAACAATCGCACCGCGTCCGTGCTCGCGTTCTCGACGCCGGGGCTCGACAAGCTCTTCCGCCTCCCGCGCGGGAACAACGATCAGGCGTTCCTCATCACCGCACGCTCGTTCCTCGCGGAAGCCGAGGCGTTCAAGGCGGAGTTCATGCGGAACGAACTGCCGGCCGGCTTCCTCGAAGTGTTGGCGGCGCGGATTCAGGGCTTCGAGCAGAACATCGCCGTGCAGAACCGGAGTGTCGGCGCGCGGGTCACAACCACGAGCGCCATCAAGAACGCGGTCGCGCGCTGCCTCGCCGTGCTGCGCCAGTTGGACGTAATCGTCCGCAACAAGTTCGCAGCCGACCCGGCCACGACCGCCGCGTGGGAGCGCGCGAGCCACGTCGAGCGTGCCTCACGTTCCGCGCGCCCCAAGCCGCCGGCAGACAAACCCACGGTCACGCAGTAAGCGCGAAGACTTCCCAACGCGCGCGTGAACGCGCCGGGGAGGTCTCCGTTTGTCTTAAATCTTTTCCGTAAGGTGAGGGGCCGGCGCCCGTTGAGACGCGCCGGCCCCTCCGTTCTTCTGAAATCAATCTCCGCTGTAGACGGTTCGGGCGAAACTGTAGGACGGGCGACGCGCGCGGGCATATTTGTCGGGCGCTTCGGCATCCAATCGTGCTTTTCTTGTGCGGTTCGCGCGGCGCGGGCTGACATTTCGTAGCCTTTAACTCCCTACGATCCTGGCTTAACGGCTTTGGCCTGAACAGTGTTGGCGTAGCTGCGCCCGGCGGGCGGTCTCGGCGTGAAAAAACTCGGCGGCCGTGTATTTCGAGGCCGCAAATCCTCACTGTTTGGAGGCACAAGCGTCCTTTTTGTTCGGGCGGAGCGGTGAAGATTCAAACTCTGTCGTCAAGACTCTCCCGCCAGGAATTATCTTTTTAGCCCCAGGGGATTACCGATGTTTCACCTCGCAAGTCGTAGCCGTGTCAGGAGTGCGTCCGCTTTCGCGCTCGCGTGTCTGTTGAGTCTGTCGAATCTTGCGGCGGCGGCCGCCCCCTCACAAGCCGCCGCGCGCGCGGAGAGGCCGGCCGGCGCGGACGCAAAAATTCAACCTACCGGGGCGGCGACGACGCCCGGCGTCGAGCCGAAGCAGGCCAACCCCGGTGAGTTGAAGGACTCACTCGCCTCGCTCCCGCTCGCGTTCGAGCGCAACCTCGGGCAGACCGACCGCCGCGTGCGTTACCTCGCGCGCGCGGGCGGCTACACGCTCTTCCTGACGGCCGACGAGGCCGTGATGGCCTTCGGCGGGCAGCCCGCGCGCGACCGCGCGGACGACCTGACGCGCGGGGACAAGGACGCCGCCGCACAGCAGCAGCCCGAGAAGCGCGCGGTCGTCCGCATGAGGCTCGAAGGCGCGAGCCGAGACGCAGAGGTCGAGGGTCTCGGACAGCTCCCCGGCAAGAGCAACTACTTCGGCGGCGCCGACCCGCGCGGCTGGCAGCGCGACGTGCCGCAGTTCTCGCGCGTCCGCTACGCCTCGGTCTACCCCGGCGTGGACGTGGTCTACTACGGCAACGGGCGCCAACTCGAATACGACTTTAACGTCGCGCCCGGCGCCGACGCCTCCGCCATCCGGCTCGCCTTCGACGGCGCGGATAAAGTTCGCGTTGACGAGTCGGGCGACCTCCTGCTCGAACGCGCAGAGGGCACCATGCGGCAGCTCAGGCCCTTCGCGTATCAGGAGCGCGCGGGCGTCCGCGTACAGGTGCCGTGCGACTACGTCGTGAACGGCGGGGGGCGCGTCACTTTCCGCCTCGGCGAGTACGACCGCGCGCTCCCGCTCGTCATCGACCCCGTGCTGGCCTACTCGTCGTTCATCGGCGGCACCGGCTACAACCGCGGCAGCGCCATCGCGGTCGATGCGGCCGGCAACGCCTACATCACGGGGCAGACCAGCGCCACCGACTTCCCGACGACGGCCGGCTCGTTCCAGAGCAAGTACGACAACAACTGGACGGGACAGCAGTCCTTCATCGCGAAGGTCAACCCGCAAGGCTCCGCGCTCGTCTACTCGACCTACCTGAGCGGCGCCGTCACCTACGGCATCGCTGTTGACGAGGCGGGCAACGCCTACGTCACCGGCGAAGCCGGCTCGCTGAGCTTCCCCGTCACGGCCGGGGCGTATCAGACGACGCAGATGGGCTACGAAACCTTCGTCACCAAGCTCAACCCGACCGGCTCGGCGCTCGTCTACTCGTCGCGCTTCGGCGGCACGGGCGACGACATGGGTCGCGCCATCGCCATCGACGCAGCGGGCGGCGCGTACATCACCGGCTGGACGACCTGCCACGCGCAGCCGTGCGACTTCCCTCGGGTCAACGCCGCGCAGCCTGAGTACGGCGGCGGCTATCAGGACGCCTTCGTCTCGAAGCTCAACGCGGCGGGCACCGCCCTCGCCTACTCGACCTACCTCGGCGGCGGCAAGATACTGAACAGCGACAACGACTGGGGTCAGGGCATCGCGGTTGACGCTTCGGGCAGCGCCTACGTCACCGGCGCGACCTTCTCGCCGGACTTCCCCGCGACGCCCGGCGCGTACTTCCACGGGAGCGGCAGCCTCGACGCCTTCGTCACCAAGTTCTCGCCCGACGGCTCGACGTTCGTCTACTCGGCGCGCATCGGCGGCGAGCGGCGCGACAACGCCTGGGCGGTCGCCGTCGATTCCACGGGGAGCGCTTACATCACCGGCTCCACCGAGTCGGAGGACAGCCCCTTCACGCCCAACGAGTACGAAGGCTTCCCCACGACGCCAGGCGCCTTCCAGCCGAGGGGCAGGTTCGACGCCTTCGTCACCAAGTTCAACCCGGCGGGCACCGCGCTCGTCTACTCGACGCACATCGGCGGGAACGAGAGCGAAGACCGCGGCTGGGGCATCGCGGTTGACGCGGCGGG
Source organism: Pyrinomonadaceae bacterium (assembly GCA_036388915.1). Classification (GTDB taxonomy): domain Bacteria; phylum Acidobacteriota; class Blastocatellia; order Pyrinomonadales; family Pyrinomonadaceae; genus QHXN01. Next base: position 2,988 of record DASVQX010000017.1, read on the forward strand.
CAACGCCTACGTCGCGGGCGACACGAAGTCTTCGGACTTCCCCGTCGTCAACCCCATCCAGGCGACCTACAGCGGCTGGCAGACCGACGCCTTCATCGCCGAGCTGAACACGTCGGGCACGGCGCTCGTCTACTCGACCTACCTCGGCGGGACGAGCTTCGACGAGGCGTACGCCGTCGCCGTTGACGCGCAGGGCAACACCTACGCGACCGGCTACTCCTCCTCGGAAAACTTCCCGACGACGCCGGGCTCGTTCCAGCCGGCGCGCCACTGGGACGACGCCTTCGTCCTCAAGCTCACGGCCGCCGGCCCGCCGCCGGCCCCGACGCCGACTCCGACCCCGAAGCCGACGCCGACCCCGCCGCCTTCAGTGTCTACTCTGACGCTCGCGCCCGCCTCGGTGCGCGGCGGCGAGAGCGCGACGGGCACGGTCACGCTGACGAGCGCGGCCCCGGCGGGCGGCACCCTCGTCAGGCTCACAGACTCCGAGTCGCCCGCGGTCAACATCCCCGCCACCGTCACCGTCCCGGCGGGCGCGACGAGCGCGACCTTCGCCTTGACGACCGCGGCCGTCGCCGAGTCGGACGCGGCGCGCATCATGGCCTACATCGACGGCGGCTACGCGCAGATCGCCTACTTCACCGTGACGCCCGCGACGCACGTCGCCTCCGAGTACAGCCGCGCGTGGGGCGTCTACTACGACGGGCCGATGGGCCTGCGCGACGGCAGCTACGCGACCTACGTCAAGACGGACGCGGCGGGCAACGTCTACGTCGCCGGCACGTCCTGCATGGACCCGAACAACAGCGCGCGCGGCGACAAGGACATCTCGCTCGTCAAGTACGACGCGCAGGGCACACAGCTCTGGTCGGCGCGCTTCGACGGCACCGGCCACTACATAGATGTCGCGGACGACCTGCAACTCGACGCCGCCGGCAACGTCTACGTCGCCGGCACCACCTGGCGCGGCCTGAGAAGCGACGGCGGGACGGAGTACGACTACGTCACGCTGAAGTACGACGCGCACGGCAACCTGCTCTGGACGAGGTACTACGACGGGCCCGTCAGCTACAACGACGACGTGACGGCGCTGCGCCTGGACGCGGCGGGCAACGCCTACGTCACGGGCTACTCCTGGAACGGGACGGCGCAGACGACGGCGGCCGGCTTCGCGACGGTCAAGTACGACCCCGCGGGCAAGGAGCTGTGGGTGCGCCGCTTCGACGGCTACAACACGCGCGGCGCGGGCGCCAACGACATGACGCTCGACGCCGCGGGCAACGTCTACGTGACCGGCGTCGTCACGCCGCAGGACGTGAACGGCAACGACATCTACACCGTCAAGTACGACACGAACGGCAACCAGGTCTGGGCGCAGCAGCTCAACACGCCCGAGGCGTTCGGCACCAACCAGGAAGAGGCGTACTTCATCCGGCTCGACCAGCAGGGCAACGTCTACCTCGCGGGCGACAGTTGGCGCACGACCAACGACCGGCTCGACTTCCTGCTCGTCAAATACAGCAACGACGGCAAGCTCCAGTGGACGCAGAGCTGGGGCACGCCGCAGGACGAGCAGCCGAAGGGGTTGGCCGTCGGCCCCGACGGCTCGGCCTACGTCTCGGGCACGTCCGACCGGCCGCACCCGAACTTCAACGACACGGTGACGGCGAAGTTCGACCCGTCGGGGCAGATGCTCTGGCGGCGCAACTTCAACGGCTCGATGGGCGAGTACGACCCGAACCACGGCGTGATCGTGGACGCCGGGGGGAACGCCTACGTACTCGTCGAGGAGCAGACGCCCGGTCCCATCGTCTACACGCTGATCAAGTACTCTTCGGCGGGCGCGGAGCTGTGGGTGAATCGCACGGGGGGCGGCGCCGACGGCCGCGCGATCGCGATGCCGATGAGCTTCACGATGGACGCCGCGGGCAACATCTACATCACCGGCGAAGGCTCGCGGCAGGCGGAGAGCACCAACAACGACTTTTACACGGTCAAGCTCGCGCGCGCGGGCGCGTCGCCCGCCCCGACTCCCACGCCCGCGCCGACCCCGACACCGGCACCGACGCCCGGCCCGACGACGACGCTGACGAACTACGCGCTGGCGTCGAACGGCGGCGTCGCGACCGCCTCCTCGACGACTCCGGACACGGAATATCCGGGGCTGACCTTCCCCATCTCGTCCGTCAACAACGGCGACCGTAAAGGCTTAAACTGGGAGCACGGCGGGGGCTGGCGCGACGCGACGAACAACGCCTTCCCCGACTGGGTGCAGCTCGACTTCGCGGGCGCCAGGAGCATCTCGCGCGTCGATGTCTTCTCGCTCCAAGATAACTACGCGTCGCCCTCCGACCCCACGGAGGCGATGACGTTCACGAAGTACGGCGTCTCGGCCTTCGACGTGCAGTACTGGGACGGCGCGCAGTGGGCGGCCGTGCCCGGCGCCTCGGTGGTGGGCAACGACAAGGTCTGGCGCGGCCTCACCTTCCCGGCCGTGACGACGGCGAAGCTGCGGGTCGTGGTGCGCAACGCGCTCGCCGGGCGC
>DASVQX010000018.1:0-31241 GCA_036388915.1 Pyrinomonadaceae bacterium
TTACGCTTAGAGACTTCATCGCGTAAGGCCGACCCGCCCGCTACCGCTCCCGGTCCTGTTATTCGTTGACGGCGGCCTGCGTGATGTCGGGGCCGAGGTTCTCGGTGGACGCGGTCTCTTCGCCTTCGAGCGCGGCGTGCATGGTGTGCCACGGGAGGCTCGCGCACTTGACGCGCGCGGGGTAGTCGCGGACGCCCGCGAAGATTTTGAGGCGCCCGAGGCCGTTCGGCTCCGCCTCCTCGTCCAGCTCGCCCGTCACCATCCGGTGAAACTCGTCGAAGAGCTTCTGCGCCTCCTCGCGCGTCTTCCCCTTGACGGCCTGCGTCATCATCGACGCCGCCGCCTTCGAGATGGCGCACCCCGTCCCGACGAAGCTCAAATCGCGCACGAGCCCCTCGTCCATCAGCATGTAGACGGTGAGCTGGTCGCCGCACAGGGGGTTGAACCCTTCGGAGACGCGGTTCGCGCCTTCCAACTTCTGGAAGTTCCTCGGCTTCTTGTTGTGGTCGAGGATGACCTGCTGGTAAAGCTCGCTCAGTTCGGACATCTACGCGAAGACCTCGATGACTTTTTGGACGGCGGCGACTAACTGGTCAACCTCGTCCTTCGTGTTGTAGAAGGCGAAGGAGGCGCGGGCGGTCGCCGGCACGCCGAAGTGCTGCATGACGGGCTGGGCGCAGTGGTGGCCGGCGCGGATGGCGATGCCCTCCTGATCGAGGATGGTGCCCACGTCGTGCGGGTGCACCTCGTCGATGACGAAGGCGAGCACGCTCGCCTTCTCGCGCGCCGTCCCGATGATGCGGACGCCCTCGACGGCCGAGAGTTTTTCCGTGGCGTATCGCAGAAGCTCCTGCTCGTGCGCGTGCGCCGCCTCGCGGTCGATGCTGTTCAAATAATCTATCGCCGCGCCCAGCCCGATGGCCGAGGCGATGGCGGGCGTGCCCGCCTCGAACTTGTCGGGGATGGCCGCGTAGGTGCTCCGCTCGAAGGTGACGGTGCGGATCATCGAGCCGCCGCCGAGGAACGGGTTCATCTTCTCCAGCAGCTCCGCCCTCCCGTAGAGGACGCCGCTCCCCGTCGGCGCGAACATCTTGTGGCCGGAGACGGCGTAGAAGTCGCAGCCCAAGTCCTGCACGTCAACCTTCAGGTGCGGCGCGCCCTGCGCCCCGTCAACGAGGACGGGGACGCCCATCTTGTGCGCCCGCGCCGTAATCTCCTTGACCGGGTTGACCGTGCCCAGAGAGTTCGAGACGTGGCCGACGCAGACGAGCTTCGTCCGCTCGTTCAGGAGCGCGTCGAACTCTTCGAGGATCAGCTCGCCGCGGTCGTTCATCGGGATGACGCGCAGCCGCGCGCCCTTCTCCTCGCAGAGCATCTGCCACGGGACGAGGTTCGAGTGGTGCTCCATCTCCGAGACGACGACTTCGTCGCCCTCGCCCACGAACTTGCGCCCGTAGCCGTGCATGACGAGGTTGACGCCCTCGGTCACGCCGCGGACGAAGATGCACTCGCGCGCCTCGCGGGCGTTGAGGAAGCGTCTGACCTTCTCGCGCGCGCCCTCGTAGGCCGAGGTGGCGCGCTGGCTGAGGTAGTGGACGCCGCGGTGTATGTTCGAGTGCTCCTCGCGCAGGTACTTCGAGCCGCGCTCGATGACGATGCGCGGCACCTGCGCCGACGCCGCGTTGTCGAGGTAGACGAGCGGCTTACCGTTGACCGTCTGCGCGAGCACGGGGAAGTCCTCGCGCGCGGACGCCACGTCCCAAACCTTCTTCTCGCCCCCGACTGAGAGGGCGTCTTCGGCTAAAACCATTCCACTTGCTCCCATAACTATTTCCTGCCCGCCGACTCGGCCGGCGGCGCCGGTATACGCTTCCAGGTGATCGTGCAGTTGTCGCCGCGCACGAGCGACTCGACGCGGAACAGGACGTAGAAATCTTCCCGCTCGTCCACCACGTGGAGGACGTACATGTGACCCGCGACCGCCTTGGCGAAGATGGGGTCAACCTTCGGCACGCCGTCGTGCTTCGGCCGGCGCGGCTCGGTCAGCGGTTTCGCGGCCGAAGGCGGGTGCTGCCTCACGACGCCGTCGGCGTCGGCCGCCGGGGCGCCCGGCGCGCCGTCCTCGCCGTCCTTGCCCGAGGCGTCAACCGTGACGCTGCGCTGCTCGCCCTCTTTCAGCTTGGGGAACGGCTCGACGACGGGCACCTCGAAGGCGTCGCCCCAGCCGTGTTCGCCCAAGTCGCGGAAGGCCGTGCGGTCGTCCCTGCCGACGGCGACCTGGAACCAGTCGTGCTCTTCGCTGACGTAGAGCGTGCCGTAGTAGAGGTCGCCCCCGCCGCTGATGGCGCCCGTCATGAAACTGAGCGAAGCCCTGCTCAAATCATGCTGGTACTTGTTCGGCGCGTACAAGACAGTCGTACGCGGCTCGGACTCGGCCGCGCCCTGCGGGGGCGCGGTCTGCGCGCGCGCCGAAAGCGACAGCCCGGCGAGCAGCGCAAGCATGAAGACTTTTTTCACGGCCGATGCCCTCCCCTTCGTCCCGCGCGCGCGGGCGTTAAGCCTCAAGGCGCGCGCGCAGGCGGTTCAGGATCGCCCCGTCGAGCTGCGCGCGGATGGACTCGAACTTGATGCTCGCGACGATCTCCTCGGCGAAGCCGTAGGTCAGGAGGTTGCGCGCGAGGTCGGGGTGGAGGCCGCGGCTCAGGAGGTAGAACAGCTCCTCCTCTTCGAGCTGGCCGACGGTCGCGCCGTGCGAGCACTTCACGTCGTCGTTCAGGATTTCGAGCTGCGGCTTGGTGTCCACGCGCGCCTCGGTCGAGAGCAGAAGGTTCTTGTTGCTCTGCTCGGCGTCGGTCTGGTGCGCGCCCTCGCGGACGAAGACGCGGCCGTTGAAGACCGCGCGAGAGCGCCCGTCGAGGATGCCCTTGTAGTTCTGCCGGCTGGTGCAGCGCGGCACGCGGTGGTCGATGAGCGAGTGCGTGTCGGCGTGCTGCCCCGTGCCGACGATGTAAAGCCCGTCCACGCGGCACGACGCGCCCTCGCTCCCGAGCAGGACTTCGATGCCGTGTCGCGAGAGCTGCGCGCCGAGCGTGACGGTCGTCAGCTCGTACGCGCCGTCGCGCCGAACGTCGGCGCGGGTCGAGGCGACGTGGAAGGCGCCCGCGCCCTCGTCCTGCACCTTGACGTGCGTGACGCGCGCGCCCTCGCCGACGAAGACTTCGACGACCGCGTCCGTGAAGTACTCGGCGTCTCCGCCCGCCGCCGCGTAAGTCTCGATGAGGTCGAGCCGACTGTTGGCTTCGGCCACGACGAGCACGCGCGGGAAGGCGGCCGCGCCGCCCTCGCCCGCCGCCGTCAGGAAGAGCAGTTGCAGGGGCGCGGCGACCTCGACATCTTTGGGGACGAGGACGAAGGCGCCGCCGCCCGCGAACGCCGTGTTGAGCGCCGAGAAGGCGTCGCCGCGCTCGCCCGCGAGCGTGCCCAAGTGTTCGCGGACTGTTTCCGCGTGTTCGCCCGCGAGCGCCGCGCCGAGGTCTTCGACGACGACGCCTTCGGGAATCGCTTCGAGCGACGAAAGCGCGGGACGGAAGACGCCGTTCACGAAGACGAGCCGGCTGCGTCGCGCTTCCGCCGAGACGAACGTCTCGACGGCGGCACTCTCAAGCTCCGCCGCGCCGCCGGCCGCGGGCACGAACGCCCTGCGCGCGAGCGTCGCGACGTTCGTGTACTTCCAGTCCTCGTCGTCCGTCGTCGGGAAGCCCGCCGCCTCGAACTGCTCGAACGCGTCCCCGCGCAGACGCGCCACCCAGCCGGGCTCGCCCGCGCGGCCCGCCGAAAATTCGCGGAACGCGTCGGCGTAGATGCTCTTTTCCTTGACCGCCTGTGACATTAAATTTTGACTCTTACCTTAAGCGCCGATGGCCGTCTGCTGGCCACTGACCTCGCCCTTAATCCAGTCGTAGCCCTTCTCTTCGAGTTCCAGCGCCAGCTCCTTGCCGCCCGTCCGCACGATGCGGCCGCGGTAGAGCACGTGGACGTGGTCGGGGACGATGTAGTTGAGGAGCCGCTGGTAGTGCGTGACGAGAACGACCGCGTTCTCGGGCGTGCGCAGCTTGTTGACGCCCTCCGAGACGATGCGCAGCGCGTCGATGTCGAGGCCCGAGTCGGTCTCGTCGAGCACGGCGAGCTTCGGCTCAAGCACGGCCATCTGCAAAATCTCGTTGCGCTTCTTCTCGCCGCCCGAGAAGCCCTCGTTGACCGAGCGCGACATCAGCCCCGCGTCCATCTCGACGACCTTCGCGCGCTCCGCGAGCAGGTCTTTGAACTCTAAAGGGTCAAGCTCTTCCTCGCCACGGTGCTTTTTCTTCTCGTTGTAGGCGAGCCGCAAGAACTGCGCGTTCGACACGCCCGGAACTTCGACCGGGTACTGGAACGCGAGGAAGACGCCCTCGCGCGCGCGCTCGTCCGGCGCCAGTTCCAGAAGGTTGCGCCCCTCGAACAGCACCTCGCCCTTCGTCACCTCGTAGGCCGGGTGGCCGGCGAGAATCTTCGCCAGCGTGGACTTCCCCGACCCGTTCGGCCCCATGATGGCGTGAATCTCGCCCCTGTTGACCGTCAAATTGATGCCGCGAAGAATCTCCTTACCCTCGACCGTCGCGTGCAAATCTCGAATTTCTAACACCAGTTGCTGCTCCTCAAGAATCTTTCTTATGAAGGCTCCGGAATGCCCAGCGCACGGCAGATGGCGCGTGCCGTCCCCGGCGGTATCTCACGGTGACGAGGGACGGCGGTGGCCTTTTTCGTCTGCCGGTTGATGTAAAGCGCGTGCTCCTTGCCTTCGCGTACAAACTCGCACCCGTGCGATTCGAGATGCCGAACGAGATCGCGTCGCTTCATACCGCATGGAATTCGACTTCTTCGCGCTCGCCGGCCGCCTCTGTCGCAAGGATGCGATTCCCTTCCAAGACCATCTCAATCGCCTCGGCCAGATTCGCCCTCGCCTCCTCGCGCGTCTTGCCGAGAGAGATCGCGCCCGGCAGTTCCGCCACGGAAGCCTGCACAAGGTCTCCCGCCTGCTCGTAAATAATTGTCAGCCGCATTTCCATCGCGGATACCGTCTCCTTAGCCGACGCTGTTCTCAAGCTTCATCCCGAGCAGGCGCTGCGCCTCGACGGCGAACTCCATCGGCAACTCTCTGAACACGTCCTTGCAGAAGCCGTTGATGATGAGCGAGACGGCGTCCTCCTGCGAGATGCCGCGCTGCTGGAGGTAGAACAACTGCTCCTCCGAGATGCGCGAGGTCGTCGCCTCGTGCTCGACGCGCGCGGTGTTGTTCATCACCTCGATGTAGGGGAACGTGTTCGCGCCGCTCCGCTGGCCGATGAGCATCGAGTCGCACTGCGTGTAGTTGCGCGCGCCCTCCGCGCCCGCGAGCACCTTGACGAGGCCGCGGTACGAGTTGTTCGACTTGCCCGCCGAGATGCCCTTCGAGATGATGGTCGAGCGCGTGTTCTTCCCGATGTGAATCATCTTCGTGCCGGTGTCGGCCTGCTGCGCGTGGTTCGTTAAGGCCACCGAGTAGAACTCGCCGATGGAGTTGTCGCCCTGAAGGATGCACGAAGGGTACTTCCAAGTGATCGCCGAGCCGGTCTCGACCTGCGTCCACGAAATCTTGGAGTTGCGCCCGCGGCACGCGCCGCGCTTGGTGACGAAGTTGTAAATGCCGCCCTTGCCCTCCTCGTCGCCCGCGTACCAGTTCTGCACCGTCGAGTATTTGATCTCCGCGTCATCCAAAGCGACGAGCTCGACGACCGCCGCGTGCAACTGGTTCTTGTCGAACTGCGGCGCGGTGCAGCCTTCGAGGTAGGAGACGTAGGCGCCCTCCTCCGCGACGACGAGCGTGCGCTCGAACTGCCCCGACTCCTGGTTGTTGATGCGGAAGTAGGTCGAAAGCTCCATCGGGCAGCGCACGCCCCTAGGGACGAAGACGAACGAGCCATCGGAGAAGACCGCGCTGTTCAAGGCCGCGAAGAAGTTGTCGCCGACGGGGACGACCGAGCCGAGGTACTTTTTGATCAGCTCGGGGTAGTCCTTAATCGCCTCGGTGAACGAGCAGAAGATGACGCCGTGCTTCTTGAGCTTCTCCTTGTAGGTCGTCGCCACCGAGACCGAGTCGAAGACGGCGTCCACCGCGACGTTCGCCAGCTGCTTCTGCTCGGTGATCGGGATGCCCAGCTTCTCGAAGGTGCGGAGCAACTCGGGGTCAACCTCGTCGAGGCTGGCCTTCGACGCCTTCTGCTTGGGCGCGCTGTAGTAGATGATGTCCTGGTAATCGATCTCCGGGTACTTGAGGTTCGGCCAGTGCTTCGGCTCGCGCATCTTGAGGAACTGGCGGTACGCCTTGAGGCGGAACTCCAGCATCCACTCCGGCTCGCCCTTCTTCTCGGAGATGAGGCGGACGGTGTCCTCGGTTAAGCCCCTCGGAATCATGTCCGACTCGATGTCGGTGACGAAGCCGTACTTGTACTCTTTGTTTGTAAGTAGCTCGATTGTGCTCATCTGATGACCGCTTCCCTGAAAAACTTCTCTACCGACTTCTAAAAACTACCGCGCGCGCTCGACGGCCTGCGCCGCCGGCCGCACTCCCTGAATCTGGTGGAGCGTGGCGTCCGTCTGCTCCGACCCGGCCAACTGCGAGAGCGTGATGCCCGACAGCGCGCGCTCGACGACTTCGTGGACGTTGACGATGACCGAGCGGATGCCACAGTCGCCCGTGTGGACGCAGGAGTCGAGCACGCCCGGATACGTCTTGCAGTGCCCGTCAACCTCGCCCGCGTCGAGCACCTTGATGACCTCGCTCAGCCGAATCTCGCCCGCCGGCCGCGCGAGCATGTAGCCGCCCTTCGTCCCGCGGATTGAGCTGACCAGCCCGGCCTTGTTCAAAAGCCAGAGCACCTTGCCCGCGTTCGCCTGCGACATGCCTTCGCGCTCGGCGATCTGCCCGAGGGTCAGGAACTCGCCCGCCCCCAGACGCGCCAACTGCATCAGGCACCGCAGACCGTACTCTTCCTGTGCCGAGACCTTCATAAAACACCCGTAAACCGGCCGGAAATCTTTAACTGACAGCCATACTAGACATACCTGACTTTTTTGTCAAGATTGGTTAGACGCCGCGCCCCGCATAGTCGTTGTTCGCCTAAGTTGTTGAAAATTTGTGGCTTAGAACCGCTCCGGCGGGGTATTTTTCTCGGGCCGACCGTCTCCGATCCGCAACCTTCAGCCTCAGAGGCTCGACGTTCCGGCTCCGAGGCCGAGGGGTGAGGAAAAGCCTCAACGTTCCACCTCCGAAGGCTGAAATTTGCGTCTCCGAGGTCGAAAGTCGGGACTTTTACCTTCTCCACTCGTCAATCAGGGACGCCACCAGACCCGACCAGCCGGTCTGGTGCGAGGCGCCGAGACCCATCCCCGTGTCGCCGTGAAAGTATTCGTAGAAGAGCAGGAGGTCGCGCCAGTGCGGGTCGCGCTGGAACTTTTCGTACCAGCCGTGGGCGGGACGGCGGCCTTCGGCGTCGCGCGTGAAGACGCTGATGAGGCGTTCGGCGAAGCCGCGCGCCATCTCGTCGAGTTTGACGGGCGGCTCGCCGGGGACGGGACTCTCCACGGCGAACTGTCGGCCGTAAGCCTTGCCGAGCTTACGCAACGACTCGATCATCATGAACGTCGTCGGGAACCAGACGGGGCCGCGCCAGTTGGAGTTGCCGCCCTTCAACATCTCCCGACTTTCGGCCGGCTCGTAGCCGACCTCCGCGCCGCCGAGGCGGAAGGGCTCGCGCTCGTGGAACTTCGAGAGGCTGCGCAGCCCGTACTCGGAGCGGAACTCCGCGGGGTCCCAGACGCGTTCGAGCAGCCCGCGCATCTGCTCGGGGTTGACGATGGCGAGGACGTGGACGCGCTTGCCGTCGTGCTCGACCGTCGTCACGCACCTCTGCACGATGTCCTGCCGGTTCTCAAGGAACCAGTGGAGGCTCCGGCGGAACTCGGGAAAGGGTTCGATCCAGTCCTCCTCCAGACGCTCGACCGCGTAGAGCGGGATGAGGCCGACGAGCGAGCGGACGCGGAACTTCTGGAACGAGCCGTCGCGGTGCGAGAGCACGTCGTAGAAGAACTTGTCGCGCTCGTCCCACAGCTCGAAGCCGCCCGCGCCCATCTGCTTCATCGCCGCGCCGATGTAGGCGTAGTGCTGGAAGAACTTGGTCGCCAGCGCCTCGTAGACGCGGTTCTCCTTCGCCAGCTCCAACGCGATGCGCATCAGGTTCAGGCAGAACATTCCCATCCAGCCCGTCGCGTCCGACTGATTGAGGCGCGCGCCGTCGGGGAGCGGCCGGCTGCGGTCAACGAGCGCGATGTTGTCCAGCCCGAGGAAGCCGCCCTCGAAGACGTTGTTGCCCTCGCCGTCCACCTTGTTAACCCACCACGCGAAGTTGATGAGCAGCTTGTGAAAGCACTTCTCAAGAAACTCGCGGTCGGCCTTCCCCGAGCGCAGCCTGTCCATGTTGTAGACGCGCCAGACGGCCCACGCGTGGACGGGCGGGTTGAGGTCGGAGAACTCCCACTCGTAGGCGGGCAACTGCCCGTTCGGGTGCTGGAACTGCTCGAAGAGCAGGAGCCACAACTGCTCCTTGGCGAACTCCGCATCAACGAGCGCGAGAGGGACGCAGTGAAAGGCCAGGTCCCACGCGGCGAACCACGGGTACTCCCACTTGTCGGGCATCGAGAGCACGCGCATCGAGTTGAGGTGCTTCCAGTGCGCGTTGCGAATCTCCCGCCGCGACTCGGGCGGCGGCCACGCCGGGTCGTCGCCGTCGAGCCAGACGCTCACGTCGTAGAGATAAATCTGCTTCGTCCACAGCATCCCCGCCAGCGCCTGCCGCTGCACGCGCCGCTCGTCTTCGGTCGCCTTCGGCGGGTGAATCGCCTCGTAGAACTCGTCGGCCTCCCGACGCCGCCCGGCGACGATCTCGTCAACGTCCCGCAGGGGCTTGTCTAACAGTTCGTCCGTCAGCCGCAGGCGCACGACGACGGAACCGCCCGCCGGGACACGCAAGTCCGCGTAATGAAGACACGCCTTCGTCCCCGACGGCTCGGGGTTGACGGCCGCCTCTTCCCCATCCACGACGTACCGGTGGAAGGCGTCTTTGACGTACGGCCGGCGGCTTTGCGCCTGCGCGCCCCAGACGCGGGGACTGTTCGTCTCGTTGAAGGTGAAGAGTGCAGCCGCGCCCGCCTCGGCGTAGAGGTAGCGTGTGCCGAGCCTGTACTCGAAGGAGAGACCGGGCACGACCCCCACGTCCTCGGCCTTCAGGCTCGTGAAGTCAGGGCCGGAAGGGCCGGGCGTGACGGACGGCTCGGGGCGCGCGTCGGGCCACCAGCCCCAAGTGTTGCGGAACCAGAGCTGCGGCAGGAGGTGGAGCGTCGCGTCGTCGGGGCCGCGGTTGAAAGCCTCGACGCGGACGCACAAGTCTTCCGGCCCCGCCTTCGCGTACTCGACGAACACGTCGAAGTAGCGGTCTCCGTCGAAGACGCCCGTGTCGAGCAGCTCGTACTCCGGCGCTTCGGGGCCGCGCGCGCGGTTCTCGCGGATCAGCTTCTCGTAGGGGTACTCGGCTTGCGGGTACTTGTAGAGGAACTTCATGTAGGAGTGCGTCGGCGTCGAGTCGAGGTAGAAGTAGTACTCCTTCACGTCCTCGCCGTGATTCGCCTCCGAGGCGACGCAGCCGAACAGCCGCTCCTTCAGGATGGGGTCGCGCCCGTTCCAGAGCGCGAGCGCGAAACAGAGTATCTGGTAGCGGTCGCAGACGCCCGCCAGCCCGTCCTCGCCCCAGCGGTAAGCGCGCGAGCGCGCGTGGTCGTGCGGGAAGTAGGCCCACGCGTTGCCGTCCGCGCTGTAGTCCTCGCGCACCGTCCCCCACGCGCGCTCCGAGACGTACGGCCCCCACTTGCGCCAAGGGTGCACGGGCGAGTCGTGCCGCTCGCCCAGTCTCTCCTGTTCTCTGTTCGGCATCTGGCGGCTAAGAGGGCGGAGTCAGGGGGAGCGCCGCGCCTCCGCTAGAGCTTCGACGCGGCGGAGCGGTCTACGAACCATTCGAGCGTGCCGTCGTGCGGCCGTATCAGTTGGGAGGGGAGTCGCGCGGGGTCGCGCTCGCCTTTCAGGACTTCGCGCAGGCGTTCGGCCTTGTCCGCCCCCTTGACGAGGAAGAGGACGTGGCGCGCGGCGTCGATGGCGGGCGCGGTCAGCGTCACGCGCCACGCGCCGAGCTTCTCGACCCAGTTGGCGACGACCCACACGCGCCGCTCGTCCAGAGCCGCGGTGTGCGGAAAGAGCGATGCCGTGTGGCCGTCGTCGCCCATCCCGAGCAGGACGAGGTCGAGCCGCGGCCACTCCGCGTCGCCGAAGAGGCCGCGCATCTCCGACTCGTAAGCACTCGCGTTGGCGGCCGCGTCGCCGACGCCCTCGATGCGGTGGACGTTGCGCCCGGGGACGTTGACGCGCGAGAGCAGCGTCTCGTCGGCCATGCGGTAGTTGCTGTCGGCGTGGTCGAAGGGCACGGCGCGCTCGTCGCCGAAGAAGACGTGGACGTTCTCCCAGTCTACGGCTTCGCGAAACTCCTCGCCCGCCAGGAGCTCGTAGACCCCGCGCGGCGTCGAGCCGCCCGCGAGCGCGACCGCGAAGACGCCGCGCGCCGCGACCGACTCGCGCGCCAATTCGGCGAAGCGCGAGGCCGCCGCGCGCGCGAGCGCCTCGGGGTCGTCGAAGACTTTCACTTCGGGGTCGGGCGTTCGCGCGGGCATCGACTTCAGTCGGACGAGAGGGCGTGGCGCGCCGCGCCGTAGAGCGCGGTCTTGTCGTCGAGGATGACGCGGACGGGGATGGACATGACGAGGCCCGACATGCGCCCCTTGTCGCCGTAGTGGCGCATGAAGGTGCCGTCCGTCAGCTTTTCCATGATCTTCGGCGCGATGCCGCCTCCGACGTACAGCCCGCCCGTGGACTTCAGCATGAGGGCGAGGTTGCCGGCCATCGCGCCGTAGACCTCGACGAACATCTGGAGCGTCGTCGCGGCGAGCGGGCTGCGGCCGGCGAGCGCGGCGCGCGAGATGGCGGCGCTCGGGTCGCCCGCGCGAATCTCCTCGGCCAGCCACGCCGGCTCCTCGAAGTGCCCGCGGTCGCGCAGGAACGTATAGATGTTGACGAGACCCATGCCCGAGAGCACGCGCTCGTAGGAGACGCGCCCGCCGACCTGCCCCCAAAGGTATTCGAGCAGCCCGAACTCGCGCTCGTCGCGCGGCGCGAAGTCGATGTGGCCGCCCTCCGAGGGCATCGGGTGGTAGACACGGCCGTCGAAGTAGATGGCGGCCATACCGAGGCCGGTGCCGGCGGCGATAAGCCCGCGGTGGCCGTCGCGCTCGCCCTCGCCCTCGTTGAGCGTGTAGAGCTGCTCAGGCGACAGCTCGCCGATGCCGTAGGCCGTCGCCTCAAGGTCGTTGATGAGCCGCACGCGCGGGACGCCGAGCGAGCCGGCGATTGCGTCCTCGCTCATCGTCCACGCGAGGTTCGTCCCCTCCGCGCGCCCGCGCACGACGGGGCCGGCGACGCCGAAGCAGGCGTGCGTGATCGCGCCCGGCCTCTGCACCTCCACGAACTCTTTGAGGATGGCTTCGAGCGAGTCGTAGCGGGCGCTCGGGAACGACTGCTGCACGACGGGGCGGCCGACGCGAGGGCCCCCGGCCTCGAACAGCGCGACGTTGGTCTTCGTCCCGCCGATGTCTCCCACGATTATCATCTGTTTAGCGATGGCTTCCCCTCATTGAGTCGGGCCGAGTGGGGCCGCGGCCCCGAGCATCCGCGCGGCCGACGCGACCGCCCTCTCGTATACCTCGTCGCGGCCGAGGATGTCGAGTTCGCCGCTCAGGCGCTCGCCCTCGCTGCGCGCCTCGTAGTCGAGCACGCGCCCGACCGTGTGGCCGACGCCCTTCAGCCGCGCGCCCGTCCTCAGCCTGTGCTCGCCGTGCAGAAGCTCGACGTAGAACTCGTCTCCGGCGGCGGTCGAGATGGTCAAAGAGGTGAGCCAGCCGTCGCGCCCGGCCGCGTCGCCCTTCGCCGCGAGCACGGCCTCGACCCCGCGCCCGCCGCCGTCGCGCAAGGCGAACTGCGCGCGCCCCTCGGAGAGTGACGCGCCGCCCCCCGATATTTCCCAGCCGAGGCAGGAGGCGAGCCAGCCCAGCGCGAGCAGAGCCTTCGGCGCGACCTGCGCCGGCGCGCGGTCGGGCGGGTCGTACTCGATTGAAACTCTTTCGATCTGCCCGAGCGAGGCGCGGTAGTCGGCCACGTCCCAGAAGTTCGCGACGAGCGAGCGCCACGAAGTCAGACGCCCCCAGTTCAAATCGCTCAGGCGGAGCCGTCCGCCTTCGAGCAGGCGCGCGAGGCGCAGGAGGTCTGCGCGCGGCTCGTCGAACGAGGCCGAGTCGATGACGACGCGGTCGGCCATGCCGGCGAGGCGCGCGAAGAGTTTGTCCTCGTAGTGCGGGATGTCCTTCCACCAGAGGAAGACCGGCACGTCGGGGACGAGCAGCGGCGCGACCGCCGTCGAGGCCGTCTCGACCGCCGGCCCGGCGGCCTCGACCGTAATCTGCTCGCCGCAGATGCGCTTTCGTCCGCGCGCCGAGAGCTGGCAGCGCGTCGAGACGAAGGCGTCGAGCCTCGCCTCGGCCGCGCCGCGCTCGGCCGCCAGCACAATCGCGCGGCACGGGTGGCGCTCGACGACCGCGCCCAACAACTCTTCCACCTCGGCGCGCGCCTGTGCGCCCTCGGCGTAGACGACGAGGTTGAGCACGCAGGCGCGCACGACGCCCGACGACTTCGCAGAGCCTTCCGCCCCGGCCTCGGGCGCGGACATCCCGGCCCACATCGCGTTCAGCTCCTTCTCAAGGCCGACCGCGTCGATGCCCTTCGCCAGAGAGACCTGTGTCGTCGTCGCCTGCGTTTCCATCTTTCCTTACGGCCTGCGCCAGCGCCGGCCGTGCTGTTCGAGCAGTTTGAAGGACGCCTCCGGCCCCCACGAGCCGGCCTCGTAGTTGGGGAAGTCCGCCTCGGCGGCGCGGGCGCCCCACTCGTCGAGGATGGGCATGACGAGTTCCCAGCCGCGCTCGGTCATGTCCTTGCGCGCGTAGAGGGTCGAGTCGCCGAGGATGCAGTCGAGAATCAGGCGCTCGTAGGCTTCGGCCAACTGGACGCCGAAGCTGGCGCCGTAGCGGAAGTCCATGTTCACGTCGCGGATGCGCGTCAACTGCCCCGGCACCTTCGCCGCGACGCGGAGCGTGATGCCTTCGTCGGGCTGGATGCGTATGACGAGCTGGTTGGGCGCCAGCTCCTCCTGCGCTTTGCCGAAGAGCGCGTGCGGCGCGGCGCGGAACTGGATGGCGATTTCGGTGACGCGCTTGGCGAGCCGCTTGCCCGAGCGGACGTAGAAGGGCACGCCCGACCAGCGCCAGTTGTCGAACCACATCGTGACCGCGGCGAACGTCTCGGTCGCGGAGTCGGGCGCGACATCCTTCTCCACGCGGTAGCCGGGGACGGGCTTGCCGCCGATGCTGCCGGCGCCGTACTGCCCGCGCACGCACTCGGCGCGCACCCGCTCCGCGGTGAACTCGCGCGCCGAGTGCATCGCCTTGATCTTCTCGTCGCGCACGTCCTCGGCCGAGAGCGAGGCGGGCGGCTCCATCGCGACGAGCGAGAGCACCTGGAAGACGTGATTCTGAATCATGTCGCGGACTACGCCGGATTTCTCGTAGTAGCCGCCGCGCCCCTCGACGCCCACGGTCTCGGCGTTGGTCACCTGAACGTGGTCGATGTACTGGCGGTTCCACATCGGCTCGAAGATGCCGTTGGCGAAGCGGAAGACGAGCAGGTTCTGGACGGTCTCCTTGCCGAGGTAGTGGTCGATGCGGAAGATTTGCTTCTCGTCGAGGTGCTGAAGAAGTTGCTGGTTCAGCTCGCGCGCGCTCTCAAGGCTCGTCCCGAAGGGCTTCTCGACGATGACGCGCACCCAACCCTTGTCCTGCTTCGTCAGCCCGGCCTCGCCCAACTGTTTGACGGCCTCGGCGTAGAACTCGGGCGCGACCGAGAGGTAGAAGAGGCGGTTGCCCTGCGTGCCGCGCTCGCGGTCGATCTCTTCGAGCTTCTGTGCGAGCACGCCGTAGCACTCGGCGTTCTTGATGTCGGAGGGGACGAACTGCATCCCGTCGGCGAACGAGCGCCAGACCTCCTCGTCCACCGACCCCGACTCGGAGAACTCGACGACCGCCGCCTTCATCTTCTCGCGGAACTCGTCGTTGCTCATCGCCGTGCGCCCGAGGCCGACGATGGCGAACTCGGCCGGGAGCACGCGCTCCTGCACGAGCCTGTAGAGTGCGGGGATGAGCTTGCGCCGCGCGAGGTCGCCCGACGCGCCGAAGATGACGACGGCGCAAGGCTCGGCCGCGCGCCCCAAACGCATCCCCACCCGCAGGGGATTCTCCACGACTGTCGCTGCTTCCATCCGTCGGCCCTATCTCTTTCCCTGCTGTTCCAGCAACTCTTCCCACTCGGTGTGGACGAAGCCGGCTTCGGGGCGGTCGGCGCGCTGGTAGGTGTGCGAGCCGAAGAAGTCGCGCTGCGCCTGCGTGAGATTGAGCGGCGAGTCCGCCGTGCGGTAGGAGTCGAAGTACGCGAGCGAGGCCGAGAAGGCCGGGACGGCGATGCCGGCGGAGACGGCCGCGCCCACCGCGCGCCGCCAGTTCGCCTGCGCGCCCTGCATGTAGGCGTTGAACTCGGGGTCGAGCAGCAGGTTCGGCAAGTCCGCGCGCCGCCGGTAGGCGTCCTTGATTTTGCCGAGGAAGCGCGCGCGGATGATGCAGCCGCCCTTCCAGATGCGCGCCGTCTCGCCGAGGTCGATGCCCCAGTTCCAGTTCTCCGAGCCGGCGCGGATGAGGTTCATCCCCTGCGCGTAAGAGCAAATCTTCGACGCGTAGAGCGCGTCGTGAATCGCCTGAATCATCTCGGCGCGGTCGCCCGTGTGGCCGCCGCCCGCGGGGCCGCCGATCTGTCGGCTCGCCTCGACGCGCTCGTCCTTGCGCGAGGAGATGTTGCGCCCGTCAACGGCCGCGTTGATCGTCGGGATGGGGACGCCGAGGTCGAGCGCGACGGCGCTCGTCCACTTCCCGGTGCCCTTCTGCCCGGCCTTGTCGAGCACGAGGTCAACCAGAGGTTTTCCCGTCTCCGGGTCTTTGACGCGCAGGATTTGCCCCGTGATCTCGATGAGGAAACTTTCGAGGTCGCCGCGGTTCCACTCGTCGAACACGTCGGCCATCTCGTCGGCCGTCATGCCCAAAACGCGGCGCATGATGTCGTAACTTTCGGCGATGAGTTGCATGTCGCCGTACTCGATGCCGTTGTGCACCATCTTGACGAAGTGGCCGGCGCCGCCCGGCCCGATGTAGGTGACGCACGGCCCGTCGTCAACCTTCGCCGCGATGGCCTCCCAGATGGGCCGGATGTGCTCGTACGCCTCTTTGTCGCCGCCCGGCATCAGGCTGGGGCCCCACAGCGCGCCCTTCTCGCCGCCCGAGACGCCCGAGCCGATGAAGTTGAAGCCCTCGGCCTTCAGAGCCTTCTCGCGCCGCTCGGTGTCCATGAAGTAAGAGTTGCCGCCGTCGATGACGATGTCGCCCGCTTCGAGGTAGGGCTTAATCTGGTCGATGGTCCAGTCAACGGGGTCGCCGGCCTTGACGAGCAGGATTATCTTGCGCGGGCGCTCCAAAGATTTGACGAACTCCTCGGGCGTGCGCGTGCCGACGAACTTCCCCGAAGCGTTCTCGGTCATGAAGGTGGTGACGCGGTCCGGCTCTTCCTTGCTCGGCGGGCGGTTGTAGACGGCGACGGCGTAGCCGTTGCGCTCGATGTTGCGCGCGAGGTTCTCGCCCATCACGGCGAGGCCGATCATGCCGACGTTCGCGGTCTTCGGTGTCTGTTCAGGTGTCGCCATGTTCCCTTCCTTGTCGAGAGTGCTTAACCGGCAGTCGCGCCCGAGACAGGCACCGCCTCGCGGATGATTTCAAAGAGGCGTCGCAAGCCCGCCGTCACGTCCGAGCCGATTTCGACGCGGACGGCGCGGCGGCCCCGCGTCGAGAGCGAGCGGAAGTCGCCGAGCGCCTGCGCCTGCTTGAGCGTCGAGAAGGTGAAAGGCTCGCCGGGAATCTCCACGTCGCGCGCGTCGTCGGCGGTGACCTGGATGAAGACGCCGCTGTCGGGGCCGCCCTTGTGTAGCTGACCCGTCGAGTGGAGGAAGCGCGGGCCGTAGCCCGCCGTCGTCGCGCACCGCGTCGCGTCGCGCAGGTGCGTGCGAATCTGACGGACGATGCCCTCGGCGTCCTCCGACTCCTCGAAGTAGTCGAGCAGCGCGACGTAGTCGCCGGGCTTCACGCGCCCGAGGTGCGCCTTGAAGAGTCCGGGCACGGAGTCCGCGCCGAGCGCCGCGCGCGTCGCCTCGTCGGCGTAGACGGTCAGCCCGTCGCCTTCCGCGACGACCGTTTGCTCCTGAAGTTCGCCGCTCTGCTTGAAGCCTTCCAGCAGTTCCTTCGTCGCGTCCTTCGACTCCTGCACGTTCGGCTGGTCGAAGGGGTTGATGCCCAAACGCCAGCCGGCGACGGCCGTCGCAATCTCCCACAGGAAGAACTCTTCGCCGAGGTCGTAGGCGTCGTTGAGCGTGCGGTAGACGACGGGGTGGCCGGCGGCTTCGAGCGCCTTGAGCTTCGACTCGGTCTCGCTGTCGGGCCGCCCGACCGCGATGGAGACGAAGAGGCGGTCGTCGCCGTAATTGGACGGCGACGCCAGGGCTTCGCCCGCGACGGGGACGACGCCCTTGCCCTCCTTGCCCGTCGATTCGGCGATGAGCTGTTCGACCCAGAGGCCGAAAGATTCGACCTTCGGGTCGGCGACGATGGTCAGCTTGTCGCGGCCGGCCTTCGCACACTCGCCGATGATGGCGCCGAGCCGCGCGCCCGGATTCTCCGGCGCCGGGACGACCTGCGAGCAGGCGTGCACGACGCGCTCGGCGCGGTCGAGAAGTTTACGGATGTCCACGCCCATCAGCGCCGCCGGCACCATCCCGAAGTAGGAGAGCGCCGAGTAGCGGCCGCCGATGTCCGGCGGGTTGAGGAAGACGCGCTTGAACTTGTCGCGCGTCGCGTCCGCCTCCATCTTCGTGCCGGGGTCTGTGACGGCGACGAAGTTCTCGCCCGGATTCTCCTTGACCTTACCGACCTCGCCGAACCAGTAGCGGTAGAACATCAGCGGCTCGGTCGTCGTCCCCGACTTCGACGAGACGACGAAGAGCGTCTGCGCCGGGTCAATCTTGTCCCTAAACTCGGCGACCGTGTCCGGGTCGGTCGAGTCGAGGACGAGCAGTTCGGGGAACCCTTCCTGCTTCCCGAACGTGCGGCGCAGCACCTCGGGCGCGAGCGACGAGCCGCCCATGCCGTTCAAGACGATGTGCTTGAAGCCGCGCTCGCGGATGCGCTCGGCGAAACTGATGAGGTCGTCCTCGACGCCGATGAGCACGTCGGCGACGTTGAGCCAGCCGAGCGAGTTCTTGATGATCTGCTGGTGCTCCTCTTCGGACTTCCAGAGTGCGGCATCTTTACGCCAGACGCGGCGCATCACGTCGCCCTTTTCGGCTTCCCTGATGGCCGCACTCACCGCGTCAGCGTATTTTCCCAACGATGCGCCCACCCTCTCGTTGATGCCCGACAGGAGTGCGTCGCGCTTCGACTCGATCGACTCGACCAGCGTGTCGAACGAGCCGACGAAGGCCGCCAGGCCGTCCCTCTGTAACTTCTCGGTCACGGCCTTCAGGTCGATGCCAAGCTCGGCCAGCTCCGCGATGAGCGTGCGGCACTCGTCCAAACCCTCTTCGAGCGTGAGCGCGACGCGGCCGTGATCGCGTATCGCCGTGTAGGTCGCGGGCGGGACGGTGTTGACCGTCTCGGGGCCGATGAGGTTATCGACGTAGAGCACATCCGAGTACTTCGGGTTCTTCGTCCCCGTCGAGGCCCACAGGCAGCGTTGCGGCTGCGCGCCCTTCGCCTTGAGCGCGGCGAACCGCTCGCCGCGGAACAGCTCCTTGTACTTCTCGTAAGCGAGCTTGGCGTTGGCGACGGCCGCACGGCCGCACAAGCCTTCGAGCCGCTGCTTCTCCTCGGGCGTCGCGGCGTGGCGCGCCTTGTATTCGAGGTCGGCGTCAATCGCCGTGTCCACGCGCGAGACGAAGAAGCTGGCGACCGAAGCGATGTGGTCAACGTTCTTCCCCTCGGCCGCGCGGCGCTCAAGACCCTTGATGAAAGCCTCGGCCACCTGCACGTAGTTCTCGATGGAGAAGATCATCGTGATGTTGATGTTGACGCCGCGGTAGATCGACTCCTCGATGGCGGGCAATCCCTCCTGCGAGGCGGGGATTTTTATCATCACGTTCTTCCGGCCCACGCGCTCGAAGAGGCGCGTGGCCTCGTCAATCGTCCCCCGCGTGTCGTAGGCGAGCTTCGGGTTGACTTCGAGGCTGATGTAGCCGTCCAGCCCGTCGGTCTTGTCGTAGACCGGCTTCAAGGTGTCGGCGGCGTTCCCGATGTCCTCGACGACGAGGTCTTCGTATATCTCGTCTACGCCCTTGCCGGCCTGGACGAGCCGGCCGAGCTGCTCGTCGTAGTCGGTCGAGCCCGTGATGGCTTTCTCGAAGATGGTCGGGTTCGAGGTGACGCCGCGCAGGTCGTCCTCCTCAATCTTCTTCTTCAGGTCGCCGGTCGTCAGCATCGCCCGGCGGATGTTGTCGTACCAGATGGACTGGCCGAGCTTCATGATTTCTACTAGGCGGTTACTCATAAACACTCTCCTCAAAACGGGGGTAAAAATGGGTCGCGGGCCGGCTCAAACAAAGTCTGACGGGTGGGGCGTGGGGCCACACTACGGCTGCCGCCGCGCCGGGGCCAGGCGCCCGGCAATCCCTTTCAAACGACGCTGTTAGAGGTGGCGGGATACTATCACAGGACTTCTGACCCCGCCAAGAATGAAGGGGTGAGCGAGTCTCTACGGCCGCGCGCCGTCGCCCGCAAACGAAGCCGCCCGCCGGCGCGAATCTGGCGCGGGCGGGCGGCGGGAGCCGTGGGCTTTTAGTCCGTGTTTTATTCCGCGGCTAGGGCGCGGCGGAGGCCGACTGCGCGGCGAAGACCGAGTCCTCCGTCTTGACGCCGTAGGTGACGGTCATCACCTGCGACTCTTCGACGAGGCGGTCGCCCTCGTAGAGGACGGTGCGGTATGGGACGAGCGTGCCCTGCACGACGCGGTAGTTGTGGAAGGTGCGCTTGTACTTGGCGCCCGCCTCGTCGTATTCGAGCCAGAGGACGCGCGCCGACTTCGAGCTGATGTAGAAGCGCGTCGAGCGCCCCTCCTTGTCCGTCAGCTCCAGGACCCAGAGGTCGAGCCCCTTCTGGGTGTCCTTGCCGTTGAACTTGACGGCGGCGCCCGTCTCCTTGTAACGCAGCAGCGCCTCGATGCCGTGGACGCGCTCGGTCATGATCCAGGAGACGTCCTCCTGCTTCGGCGTGAACGGCGTCCCGCGCAGAATCCCGGTCACGCGCCCGTCGTTAAAGACGAGCGAATATTCGAGCGAGGAGAGGCGCTGGTCGAGCCGCATCTTGTCCTTGTCGAAGGTGTCGCCGCGCTTGAAGGTGCGCTCGTAGGCGATCTCCTCGGGGCGGCCGTCGGCGGCGGTGCGCGTAATCTTGCCGCGCTCGACGCCCGTGCGCCTGATCTGCTTAAGCCCCTCGCGCGAGCCGTAGATGAGGATGACGGTCTCGGCCACCTGCTCGCCGGTCGGGTTGTTACGGTCGGGCTTGGCCGGCTTGGGCTCCTCCTGCTTCTTCGGCTTCTCTTCCTTCGCGGCCGGCTTCTCCTGCGCGGGGGCGGAGGCGGGCAAGGCCCCGGCGACGGAAAGCGCCGCCAGCGCGCACACCAAAAAGCGTCGTAACACTGAGTTGATCTCCATTCCTGAGTTGATTCCCCGGCGGCCGGCCCGCCCGGCGGGACGCGACACACTTGAGGAGAGGTCTGGCGGCCGAACTTTGACGGATTGTAGCACAACCCCGCCCGCCGCGCCGCCGCCCAGAGGCCCAAAACAATTGATGCCAACGGACTTGAGTCGGATGCCCGCCCGACGCGTTGACACGGGCGGACGCGAGCATGTAGAGTCCTCATTTTCAAAAAATCCCCGAAATCAGACCCGTCGTTGAAAGGATAGCGAACTGTGAAAAAAGTAGGACTTCTGGTCGGCCGCGAGCGCACTTTCCCCGCCGCACTTATCGAGAGCATCAACGAGCGCGGGGGCGGCGAGGTCGTCGCCGAGTTCGTCAAGATCGGCGGCGTGCGCCACGAAGGCGGCATCGACTACGACCTCATCATCGACCGCATCTCGCACGAAGTGCCGTTCTACCGCGCCTTCCTCAAGCGCGCCGCCCTCGAAGGCTGCATCGTCATCAACAACCCCTTCTGGTGGTCGGCCGACGACAAGTTCTTTAACTTCTCGCTCGCCACGAAGCTCGGCGTCGCCATCCCCCGCACGGTGCTCCTCCCGCAGAAGGCGTACATCGAGGGCATCACGGGCGAATCCTTGCGCAACCTCGAATTCCCGCTCGACTGGCAGGCCGTCGCCGACTACGTCGGCTTCCCCGCCATCATCAAGCCGTTCGACGGCGGCGGCTGGAAGAACGTCTCGCGCGTCGATAGCCTTGAGGAGTTGTGGAAGGTCTACGACACGACGGGCACGCTCTGCATGACTTTGCAGGAGATGATCGACTGGGATCAGTTCGTGCGCTGCTACTGCATCGGGCAGGAGGACGTGATGATCATGCCCTACGACCCGCGCAAGGGCTACCTCTCGGGCGAGCAGTACGTGCACGACCCCGCCTACCTCTCGCCCGAGCTGGCCGCGCGCGTCGGGCAGGACGTGCTGACGCTCAACCGCGCGCTCGGCTACGACATCAACACGGTCGAGTTCGCCATCAAGGACGACGTGCCCTACGCCATCGACTTCATGAACCCCGCGCCCGACGCCGAGCTGGCCTCGGTCGGCGAGTTCTACCACAACTGGCTGACCGACGCGGTGACCGGCCTCGTCTTGCGCCGCCTCGCGGAGTCGCGCGCCGAGTCGCGCTACCGCTGGGACGCGATGCTCAGCCCGCAGCCCGCCGCCGCGCAGACCGCGACGCAGACGCTCGCCGCCGCCGCATCCGCCGCGCAGTCGGCCGCCGAAGCCGTGCTCCCGCAGTCGGTTCGTGACTTGCCCTCGAACGTCGCCGAATCCGTCGGCGAGTTTCTGAATCAGGCCGGCGGCGTCGTCTCCGGCATCGTCGAAGCCGTCACGGAGGCCGCCGCCCCCGGCGCCGTCGCCGAAACGCAGCCCGCCGAGAAGGCTGCGACGAAGCGCACGCGCACCGCCACGGCCTCGAAGAAGGGCGCGGGCAAAGGCTCGGCCAAGCGCGCCCCCGCGCCCCGCGCCAAGAAGTCATCGACGGACGAACCGGCCGACGGCTGAGCCGCGGATTTTCTTCGCGTTAAAGTTAAAAGAGGCGGGCGACCTTTGCAGGGTCGCCCGCCTCTTTTGTCTGCGCGCGCTCGTCGCGCGGAGTTTATTGGACTGAAACGTCGTCTATGCGGAACGACGTGGGCAGCGAGATGTCGTTGGTGCCGCGGAACTGTATCCGCACGGTCTGCCCGGCGAAGCTGCTGAGGTTGTACGGCCCCCTCAGCACGTAGACGCCCGACGTGCCGCTGTTCTGGTTGCTGAAGGTGGCCAGCGTGGCGAGGAGCGTCCCCGCCGTGTTCCGCACCTCGATGAAGAGGCGGTCGAAGACGGGGTCGCCCGCCGCCTCGGTCGTCGAGATGTTGAGCCAGAAGTTCAGGTTGCCGCCGCCGCTCGGGACGGTGACCGTCTGGTAGAGCGTGCCCGACGTGCTGTTCACGCCGTTGATGATCATGTAGGCGACGCCGCCGTGCGGGAACGTCCCCGTGCTGCGCGTGACCTGTCCGCTGACGACCCACGGCGTCGTGCCCGACTCGAAGCCGGGGTTGACGACGACGTTGGTGCCGCCGCCGGAGGTGCCCGCCTGCGTCACGGTGAACGTCCGACCCGCGATGGTCAGCGTGCCCGTGCGCGAGGTCGTGCCCGCGTTGGCGCCGACGCTGTAAGTCACGGTGCCGCTGCCCGAACCGCTCGCGCCCGCCGTGACGGCGATGAAGCCGTCGTTGCTGACGGCCGTCCAGGCGCAGCCCGCGCCGGCCGTCACGCTGACGGTGCCGGAGCCGCCCGCCGACGCGTAGCTGGCGCTCGACGGGCTGATCGAGAAGGTGCAGGTGCCGCCGCAGTCGGACGGGAGGTCGCTGGCCGCCGTGTGCGTCGTGCCGTCGTTACCCACGGCCGAGACGCCCATCCCGTGCCGCGCGAAGACCGTCCAGATGGCGCAGCGGTTGGCGCCGCCGTTCAGGTTCTGGTCGGCTTGCAGGATGCCGTCGCGCGCGTTCAGGAACGACGGGCGCGTCGGCGTGAACTTCATCCCGTTCAGCACGATGTTATCCGTGATCGCCGCGCCGAGCTGCGTCCGCAAGTCCCAGAGCGTCGCCGCCCAGACCTCGCCGTCGCCGTGCACCGCGCAACTCGGCACGCACACGTCCGCGTAAGAGTCGTGGACGGTCGCCGCCGGGACGGTGTAGGCCGCGCGGCGGATGCCGTTCGGGTTGCCGGTCGCGTACTCGCCGACCGCGCCGTCGTTGTTGATGGTCGTCGCCCAGTAGTCCGACCAGCCCTCGCCCATCGCGCCCGACTGCGTGCCCGAGAGCGCGGTCGAGCCGTTGCCGATCAGGCGGTTCGAGATGCCGTGGCCGTACTCGTGGAAGACCACGTCGCCGTCCACCGAGCTGTCGCGGTCGGGGTTGGGCGAGGTGAAGAGGTACTGCTGCATGCGCGGCCGCTGGCCGTCGGGCGGCGTGGCGAAGTTGGCGTTGTTCGTCCCCGAGCCGTCCTGCGCCTCGGCGCGGACGGAGTCGGCGCCCGTGCCGCCGCGCCCGTAGTTGTTCGTCTGGAAGTTGCGCGCCGCCTCCGTGAACCCGAGGTTGTAGGAGAAGTCGTGCATGACGTTGTTGTAGTAGAAGAGGTTCGTCACGACCGCCGCCTGCTGCGTGCGCGGGTCAACGGTCGTCGAGAACGGGAAGGTGAAGTTCTGCGTGGACGAGGAGGCGTGGCCGTTCGAGAGCCCCGTCGTGTTGTTGGCGTCGGGCGCGTTGTCGGCGTTCGTGTCGAGGTAGGCTTCGACGTTGTTGCCCGTCGTCACCGTCGAGGTGCCCATCCACCCGGCGGCCGTGTTGATGGTCGTGTCGCCGAGGAAGGAGACGAGCACGCGCGCGCCCTTGTCGGGCGCCTCGGTGTAGACCGTGCCCTGCGCCTCGAAGACGTAGAGGTTGTGGCGCAGGAGCAGCTCGCCCGTGTGCGCGTCCACCAGCATCTCGTACCACTCCTCGGGGCCGACCTCCGCGTAGACGTGCCACGCGAGCCGCGCCTCGTTCTTGACGCGCACGACGTTCAGGTCGGAGAGCACGTCCTCGAAGTGCGGGTTGAGCGGGTTGGCGAACGCCGAGGTGTCGCCCGAAGAGGCGCGTCCCCTCGTCTCGGCGAACGCGGGGGCGACCGCGCGGCCGGCGTGCTCGAACGCCTTGGCGATGCCCTCCGCCTCGGTGAGCGTCGGCCGGAGGTCGGACTTCTGCCCGTTGACGACGAAGCCCTGGCGGACGTTGAGGACTTCGCCGGCGCGGCCGACGGCCACCTTGACGTTGCCCTCGAACACCTTCAGCCCGCCGACCGTCTGAGCGTAGTCGAGGAAGGTCGTCCCGCGGTCGCTGTCCTCGTGTTCGAGCTTGAGGGAGTTGACCGACGCGTTCGACAGCCCGAAGAGCGCCGCCTGCCGCTTCAAGAAGCCGCGCGCGACGTTGTCGGGGAGGTCGGACTGCGGCCCGGTGAGCGCCCCGCCGTCAACGAAGAAGGTCTTCAGGGCGCCCGCCTCGTTGACCTCGGCGCGCAGGTTCCGGCCGCGCTGCGCGCCGAGGCCCGCGCGGAAGTTCTCGACGGCCGACGCGCGCGAACGCAGCGTCGCGTTCAGGCTGCCCGCGCCCCTCTGCCGGCCGGCGTTGGTGTTGAGTTCGGTGTCGTCGAACTCGTCGCGGTTGGCGAGGCGGATGTCGTAGTTCGGGAGAGCGGTGGGGCGGTTCCCGGCGGCGGGTGCGTCCTGGCGAAGTGGGTTAGCCGCGTCGGACTTGGGCGAGAAGGCGACAGGGGTGGCCAACAGGGCAAACCCCAGCAACGCCGTGAGCAGGCTCTTGCGCATTTTTCTCCCTCCAGAGAGTTCTCGTTGAATACGGTGACGACAGTCGCCGGCCGGCAGAGTGGGCAGCTACGCGCGCCGTTCACACGGACAGGTGACGCTATCGAATTTTAAGCGTGACGAGAGTAGCCCCGCCTGTCATCGGGTCAGGACGGAAGAGCGCTTGAGGGTGCGCGCAAGAGCTACTACAACTGGGGCGTTCGAGACTTTGGTACGAGGCGGCCTTTGCCGCCGACGGTGAAAAGGAGCTACAGGCTAACAGACGGCCCGGCGCTTTGACAAACCCAGACGCTCCGGCGCCGCCGGCGCGTCTTCGTCAACGGCCGTCGCGACTCTTAAGGCCGCGTGACCGTGACCGAGATTGTCCGCGAGCCGCAGGGGGTTGTGAGGCGCACCGCGTACACGCCCGGCCTTTTGCTGACCGACCTCACCGAATATTTCAACCAGCCATTGCCGCCGGCCCGGCCCTCGTTGAAGACCGCGATGTCAGCCCAGTCGGAGGTGGTGACCGAAACGCGCCCCGCCTCCCCCGGCCCGCCCACGATAAGTGGGGCCGCCGAGCCGCCGCGGACGGTGAGCGAGCCAACGCTCGCATACAACGCGCAGGGCGCCGCCCCGCCTCGCCCTGCCGCCGCGCTCTTCCCTACCCCCGGCGCGCCGCCCGGAAGCGCGGCCCTTTCGACCGACCGGCTCGCCTCTCCCGCGGCCGATGCGGAGGCGCCGACGCCACGCTTCAACGCGCCCACTTTCTCCACTTTGCCCGGCGCCCCGGCCGAGACTCTTTCGGGAGACTCCGCCCCAGACGGCTTATTAACGGATTCGGTTAAGGCCACCGCTTCGTCGGGCGGCGCGGACTGGTCGTCAGGGGCCGCGGGCGCGTACTCCGTCACGGCCGACGACGCGTGCGTCTTCTGTTCGGTCGCGATGGCGGAAGGTAGTAACTTAGCCGGCGCGGCAGCGGTCACGGAAGCCGCCGACGCCAGACGCGCGTTGATCCAGGCGCCGCAGGCGACGCCGAACGCGACCGCCACGACAACCGCGCAGACGAGCGTCGCGCCTTCGGAGGGGGCTCGCCTCACGTCGGCGGCTCCCTTCCGGCCAAACGCCTTGGGCGTCGTCATTTTCGGGTCTTGGGATTCCATTTTAGTCTCGGAGGCTCCCGGCCCTCCCGCTCGGGGTGTCGTCACGGTGGCCGAGGCCGGGGCCGTGCGCGTGCGGCTTATATCACGGCCGCGCCGCCCCTTCAACGGTGAATTTCGAGCGCCCCGCCCGGCGGGTCGAGTTTGAAAGGCTTTTGTGTCGGAGTCGCGGAGAACGAGAAACGGGCGCCCCGGAGAGCGCCCGTTTTCTTTGAAGCTTTTAATGGCCAGGGACGGAGTCGAACCGCCGACACCGCGATTTTCAGTCGCGTGCTCTACCAACTGAGCTACCTGGCCGGAAACCGCCTTTGGCGGACAGAACGCAGAGTATAGGCATTGGCGGCAGACGTGTCAAACGGGTCGGCCGGCTCATGTTTTTTGTCAAATGCGTCACAAAAAATCGTTGACAGTTTTTCGGCAAGGTGTATAATCCCGCTCGTCTGAGGGTGGTGCCGGTTGCCAAACAGCCGGCGCGTCCCGCGAGGGACAAGCCAGCCGCAGCCCGAACATCGACAGTGCCCGCCGGTGGCAGCCCGAACGCCGATTGTGCCCCCCACAAACGCTACCTTCGAGCTGCCACTTTCATTTTCCCCAAGCCATTTCAGACACACGCACGGGAGGCCGACCCAGCCTCCCGTTTCGTTTTTGCTGGGTTTTAGGGGTTTTAGATGCCCGAGCGCGCCGCGAGAAGTTTGTACTGTCTCGACGCCTCGGCGACCACCTCGCGCTCGTCGAGCGTCTGAAGGCGGCCTTCGCGCAGCACGACGCGCCCGTCGATGAGCACGTCCCGCACGTCGCGCGCCTCGGCGGCGTAGACGAGCGTCGAGACCACGTCCGGCAGCGGCGTCGTGTGCAGCCGCCCAAGTTCGACGACCGTCACGTCAGCGCGCTTCCCGACCTCCAAACTCCCGACCTCACCCTCAAGCCCCAAAGCGCGCGCGCCGTCGCGCGTCGCCATCCGCAGGACGCGCCGCGCCGGCAGCGCGTCCGCGCCCCGGCTGACCTTCTGCAAGAGCGCCGCCGCGCGCATCTCCGTGAACATGTCGAGGCGGTTGTTGCACGGCGCGCCGTCCGCGCCGAGCGAGACCGAGACGCCCGCGTCCAGCAGCTCCGTGACGGGCGCGACGCCCGAGCCGAGCTTCATGTTCGAGGACGGGCAGTGCGCGACGTGCGTCCCCTTCGACGCGAGCAGCCCGACCTCGCGCCCGTCCAGGTGGACGCAGTGCGCGAGCAGGACGTGCGCGCCGGAGACGCCGAGCGAGTCGAGGTACTCGACGTTACGCATCCCCGTCTCGCGCTCGACCAACTCAATCTCCGAGCGGTTCTCGGAGGCGTGCGTGTGAATCATCACGCCGCGCTCGCGCGCGACCACCGCGACGCGCTCCAACAGCCCGCGCGTGCAGCTCACGGCGAAGCGCGGGGCGAAGCAGTAGCGTACGCGCCCGCCGGCGCGGCCGTGCCACTTCTCAAGGAGCGCGAGCGACTCGCGGATGGAGTCTTCGGTCTCTTCGCGAAGCCCTGCGGGCACTTCGTCGCCCTTGTCCATCATGCACTTGCCGACGGTGGCGCGGAAGCCCGACTCTTCGACGACGCGGAAGACCTCCTCGGTGTGGCTGACCGTCTCCATCGTCAGCGCGCAGGTCGTCCCGCCCCGAATCATCTCGGCCACGCCGAGCCGCGCCGAGGCGCGCAAAGATGCGGCGTCGTGCGCGGCCTCCATCGGCCAGACTCTCCGCTTGAGCCAGTCGAGAAGCTGTAGGTCGTCGGCCGCGCCGCGGAAGAGCGTCTGGCAGAGGTGGACGTGCGTCTGGACGAAGCCGGGTAAGACGGCGCAGCCGCGCGCGTCCACTTCCACGTCGGCCGTAGACGAAGAGAGGTCGCCGACGGCCTCGACGCGGCCGCCGCGCACCAGCACGTCGCCGTCCAGAACCGTCTCCGCGGCGTCCATCGTGACGACGGCGCCGCCCTTGATGAGGACAGTCTGCTCCATCTGAAAAAGGCGAAGAGAGTTTTAAAACGGAGTCTCTTGCCGCGCGATTATCCACGCACGGCGGCGGCGGTGTAAAGGCGGAAGCCCGGCCCTGGGCGAGGCTGTCTACCTGACGCAAGGAAGGCGGGAGGGTGAGAGACACGCTGCCTCTCACCCTCCCGCCCGCCGTCTTTCGCAGACGCCCTCCCGCGTTTAGGCTTCCGCGACCTGTTTCTTCTTGCCGTCGGCCTTCGCCGCGCCCTCCTCCTCGGCCTCGTCGCCGTGGACGGGGAAGCCGAGCGCCTTCTTCACGTCGTTCTCGATGCGGCGGAGCATGTCGGGGTTCTCGCGCAGCGTCGTCTTCGAGTTCTCACGACCCTGGCCCAGACGCTCGCCGCCGTAGGAGAACCACGCGCCCGACTTCTCGACGACGCGGTTGTTCACGGCGAGGTCGAGCACGTCGCCCTCGCGCGAGATGCCCTCGCCGTACATGATGTCGAACTCGCACTCGCGGAACGGCGGGGCGACCTTGTTCTTGACGACCTTGACCTTGGTGCGATTGCCCACCACGCGGTCGCCGTCCTTGATGGCGCCGATGCGGCGGATGTCGAGACGCACCGAGGAGTAAAACTTCAGCGCGCGGCCGCCGGTCGTCGTCTCCGGGCTGCCGAACATGACGCCGATCTTCTCGCGAATCTGGTTGATGAAGACGAGGCAGGTGTTCGACTGGCCGACGATGGCCGTCAGCTTGCGCAGCGCCTGCGACATCAGGCGCGCCTGGAGGCCCGGCAGGCTGTCGCCCATCTCGCCGTCGAGCTCCGCGCGCGGGACGAGTGCCGCCACCGAGTCGATGACGATAATGCCGACGCCGTTCGAGCGGACGAGCGCCTCGGTAATCTCCAGAGCCTGCTCGCCCGAGTCGGGCTGCGAGATCAGAAGCTCCTCGACGTTGACGCCGAGTTTGCCGGCGTACTCCGCGTCCATCGCGTGCTCGGCGTCGATGTAGGCGGCCACATCGCCCGTCTTCTGCGCCTCGGACACGATGTGGAGCGCGAGCGTCGTCTTACCCGACGACTCGGGCCCGAAGATTTCGATGACGCGACCGCGCGGGATGCCGCCGACGCCGATGCAGGCGTCGAGCGAGAGCGAGGTCGTCGAGATGGCCGGGATCTCGACGACCTCTTTATCGCCGAGGCGCATGATCGAGCCCTTGCCGAATTTCTTTTCGATGTTCGCGAGCGCCGCTTCGACCGCCTTGCCGCGGTCGGCGCCCTGCCTGTCAGCCATTTGTGCTACCACTCTTTCTCGTCCCCTTTTCTCACGCTGTTAAATTTGTGTCTTAACTCCGAAGACCCGGAGAGTCTACCACAAACGGCGCGAGAATGGAACAGCGTTTCACACTTGCAACAAATATTTTTTCACCCTGGCGGGGATGAAGCCGGAAGTTCGCCCTGAAGCCGGGACAATATACGACAGCCGTCCTTGCCAAGTCGAGCCGCGCCTTAGATGCGCGAGAGACGAAGTCAGTGGGGCAGAAGCCACCGCGCGAACCGGCCGACGCGTGCGACGAGGTCGGGGCGGCCGGCGTGCTTTTCGATCTCGGCGACGAGGGCGGAGCCGACGACCGCCGCGTCTGCGTAGCGCCAGACTTCGGCGACGTGTTCGGGGCTTGAGATGCCGAAGCCGACGGCGACCGGCAAGTCCGTGACGCCGCGCACGCGCCCGACGAGGCGCGCGGCCTCTGTGCTCAAGTCCGTGCGGGCGCCGGTGACGCCCGCGCGCGAGACGGCGTAGACGAAGCCGCTGGCGCGCTCGGCGACGAGGCGAAGGCGCGCGTCGGAGGTGGTCGGCGCGACGAGGAAAATCTGGTCGAGGCCGTGGTGGGCGAGCACGGCGTTGAACTCGGCGGACTCTTCGGGGACGAGGTCGGTGGCGAGGATGCCGTCAACGCCCGCGCGCGCCGACTCTTCGCCCAGCCGCTCGACGCCGAACTGGAGCAGAGGGTTGAAGTAGCTGAAGAGGATGACGGGCACGTCGGTCTCGCGCCGCGCGTCGGCGAGGGTTTCGAGCACGTCGGCGAGCCCGACGCCTTGGCGGAGAGCGCGCTCGGAGGCTCGCTGGATGACGGGGCCGTCGGCGACGGGGTCGCTGAAGGGGACGCCCAGCTCGATCAGCGTCGCGCCCGCGCGCGCCAGCTCGACGATGAGCGCGCGCGAGGTCTCAAGGTCGGGGTCGCCCACGGTGATGTAGGGGATGAAGCCGCGCCGGCCGGCGCCGCCGGGGTTCTTGAAAGCGTCGCCGATTCGACTCACGCCCGCCACCGCCTCCCCTTCAAGCCAGCTCCTCGCCCGCGCGCTCGGCGACCGTGTGCACGTCCTTGTCGCCGCGCCCGGAGAGGTTGACGATGAGAGCCGCGCCCGCCTTCATCTCGCCCGCCAGCTTGAGCGCGTGCGCGACGGCGTGCGCGGATTCGAGCGCGGGGATGATGCCTTCGAGCTGCGAGATGAGGCGGAAGGCCGCGAGCGCCTCTTCGTCCGACGCGGAGACGTACTCGACGCGCCCCTCGTCGTGCAGGAACGCGTGCTCGGGGCCGATCGAAGGATAATCAAGCCCCGCCGAGACCGAGTGCGTCGAGGCGATCTGCCCGCGCTCGTCCTGCAAGACGTAGCTCATCGTGCCCTGAAGCACGCCGGGACGGCCGCCGCCCGTCTGGTTGAAGCGCGCGGCGTGCAGCCCGAGTTCCGCGCCCGTCCCGCCGGCCTCGACGCCGACCATGCGGACGCCTGCGTCGTTCAGAAACGGGTGAAACAGCCCGATGGAGTTCGAGCCGCCGCCGACGCACGCGACGAGCGCGTCGGGCGGCCGCCCTTCCCTTTCGAGAAACTGCGCGCGCGCCTCGCGCCCGATGACGCTCTGGAACTCGCGCACCATCAAGGGGTACGGGTGCGGCCCGAGCGCGCTGCCGAGCAGGTAGTAGGTGTCCGAGACGTTCGTCACCCAGTCGCGTAGCGCCTCGTTGATGGCGTCCTTGAGCGTGCGCTGGCCGGCATCCACCTCGCGCACCTCGGCGCCGAGCAACTGCATGCGGAAGACGTTGAGACGCTGGCGCCGCACGTCCTCCGACCCCATGTAGACGACGCACTTCAGACCGAACAGCGCGCAGACGGTCGCGGTCGCGACGCCGTGCTGGCCGGCGCCAGTCTCGGCGATGACACGCTCTTTGCCCATCCGGCGCGCGAGCAGAACTTGTCCGAGCGCGTTGTTGATCTTGTGCGAGCCGGTGTGCGAGAGGTCTTCGCGCTTGAGGTAGATTGCGGCGCGGCCGCCCGCGTGCTCCGTCAGGCGCGCGGCGCGGAAGAGAGGCGTCGGGCGGCCCGAGTAGTCGCTGAGCAGCGACTCGAACTCGCTTTGAAAGCCCTCGTCGCGCCGCGCCGCGTCGAAGGCTTCGGTCAGCTCTTCGAGCGGCGCCATCAACGTCTCGGGGACGTAGCGCCCGCCGTAGCGCCCCCAGTGCCCGCCCGCGTCGGGATTCGTGTCCAGAACTCCGCCCATAAAAGACCCGCCCGGTTTTCGCCCCTTGAAATTCCGAGCGGCGGCCGGCGCCAAACGAGCGCCGGCCGCCG